>CAKVAL010000067.1 GCA_934725085.1 uncultured Erysipelotrichaceae bacterium | reverse complement strand
GCCACCACAGTCACAATAAGGAACACCATCTTGTTTTAGGATATCGCTTAGTGTATAAAACTTATTACATTTCATACAATAGTTTCTAAAGATAGAACCATGTAGTTCATATACTTTCTTGTTGCCTGCAATGGTATGTAGTCCATCAATGTTTTGAGTGACAACTGTTACATCTTTTGTGTCTTGAAGCTTGGCAATAAACATGTGACCATAATTAGGTTTGGCATTCTCATAAACCATCTTATCTTTATAGAATTCATAGAAAGTTTTTGGATCTTGCATAAAGAAAGAATGGGATATTATTTCTTCTGCATGTTTATTATTTTTGTATAGACCTGTATTTGATCTAAAATCTGGAATTCCAGAGTCAGTTGACATGCCAGCTCCAGTAAAAAAGACAATTTTATGTGCTTTATTTATAGCTTCTTGTAGTTTGTTTATCATGTCTTTATTATAGTTGCCCTTAAAAATACATGCAAATTAAGGGTATATATCTCTAAACACTTTGTTTGCCTCTAAAAACACATCAATTCTAAGGACAAGTTAAGTATCTTTTCTTAGAATATCTAGATAATCAAAGTAAGAATATATCTTGGTCTTACCTGATTTAGCACTTTGCTTAAGAATTCCTTTATCAATCAATAATAATATAGCCTTGGCTACAGTGTTATATGACAAGTTTAGGGCATTAGCTGTCTTTTGTATATCAATAATAGGATTCTTTTCTAAATAGTTAAACACTTTAAGAACATTGGTTTTTTGTCTTGGCGAAATATCATCAAGTAAATTAATGTTTCTATTATGAAGTTTTGTTAGTTTGTCTATCGTATCAATAGCGTCACTACTAGAATCAGCAAGTGCTTGTAAAAAGAATAGAACCCATTGTTCATAGTCACCAGTTTTTCTCACTTGACTCATACGGTCATAGTATTCGATACGATTCATTTTCAAAAAATAAGAAATATATAATGCAGGACAACTTATTACTTTCTTCTCTATTAAGAACAAGGTGATTAATAAGCGTCCAATTCTACCATTACCATCTAAGAAAGGGTGAATTGTTTCGAATTGATAATGAATCAATGCGGCTTGTATTAAAGGGCCTAATGAGTCATCACTATTAATGTATTTTTCTAAGTCGGACATAGCTTCTTGCATGTCTAAGACATTGGGCGGTATGTAGCGAGCTGTTTTGATGTTACTATTTTGACCACCAATCCAGTTTTGAGAATATCGGAATTCTCCAGGGCTTTTTTCTTGTCCTCTTACCCCTTCCATGAGTATTCTCTGTGTTTCTTTAATTAATCTATTGCATAAAGGAAGGGTATTAAGCCTATCCAAGGCATATTCAGTGGCTTTGATATAGTTAACAACATCTGAAACGTTTTGATTAGTATTTTCTTCTATCAAAGGATCAAATATATCATCAAGGGTACATTGAGTTCCTTCTATTTGAGAAGACAAAAGTGCTTCTTTCCTAACGTATATAGAAACTAATAAATTAATGTTTGGTACAAAGTTAGCCAAAGCATCCAATAATGTTAAATTTTTACTCGCTTCTACCAGTTTAAAGACTATTTCATTATTTAATGTTAAAGAGGGTACTGGGGGCAGTGG
>CAKVAL010000066.1 GCA_934725085.1 uncultured Erysipelotrichaceae bacterium | reverse complement strand
TGTAGAAAAAATAAAAGAACAGGTTGTATAGCCTGTTTTTATAATAGATGTATAAATTTTAGGAGAAGTTAACGATATAATTATCTTAATAAATTTAACTAACTAGGTTAAATATATTTAGGTTGAGGTAAAGAATGCTGCTTGATTATATAAAGGAAAATTATAAAGAGGGAGAGCCAATATTTGTTTCTGATTTAATATTTGATAATTTTTCTAAATCAGCTCTTACACAAAGATTAAATACTTTATGTAAGAATGGTGATATCAATAAATATGAAAATGGTGTTTATTATATTCCAAAGAAAAGTAAATTAAATATCGATATAGGCTTAAGTGCCGATATTGTTGCAAGATATAAATACGTCGATAATGGAAAAAGCGTTAATGGTTATTATTCCGGTAATACTTTTGCGAATCAATTAGGAATAACAACCCAGGTTCCAAGAATTATTGAAATTGTTAGTAACAATGCTTCAGCGAAATATAGAGAAATAAATATTAGTGATAGACAATTCGTGCTTAGAAATAGTCCTTTATTAATTGATTCTAATAATGTTCATGTTTTACAGTTGTTAGATTTATTGAAGAATATTGATTTCTATATCGATGGTAATTTCAAGGATGCAAAGCCTAAAGTGTATGATTATATAAAAGCTCACAATATAACTAAGGATATGGTTGATTTCTATATTAGAGATTTTCCTGTTTCAGTGTTTAAGAATTATTATGAATTGGAGCTAGAAGGTGTATTTGCATAAAGATGATAGAGAATTATTTAAGGATTTAATTACATTTGTTTCAAGAAAAACAAATGTACGTGAAGACATTGTTGAGAAGGATTATTATGTAACTTTAATATTGCAAGAATTGTCAAAGGCGGATTATCCCATTGTTTTTAAGGGTGGTACGTCACTGTCAAAAGCTTATGGAGTTATTGATAGGTTTTCTGAGGATGTTGATATAACTTTTACTGAACATCTCGGAGAAGCTAGAAGAAAGAAACTTAAGTATAAAATCCTTAAACCAATAGGTGAAAATATGGGATTAAGCATAATTAATTGGGATACTATAGAAAGTGATAAAGACTTGAATCATTATGACTTTTCTTATAAAAGTGTAGTGAATAATTTTAATGATGTTATTCCTTCGATTGTGAAAGTGGAGACTTCGTTGATGTCCTACTCATTTCCTACAAACGTTTGTAAGATTACTAATTATTTATACGAATCATTAAATGGTATTGAAGACGATTTGTTGAGAGATTATAAATTGTTTCCTTTTGAAATGAAGGTGCAAACATTAGAAAGAACTTTTATAGATAAGATATTTGCGGTTGGTGACTATTATTTGCTAGGGAAACCAAATAGAAACGCAAGGCATTTGTATGATATTTATAAGCTACAAGAGCATATTACTTTTGATGAAAATTTTTTAAAACTTGTTGATGAGGTTAGAAAACATAGAACAACTTTAGGAGAAAAAATATCGCCTACAGCTAATTTTAATGTTGATATGACTAAACTGTGCCTTGATATTTTTGATAAAGAATTTTATAAGTGTTATTCGTCACTAAATAATAGCTGTAGAGCGTCAAACTAATATACCCATTTATAATTAATAAACGACAAATTATTATACCCAACAGTAATTGGTCAATA
>CAKVAL010000065.1 GCA_934725085.1 uncultured Erysipelotrichaceae bacterium | reverse complement strand
TCACCTAAATTATTATATATCAAATTGTAGTATAATGCTTGTTATATGAACAGTATTAACCAGTATAAAGTAGGAATGACTGTATATGGAAAAATCACTGGTATCAAGCCATATGGAGCTTTTGTAAGCTTTGATGATGGTGTAAGTGGTCTAATTCATATATCAGAACTATCAAATGGTTTTGTAAGAAACGTAAGTCATTTTGTCAATATTGATGACTATTGCATGCTTAAGGTGATAGACATTGACTATGAGCACAAACAACTACGTTTATCTTTTAAGGCACTTGAACAAAATACTCGTAAATACATTAGAAAAGTTCATTTTGAAGGAATGCCTGAAAAGAAAATAGGTTTTGCTTCATTAGATAAAGCCATGAAAGAATGGATAGAGAGGGATAAAAATGCTTAAATTAGATTTATCTTATGCAAAATTAAACGAAGAAATTATTAGTTACCAAGACCAAGTTAGCGAAGCACACAAGTGGTTACATGAAAAGACTGGCAAGGGCAATGACTTTGTAGGCTGGGTAGAATGGCCAAACACTTATGACAAAGAGGAATTTGATAGAATCCTTAAAGTAAGTGAAAAACTAAAAGGCAAATTTGATGTATTACTTGTATGTGGAATTGGTGGTTCTTACCTTGGCGCTAGAGCTGCTAATGAAATGATTAGAGGTCTATATCCAGAAGAAGGACCTGAAGTAATCTTTATTGGTAATACATTCTCTAATACTTACTTGTCTCAAGTGTTAAAACACATCGAAGGTAAGGATGTAGTATTAAATGTTATTTCAAAGTCAGGTACAACAACTGAAACATCTGTATCATTTAGAATCTTTAAACAATATATTGAAAACAAATATGGTAAAGAAGAGGCTAAAGAACGTATCATCGCTACTACTGATAAGCACAAGGGTACATTAAAAGAATTAGCTGACAAAGAAGGCTATGAAGAATTTGTAGTACCAGATGATATTGGTGGCCGTTTCAGTGTCTTTACAGCAGTAGGACTATTACCATTAGCTTTAGCTGGTGTAGATATCAAAGCTTTAATGGAAGGTGCTAAAATGGCTTATAATGACTATTCTAGTGACAACTTATTAGAAAATGACGCTTATAAGTATGCAGTAGCTAGAAGAATTCTTGAAAACCAAGGCTATAAGAGTGAAATGTTTGTAACATATAACTTACAACTAACAATGGTTGCTGAATGGTGGAAACAACTATTTGGTGAATCAGAGGGTAAAGATGGTAAGGGTTTACTTCCAACATCTGCATGTTTCTCAACTGATTTACACTCACTTGGTCAATTCATTCAAGAGGGTAGCAAAGTGTTATATGAAACATTATTCTTAATTGATAATATGCCAGAAGATATTACTTTCCCAAGTGATGAAGAAAACCTTGACAACATGAACTACCTAGCTGGTAAACAAGTATCATGGGTAAATGAAATGGCAATGAAGGGTACTCTAAAGGCACATAGTGACAATGGTAATGTACCAAACATCCTAGTTCATCTAGAAGACAATAGTGCTAAGGCCTTTGGTTATATGATCTACTTCTTCTTCAAGGCATGTGGAATGAGCTGTTACCTACTTGGTGTTAACCCATTCAACCAACCTGGTGTAGAAGTATATAAGAAGGAAATGTTTAAATTATTAGGAAAAAATTAGAAGAGCAATCTTCTAATTTTTTTATACATCGTTAACTTCTCTTAAAATTTATACATCTAGATAAAATTAAAGTCATAAAAGCTAAATAACCTAGAAAATATAAG
>CAKVAL010000064.1 GCA_934725085.1 uncultured Erysipelotrichaceae bacterium | reverse complement strand
GCTATTTATACTAGTGCTGAACTATTTAAACAAAGAAAACATACGGGTAGGTTTGCGTCGAAGTATGCTGAGGCACGTACTTTAAATTCTTATGAAGAATTAAAGAAGGGCGACTATGTAGTTCATGATCAATATGGTATTGGCCAATATGTTGATATTGAAAAGAGAACCGTTAATGGTATTTCTTTGGATTATTTAAAGATTATTTATAAGGGTAATGCGGAATTATTAGTACCGTTATCACAATTCTCTTTAGTAAGAAAATATGTATCTAAAGAGGGTGCGGTTCCAAAGCTTCATAAACTAGGTTCTAAGGAATGGTTGGAGACTAAGAAAAGAGTTGAAGAGAATGTTGAAGAGTTAGCGGGTAGACTTGTACAACTTTATGCGAAAAGAGATGGTGATATTGGTTTTGCGTGTGATAAGGATTCTTCTTTACAAGAAGAATTTGAGAATACTTTTTCTTATGAGTTAACCACTGACCAACAAAAGGCCATTGATGAAGTTAAAAAAGATATGGAAAGTAATAAGCCAATGGATCGTTTGTTGTGTGGTGATGTTGGTTTTGGTAAGACAGAAGTAGCTTTAAGAGCGGCCTTTAAGGCGGTTGATAATGGTAAGCAGGTAGCTTATTTGTGTCCAACAACAATTCTTTCTTTACAACATTACAATACTTTTAAGAATAGACTGAATGATTTCCCAATGAGGGTTGCCTTGCTTAATCGTTTTGTGGACGATAAAAAACAAAAGGAAATCTTGGATGATTTAAAGGCTGGCAAGATTGATATTATCATTGGTACTCATAGGGTATTATCAAAGGATGTTAAGTTTAAGGACTTGGGTCTTTTGATTATCGATGAGGAACAAAGATTTGGCGTTGAGCATAAGGAAAGAATTAGAGAATTAAAAGAATCAATTGATGTCTTGTCTTTAAGTGCGACACCTATTCCTAGAACTCTTCAAATGTCTTTGATTGGTATTAGAGGCTTATCAACACTTGATACACCACCTCGTAATAGATATCCGGTTATGACTTATGTAGTAAGTAAGAGTGATAATCTGATTAGGGAAGTCATTATGAGAGAGCTTGAAAGAAAGGGCCAGGTTTTCTATTTATTTAATAATGTAGAAGAGATTAATAGGGTAGCCCAAAAGCTAGCTAAGGAAATACCTTATGCCAGTGTTGATGTGGTTCATGGTCAAATGTCTCGTGAACAGATTGAGGATGTAATGCTCCGTTTCTACAATAATGAGATTAATGTCTTAGTATGCACGACGATTGTGGAAACAGGTTTGGATATTCCTAATGCGAATACAATTATTGTGGATAATGCCCAAAACTTTGGTTTGGCGCAGCTTTATCAGATTAAGGGTAGAGTTGGTAGAAGCGATAGAGTGGCTTATGCCTACTTGTTGATTCCTCAAAAGAAGCAATTATCTGAAATATCTACTAAACGTTTAGAGGCTATTAAGGAGTTTGCATCTTTGGGTAGTGGTTATAAGATTGCCATGCGTGATTTAACTATTAGAGGTGCTGGTGACTTGTTAGGTCCTAAACAATCTGGCTTTATTGATAATGTTGGTCTAGACTTGTATCTTGCGATGCTTAATAAGGCAATAAAGGTACAAAAAGGGCTCGAATCTGGATTCGCGCCCGAAGAAGACAATGTGTCTAAACCTCCTGTCAACATCCAACTAGAATCATATATTCCAGAAGAGTTTGTGGATAATGATTATGAAAAACTAAGCATGTATCATCAACTAGATATGATTGATAATCGTGATGATTTGATTAAATATTTGTTGAAGGTTGAAGATGAATATGGTCATTTACCTAGAGAAGTAAAGTCTTTGTTTGAGAAGAAAAAGTTGGAACTTTTGTATAATTCTAATTTTATTA
>CAKVAL010000063.1 GCA_934725085.1 uncultured Erysipelotrichaceae bacterium | reverse complement strand
AAAAAGCTATGTTTATGTAAAACGAAAATATAAGTGAGAATAAGAAGAAAGCGAAAATATCAAAAATAATTGAGTAATTGTTATTTTAGGAAATAAATAGTGAAAAAAACATTTATACTTATAGACTAAACTTTTCTTTTTGTAGATAATATAAATATAAAAAGATATAAATCATCTAAGATCATAAGGGATGTTCTAATGAAAATAAATGAAATGTTTAAGAAGTTTTGGTGTTTAAGAAAACTAGTTACTTTATTAGTTACTTTTTTATGTGTTTTGACAATGTGTCCAATCAATATTATTGCTGAAGATAAACATGAAACTATTCGTGTTGGTTTTTTCCATATGGATGGTTACCATATGATTGATGAAGATGGTGACAAAAGTGGTTATGGTTATGATTTTTTACGTTTGATGGCGCGTTACTTAGATGTTGAATACGACTATGTTGGTTATGAACTAGGTTGGAAAGATATGCAAAGGATGTTGGAAGATGGTGAGATTGATTTACTGACATCTGCTAGAAAAACGCCTGAACGTGAAGAAATATTTGATTATTCTAAGCCGATTGGTACCAATGAATGTATGATTACAGTAAGAAGTGATAATACTAAGATTATTGGTCAAAAGTATAATACATATGATGGTTTAAGAGTTGGTTTATTGAAGGGTAATAGTAGAAATAATGATTTTGAAAAGCTTGCTGACGAGAAAGGCTTTTCTTATATACCTGTTTATTATGAAGTGTTTAAAGATATGGAAGAAGGACTACAAAATGGTGAGGTTGATGCCCTTGTTTCTTCTTCAATGCGTACAACAAATAATGAAAGAATTATTGAGAAATTTGAACCACAAGATTTTTATGCAATAGTTAAGAAGGGTAATACGGAATTATTGGATAAGATTAATTATGCGATAGATCAAATAAATAATGCAGAAGGTGACTGGCAAAGAGAACTATTTAATCGTTATTATGCTTCTTATGATATTAAGGTTTTAAATTTTACTCCTTCTGAAGAAGAACTTATCAATTCTTATAAAAAGCCTCTTAAGGTTTTATGTGATCCTACAAGAAGACCGTATTCTTATGTTGAAGATGGCGAAATGAAGGGCATTCTTCCTGATTTTTTCAAGAATGTGGCTGATTATATTGGTCTACCTTATGAGTTTGTTATTTGTAAGGATAGAAATGAATATATTTGGTATCAAAGTCATACTGATTCAATTGATATCGCAATTGACGCAAGAGTTAGCGATGCCACTATAGAAGAAAATCATTATGGAGCTAGTGCACCATATATTACGATGGGTGTTGCTAGTATTATGCGAAAAGATAATAAGGGTGATATTAAAACGATTGCTACTGTGAAGCAGGGTTCTGCTAGTAATGAGATTGAAAAGGAATATGCACCAAATGCTGAGAAGATATATTTTGATACAAGACAAGAGGCAATGAAGGCTGTAAGAGATGGCAAGGCTGATATTACTTTTGCCTACTATTATATGGCTCAGGAATTTGTTAATAATGATGCTAGTGGTAGCTTAATTTATAACTATATCAACGATGATTCTTTCAAGTATCGTATGTTAGTGTCTGATGAAAACAATTATGCTTTGGCTGGTATTTTAACTAAGGGTATTTATGCTCAGGGTGAAGATGCGATTGATAATATAGCTTCTAACTATACATCATATAAGGCTTCTGATATGACTTTAATAATGCTTATTCAGATGCATCCGCTTATTGTAATTACTATTGGCATGATAATGGTTGCCTTGTTTGGAATTGTATGTTCTCTTTCTTTTAAGAATAGGAAAAATAACCTTCAATTAGAAGATAATTTAACTAAGATTAAGCGAGATAAATATATTTTAGATAAGTTAACAAACGATTATAATGCGGTATATTATATCGAATTAAATAAGGGCACTTTTGAGAAACTTAAGATTGTTGAAAATACTTATGCGGATATGGTTTTTAAGGAAAGAACTTTTGATAATTATGACGAGTGTGCCAAATATTATGCCGATCGTTATTTGGAAGGTAAAAACAAGAAAGAATTCTTGGATTGGGTTTCTTGTGCTCATTTAAAGAAAGAACTTAACGAGAAGGATAAGATTAGTTTCTATTATGAAAGTATTCCGAATCACTTAGGCCAGAAATATTTTGCGATACAGGCTGCTAAAATAAGCGAGTGACATGTCTTTGACAGGTCAGAGCTTCCTTGGGGTTTTCCCCGTTGCTTGCAACGTATGGT
>CAKVAL010000062.1 GCA_934725085.1 uncultured Erysipelotrichaceae bacterium | reverse complement strand
ATTTTTTTCTCCTTTCTATGTTTCTACACTTCGTTATTGCCGTGAAACCTAAAAATTCCTACCCCAAATTGAAAAAAAGTTTAAAAAAACACTAATTTTTTAAAAATTAGTGTCAAAATTACTTCCCATCTTCCTTTTGTATAGACGTTAATTGCAACAACAATCATAATCCCATAATGATTACTCACAATAAACACAAGTCTTAGGAATCATTAATAATCAAACCTTAGGCAGCTTTCTTATAGAGTAACCGGAATATAACAACCAAAAGAAATAATAATTGTAGCTATCATTCTAGTCATATGATAATCATGGACATTACTAGAAATTACAATTCAGGTCTTTCGTTAATTATCGTCTCTATTATTTGCCCAATGTTACTGGTAACAATACCCTTACAATTATGAATATCTTGGTTGATCTTTTTTTCTTCAGAAATAGCGCACAAAACATTTTGTGCAAGATCACAAATATTAGGATTCTTTTTAGAATTAATTCCAGTAATATCGTGTAACAAATTATAAGAATAACTATATTTATTCTTAATATCCTTTGTTAAGAACTCTTTCTCATTACCTCTTATATAATTCTCATAACTGTTTTTTAAATGAAGAAGCAAAAACAACTCAAAATTAGGATTAGTAACAGCAGCTATATCTGATTTCTCAATCAATTCAATCAATTTATCGTAACCTTTAACTTTTTTCTCAAAGATATCCGCATCAAACACAACAACCATCTTATCTCTATTAATATCAAATTCATTTGTGCATATAGACTTTTGTTCAAACGCAAATTTCACTAAATTACTAGGAAAAGATATGTTCTTGTCTTCCTCTGTTTTTTCCAAAAAACAAACATCCATAAGAGGATGTATCCCTAATTCTTTTCTTAAGTCAATAAGTTTTTTAAAGTAAAAACTTTCAGTATTGGCACCTTCACAAATAAAGAAATATTTTCTAAATGGTTCAATCTGCTCCTTCAAATCAGACTGCCTTTTATTCCAATTCGTATATACATGAACCGGCATCAGTAGTCCTCCTTGTCTAAGAAATTAAATTGTTTAAACACTGGTATAGCGCCGTACCTGCCTTCTAAATAAGCTTTACTTAATTTCTTATCATATCTTTCCTTAAATCTATCTAAAGAGTATATTTTACTAGAATTAAAACTATCACGTTCCACAAACCAAATTTCATCTCTACGGAACAATTCTTGATCCATAATTGTGTCTTCATGAGTTGTAAAGATAAGTTGAACTCTATCATCACTATGCACTTCCATAAATAGTTTTAGGAAATGTTGAGTTAGCTTAGGATGGAGACTTCTTTCTAACTCATCTACCACAAATAACATATCATCATCTTTAATCAATAACATATCTACTAAATCAAACAATCTTTTAGTACCATCTGATTCTTCATTAAAACTAAAGTCAAATATAGAATTACCATGTTTCAAAACAAGTGTTGTTATTTCTACGTCACCATCATTTTTAATGCGAATATTAAAGAAGCCATCCTCTATTCTCCAAGTTAACTTTAATTCAGGAAGATTAGTTGTTTGCATCTGTTTTTTAAGCGTACTAAATATTTCAGTCAAAACCTCTTTAGGAAGCATCTTACTCATCTCCTCAATACTGATTTGTTTTGTCTTAATTTCACTTACTCCAGTATCAAAGGTTCTTATTAATGAATTAATATTTCCCAAAGATTCTTCACTATAATAAGCATCAGAACTTGATATACCAATATTAGGATTAATAACAATTATATGATTAATTATCCAATCAAATGTTTCTTTAAAAAACAAAAGTTTGGAATCATCTTCATATTTTTTGCCCCTATTCATTTCTGAAAGAAATAGCATCGTATCATGACCCGCAAAATCATTAGCGTATACTAAAAATCTATTTTTCTCTGTTGCATTTAATCTTAATGTTTCGCTTAAAACAGGCGCTTTATCCTTTTCTCTGATAAACAAATTATGTGCTGAACCATCTTGCATAAGCTCATACAGCCATTCCTCAACAATTATTCTTTGACTTAGGACCACAGAAAAACCATACGCATAAAACTTATCGCCAACAGTAAATTGAAGTTCAAATACGCTTTCTCTATTTTTATTATCTAAACTATTTCGACAAAAATCGTCGCAAGAATTAACAGGCAATCCTTCAATTAAAACGCTTTTTATAAATGCGATTGCTTTAACAAGATTAGATTTGCCAGATGCGTTAGCACCATATACAACCGCATTCTTTAAAACATTTGTTTGTTTAAGCTTAACCCTATGATTCTTATTTGTTTGTATC
>CAKVAL010000061.1 GCA_934725085.1 uncultured Erysipelotrichaceae bacterium | reverse complement strand
GAAATCAATAGCCAATTGAAGCGAAACTAATCGCCAACACTTAGCGAAAAGGATGGCCAGTCGAGGCGAAATCTACAGTGAAGAACTGATTAAGAAGTTTCATAAGCTATTGACCAGTGGCACCTATGATGAAAGAAGATATGTGGTTAATGAGGAAAGGCCAGGCGAATATAAGAAGCATGATTATGTTACTGGTAAGAATGAGGTTGGTTCTTTGCCTGTTGATGTATCTAATGATATGAGGAATCTTATAGAAGAAGTTAATGATATAGAAGTAAAAAGCGATGAAGATGTAATGGTGTTGGTAGCTTATGTTCATAATATGATTGAACATATTCATCCATTTGCGGATGGGAATGGAAGGCTTGGAAGGTTACTTATTAATTATTTGTTGTTGATAAATGGTTTGCCACCTTTGATTATTTTTAATGATGATAAGAGCTTGTATTATGAGTGTCTTCAAAAATTTGATGAAAGTGACAATCTTTCTTCAACAGTTGAGTTTTTAAAGTATGAGATGGAGAAAACTTGGGAAAAAGTGATAGATAAATACAAAGCAGAGAATAACAATAATCACAATAAACTTAGAATGTTCTTGTGATTTTCGAATAAAAAAGCGATGCAAGTTTTTATGCTTACATCGCTTATGGCCTATGCGTTGACCTTATGATTTATTCAATTGAAATAGTTTCTGTTGATTCGATTTGTTTTTGTTTAGCAGATGGTACTGTTACTTGTAACATACCATTTTCGAACTTAGCTTTTACATCTTCAGCTTTAATGTTGTCACCAACATAGAATGATCTAGAACAAGATCCGAAGTTTCTTTCACTTCTTACTAGATTACCCTTAGCATCCTTTTCTTCATCAGTTGTATTATGAGTGGCTTTAATACTTAAGTAACCGTTAGATAATTCCATAGTTACATCTTCCTTCTTATATCCTGGAACTTCAATATCTAGAGTATAATAACCATCCTTTTCATGAACATCAGTTTTCATAATAGAATCAAATCCTTGACGGTTTAATTCAGTTGGGAAGAAACCATCAAACATATCATCAAATAAATCAAATTTTCTAGGCATATATTTCATATTAATTTTCCTCCTGTACATCTATTTCTTTGTACACTTATATACTATCACATTGTTTAGCAGTGTCAATAGAAAAGTGCTAGCAATTGTGATAATTAAGTGCTAAAGGTTGCTAAAAAGAAAAGATCCATAAGGATCTACTTCTTCCATAAGTCAAATGGATATGTTCCATTGTCTTTAAAGCTTTGAATCTTAGCTACAACAGATGGTTTATCTGCTTGGTATGTAACACCAAACCAAGAATCTTCGCTAGTTAATACTTTTACTTTAGCCTTATTGTCTCTTACTAAGTAACCAACATGGTTAGGAAGTAATGCTTCATACTTAAGAGGATTAGATTTGATTCCTTCAGGTAATTCAGCAGTAAAAATTTCTTGTAGTTTACCAATAACAGATGGCTTGAAGCCCCAGAAGTTCATTGATACTGGAGTTCCCATTTCAAGAGGAAGGTATGTACCATCTTCTTCAAATTCAACACCATCATGGTTGTCGTTCCATTTAATGTTCATAACTTCTTTGATTGAAGTTAAATAATTGTTTTCATCTTTTTGACAAACACCACGAGTAACTGTACCGTTGTCTGATAAAGTATTTTCTACTTTATAACCAACCATGCAGTATTCATTGTCGTCAGTTGTTTCATCAAAGTATTTGCTTACTTTTTCAAAAGCGTCACGTCCATAGAAGTCATCTGCGTTACAAATAACAAATGGATCGTCTTTTAGAATGTTTCTGCAAGCAAGTAGAGCATGTGTTGTCCCCCAAGGCTTCTTTCTTTCTTCAGGAACTTTGTTGCCTTCTGGGATATCATTGATATCTTGGAAAGCATAGGCAACTTCAATAAATGGTCTAATTTTCTTTACGATGTGTTCTTCGAAGATTTCTTCGTGTTCTTTTCTAATGATTAGAACTAATTTTTCAAAACCTGATTTAATTGCATCATAGATAGTGAAATCAATAATTGATTCACCATTTGAACCAAGAGTGTCAACTTGTTTAAGTCCGCCGTATCTTGATCCCATACCCGCAGCTAAGATTACTAATGTTTTTTTCATATATATTAATTACGTACTCCTTATCTATAATTATAGATGAATTTTCTTAAAAGTTTCACTAATCGAGTCATGTATCACGATATCACAGTATTCATCTGATTTAGTTGGTTCTTTATTGATGATTGCTAGAGTGTTTCCTCTAAAGTATCTAACAAGTCCTGCTGCTGGATAGACATTTAATGAAGTGCCTAAAATAATCATTAAATCAGCATCGTGTATGGCTTTAACTGATTGTTCAATAGTATTAGAATCAAGTGCTTCTTCATATAAGACAACATCGGGCTTGATGATGCCACCACAATTACAATGGGGAACACCATTTTGTTTCAATATGTCACTTAGTGTATAAAACTTATTACATTTCATACAATAGTTTCTAAAGATAGAACCATGTAATTCATAAACTTTATTACTTCCAGCGATAGTATGTAGACCATCAATGTTTTGAGTGACT
>CAKVAL010000060.1 GCA_934725085.1 uncultured Erysipelotrichaceae bacterium | reverse complement strand
TGTTCCCAAATGTATATGCTAATAGATGCTTTAAGAGAACACGATTACTCAGAAGAAGAAATCGAAAAGATTTGTTATAAGAATGTATTAAGAGTATACAAAGAAGTGCTTAAATAGGCACTTCTTTTTATGGTATATATGCCATATAATTATGTTATGAAAACATTTATTGACATGCTAGAAAAACAATTAATAGATGAAGAATTTAGAAAAGAATACGAAGCTATTCAACCTGAAATGGGTATTATTAAAGCTCTAGTGGATGCTAGAAATTCTTTAAATCTTACACAAAAAGAACTAGCTGAAAGAACAGGTATTAATCAAGCCGATATCAGCAAAATAGAAAACGGAACCAGAAACCCATCTCTTAATCTGCTAAAGAGATTAGCTGATGGTATGGGTATGGTTCTAAAGATTGAATTTATTCCAAAAAAGTAGATTTTAATCGAATTACGGCACTTTTGATTATTTGCCGTAATTCGATTAAATATCACCATAATAAAAAGACTCATATAAGAGTCTAATTATTTAGTACCGAAGATTCTATCACCAGCATCACCAAGACCTGGAACGATATATCCGATTTCATTTAATTTTTCATCAAGTGCAGCCAAATAAATATCTACATCAGGATGAGCAGCCTCAACAGCCTTAACACCCTCAGGTGCCCCAACAAGACATACTAGCTTAATATTCTTAGCTCCTCTTTTCTTAACGATATCAAGAGCCGCAATAGCACTACCACCTGTAGCCAACATTGGATCTAAAACCATAACATTCGCATCATCCATCTTAGGGAACTTAGCGAAATACTCAACTGGCTCTAAAGTCTCTTCATTACGATATAGACCTAAGAAACCAACCTTTGCGGTAGGGATTAAATCTCTGATACCATCAACCATACCCAAACCAGCTCTTAGAATTGGAACCAACACAACATCCTTAGCAAGCTCAGTAGTATGACAAATACCCATAGGTGTCTCAACATCCTTAGGTTGTGTAGGTAAATCTCTAGATACTTCAAAAGCCATTAGAGATGCGATTTCACTTAATTGTTGTGCAAAATCCTTAGTTGAAGTTGCCTTATCTCTCATCAAAGCCAACTTATGTGTAATCAACGGATGATCAAATACAGTTAACATAATTTCCTCCTGTTTATCTTTAACAATTATATAAAAGAATGTGCCATAAAGCACATTCAATTAAATTATTTACCATTATAAGTAAAATAATGATTATTCTTTAAAATATCTAAAAGTTCTACCAAATTATCAACACAGGCATTAGGACTTAAAGCCTTAACCTCCTTAGCCTTAGCCTCATTATTGATATAAGCCACTGTATAAGCCCCAAAAGCCTTACCAGCTAAAACATCAGCCTTAGAATCACCAACCATAATAAGATCAGCACTATTCAATTTGTACTTCTTAGTAATAATAAACAAACCTTCAGGATCTGGCTTAGTAGCACTTACATCCTCAAAAGACAAGGCCACTTCAAACAAGCCATCAAAACCACAAATCTTTAAACACTCCTCAACAGAAGGTTTAGTACGGGTTGTAAGAATAGCCAAATGATAACCCTCATCCTTTAGCTTATTTAAAACATCTAAAGCATTAGGCATCGGCTTTAAAGACTTCTTCAACTCTTCCTTATTAACATTACGATAATAATCAACAAGCTCATCAGTATTCAAATCAGGAAAATACTTCTTAAACATATCATTCAAAGGTGGACCCAATACCTCTACTTGCTTATCAGCAGTAAAATCATCCTCATTGCCATACTTCTTAAAAGTAGCCTTATAAGACTTAATAATCGCCTCTGTAGAATCCTGAATAGTACCATCTAAATCAAACACAATAGTTGGCTTTTCATAAAATATACGATCATACAATCCAAAATATAAAAGTAATCCAGCTATCACGAATAAAATCGAAGTCACTTGAGCTGTTTTTAAACTGCCCATAAATAATGAATCGGTTCTTCCAGCCTCAATAAAGAATCTTACAATACCATACCAAATCAAATAGGCACCTGTTAATTGACCTCTTTTAGTAGCTGTTTTACGCAAAACAAAGTTAATCAAAATAAAACCCAAGATACATAATACAGACTCATAAAAGAAAGAAGGTACATAATAATGACCATTTATATGCATACCATCCTTTAAAAAGAATAGAATACCATCAAAATAAGACTCACTAACCTCAACTCCATGACACTCTTGATTGACAAAATTACCCCATCTACCAATACCCTGAGCCAATAAAACTGTAGGAACAACAGAATCAGCCACCTTAATAAAAGGTGCATTATACTTCCTACAAACCATAATTGCCGCAATTAAGCCAAAGACAAAACCGCCATGGAAAGCCAAACCACCATCCCAGATACGAATAATATTAATAGGATGGCTAAAATAAAAACTAAAATTATTAAAGATACAATACCAAAGTCTAGCCCCAATGATACCGGTCCATAAAATAGTCATAAACAAAGTATCAAAGAAATCATTCACATCAATATTACGATATTCTCTTAAATTTCTCTTAGCGAAATAATAGGCCAAGAAAGCTCCCGAAACAATTAAAACAGCATACCACTGTATTGTCACATTACCAATCGCTAAAAAAGTTGTACGACTTGGAAAAAACTGCATATTCTAC
>CAKVAL010000059.1 GCA_934725085.1 uncultured Erysipelotrichaceae bacterium | reverse complement strand
AGAAGAGGTTATGCACCGATTGTTAAGTGTGGTGATTGTGGTACTACTTTGATGTGTAAGGATTGCGATAATCCGCTTAATTATCATAAGGATATCGATGCCCTTAAGTGCCATACTTGTGGTAGGATTTATAAGAATGTAAGATATTGTCCAAAATGTAATAGTGATAATTTGATTTATTATGGTTTTGGTACTTTGAAGGTTGAGGAAGAATTAAGGAAGCTATTCCCTAATGCTAAAATAGATAGGATGGATAGGGATACTACCACAAGAAAAGATAGTCATGAAGAAATACTTAAGCGTTTTGGTAATAAAGAGATCGATATTTTAATTGGTACCCAAATGATTGCCAAAGGTTTGGATTTCCCTGATGTCACTTTAGTTGGAATATTAAATGCGGATGCAGGTTTGGCTCATCAAGACTACAATAGTGCTAAATTAACTTTTGATTTATTGATGCAGGCAAGTGGTAGAAGTGGTAGAGCCGATAATAAGGGTTTAGTTTTAATTCAAGCTTTTAATATAGAACACTATGTCTTAAATGCAGTTCTTAAACAAGACTATGATTATTTTTATCGTATAGAAATGAATTATAGGCATAAGACCTTATATCCGCCTTATGCTCATTTGTTGGCTATCTTTATTTCTTCTGAAAATAAAGAGATGTTGGACTCAAGTGTTGAATATCTGATGAATCTTGTAGATAAGTTGCCATATAAACATTATCGACCACTTGAATTAAATAGAATTAAGGGTAAGCATAGGACTAGGATTCTTATTAGTAATGATAAATTAAATCCCTTAATTAATGATGTTTGGGATATCATAGATAAGTATTTGAAAGAGAAAGGTAGGGCGTCAATTAAAGTTGATATAGACCCTTTATATTTAGAATAATGAATCAAAGAAAAGTAGCATTTGAGATTATATATAAGACGATTAGTGATAAAGCTTACACTAATCTTTTGATGCGTGAAAAGCTTAAGGAATTAGAGCCAATTCAAAGACCCTTTGTGACCAATTTGGTTAATGGTGTTTTAAAGGAATATGATTATTTGGTTTATCAGTTCAGTGAACATTTAAAGAATTCTACTTCTTTAAGAAACAAGATTATTATTACGATGGCTCTATATGAAAGATATTATCTTTCTAGTGATGCCTATTATGTTAATAATGAATATGTAGAATTGGTTAATAAACATGATAAGCCTTTTGTGAATGCTATTTTAAGAAAAGAATATGAATTTAAAAAAGGACCTGAGCATATTAATGAGTCATTGCCTGAATGGATTTATAAATTACTTAAGAGTCAGTACGAGGAAGATGAATTTGAACGTATCTTAAAAAACTACAAAAGAATTCCCACTGTTTACTATCGTCTAAATCATAATAAATGTAAGTATACTGATTTAAAGGATATTAATATCATCAATGAAGATATCTTTACTTCTAATAAATCATTAGTTAATAGCGAAGAGTTTAAGAAGGGTTACTTCTATATCGAGGATATCAATTCATCTTCTTTAACTAAGCATTTAGATTTAAAAGAAAGTGATACTTTATTAGATGTATGCTGTGCACCAGGTTCTAAATTATTTAATTGTCTAGATATTGTAAAACCAAACAACGCCTATAGTAATGAGCTACATGAGCATCGTTTAGAATTAATAAGAGAAAGAGCTAAGTTATTAGGCTTTGACGGAGTGCATTATCTTAACTATGATGGTAGAATTTTAAGTGATGTTTTAGATGAGAAATTCGATAAAATCTTATTAGATGTACCTTGTTCTGGACTTGGAACACTAGGCAGAAAGCCTGATCTTAAGTATCATCTAAGTCCATCTTCTTTGGATGAACTTCAAGTGATTCAAAAGGGTTTACTTAATAATACAAGTAAATTATTAAAAACAAATGGCGAAATGCTATATAGTACATGTACCCTTAATAAGAAGGAGAATGGTAAACAAGTAGCAGCTTTCTTAAAGGAACATGATGAATTTAGATTAAAAGAAGAAGATACAATCATTAATGATTTGGGTGATTGTTTCTATTATGCGGTATTGAAAAAGGAAGACAAATGAATTTAATTTACGATTTAGATTTAACAGATTTAGAAGAATATTTAGTTTCTATTGGTTTGAAGCCTTTTAGAGCTAAACAAATATTTAAGTGGCTATATGAGAAAAGAGTCACTTCTTTTGATTGCATGAGTGATATTTCTAAGGATTTGAAGGCTAAATTAAATGAAGACTTTATTTTTCATGAATTTAAGATTAGAAACAAACAAGAATCAAAGGATGGCACCGTTAAATTCTTATTTGAACTAGAAGATGGCGCTTTGATTGAATCGGTATTAATGGTTTTTGAATATGGCTATTCTGCTTGTTTATCTTCTCAAGTTGGTTGTAATATGGGCTGTTCCTTTTGTGCTTCAGGTCTTTTAAAGAAACAAAGAGATTTAAGTCCTGGGGAGATTGTTTTACAAGCTTTAACTATACAGAAATTTTTGGATGATAAATCGGCACGTTTAGATAATCTGGTAATCATGGGAACAGGCGAACCTTTTGATAATTATGATAATTTGTTAAAGGCCTTAGCTATTTTAAATAGTCCTTATGGTTTACAAATTGGTGCTCGTCATATTTCGGTATCAACTTGCGGTTTAGCACCTAAGATTGAAAAGTTTGCGGATGAGAAGCTACAATATAATTTAGCTATTTCTTTACATGCGGCTAATGATGAATTAAGAA
>CAKVAL010000058.1 GCA_934725085.1 uncultured Erysipelotrichaceae bacterium | reverse complement strand
AAAAATGATGAATGATTATTATCAATCTGATTTCTTTAAGAAGAGACGTTCAATTGCATTTATTGGTTCTGAATGCTATCCATTTGTTAAGACAGGTGGCTTGGGTGATGTTATGCATGCCCTTGCTAAAGAATTAAGTAAGAAG
The DNA here is from genome assembly GCA_934725085.1 of uncultured Erysipelotrichaceae bacterium. GTDB lineage: Bacteria > Bacillota_I > Bacilli_A > Erysipelotrichales > Erysipelotrichaceae > Colivicinus. The sequence goes on along the minus strand of CAKVAL010000058.1, from coordinate 2,686 downwards.
AACTGTGATGTTAAGGTTATTCTTCCTCGTTATGCTTGTATTGATCAAAAATGGCAAGAGAAGATGGTATATAAGGGTTCATTCTACATGGATTTAACAAGTGATGGTGGCCAATATTATGTTGGTATCATGGAATATGTTAATGATGGTGTAGTATATGATTTCATCGATAACCAAGAATTCTTTACAAGTGGCAATCCATATACTTCAATTATTGGTGATATTCCTAAGTATTGTTATTTCGCTAAGGCTGCATTAGCTGCCCTTAACTATATGAATTGGATTCCAAATGTAATCCATTGTCATGACTGGCAAGCAGGACTTGTTCCAGTATTCTTAAGAGATACATTTAGAGATTCTCCAGTAAGCAGCGCTAAGGCAGTATTTACAATTCATAACTTAAGATTCCAAGGTATCTTCAATATTGATACATTCAGATATTGGACTAATCTATCTTATGAAGTATTAAGTAATGACGCTATTAGAAGCGGTAGAGATGATGTGAATATGCTTAAGGCTGGTATCTCTTATTCTGATGCAGTTACAACAGTATCAGAGACTTATGCAGGTGAGATTCAAACAGCTCAATATGGTGAACAATTAGATGGTCACTTACGTTATTATTCTTACAAGTTAAGAGGTATTGTGAATGGTATCGATTGTGATATTTGGAATCCAGCTACTGATAAGTTATTACCATATAACTATGATGTTAGTAATGCGATTGAACAAAAGAGACTAAATAAGTTAGCTTTACAAGAAGAATTAGGTCTTGTGAAAGATGAAAATAAGATGGTTATTGGTTTAATCTCAAGATTAACTGATCAAAAGGGTCTGGATTTAATCAATATGATCGTAGGTGACTTAATCGATGGCAATACCGAAGTAGTAGTACTTGGTACTGGTGATCCTTATTATGAAGGTTCATTTAGATATTATGAAGAAATCTATAAGGGCTACTTCTGTGCAAACATCATGTATGATGAGGGTAGAGCTCATAAGATTTATGCAGGATGTGATTGCTTACTAGTTCCTTCTGCGTTTGAACCATGTGGTCTTACTCAATTAATTGGTATGCATTATGGTGCTATTCCAATCGTTAGAGAAACAGGTGGCTTGAAGGATACAGTAGAACCATATAATGAGTTTGAAAATAGAGGCAATGGTTTCACATTCGACCGCTATGATGCAGGATTATTACTAGACACAATTAATCGTGCTAAGACATGTTATTTTACTCAAAGAAACAACTTCAATGAGATGGTTATAAGAGATATGAACAAGGATGTTTCTTGGTCAACTTCTGCTGATAAGTATAAGGCATTGTATCTAGAATTAACTAATTGGGACTAAAATGTAAAGGCTTTCAAAAGAAAGTTGTTCAAATTGGTCAAAATTAAGAAAAATTAACTTTAAAAAATCCCCTAAAAGAACTAACATTAACAGTGATTGTAAAGGGGATTTTTATTATGAACATTATGTTATCTCTATCAATTGCGATACTAGCTGGACTATTGATGACAAGAGTCTTAAAAGTATTTAGACTTCCAGCTGTTACAGCATACTTGATTGCTGGTATATTAGTAGGACCATATGTACTTGGTCAATTAAATGTTGAAGGTGTAGGCTTTTTAACACTAGAGGAAGTAGAAAAGTTATCTATTGTTTCTGATGTAGCCTTAGGTTTTATTGCCTTCTCTATTGGTAATGAATTTAGGGTAAAGGACTTAAAACAAATTGGTAAAAAGGCAGTTATAGTAGGTTTTTGTGAAGCCTTGGCTGCAACATTCTTAGTTAGTGTTTGTTTAATTGTTGTATCACTACTATATCCAGAAACATTGACTATGGCACAAGCTTTAACACTTGGTGCTATTTCAACCGCTACTGCTCCTGCGGCTACTTTAATGGTTGTTAAACAATATAAGGCTAAGGGTAAATTAGTTGATATGTTACTTCCAATTGTTGCCCTAGATGACGCTATTGCGCTTACTGTGTTTGCGGTATTGTTTGGTATTGCTAAAGCCCTAACATTAAATAATTTTGACTTAGTTTCTATTATTGTTAATCCATTATTAGAAATTGTCTTCTCTTTAATTCTAGGTGCTATGATTGGTGCTTTATTAAATTGGTTAGAAAAGTTATATAACTCTAATCATAATAGATTAAATATTACGGTTGCTTGCGTGTTCTTGTCTGTTGCCTTATCACAACTTCATATTAATCTTTTTGGAGATGAAATTGGTTTCTCTTCACTTCTTGTATGTATGATGGCAGGTACTGTATTCTGCAACCTATGTCCATTATCTGAAGATATTATGGAAAAGATTGATAGATGGACTAATCCATTATTTGCCTTATTCTTTGTCATCTCTGGTGCCGAACTAGAACTAGGTGTCTTAACATCAATCAGTGCAGTACTAGTTGGCATTGTCTATATTGCGGCAAGATGTCTTGGTAAGTATATGGGTGCTTATTTTGGTTCTAGAGCTACACATTGTGATGCTGAAGTTTATAACAACCTAGGCATTTGTCTATTCCCCCAAGCCGGTGTTGCCTTAGGCATGTGTGTTCAAGCTACAGCACTAGGTCAACAAGGTGTTTTAATTAGAAATATTACTTTATTAGCTATTCTAATTTATGAACTTGTAGGACCTCTATTGACTAAACGTGCTCTTGAAAGAGCTGG
>CAKVAL010000057.1 GCA_934725085.1 uncultured Erysipelotrichaceae bacterium | reverse complement strand
ACCATATACAACCGCATTCTTTAAAACATTTGTTTGTTTAAGCTTAACCCTATGATTCTTATTTGTTTGTATCTTACTAGAAGAAATCAAAGACAATTCTTCTTTTTGATCAAATGATTTATAATTTTCTACTGACAAACGTAATAACATACTTATATCTCCATTTCTTCCTATTTCACTTATATTATATTCCCAAATGATTCGATGATATCAATTATTATCTATATTTAACGTTTTTTTCTCTAAATAACTAGTAATATTGTTTAATTTAAACAATCTCTCTTTTTTATGTTCTATAACAATCGATATCAAATTTTCACCTCTAACTACTACAAAAATGTAGTATGGGGTGAAAATACAAAAAAAGATCCAACTAGTGAACCTTAATCTTATATATGGCCCCCCGTGTAAGAATCGAACTTACGACAGACCCTTAGGAGGGGCCCGTTATATCCATTTAACTAACGAGGGATACATCAATATATTATATATTAAAAATAATAAAAAACATTAAAAAACGAGCATTACACTCGTTTTTTAATAAATATAGGATAAATGAAAAACTTTTAACACCATTAATATACCAATACTTTGTGTAAACTATGTGAAAGTTTTTCACGTTTTGTAATTAGTTACATTAATACATTCCCATGCCACCACCAGCTGGCATAGCAGGTTCCTTTTCCTTAATAGTACCCACGGCAGCCTCAGTAGTAATTAGCAAGCCAGATACACTAGCAGCATTCAACAACGCACTTCTTGTAACCTTACATGGATCAACAATACCCTCTTCAAACATATCAACCCATTTGCCATTCTTTGCATCAAAGCCTACATTATCATTTTCAGCTAATTGCTTCTTAACAATCTCATCACCATCATATCCAGCATTCTCAGCAATTTGATACAAAGGAGCAGTTAAAGAATCAAGAACAATATTGATACCCTTTTGAACATCAACAACATCACTTCTTAATTGTTCTCTAACTTCATTTGAAACATTCGCCAAACATGCACCACCACCAATGATAATGCCTTCTTCAATAGCAGCTCTTGTTGCGTTTAAAGCATCCTCTAATCTTAACTTCTTATCCTTCATTTCAGCTTCAGTAGTAGCACCAACCTTAATTACGGCTACACCGTTACTTAACTTAGCAATTCTTTCATGAAGCTTCTTCTTATCATAATCACTAGTAGTCTTCTCTAACATTGACTCTAATTCACTAATTCTTTCCTTAAAGGCTTCCTTAGAACCAGCACCCTCAATCAAAGTAGTCGCATCCTTTTCGACAATAACTTTCTTACAAGTACCCAAATCATTCATAGTCATATCCTTAAGTTGCATACCTAAGTCCTTAGAAATAACAGTAGCACCTGTTAAAGTAGCGATATCACTTAATTGATCCTTTTGATTGTCACCAAAGCCTGGAGCCTTAGTAGCCACTACATTGAAAGTGCCTCTTAACTTATTAACAATCAAAGTAGAAATAACTTCATTTTCAATATCATCAGCGATAATCAATAAAGCCTTATTTTGTTGAACGATTTGTTCAAGAATACCTAATACATCTTGAATAGTAGAAATCTTTTGATCTGTAACTAGAATCAAAGGATTATCCATTTCAATAGACATCTTTTCTCTATCACTTACCATATAAGGAGAAATATAACCCTTATCATACTTTAAACCTTCGGTTACTTCAAGTGATGTATCAAAGCCCTTAGACTCATCTACGTTGATAACACCATTCTTTCCAACCTTTTCCATCGCATCAGAAATAATTTGACCAATCTCCTTTGAACCAGATGAAATAGAGGCAACACTGGCAATATCACTTGCTGAATTAATCTTCTTAGCCTTAGACAACAATACTTCAGCTACCTTCTTAGAAGCCATATCAATACCATCTTTTAAGAATACTGGATTAGCTCCTCTTTCAACTTGTTCTAAGCCCTTATGAACAATTGATTGAGCCAATACAGTGGCAGTTGTTGTACCATCACCTGCAGTATCATTAGTGTTATTAGCTACCTCATAGATTAACTTAGCGCCCATGTTCTCAAAAGTATCTTCAAGTTCAATCTCTTTTGCGATAGAAACACCATCATTAACAATAACTGGGGCACCATAGCCCTTATCCAACACTACATTTCTACCTTTAGGACCTAGAGTTACTTTAACCGCATTAGCTAAAGTATCAACACCTTTTAAAACGCTATCTCTAGCTTCTTTTCCATATCTAATTTCTTTTGCCATAAAACAACCTCCTACTTAACAATAGCCAAGATATCCTCAGCCTTAATTAAGATATAATCTTCATTTCCATCCTTAACATCAGTACCAGAGTACTTCTTATACATTACCTTATCGCCAACATTTAATGGCATCTCATATACATGATCGTTGACCTTAACTTCCTTAGCACCACTAAGAGCTACAACTTGAGCATACTCTTCACTCTCTTCCTTTTGAGAAATAATAATACCGCTTTTAGTCTCTCTAGAAGCCTCAACTTTCTTTAATAATACGTTGTTATATAATGGTTGAATCATAAATTCTACCTCCTTTTTACATAACTTATATTAAACAAAAAATAGCACTCAGTCAATAAGACTGCTAAACATTTGGCACACCATTAGCACCATTAAAAAAGTAGTCAAACGACTACTTAAACATAAAGATTGTAAGCAATACCGAAACAATAAGTAAGCAATCAGCCACGATATTATAATTAAAGATATTTTCTATCATATTATCGATAATAGCTTTTTTAACACTTTCCGATTTAACTAAGATATTTAAACAATTCAAGAAGATAATAATGATAATGAACACTAATTTAGATAACATATAAGCATTGTCTAAACCATGGACATTATAAATAATAAATGATTCTACACAAGAGAAGACAAAGCCCGTCATGATCATCATGACAAATGGCAAGATGTTTGTTTTTGTCTTAGACAAAGAATATAGACCATATACCAAACAAATTAAAGCACTAATTGGTAATAATAGAATAAGCATTTAAAAAACCTCTTTTCGTATTTTGATTATATACACAAAAGAGGTTGATTTTATAAATTATTTATATTTATAGAAACCTTCGCCTGAGCTCATACCAAGTTTACCCTCAGCAATATACTTCTCTAAGATAGCCTTCATGCCCTTAAAGTTATAAGGCATCATCATCTTAGACAACATAGGCTTAAATAAACCAGGAACCTTTTGGTATTGATTTACAATATTTAGCGCAGTAGTTAAACCAACTGTATCAAATATTTTAAATGGACCCTTTGGAGCACCAGTACCCTTAGTCCAAGCCAAATCAATACTTTCAGGATCAGAAATACCATTGGCATATAAATCTAGTCCTGACAATAAGAATGGAACTAACATACTATTTAATAAGTAACCACTCTTTTCTTTTAATACAGGAAGGGCCAACATTCTAATTTCATTCGCAAATTCGCAAATCATATCAAAATACTTCTTATCAGTCTTATCTTGAACCATGATTTCAGCAACATTATTCTTCCAAATAGAATTCGCAAAATGCATAGATAAGTACTTATCAGGTCTACCTGTATACTTGGCAAAAGCACTTGGAAGTAAAGTAGAAGAGTTAGTAACCACTACTGTCTTCTCATCAAGTAAAGGTGCTAATGTAGTGTAGAACTTAATCTTATCATCAGCATTCTCAGCCATTGATTCAATAACCAAATCGGCATCCTTAACAGCCTTAGCCATATCTAGTTCTAACTTAACATTGATATTCTCAACCTTCTTTAAACACTCATCTAAGTCAAACTTACCAATTTCAGCTAAACCTGGGCACCAATTAGCTTCACCCTTAACAGGATCAGCCATTAAATTTAGAGCATCAATATAAGTCTTCTTTAAATTATCAAGCTTAGGTTGACATCTACCAATACTACCCTCACTTCTTAACCAGATAGTTACATCAAAACCACAATATGCTGCCTGATATGCAATCTGACTTCCAAGTACACCACCACCAGCAACAACAATCTTCTTAAAATTAGTCATTATAAACCTCCCAATTTTTCTATTATGGAAATTCTAACATAATTTAAACACTTTATATATGGTTACTTTTATCTATTTGTCCTAAAATTAACAAAGTTTATTATAAGTCTTCCCTTTTCTCTTGTTCAGCTTGTTCTCTTTCTTCATCCATAAAATCATCAGAAAACATATCTAAGCTTTTAATTAGATTATCCCAATCTTTAGATACTGGTTCATTATTATCATTTATTGTTTTCATGCCCCTATTATATAAAAAAGACCGCGGACTTTTCACACATTGTGACCATTCAACGGTCAAATTTTCGATATTTGGTTTATTCTTTCAGCTCGATAAATTGGAATTTGAAAACCACAATTTTATAAGTGGTTATTAACCCTCACAGGGTTTTAATAAAATCCTCCAAAAGCCTTGA
>CAKVAL010000056.1 GCA_934725085.1 uncultured Erysipelotrichaceae bacterium | reverse complement strand
AGATACAACTATGCATTATGCGATGGTTAATCAAAACAATGTCAAAGAATCCCATAGGAAATATGTTGCTTAATATGTTTGTCTATATTATAAATTCGGATTTGTAGTGATAATGAAAGAAAAAGTATGGGTCAAAATTCCAGATGTTTTGTTTTATCAAGAAGGACCAGGCGTCAGAAATACTCAATATACTAATGATGGTGTTAAATTGTTGAATGTTGCAAATCTAGTTGATGGCAAAATTAATTTAGAGACTTCAGATAGATACATTTCGTGTGAAGAAGCGAATGGCAAATATAAACACTTTCTATGTGATGAAGGAGATCTGATAGTTGCGAGCTCGGGCGTCAAAGTGGATTATATAGACAAAAAGATGGGGTTTGTCACAAAAGAAATGCTTCCTTTGTGTATGAATACAAGCACCATACGTTTTAAGGTTCTTGATGATAGTCAATTAAACATTAGATACTTCATGTATTATTTAAAATCCCAAAATTATAAGAAACAGCTGTCAAAATTGATTACTGGTTCAGCGCAACTCAATTATGGTCCAAGTCATCTAGAAAAGATAATTTTTCCTATTTGTGATTTTAAAAAGCAAGAAGAAATTGTATTAAAGTTGGATTTGGTAACGCAAATATTGGAAGATTACAAAATTCAGATATTAAAATATGATGACTTAATCAAAGCCCGATTTGTCGAGATGTTTGGGAATCCTGTTATAAATGATAAAGAATGGAAACAGGAATCATTAGGAAGATTAGCAACAAAGATCGGCTCTGGTGCAACACCTAAAGGTGGGAAAGAAACTTATCGAGAAGACGGAATTGCTCTGATCCGTAGCATGAATGTTCATAATGGTCAATTTGAGTATAAAGATTTAGCTCATATATCTTATGAACAGGCTTCACAATTAGATAATGTTACGATAGAAGAGAATGATATATTACTAAATATTACAGGGGCTTCTGTGGCGCGTTGTTGTATTGCGCCTGCTGACATTTTGCCAGCAAGAGTAAATCAACACGTGTGCATCGTGAGATGTAAAGGCTCTATTATGCCAAATTTTTTAAGCTTTTTGCTTATAGATGATAATTACCAAGATTTACTTTGGAGTATTGCGGGAGGTGGCGCTACTAGAGAAGCTATTACGAAACAGCAAATCGAAAATTTACAGATTATTTTGCCACCTATAGAACTCCAACAGCAATTTGCAGATTTTGCAAAACAAGTCGATAAATCAAAATTTATTCAAATGAATAGTACAATATAAGTAAGAATGTCCATAGAAAGTGGGGTGCATTATGACTAATTTTGATTATTTAAAGAAAGAGAAAGAATTTGATGGTTTTGTTGATATTGCAATAGTTGCGGAGAAGACATATAAGATAGACGCTAATACTTGTATTGTAAATTGCCGTAGAGCAATGGAAGCTGCTATTAAGTGGATGTTTTCAATTGATAATGAATTAGTTGTGCCTTATAAAAATAATCTAAATTCTTTGATGCACGTAGATAATTTCAAGGATATAGTTGGCGATGATTTATGGAGACGTTTAGAGTTTATTCGTAAGTATGGTAATGAGGCTGCTCATACTGCGAAGGATAAGGCCAAAGATGTTGCAAAGCTTTGTTTAGAAAATCTATTTTGTTTCTTTGATTGGATTTCGTGTTGCTACGGTAGCGAATATGAAGAAAAAGAATTTGATGGGTCACTGTTAGAAAATAATGATGTTTCTACTATTGTTGAAACAATAGGTGATGTCGATTTACAAACTTTAATTGAAGAAAACAAATCGTTAAAAGAAGAACTAAGTGCTAGACGTTTTGAAAGACAAGATTCTTATGTTGTTAAGCCGTTGGAACTTTCTGAATTTAGTACTCGTAAGTTATATATTGATGCGATGCTTATTGATGCTGGTTGGGTTGAAAGTAAAGACTGGGTTAATGAGATTGAAATTGAAGGAATGCCTAATAAATCTGGTCTTGGATATGTAGATTATGTTTTGTATGATGATACTTTTAAACCTTTGGCAATTGTTGAGGCAAAGAAAACATGTGTTAGCGTCGAGACAGGAAGACAACAAGCGATTTTATATGCGAATATCTTAGAACAGAAGTATAAACGTAGAACAGTAATTTTCTTATCTAATGGTTTTGAGACAAGAATTATCGATAATACTTATCCAGAGAGAAGAGTTTCTTCAATTTATTCGAAGAGGGATTTAGAAAAATATTTCAATTTAATGAGAACAAGAGCTCATTTGAATTATATTGATATTAATGAAAACATTGCAGGTAGATATTATCAAAAAGAAGCTATAAAAGCTGTTTGTGAGTCTTTTGATAAAGGGAATAAAAGAAAGGCTCTTTTGGTTATGGCTACAGGTTCTGGTAAAACTAGAACAGTTATAGCTCTTATTGATGTTTTGATTAATAATGGTTGGATTAAGAATGTGTTGTTTTTGGCTGATAGAAAGTCATTGGTTACACAAGCAAAACGTTCTTTTACAAATCTATTGCCTAATTTATCTTCAACAAATCTAGTTGAAGATAAAACTAATAACAATGCACATGCAGTGTTTTCAACATACAAAACAATTGCTAACTGTATAGATACGATTAAAGAAGATGATAAAAAGTTATTTACTTGTGGTCATTTTGATTTGATTATTTGTGATGAAGCTCATAGATCTATCTACAATAAATATAAAGATATTTTTAATTATTTTGATGCTCCTATAGTTGGCCTTACAGCGACTCCAAAGGATGATATTGACAAGAATACTTATAGTATATTTGATTTAGAAAATGGGGTTCCAACCTATGGTTACGAACTTGCTCAGGCGGTTAAAGATGGTTTCTTAGTTGATTTTGTTTCGGTAGAAACGGAGCTAAATTTTATAAGTAATGGAATTACTTATGATCAATTGAGTGAAGAAGAAAAAGAGATTTATGAAGATACTTTCGTAGATGAAAACGGTGATTATCCTGAAAGTATTGAATCATCCGCTATTAATGAATGGGTATTTAATGATGATACAATTCGTAAGGTATTACAAACTCTTTTTACTTATGGAATAAAAGTTGATTATGGACAAAAAATAGGAAAAACTATTATTTTTGCGAAAAACCACGAACATGCAGAAAAGATTTTTGAAATTTTTAATAATGAGTATCCTCATTTAAATGGCTATGCGAAAGTGATTGATAATACGATCAATTATTCTCAAACATTAATAGATGAATTTTCACAAAAAGATAAATTACCACAAATAGCTATATCAGTAGATATGCTGGATACAGGTATTGATGTGCCAGAAGTTTTAAATTTGGTTTTCTTTAAACCTGTAAAAAGTAAGGCAAAGTTTTGGCAAATGATAGGAAGAGGAACTAGACTTTGCGAAGGACTTCTAGATGGAAATGATAAAAAAGAATTCTATATTTTTGATTTTTGTGGAAACTTTGAGTTTTTTAGAATTAATAAGGGAAAAGCTTCTGCAAATATGTTGGCAGTACATTGCAGAGTTTTTGATTTGAAATTTCAAATCGTCTATAAACTACAAGACTTGGCATACCAAACCGATGAATTGAAACAATGGAGAACCGATTTGGTAGAAGAAATGGTAAACAAAGTGAAGGAATTGGATAGAGATAAATTTGATGTGCGTCAACACATTAAATATGTCGATTTATATTCTAATCCTGATAATTATAATGGTCTTACTTTTGCGGATTGCTTGGAAGTTGAAGAAGAACTAGTACCATTGATTTATCCAGATGGAGATGAAATTAATGCAGTGCGTTTTGATGCTTTAATGTATGGCATCGAACTTGCTCATCTTGCTGATAAGAAATATACAAGAGGTATTAATGATTTACTAAAAAAGGCAAAGGCTGTGGCAAGTGTTGCAAATATCCCTGAAATTCAAGTTCAGTCAGAATTATTAAACAAAATAATTAATACTAATTACATTAACGAATGTGAAATAGATGATTTTGAATTAATAAGAAAAAATCTTCGTGACTTGATTAAATATGTTCCAAAAAAGAGCATAACATACGAAACCGATTTTGAAGACAAAATATTAAATATAGAATGGAATGATTCTGATTTAGTAACCACTGATTTACAAAACTATAAAGAAAAGATTGAATATTATATTAAACAACACGAGAACGATAATCCTGTTTTTGCTAAGATAAAAGAAAATAAGCAATTGAATATGGATGATATAAATGTGCTTGAAGATGTGATATGGAATCAATTAGGTACTAAGGAAGATTATTATTCTGAGATTGGAAAGAAACCATTAGGAGAGTTTGTCCGTGAGATTGTGGGTTTAGATATGAAAGCCGCCAAAGAAGCATTTTCTAAATATCAAGATGAAAGAGAAATGAACGCAAATCAAATATATTTTGTAAATCAAATTATTGAATATATTGTTATGAATGGTTTGTTAAAGGATAAGTCTGTGCTTCAAGAATCACCATTTACTGATAAAGGCACGGTGTATGAATTGTTTGGTAATGATACTATCCTTTGGAGTGGGATTGATAGTACCATTAATCAAATAAATGATAATGCCATTCGTTATGATTGGGAAAAACTAAATGATTCAAACAAAAAAGATTAATTTAGACTAGAGGTGTTATTGCACCTCTAGTTTTAAAGAACAAAATATTGATTAAAATGCTATTCAAAATTGCGCAAAAAGAAGATATTAACTAAATATATATTTAGATAGTGGCACTATAATATTCTTCATGGATAAAAAAGAAGAAAAGAACAAGAGCTCAGGGATGGAGAAGATAGCTTCTTTTATTGTTGATAGAAGAAACTTATTTTTTCTAATCTATATATTTGCGATACTATTTTCAATCTTTTCTATTGGCTGGGTCCAAGTAGAAAATGATATTACTACGTACTTACCTGATGATACCGAAA
>CAKVAL010000055.1 GCA_934725085.1 uncultured Erysipelotrichaceae bacterium | reverse complement strand
AGACCATACGTTGCAAGCAACGGGGAAAACCCCAAGGAAGCTCTGACCTGTCAAAGACATGTCACTCGCTTATTTTATATTCTTTTATATCGATATTATGAAAAAACGGAAAAAGAAAACTTGGTATTATCCAAGTTTCTCACCTAATTTATTTAATTCATCTTCCATGATTGAGGCAATAGATGCTAAACATCCATCTTCAAACGGAGAAATCAAACCAGCTTCTTTGACGATTTGTACAAAAGATCTAGTACCACCGATACTACAAATGTGTAGATAATCTTTGAAATAATCAGGGTCATTATCAATAAATCTCTTAAAGAATTGTAGAGCGCATACTTGAGCTAGTGTGTAATCAATATAATAGAAAGGAGATTGGAAAATATGTCCTTGGCGATAGAAGTAGCCACCTCTTTCTAAAATATCATAGTCTTTATAATCAATATCTGGCTTATACTCTTTTTCTAGTCTTCTCCATGTAGCCTTACGTTCCTCGCATGTCATTTCAGGATGCTTATATACTTCATGTTGGAAGTGGTCAACTAAACATCCATAAGGAAGAAATGTTAGGGCACCTGATAGTTCATGATACTTATACTTATCTCCATCTTTGCCAAAGAATAAATCTAGGTATGGGAAGGCAAAAAATTCCATAGACATTGAATGAATTTCACATGATTCCATTGTCGGGAAGGCAATATCAGGAATTTCAATTGTTTGCATAGATAAGTAAGATTGAAGCGCATGTCCTGCTTCATGACATAAAACATTAACATCACCTGCTTCGCCATTAAAGTTAGAGAAAATAAATGGTACTTTGTAGTCAAATAGGTCAGTACAATAACCACCCATTTCTTTGTTTGGTTTTGTGGTTAAATCGAATAAATTGTCATCTACCATTCTCTTGAAGAATTCACCTGTTTCCTTAGACATCTTGGTATACATTTCAAGAGCTAAAGGAACAAGAACTGATTCATCACCTACTGGTTTTGGGTTGCCATCTTTGAATTCATAGTTTAAGTCATAGCATTCTAATTTATCAACACCGATTCTTTTAGCTTGAGCTTGGTGGATTCTTGTTGCAAGTGGAACGATGACTTCACGAACTTGTTTACGATAATTTTCAACCATTTGTTCGTCGTAATCAAAACGGTTCATTCTTAAATAGCCGAGTTCAATATAGTTTTCATAGCCAAGCTTTTTAGCCATCTTATCTCTTACTTTGACTAGAGCATCATAGTTGTTATCAAATTTTTCTTCGTTTTCTTTGAAGAAATCGCAATAGGCTTTTGTAGCTTTTTTACGAGTTTCTCTATCATCACTAGACATAAGTGGGGCGATAGATGCTAAGTTATATGTCTCACCTTCAAATTCAATCTTAGCGCTTGCTTTTAGTTTGCCATATTCACTTACTAAACGGTTTTCTTCTTGAAGTTCAGCAATGATTTTTTCATCAAATGTTTTTAATGAATATTCGCATAACTTGAAGAATGTTTCAGGAATGTCTAGTTCGTTTTTGAATGGACAATCGTTTACAAGTTTGAAGAATTTAGTTTCATATGCTTGAATATATGGTACTGTTTCATCTAGGTAGTTTCTTTCTTTGTCATAGTATTCATCACTTGTATCGATTGAATGTCTGATGTTACATAGTGTCAACATTGTTTGAATGTGGCTACGATACTTGTTGGTTTTTTTAAATGCTTGCATAAAAGTTTCTGCATTATCACATGCTTCTAGCTCTTTCAACAATGTTCCAAATTCTTTTTTGATTGTTTCTAGTTCTAAATGTTCGTACTTAAAATCTTTAAATTTCATTTTGTTTCCCTCCATCTATCAATTTCTAAGATTGCGTTTTCTTTATCTTCATACCATTCTATTGGCATTTGATTATTAAACCAAGTGTATTGTCTTTTAACAAAGTGACGCGTGTTCTTTTTAACAAGTTCGATGCATTTTTTAGGTGTTGCTACACCTTCGAAATAGGCTCTAAATTCTTTGTATCCTATTCCTTGCATGCATTGGTTATCAAAGCTAATCCCGCGTTCTAATAGGCTTTTAATTTCCTCTAGCAGGCCTTCGTCAATCATCATGTCTACTCTTTTGTTGATATCTTTATAAAGTTGTTCTCTATCTTTAGTTAGGCCAATGATTTTAGCATCATATAACATCTTGTGTTCTTGTTGTGCCTGGATTTTTGAGATACCTGTGCCGTGTTTTCTTAAAACATTTAAGGCTCTTACAAGTCTTTTGCGATTATTGATATGAATCTTTTCTAAACATTCAGGATCTTCTTTAAGAAGGATGTCATATATTTGTTCATTTGTTAGCTCGTCATAAGGATTGTCGTTATTTTCTTCGTCCTTAAATTCGTAATCATATAAGAGGGCTTTAATATATAAGCCTGTACCGCCAACCACTATTGGCAGTTTGTTTTGTTTAGTAAGTTCATCTATTAAAAAACGACCTCGCTCTTGGAAGTCTTTTACTGAATAATTTTCGTTTGGCTCCTTTATATCGATTAGATGATGAACTGCTTTTAATTGTTCATCTTTGGTGGCTTTAGCGCTACCGATATCTAATCCTTTATAGATTTGAATGCTGTCACCGGATATAATTTCACCATTGTATCTATTGGCACATTCAATTCCAAAAGAAGTCTTGCCTACTGCTGTGGGTCCTACTATAACTAATACTTTTTTGTTCATTAATAACCACTACCATAATCAAATATATCGTCGTTAGTAATTGTTGGAGTGTCGCTAGTGTATGTTACATAATCACTGCTTTTTTCATCTAATACTTTTTCAACTTTAACAATAGGTCCGTTGAATAATTCGTAGTTATTATAGTTACCATTTAATACATAGTTGTTTGATAAGCGACCGAAATAATTAAGTGCATAGTTTTTGTCAATGACAAATTCCATAACCGAATTATCACTTAAGTGGTAGCAACCACTTCCGTCAGTGTCGCCATCTGCTTTTTCTTCACATTTAACTAGTGGAAGAACAACACCGCTTTCTAGTGTGAAATAGAAACGGTCTCCGATTTCACCATAGAATGAGCCTAGGGCAACACCAATAAAGCCATCTTCATCATAAAGAAAACCAGTTGTTTCATCTACTGTAAGATTATTGTGAATAAACTTGTATTGTCTAGAATTTCTAGCAGTTGTTGCACGATAGTCCATATATGTTTTAGCTACACCGCTTGCACATACATCGATTTCTTCACTTTTGAAGGCTTTTTGGTAATTGTATAAATCACCAAGTTCAAAGGTTGATGTGTTGTCTTCTTTATCTTCGTTTATATAAGTGAAACCACTTATAACTAGAAATACAAATAAAACTGTTAATAACTTAAAAATTCTTCTCATCTTTTTTATCTTACCACATTATTCTTTTGATAGCGAGTTTGTCTCTTGTTGTAAAGGTTGGCGTTACTGTCGTTTTTAAGTTGATTCTTTACAAGATTGTGTCCTATAAATACAGCGTTGTTTTCAGAATTTTCAAAGTCTTGTATCGAGTAATAGCCATCAACAACATCAAATCTATATTTTATATTATTTATGTTGATGCCACCTTTAGCTCTAATAATGTTACCATATCTTCCATGTATTATATCTTCCATGAAAACTATAGCCTTGGATATATTAGACATATTTAGGTTGAGCAATTCCACAGTATCATAGTTTGTGACTGTTTCTTCTTTTGACATAACTTTATTGTCATATGTTGTTTTTAATAGGTTGTCAAAGAATTCTTTATTTAATAAATGATAATCATCAACGATAATATCAGCTTCGTTGTTGATTTTATTTAATAAAGAATATAGTTTTTCTTTTTTATCATAAGAAGCTTGTTCCATTTTTGAGACAATGATTGTTTTAGCTCCTTTTATTTGATTATAGACTACTTTTTCATCTATCATTTCGTTACCTGAAACGATGGTAATTGGAGCTAATAATATTATGCGTTCATATAAGACTTTGCTTACTCTATTTATGACATTATTAAGATAGGCTACACCGCTTGGTTCAATTACTAGGAATTCTGGATTAATGGTGTTTGCGATTGTTAAAATTGATGACGCGATGTCATTTTTAGTGCTGCAACATACACATTTTTCGTTTAATTCATATATGTTAAGTTCTGCGTTGTCTTTTAAACGATCACTGTCGATATCAAGTGATGCATATTCGTTTTCAAGTATACAAAAACGCTTTTGGGTTTTTAATGCCAATTCTTTTATAAATGTTGTTTTGCCTGCGCCTAAAAAGCCTGATACGATTAATATTTTCATATATAGTTAGGAAAGCTGGAGTTTGTGGCTCCAGCTTATAAGTTGTTAGTCAGATAATTTAACTACTGGTTTAATCAAGTCAGCTGGTTTGTCTCTCATAAGGAATAGAGCTTCTTCTAGATGATCGAAGCCTTCAAATACATGTGTACTAAGCGGTTTTAAATCTAACTTACCACAGCTTACAAGGGCAGCTAGTTTTTCCATTCTTAGACGACCACCTGGCATTAAACCACCATTAATTTGTTTATGGCCCATACCAACACCCCATTCTACACGAGGGATATCAATGTATTCGCCACTGCCTAGATAGTTTACGTTGCCAATCTTACCGCCTGGTTTTAGACATTTAATCGCTTCAGAGAATGTTTCAACACCACCGCCAGCGATGATAATTTTATCTACACCTTTTCCATCAGTCATATTAAGAACTTGTTCTGAAATTAGTCCGTTTTTATAACTAATAAAATCAGTAGCGCCATAGTATTTAGCAGCTTCAACACAAACCGGTCTTGTGCCTACAGCAATTATTCTAGCAGCACCGTGCATGTTAGCACCAGCAACAGACATAAGACCTACTGGACCGATACCAATAACCAGTACATTATCACCAAATTCAACTCCAGCAAGTTCTACACCGTGGAACCCTGTTGGTACCATGTCTGATAACATACAAGCGTCTACCGTATTAATATTGTCTGGTAATAAAGCTAAGTTACCATCAGCGTCATTTACATGGAAATATTCCGAGAATACACCATCTTTGAAGTTAGAGAATTTCCAACCAGCTAACATTCCACCAGAGTGCATAGAATAGCCGGCCTGAGCTTCTAAAGAGTTCCAATCCGGTGTAATAGCTGGAACTAATACTCTATCACCAACTTTAAAGTCTTTTACAAGTTCACCAACTTCGACAATTTCAGCACAACCTTCATGTCCTAGAATCATATTGTGTCTTTCACCAATAGCGCCTTCCCACAAAGTGTGAATATCACTTGTACAAATAGCAAGAGCTAGTGGTTTACAAATAGCATCCATTGGTCCGCATACTGGTCTATCTTTTTCAATCCAACCAGATTCTCCGATTTTTAGCATTGCATAGCCTTTCATATTATTTTCCTCCTTAAGCATGTGCAGTGTTAATATCACTTATGCAAATTTTAACAAGTAAAAATATTCTTATGCAATAGTTTTGACCGAAGAAGGTTAAATATTTCACATAAAGTTTACAATAACCCCCCCCTCAATAATAACGAGGCTATTCTAGACAAAAAGAAAAACTCTCTTTCGAGAGTTCTCTAACC
>CAKVAL010000054.1 GCA_934725085.1 uncultured Erysipelotrichaceae bacterium | reverse complement strand
TAACAAATCTTTTCGATTTCTTCTTCTGAGTAATCGTGTTCTCTTAAAGCATCTATTAGCATATACATTTGGGAACAGTCACTCATTTCTTTTCTTTTATTGATGCCATCAAAGTCACTGCCTAGGCCAATGTTGTCGATGCAACCTAGTTCTTTGATGTGGTCGATGTGTTTGATGATGTTTTCAACAATACCATTACTGTCGTTACTGATAAAGTCTTCACAAAAGTTCATGCCCATTACACCATTGTTTTTGTGTAGTTTTAGAATCATTTCATCATTTAGGTTACGGGCAACATCACAAATGGCTCTAGAATTTGAATGTGATGCGACTATTGGTTTTGTTGATAGTTCTAGTACATCTTCAAAGCCCTTGTCTCCTAAATGGGATACGTCGATGATGATGCCTAGTTCATTACATTTCTTGATATATTCTTTGCCAAAAGGTGTTAAACCATCAGTTGTGTTTAATGTTCTTAACATTTTGTAACGGTCAGGATTTGGGGTAAAGTTAGGACTACCAATACTGTTTTTAAAGTTCCAAGTAAGGGCAATCATTCTAACACCTAGTCGATAATATAGTTCTAGGATGCCTAAATCATCATTGATGACATCTCCTTCTTCAAGTGTTAACATGGCTGACATTAGTTTGTTTTCTTCGATGTCTTTGTATGAAAATACTTGTTTAATTAAATCTTTATTAGCTTCTATTTCTTTGTAGAACTTATTAATGTTCTTTAATACATAGGGTACTCTATCTTTTACTTTGTCATAATTAGTGAAAATGGCAAAGTTTTGTAGAAGATAGTTACTTTGTTTCATTTTAATTAGGTCAATGTCTAAATCGTTGTTTCTTAGATGAGCATTTTCGTCTAGTGATAAAAGTGTGTCACAGTGCATGTCTACTATATACATAATTGGTAGCTCCTTTTTTATGATTATATGATAATATTTTAGATGGAAAGAGGGTAAAAAAGATGAATAAAAAACCTGTTGTTCTAGTTGTTATGGATGGCGTTGGTGAGAGTGATAACACTAAAGGAAATGCTGTTGCGAATGCTTATACTCCTACATTAGATTATTTAAAGGCTAATAGTCCTTGGACTAAGATTAAGGCTCATGGTACAGCTGTAGGCTTACCTAGTGATGATGATATGGGTAACTCTGAGGTTGGTCATAATGCGATTGGCTGTGGTCAAGTTTATTCACAGGGTGCTAAACTTGTTAATGAATCAATTGAGAGTGGTTCAATTTATCAAAGTGAGACTTGGAAGAAGTTAATTGAGAATGCTAAGGGTCATACTTTACATTTCTTAGGTTTACTTTCTGATGGTAATGTTCACTCAAATATCAAGCATGTTAAGGCTATGATTACTGAGGCTAAGAAAGAAGGAATTAATCGTGTTAGAGTTCATTGTTTAATGGATGGTAGAGATGTTCCTGATACTAGTGGTCTTATTTATGTTAATGATTTAGAAGAACATATGGCTTCTTTAAATGATGACATATTTGACGCAAAGATTGCTTCAGGTGGTGGCAGAATGTATATCACAATGGACCGTTATGAGGCTGATTGGGATATGGTTAGAAGAGGTTGGGATGTTCATGTTGCTGGTATTGGTAGAAAGTTCAATAGTGCTACAGAAGCAATTGAGACTTATCGTCAAGAAGGCGGTTATGATGACCAAAATCTTCCTGAGTTTGTTATTTGTGAAAATGATGTACCAGTAGGTACTATTGAGGATCATGATTCAGTTATTTTCTTCAATTTCAGAGGTGATAGAGCTCTAGAAATCTCTCGTGCATTTGATAATAATGGTTACAAGTTCACTAAGAGTAAGGAAGTTGATGTGATGTATGCTGGTATGCTTGAGTATGATGGTGACTTGCATATTCCTACAAATTATTTAGTTAATCCACCAGAGATTAAGAATACTATGTCAGAATATTTTGTTAAGTATGGTGTTCCTACTTATGCAATTTCTGAGACTCAAAAGTTTGGTCATGTTACTTATTTCTGGAATGGTAATAGAAGTGAGAAGTTTGACGAGAACTTGGAAACTTGGGTTGAGATTAAGTCTGACTTATGTCCATTTGATCAAAGACCTTGGATGAAGTCTTCTGATATTACTGATAAGCTTGTTGAGGCTATTGATTCTAAGAAGTATACTTTCTTAAGAACTAATTATCCAAATGGTGATATGGTTGGTCATACTGGTGATTATGAAGCTACTATTATTGGCGTTGAGTCAGTTGATTTGAATTTAAGAAGAGTAATGGAAGCTTGTAAGCGTAATGATTGCATCCTTCTTGTTACTGCTGACCATGGTAATGCGGATGAAATGTATCAGAAACAAAAGAAGGAGACTGATCCACTTCAACCTAAGACTTCTCATACTTTAAATAAGGTTCCTTTCATTATCTACAATGCTGATGATGTAACTATTAAAGATGGAGAATATGGTTTAAGTAATATCGCAGCTACTGTCTTCAAACTATTAGGTTTAGAGGCTCCAGAGTGCTGGGATAAGCCAATGATCTAAAATAAATATGGTTCCCTAAGGGAATCATATTTTCATAAAGAAAAAGATAATCAAGTGATTATCTTACTAGTGAGCTAACCATTTTACCAAGTGATAAGATGTTGTTAGCTTTTTTATTTAGTTTACGTACTTTATTAATAGACTTACGAATACTTCTCTTTTTCTTTTTAGTGTCGAAGAAGTCTTTAGTAATAGCTTTAATTAGACCAATTGTTCCAAATATCTTTAAAAAGAAAGGAATGCTTGTAGTAGCTGTATATTCAACTTTTGTAAGTTTTTCTTGTGTTTCTACAAGTTTAGTATCAATTCTTTCTTGTGTTTCTAATAGTTTAGAACTTGAATTAGCTAGGATGATTAACTTTTTAAACATCATAATAAGGACAATTAGGATAATAATTGCCAATAAGCAATAGATGTATTTAATGTAAGAATTATATACTGTTAAAAATGATAGTATGTCCATATTTTTATTTTACCACCTTTTGAATAATTTCTTTTCCAATGCATGTAGGAACTAGTCCTCTTGTGATTTCAACTATCTTATTATTGATGTTTTCATCTTTTAATACATAGCTAAAAGTAACGTTTTCATCATAATCAGTATCTAGTTTAAGAGTATTAGCCATCAAGATAGGATTTACTTTGTTGGCAATTTCATAAGATAAGACAATTTGGTACTTGTTGTAAGCTACATCTTCCATGATGCTTGCTTGTTTCAAGGCTTCGCTTACACTATTACCATAAGCTCTTATAAGGCCACCAGCACCTAATTTAATACCACCGAAGTATCTTACTACTAAAGCACAGGTGTTGTTTAGGTTGTTTTTAACAAGGACGTTTAATATGGGTGATCCTGCAGTGCCGCTTGGTTCTCCATCATCACTGCTTCTTTTAATATCACCAATCACTAGTGCTGAGCATACGTGAGTAGCATCATAGTGCTTCTTTTTTATTTCTTTTAGATAGTCTTTAAAGTCTTGTTCATCTTTAACTGGTTTTAAGTAGGTTATGAATCTACTTTTTTCAATTACGATGGTGTTGACTGTTTCCTGTTTTACGTACATAAATTTATTATACTGATTTTGTGCTAAAATATTAAGCATGCGAACTTTAGAAGAAGTATTGAAGGATCTTGAAGAGGCTGAAAAGGAATTTCAAGAGAAATGTGATGTCTATGGTATCAAGGATGATACTAAGAAGAAGAAAGAGACGGAAGTTGAAGAGAATAAGGATGAGGCTAGTGTTAATAATGACTAGCTTTTTCTTATGATAAAACAATTACTTGTCTCTAGAGAAGCTGGTAAAGTAATTTTAACAAAAATCACTAAAAACATTATTTCTATTAAAAAGTATATTTTGAAAGTATATTTTAAGTATATTTTATAGTATACTTTAAGTATATTTTGAAAGTATATTTTAAGTATATTTTACAGTACATATTGATAAAAGGAGAATAATATGAATATCGGTTTCGAGAATGAGTATCAAGAATTTAAAGAGGGGTTAGGGCAACTTGATAAGGGCTTAAAATCACTTACTTCAATGCTTAATAAACATGGAAAGGCTACTGTTTATTTTGGTGTAAACGATGATGGAAATGTTTGTGGTTTGTCTATTGGTAAGGAAACGTTAATGGATATTAGAAATAGAATCCGTGATAAGATTGAACCACGCATTTATGCCGATATTGAAGAATTAAAGGATGATACTGGTAAGGCCTATATAAAGATCACCGTAAGTGGGCTGGATATACCCTACTCATTTGATGGTAGATACTATTTGAGAAATGTTTCAGCTGATGAAAAGGTAACAAACGATGTGTTGAGAAAAATGCTTGCTTCATCTGATTCAGATATTTTGCGCCAAAAGTCTTCTCCTAATCAAAATTTAAGTTTTAATTCATTGTTTGGAATACTAGCTGGTAATGGAATCCATCCAAAACCAACTAAAGAATTTTATTCTAATTATTGGCTGTTAAATAGAGATGGTAATTTTAATATGAATGCCTATTTATTGTCTGATAAAAATGAAATATCTTTAAAGGTTGTAGTTTTTGAGGGAATGGATAAAAGTGTTATGTCTAAAAGAACTGAGTATGGTAGCAAATGTCTTTTGATTTCGGTTTCAGAGGTTTTGCAGTATTTTGAGGCAATAAATATCACTGATGTTAATCTTGAAGGTGCACTTAGAAAAGAACAATCTTTATTTGACTTTCCAAGTTTTAGAGAAGCTTGGATTAATGCTTGTTTGCATAATGATTGGAAAGATGGTATTGCTCCTTCTGTGTATATGTTTGATGACCGTATTGAAGTTGTTTCATATGGTGGACTTCCTTTTTCTTTGTCTAAAGAAGGCTTTTATCATGGAACAAGTGTACCTGTGAATAAAAGTTTACTAACAATATTTATGGCAGCTAAATATGCTGAACAAAGTGGTCATGGAATTCCTACCATAGTTGAAAAGTATGGTAGAGATGTATTTTCTTTTGATGATGGAATGCTAAAGGTTACTATTCCTTTAGCTTTTGAAAGACCTGAAGTAGTAAATCGAAAAACAATTGCACTTAATAAGAGTGGTTTAAATGAAAATCAAAAAATAATAGTCGATATTTTATCAAAAGATGGAAGATTGACAATTAAAGAAGTTGCAGAAAAAACTGGCATTAGCGTTCCTGGCGTTCAAAAAATTTGTTCTAAATTACAAGAATATGGAATTATTGAACGAAATGGTTCAAAACGTGATGGTAGGTGGGTTGTTAAATAAAATTGTGCTATGTTCTCTTTTCATAAAAATGTATATGGATATGTGAAATCAATTGATTATTGGAAGAGTCTAGAAATAGACTCGTTAGATAAAACACAAGATATTCTAAAAGATTTTAGAATCCTTTTCTCATATCATTCTGGAGTAATTGAGAATACTAATATCAAGTATCTAGATGTAAAAGAAATATTTGATAGTAGGAGAGTAATTAATTATACAGGGGATCTCTTAACTTTGTATGAGATTGATAATTTGAGAATTAGTTTCGATTATATGCTTAATAAGGCTATCGATAAAGAACCATTAACCGAGGAGTTAATTAAGAAATTTCATAAGCTTTTGACCAGTGGCACCTATGATGAAAGAAGATATGTGGTTAATGAGGAAAGGCC
>CAKVAL010000053.1 GCA_934725085.1 uncultured Erysipelotrichaceae bacterium | reverse complement strand
GAATCATCTTCTATTTAGAGAAGAATGATACTGATTTTAATATCGATAAAATGAGATAGCCGCTCATTTTAACAATCTAATTTTTTTAAGAATCATGAAAATTGATTCTTTTTGTCATGAAGTGAACTTAATTTTTAATTTTTTCTTGACTTATTATAGTAAGTTACCTCTCTTTTTATTATAAAATTAAAGATATGAAGAAGATAATGTATTTGTATGAAAATTGTAAAATGCCTCTTAGAACTGCTTTCTTTGGGTTTATGTTGATGGCGTTTGGTTTTTTAATTAAGAATGAAAATGTTAATATTTTTTATACTTTTTCAAACACTTATTTGTTGATGTTTGCGGATGGTTGTGCTTTGTTGGGCCAAACGATTGTGTCTAATTTGCCTTTGATTTTTATGATTTATCTTGTTTGTAAGAAGGCAAATAGTGGTATTCCAATTCTTTTGGCTTTAGTTGGTTATTTTAGTTTCTTGATTACGATGACTTTGTTTGTACCACAAAATTTATCTAGTATCGCTTATACAACAAATTCGGGTATTAATGCGATGATTAATATTAATGGTAATGCTAAGTATCCTTTAGAGACTGGTATGATTGGCGCTTTTGTGGTCGCTTTTATTACAAGATTTTCATATATCAGAAGTAGACATCGTTCTAGTCATAGCTTATTAGGCTTTTTACATAAGGACTCAGCTGCTTTGATATACAATGTGGTACTTTGTACAGCAACCGGTATGTTGTTTTCTTATGTTGGCCCTTTATTCTATACATATTTTGCCAAGGGTATTGTTTATATTTCAAAAAACTTGGATGATCCTTATAAGATGCTAATTTATGGTTTCTTGGATCAAACAATGTCGATATTAGGATTGTCTAATGCGATTAGATATCCATTCTGGTTTACATCTCTTGGAGGTTCGTTTCAAACATTGTCGGGGCAAAGCATTGTGGGTGATGTGAATATTTGGCAATATGTTAAGGATAGTGTAACTACTTATACTGGTGCTGGTAGATTTATCACACCTTATTATGTGATTAATCTATTTATGGTGCCAGCTTGTTATTTGGGAATTTATTTATCTTTTACAGATAAGGAAACAAAGATTAAGATGTTGTTGCCACTAATTCTTATAAGTTTAATTTCAATTGTATGTGGTTCACCACTTCCATTGATGTTGTTTTTGTTGTTTACAAGTCCACTATTGTTGCTCGGCTTTGTGTTTATAGCTGCTTGTGTATATGGCTATTTTACATATGCGGGTGTTTATTTAGGTTCTTCTATTAGTAACTATTCAACTATTACGGCCTTACCTGGTAGTTTCCCTGATTTTATTATTAATATAAGAAGTATCAATCATTATGATGCGATTATTTCGATTATTATGGTTGGCATTATTTGTTTTGTGTTGGTATTAGCTTCATGTATTCTATATTATCGTCATTTGTGTTATATGGTGGTTAATCCAACTAAGGATGAGAAGACGATTAAAGATATTATTGAAAAGTTAGGCGGTTTGGATAATATCGAAGGTGCTAGTTCAGGTTTGTTGGAGGTTAATTTTAATCTTGTAGATATTGAAAATATTAATACAGAAGAATTGTCTACTTTAGCAGTTCCTAAGATTTTTGAGACAAAGACCGGTGTTACTTTGGAAATGGGCTCTAGCAGTTATATCATTGCGAAATATGTTAATAAATATATTAGTGAAAAGGATGTTAAAGTAGAGTCTGTTGAGGTTGAATAATTGTTTGACAAACAGTATCAGATTTAATAGAATATTAAAGTAATTCGATTAAAGAAAGGTGGCTCGTATGAAAAGAACTTATCAGCCTAGTAAAAGAAAGCACCAAAATACTTGTGGCTTTAGAGCTCGTATGAAAACTGTTGGTGGTCGTAAGGTTATCAATAGACGTCGCGCTAAAGGTAGAAAGGTATTATCTGCTTAATTAAAGCCACACTTACGTGGCTTTTTTAAAACTTATGATTAAAAAATATAGAGTTAGGAAAAACGAGGATTTTTCCAAAATTATTAAAAAGAGAAAAAGTATAGCTGATCAAAGCTTTATCGTTTATTATTACAAGAAACAAGAGGCACATTCTAGAGTGGGCATTTCTGTTTCTAAGAAACTTGGAAATGCGGTTGAGCGTAATAAAATTAAACGTCAAGTTAGGATGATGTTCGCTAATATTTATGACTTTGATAATAGTCCAAGCGATCTTGTAGTGATTATAAGAAAGGGCTATTTAGAGAAAAGTTTCAGTGATAATCAAAACAATTTGGAAAAGCTTATTAAAAAAGCTATAATTATTTAGTATTTGCAAGGAGTTTTTGTGTATATGAATAAAAAGAAACTAACAATTGTATTAAGTTCCTTATTCTTACTACTTTTTTTGAGTGGTTGTAGTAATAGTAGCGAATTAATTTCATTGTCTACACCAATTAGTGATGTTAAGGCTGATGGCTTCTTAACTGTAATTTTGACTTATCCTTTAGCTCAAGCCATTAACTACTTAAGTGTTCATGTGGGTGTTTTCTGGGCAATCACAATTGTTACTTTAGTATTGAATGCGATTATCTTGGCTTTAACATTTAAGTCAAATGTTGCGATGCAAAAGATGCAAGAGGTACAACCTGAGATTCAAAAGATTCAATTAAAATATGAGGGTAGAACTGATTCGGCTAGCCAACAAAAGGCTGCTATGGAGATGCAAAAGGTTTATGCGAAGTATAACATTAACCCTATGACTTCAATGTTGGCTACATTCATTCAATTCCCTATTTTGATTTCAATGTATGCTGCTGTTAGAAGAAGTGCTGAAGTTAAGAATGGTTCTTTCTTTGGCTATTCTCTAGATTTAACACCAAGAGAAGCCTTTGTGGAACATGCTTGGATTTTAATTGTTATTTTCGTATTAATGATTGTCTTCCAATTATTGTCTGTAAGTATAGTAAGATGGTTGGCTAATTCTAGAGCTAAGAATGAAGCTGAGAAGCACCATAAGCACTATGAAAAACCAAAAGATAACACTACTTTCATGACTTATGGTATGACTGCCTTTATCGGTGTGATTATGTTATCATGGCCAACTGCATTGTCTTTATATTACTGTATCTATTCTGTAATCAATATTGTAAAGTCTATCGTTATCGATAAGATGTCTCATAAGGACTAGAAGGGAACAATATGAAACAATATACTGGTAAGACATTAGATGATGTATTGAATACTATTACAAGTTCATGCGGTTGTGAGCTTAAGGATGTTACTTATGAAGTAATTAGTGAAGAGAAGCATTTATTCGGTATCGGTAATAGTGTTACTGTTGAAGCTTATACACCTAATGATATTAAAGAATTCATTTTTGACTACTTAGGTGCTTATTTTACTGAATTAAATCAAGGTGTTTCTATTGAAATAATTATTGAGAAGCAAGCTGATGAAACTAACTTATATAGGGTTGTTTTAGATGCTGAAAATAATGCGATTATCATTGGTAAGAATGGTCAAACTTTAAGAGCTATTTCTAACGTTTTAAAGGCTGCAGTTAATGCTACTTTTAAGAAGCGTATCAATGTTATTATTGATGTTAATCATTATAAGGAAGACCGTTATCGTAAGGTGAAAGCTATTGCCAATAGAGTAGCTAAGGAAGTTGCGAAGAGTCATGTAGATGCAGAACTTGATCCAATGCCTAATGATGAGAGAAAGGTTATTCATCAATATCTTCAAGATTTCAAGCATGTCGAAACTTGTTCAATCGGTGAGGGCAACAAGAGACATCTTGTCATCAAATATAAAGAAGGAGAGTAAAGTTCGTATTTACGAACTTTTTATTTTATATGTTCACATTAATTCAAAAATTATTTATACCAAATTATAAGGATACTAAAGATAAGACAGTAAGAGAAAGATATGGGGTTGTCATGTCTATCTTTTGTATTGTCTGCAATCTTGTTTTAGTTGTTTTCAAATTAATTGTTTCTTTTATCTCTAATAGCTTGTCCATTAGAGCTGATGCCCTAAATAACTTATCAGATATGGGTTCTAATATTGCCTCGTTATTAGGCTTTAAGGTAGCTAGCAAGCATCCAGATAGCGAACATCCGTATGGTCATGGTCGTGCTGAGTATGTATCTGGATTAATAATCGGTTTTTTGATTGTGTTTGCTGGTTTGACTTCTTTGACTGATTCTATCAAGTCTATTTTTAATAAGTCTGATATGTCTTTTAATTACTTTGCGGTTATTGTGGTATTATTTTCGATTTTGGTTAAATTGGTGATGGGATATATAAACAAAAAGGCTGGTAAATTGATTCAATCAGAAACACTAGAGGCTACAAGTCAGGATAGTTTTAATGATGTTTTATTGACTACTACTACCTTAATTTCACTGTTAGTATATAAGTTCTTTAACTTAAATATTGATGCCTATGTTGGTAGTTTTGTGAATGTTATTGTAACTATCTCAGGTATTAAGATATCAGCTGATTTAATCAGTATCTTGATTGGTAAGTCTCCTGATAAGGAATTGATTAAGGAAATTGAAAAGACGGTTATGGATAATCCTGAGGTAATTGGTATTCATGATATGATTTTCCATGACTATGGTCCTGGTAGTCGTTTTGTCACTTTCCATGCTGAAGTAGATGCGTCTAAGGATTTTGTATATTTACATGATTGTATCGATAATATCGAGAATATGATTCTTGGTAAGTACGGAGTTTTGGCTACTATTCATATGGATCCGGTTGTTTTAAATGATGAAGAACTTAATAAATATAAGAATTTAGTTTTAAAGGTAATCAAGGAAATGAATCCTAAATATAGTATTCATGATTTTAGAATTGTTAAGGGTCCATCACATACTAACTTAGTGTTTGACTTGTTGTTGCCAGTTGATGATGATAGGGAACATAGTTTAATAAGAAGCGAACTAAATGAAAAAGTTAGGACAATTAACCCTAACTTGAATTTAAGTATTAAGATTGAACACGGCTTTATCGCTTAATCATCATGATATTTAAGTCAGTTGGCTTAGATATGCCTGGTACATTACCACTTTCGCTGTATTGCCAGATAGTGAAGTCATGTGTTGTTTCTGGCTTATGGTAGAATTGGGCGAACCATAAAGGATATTTGTCTAACAATTCTTGATCATATAGTTCTAAAAGTGGTGTGTTTCCATACAACATCACTTGATATTTATTTTCTAATATTTCAAAGAAGGCTTTGGCATTGTCACTTACTTGTTGTTTAGTAAGCTTATTGGCACGGCCTTCTTTACTTTCTACGGTTTCGAAGTCATAGACTACTGGAAGTTGTATTTGTTTATTTTGTAGTTCTTTTTGTACAAACAGAGCTTCTTCTTGGGCTTCTTTTACAGTAGTGGCTTGTGAGAAGAAATAAACGCCTACTTTTATGCCTTCATCTTGGGCACTAAGATAATTTTGTTCAAAAAGTTCATCTTTATAGATACCACCCTCAGTATAACCACGCCAGCCAATTCTAATGAAGGCAAATTCAACACCACTTTCCTTTACTTCTTTCCAATTGATACTTTCATTATGTTCAGATACATCTATTCCTATAATGCTAGTATAAGTATCATCTTTGTATGTGTAGTATTCTTTTGAAGTATCAAACTTTTCTATTTCATATTGTCCACACTTTTCAATAAAAATAGGTTCTATTTCATCTTTATCTAAGATGGCTATAAGACAAATTAGAAAGATTATCATCAGTGAAAGAATGGGTATTAGCTTATTCTTCTTTTTCTTTCTTCTTCTCTTAGACATATAATTGTTCCAATTTCACAATGCCATCTAAATTAGATAATAGATATTCTTTATCATCATGAGTAAAGAAGTTGAATAAGATTTCTCCATTGCCTTCATATGATTCAAGTAATTCCTTAAAGTATTCGCTAGTTTCCATACAATTCTTATTGCCATATAGTTCAAAGATAGTAACGAAACGGTCTTCGCTGACATTAAAATCATATACTGCTGTCTTATTAAAATCTTTTAGATAATTTTTTAAATCAGGACTATTGAAGAAGTATCTGATGATGTCATAGTTGTCTTCTTTGGTAGCTGATACGGCTACTAC
>CAKVAL010000052.1 GCA_934725085.1 uncultured Erysipelotrichaceae bacterium | reverse complement strand
TATTGACCAATTACTGTTGGGTATAATAATTTGTCGTTTATTAATTATAAATGGGTATATTAGTTTGACGCTCTACATCTTTGAATATTATTCACAATTATCATATTTACATCAATCATTCATAAATCTACTATTTAAAAAAGTAGCTATCAAACAAATAATAGCTACTTCTAAAATTTCTTCAACTTTTTATTAGCCAGGTATGTTGAAAAATCCCTACACAATTTCTTCAGTTTTTATATTAGCCGGGCACATCTGACAAACACCCCAAATTTCTAACTAGCCATTACTCCTGGCTTTCTTCATCTATCCCCTTTTCCTCTAGTATCTCATCTACATATTCCTTAATTACATAATAGATAACCGCAACAACAGGAACACCAAGCAACATTCCAAAGAAACCAAAGTAAGCACCACCTACTAGGATTGCAAACATAATCCATAATGAACTAAGTCCAACTGAATCACCAAGTATGGCTGGCCCTATGATATTACCATCTACTTGTTGAAGGATGATAATCATGATAACGAAGATTAAACAATCTAGTGGTTCTACAATCAACAATAATAGAGCACATGGTACAGCACCAATAAATGGTCCAAAGAAAGGAATAATATTGGTTATGCCTACAATAACTGATATTAAGGCTGCATATTCTTTGTTGATAAACAACATTGAAATAAAACATAGGATACCAATAATAAGTGAATCTAAAACTTTACCAGAAAAGAACTTGGTAAACTTATCTAGGGCTAAGTACATAATATTACGTCCCTTTTTATATTGTTCAGCATTAAAGAAAGCTAAGCCCATTCTTTTCATATTAATCGCAATCTTTTGTTTATCAATAAGAATATATAAACAAACAATAAAACCAATTACGAAGTTGCCAACACTACTAATAGCAGTAATTGTTGAAGTCAAGATATTAGGTACAAAGTCCTTAGCCGCATTCCATAAGGCAGTAACTGCTTGATTTGAATACTCATAGATCTTAATTACTACATCATTAGACAAGTGAACATTCTTTTGTAGTCTTTTTATCCAATCACTAGAATTACTTGTAAAGTTAGTCACTAGTGTTGATAATGAAGAAATACTATTTAATAGCTTTGGCATCAAAAGATATACTACAAGAATCATCACAACAACTAAGAATAATACCGAAACAAGAGCTCCTATGAATCTTCTTGTCTTAAATGGCCATTTTTCAGGCAAATGAGTTTCAATATACTTTGCCAAATTATTAGTAATTATTGCAAATAAGATACCCCAAATAAATGGAGACAACACTTTAAACAAGTTTGCGAAAAAACTTCTTACATCAGGCAACTTAAACAATAAAACAACAAACAAAGCAATCAATATGCCTGATGTTGTTAAGATTCTAATAGACTTTTTTTCATCTGCATCATTTATAAATTTATTCATAGAAATATTATAAAACATTTATCAAGTATATTATGTTAACAAGATGTAAAATTTCACTGTAATCTATAGTTTCACTGCCGGAGCGAAACCTCGTATTTTGATGAAACTAACTTTTTATCAAATAATAAAATAGAAATCCTCCATTTCTATAAGTGGATGAATTGTTGATTATGATTGATAATAGTTACTATTAAATATAATACTTATTACCTTTTTTAATATTAATAAAACTAAAGATAGAAGTAAAATATAAGAAATAAGAATGGAGATTATTTGATATGGGATCAAAAGTATATTTTACTGATTTTAGATGTCCAGTAGGAACAAGTCAAATCGATAAGATTAAAAGATTATGTAGGGTAGCTGGTATCAACAACATTGACTTTGATGGTAAGTTCACAGCTATTAAGATGCACTTTGGAGAACTAGGCAATCTAGCTTTCTTAAGACCTAATTATGCTAAGGCTATAGTAGACATCGTAAAAGAAGCTGGTGGTAAGCCATTTTTAACTGATTGTAATACTTTATATCCAGGAAGCAGAAAGAACGCTCTAGACCACCTAGATTGCGCTAATGTCAATGGTTTTAATCCAATGTCCACAGGATGTCAAATTATTATTGCGGATGGTCTAAGAGGAACTGATGAGACAATAGTTCCAATTAATGGTGACTATATTAAAGAAGCTAAAATTGGTAAGGCTATAATGGACGCTGATGTCTTTATTTCCTTAAGCCATTTCAAAGGACATGAATCAACAGGCTTTGGTGGCACTATTAAAAATATTGGCATGGGCTGTGGTAGTAGAGCTGGTAAGATGGAACAACATAATGAAGGAAAACCAGTAGTAGACACTAGTCTTTGTAGAGGATGTCAGTTCTGTAGTAAGGAATGTGGTAGCGATGCTATAACTTATGTAGGCCATAAGACTGTAATCAATTATGATTTATGTAAAGGATGTGGTAGATGCATTGGTGCCTGTGGCTTTGATGCGATATCTAATCCCAACTATGACACCAATGAGAAATTAGATCGTAAGATGGCTGAATATGCTTATGCTGTATGTAAAGATAGACCACACTTTCACATCTCACTTGTAATGGACGTTTCACCTAATTGTGATTGCCATGGAGAAAATGATGCAGCCATTATTCCTGATATTGGAATCTTTGCCAGCTTTGATCCAGTTGCCCTAGATCAAGCTTGCGTGGATGCGTGTCTAGATGCTACACCACTTCCAAATAGCCAACTATTTGATAATCTAAATGACAAACATTATAAGTGTAAACATGATCACTTAAAAGATACTCATCCTGGTATTAACTGGGAGGCTACTCTTGAACAAGCTGAGAAGATGGGTTTGGGTACAAGAGAATATGAACTTAAAGTAATTAAATAAAAGAAAATTAAATGCCAGTTATCGCTACCATTATTGTTGATTTATCAATATTGGATGCGATAACTGGCATATTAGTTAGTTCTTATTATTTTTGTTTAACAGCTGTTTCTTTCCCTCTAAAAGCTATTCCAATCTGAATTATTTGTTTAACACCATTGCTTACAAGTTCAGCATCATATTTCGTTTCATCTATTTGTGCCAATGCAAGACTCGCTAATGCATTTAAGTCATCTTTCTTTTCTTTTGTATGCTTAAACTCAAAAATAAAACCAGGTAAATCTTTTTCCAAAGGCAACAATTGTAAATCAAATCTACCTAATCCCGATTCTCTATTAGAACGTAATTGATATTGATTTCCTAATATTGAACATAGGCCTAACATTAAGCCATGATAGAAGGACTCATTTGCACAATCAAATGATGAAACACTTTCCAATAAGAATTTTTCTAATATATTTTGTAATTTATTAACATCCTTACTAAAAATTGCTTGTTCAATAGAAATCGCTACACCGTTGTTATTTGTATAATCAAGTATTTCTTTCTTATAAACATGATTTATTTCTTTATTAGGAATCGCAACTTCACACATATAATTACCATCATTTAATGGATACACAGAAACCACTTTTAAATACCCTGTCACCAACAAGAAACTATATATCGTATAAGGATTAGCACTAATTTCAGGATGGATTACATCCAAGTCTATATATGTTGTTAGTTTATTTCCCATCAACAAATCCTTTAAGCCCTTAGTAACCTCGTTACTCGCTGATGGAAGAACTTCCTTGATAATATCGTTGCTACCAGTTAATTGCCAAAAAGCCTTAGGGAAACATTTATCACTTAAATAATTAATAACAGACCAAGGATTAAAAATTTCTACATCACCAAACTTATAGCCATCATACCATTTACATACTTCATCATATTTATCGTTTCTTCCATAATATGTCAGCATATCCTTGATTTCATCATGTGTAAAACCAAAGTATTCACTATATGTTTCATCTAATATGGAATAGCACTTTAGATTATTCATACCACTAAAGATACTCTCTTTAGCAACCTTTAAAATCCCAGTAAGAAAACCATATTCTAAATGCGGAT
Organism: uncultured Erysipelotrichaceae bacterium; assembly: GCA_934725085.1. GTDB lineage: Bacteria > Bacillota_I > Bacilli_A > Erysipelotrichales > Erysipelotrichaceae > Colivicinus. Next base: position 2,236 of record CAKVAL010000052.1, on the reverse strand, counting down.
TATCTTTAAAACCACCAGAGAAGAAATTACGCATAAAATTGATTATTTCTAAATAAAAATCAGATTGGTATCCTTGTTGTATAGGAACATCATATTCATCAATAATCACGATGCATTTCTTTTCGTAATGTTTATGAAGCAACAACGACAACAATTGAAGGCCATTTTGACATTCTACTTCGTTAAATTCACCATTCGCGAATATTTTATATTCTTCCCTATCGTATTCATTGATTTTTGAAGAAGTTGCTAATTCTATATGCCTTATAAATTCAGATCTAATAAGCTGTTTTATTTTAATAATGGTATCTTGCCAAGATAAACATTTAACATCCTTAAAAGTTAAGTATATTACAGGATACTGTCCTTGATGCTTTGTGTACTTTTCGCCACACTTCCAAATTTTTTTATCTCTAAAATATATCGATGTATCTTCATTAGTCTTTTCGAAAAACACTCTAAGCATATCCATATTTAAAGTCTTCCCAAACCTTCTTGGACGAGTAATCAAAGATACCAAAGGTGCAAAATCTATAAAATCACGAATAAACAAAGTTTTGTCAACATAATAATAGCTATTGCAAGCCCTCTTGTAGTCAGAAAGTCCAACAGGAAGCAATCTCTTACTGTCAAAGCTATATTCCAAAACATCATCTGGAATTAACCAAGATTTTCCTTCCTTATAAGCACCATCAAAACCACCATCCCTACACATTTGTTGGATGCGTCGAATAGATAAGCCCTTCTTTTCAGCTACTTCTTCACTAGTCAAATATTTCATAGCGCACCTCTTAACGAAATTTTAGCCTGAAAACGAAATACTTTCAAGATTTATTTCGTTAATAACGAAATAGGACAATAAACATTTCGTTTTAAGATAGTAATATCGTTTTAGAAAAAGCTTCAGCATCTCTTTCTTCGTTACCATCTGGAATATAATCTTTATTGATATGGCCCAAGAGAATATGTCCTATTTCATGGAACAAATTTGAATAAAAGCTATCATCATTTATTAGTGCGATAACTAATTTCTTATTATCGAGAAATGTCGCACCATGTACCTTTGTATTATTTAATTTAGGTAAAACAACTAAGGCAACACCGTATTCCGCTAACAATTCAACTACATTATTTGACTCTGAGTTTAAAATATTAGGAATAACATCTTTAATACCATCAATATTAATTGGTTTTGTCTTAATACTTCTAGCTTCTAATTTTGCCTTTTGTGTCCAAGTAATCAACGAAAAATAATTCTCATTGATTAGATCTTGCTTTTTATACAAAATTCCAGGTAATAGATTGTTATCAATCAAAGAAAGTTTAACAACCTCAAAGAATTTTCTTAGTTCCTTAACCTTAACAAGTGGATTTTCACTTGCTTCAACCCATCCAAGCTTCGCCATTTGAGAATAAGGATAGTTTTCTATAAGTTCTTTATCTTCATCCATTTCATTTTCTTCTTTGATTAATTGTAATTTTTCTCTATAAATAGACTCCAAATTATTCCAAAAACGAGCAGGAAGACCCAAAACCATTTCTAGTCTACTAGCCATATCCGTTGTAAGAATGACATCTCCATTTAAAAACTTACTTATATGTTTTTCCGACATATCCATTCTTAATGCAAATTCTTTCTGACTCATACCCCTATTTAACAGTTGTTCCTTAACTGAAGCACCAGGTGGAATTGCAATATATGTTCTACTACTAGTCATTTCTTCTCTCCGTTTTCATATTCAATGATAATCGACAATTTCGATGATTTTTACAATTTGAATTTGATCATCAATCTTAACAAAAATTAACCTATAAGGATGAACTAGATCCAGAGCATACTGACCTTCTCTATTTCCGTTTAGTTGATGACATCTACCGATTGAAAAATTAATCATTTCTTCTACAGTTTCAGCAGCATTTAACTGATCAATTCTTAGATGTATCAATTCCGCCATCCTACTTCCATAGAATCTACAAGACTTGCTATAGTTTGTACACACCTTTCTCAAAAAATTATTTTTGTATCTAACCTGCAAAAAATACACCTCCAAAGTATAATTAAATTTACCTTAGAGGCTAATTTAATTATATCAATCACAATAATATTTAGCAAGCATCAATTTTACCTTAGAGGTTAATTTGATGTTCTATACTATAATTCGTTAACTTCTCTTAAAATTTATACATCTAGATAAAATTAAAGTCATAAAAGCTAAATAACCTAGAAAATATAAGG
>CAKVAL010000051.1 GCA_934725085.1 uncultured Erysipelotrichaceae bacterium | reverse complement strand
ATAAAAGGAGTAACCATATAAGTTACTCCTCAGACACCTTTTTATTTAACAGTCCTTGACAAAGGGTACAGTTTAAATGCTATCTTTTCTAATACATAAAGGGCGGGAATAGCTACAAAATATAATTTACGGGTAATTGTCTACTACTAGTTTAAATATGCAAGCAACTAGGTATTAAAGGGATAATCAATATAGACACTTATATTTACAGGCACTAAATTTATAGGGTGTACTTATGCGCCTGGCTATTCCCTGAATATAGAATATACTATTTTTTGAATATTGTATATGAAATTTGTGTGAAATTTTTAAAAATTATTAAAATAACATAATTACCCATAATTTATATATTATAATTAAATGACAGGCTGACATAGTATAGTGGCAATACACGTCCATGGTAAGGATGAGTCCCGCGTCCGATTCGCGGTGTCAGCACCATTGATGTTAATTTAACAGCATAAACTCCTAAAACAACATTATTATATAGTTGTGATATAACAAAGCGCTAACGAACATTCATATTAAGGATGAATCCCGTGGTGAACTACTCACCACTTAAGAAAATGGGAGCTTCTTGCTTCATAGACCGTTGCTTATAATAAGTCTTACATAGTCTCCACAAGCTTATAAGATTGGCTAGTTCCTAGCCTACTGTAATTGTATTTAAATGAAGGTTATATAATCTTAGACCTTCATTTTTAATATTAATAGCTGCATTGATATCTCTATCAAGAGTATTACCACAGACATCACAAAAATATGTTCTTTGTGATAATGGAATACTTTTAACTATGTTTCCACAACAGCTACATGTCTTGGTAGATGGATAATATTTATCTACTTTGATAAATTGTTTATTTCTATCATTTAGCTTGTATTCCAAATATCTTAAGAATAAACCATAACCATTATCTAAAGTAGCTAAACCATTACCAAAACCCTTATTAGATAAAGCTTTCATATCTAGATCTTCTACACACACAATATCATAATGATTGGCTATCTCATATGACAGTTTGTGTAGATTATCATTTCTTTGATTAGCTATATGGCTATAAAGCTTATTAACTTTAGCTTGTTGTTTATAGTAATTGTTAGATTTAGTTTCTCCTTTCTTACTTCCTTGTTTTTTAGCTAATTTTCTTTGTAGCTTAGCTAATTTATTTTTAGATTCTTTAAAGTATTTATGATTACTACCAACATTACCATTATCATCAACATATAAACCATTAGACGCATAATCAAGTCCTATTGATTTAGATGTATCAATTGTATTGTTGATGATTTCTTTTTCATACTCAAAAACAACAGAAACATAGTATTTATTATCTGACTGTTTACTTATTGTAGCTTGTTTAATCTTCCAATCACTATTAGGAAATCTATGTATCTTAGCTTTAACTTTTTTAACCTTAGGTAACTTAATATAGTCATCACCTATTTCGATATTATTATTAGTAAAGTTAGTAGTATAAGAATTTCTTGAATATCTTTTACTTTTATATACTGGCTTATTACTTAACTTATTAAAGTATCTTCTATAAGCTCCATTTAGATTAAATATAGAATTAGTTAATGAGAACTTATCTACTTCTTTTAACCATGGATATTCTACCTTTAATACACGATTACAATAGTTATTAGAATCTACTTTAGACATATATGTATTTGATTCTTCTTGTAGATTTAAAAGTTTATTATAGACAAATCTTGCACTACCAAAAGTATTAGAAAACATTTCTATTTGTTTAGCATTAGGGTAGATACGATATTTGTAAGCTTTGTTCATTAACTATATTTTACACTAGATAATAGGTATTACTTTGCCATACAATTGCCATATTATTACCATTATCAATATGGATAAGTGGGTATAATAAAACCCAAGTTTTACCTTGAGTTTTAAAAGTTTAATTATTCACCCTTTTCTAAAGCTAATGTTCTAGTAGTTAAATCACAAACCTCTGTTGGACCATAGTATTGGATAGCACCTGGATAAGTATAAGCAGTTTCCTTAGCCCAAGCATCTCTATGTGCTTCGAAGTACTTGAATGGTTTGCCTTCAAGTTCAACTAGAGCCTTCTTAATAACTGGCTTATCTTCACCATGTCTTCTTTCCATGTTCATCATCTTAGTGATAGGCATACCACCAGCTACCCATTCTTCAGCAGGTTTAGATAAGTTAGAAACCTTTGATAAGTAACCGTTGTATCCGTATTGGATTAACATGAATGCGTTATAACCTAAAGAGTAGCAGTAGTCAGCATCGAAGTTAGAAGGGAATGCACATCTACCTTCATAACCGAAGAAGTGATGAAGAGGATTGTACTTGCCCTTGTAAGTTCCAGCAGCCTTTCTTTCGTCTAACTTAGCCTTAACAAGAGCTGAGAATAACTTTTCAGATTCAATTAATGAAACTTGAACGTTACCATGTGGGTCTCTTTCTAAAAATAATTGTTGTTGGATGTTTTCAGGAAGAATCTTGAATACGTTCATTGCGTCAGCACTTAGACCATTTTCAATGAAAGCATACTTTTCTTTCCAAGAATTTAAAGCGTTGAAAGCTTCAGCCTTTTCACCAGCAAGTAATTCGTTGATTTCCTTGATTAATGCAGAGAATTCAGGAACAAATTCAACAACACCTTCAGGGATAATAACAACACCGAAGTTCATGCCGTTGTTAGCACGAGCATTTACAGAATCTGCAATATAGTCAGCAATTGAAGATAAAGACATCTTCTTAGCAGCAACTTCTTCAGAAATTAAACATACGTTAGGTTGAGTTTCTAGAGCACATTCAAGAGCAACGTGAGATGCACTTCTACCCATAACCTTAATGAAATGCCAATACTTCTTAGCACTATTAGCATCTCTTTCGATATTACCGATTAATTCAGAATAAGTCTTAGTAGCAGTATCGAAACCAAAAGAACATTCGATATCCTCGTTCTTTAAGTCACCATCGATAGTCTTTGGACAGCCAATAACTTGAACACCTGTTTCATGAGCTGCAAAGTATTCAGCTAAAACAGCAGCGTTAGTGTTTGAATCATCACCACCGATAATAACGATAGCAGTGATACCGTGTTTCTTACAAACTTCAGCTGCAACCTTGAATTGTTCCTCAGTTTCTAGCTTAGTTCTACCAGAACCGATGATATCGAAACCACCAGTGTTTCTGAATTGGTTGATGTATTCATCATCAAATACTAAATAATCGTCATCAATTAAGCCACTTGGACCATTCTTGAAACCATATAATTCATTTTCAGCATTAGTAGCCTTTAAAGCATCATATAAACCACAAACAACATTGTGACCACCAGGTGCTTGACCACCTGATAAGATAACACCTACAACTTGTTTCTTAGCAACACTAGTATTAGCACCCTTTTCGAAAGTGATTTCCTTCTTACCATAAGTATTAGGGAATAAAGCCTTAATCTTTTCTTGGTCAGCTACTGAACAAGTTTCTTCTCCCTCTTTTACACAAATTTCATTGATACCATGTCTTAACATACCTGGTAACTTTGGACTATAGTCTAGTCTAAATTTTTGAAGTGGTGAAATATTCATCTTTTCTTTTTCTCCTTTAAATACCTAACTATTTTATCATTCATTAGAGTTTAATGAACAACATCCTATCTTTCTTATTAATATCCTTAAATACTTCAACATATGCATCCTTGAAATATTCATGCGCCAAAGCTGTTAATCTTTCTCTTTGGTCATAGCCAATCTCAAAGAACATCATACCGTTTTCTTTCATTATCTTAGAAGCATTTTCAAATATAATGCGATAGAATCTTAAGCCATCCTCACCGCCAAACAAGGCTACATGAGGTTCATAATCCTTAACACTTGGATCTAATATCTCATCTTGTTTAATATATGGCGGATTAGAAACTAATATATCTAACTTAATATTGTTTTCAATATATGGATCTAACATAGATCCTTGTAAGAATCTGATATCAGCATCATTATTCTTAGCATTTAGTTTAGCTACCTCTAATGCTTCAAAAGAAATATCACTAGCACAAACATTTAGATTGTCTTCTTCCTTCTTTAGCGCAATCGCAATAGCACCACTACCAGTACCAACATCAGCTAAATCAATTTTTTGGCCCTTATAATATTCATCATATTTAGATAAGATAAGACCTACTAATTCTTCAGTTTCAAAACGAGGAATTAGAACATTTTGATTAACAGTCATCTTATATCCATAGAAGTATGAATAACCCAGTACATAGTTTAAAGGTTCGTTTAAGCATAACTTTTCAACACCCTTAATAAATAGTTCTTTAACTTCCTTATCAGCCTCAAGATCTTTATCCATATAAAGATCAATTCCCTTGTCATTACACAATTCAAAAAGAAAAGCCCTTAATGTTTCCTTATCATTAAAGACTTTCTTATATTCGTTTAATAAATCATTATAACTGCTCATTTAAAAGCTTTTCCTGTTCTTCATTCTTGATAAGCGCATTAACGATATCATCAAGCTTGCCTTCCATGATTCTGTCTAATTGATTAATAGTCAAACCAATTCTATGATCAGTAACTCTATTTTGTGGATAGTTATAAGTTCTAATCTTTTCGCTACGGTCACCAGTACCAATCTTGCTCTTACGAGCTTCGCCAGCTTCTTTTTCTTTTTGTTCCTTATAGAAGTTATAAACACGAGCCTTAATAATTCTTAAAGCTGTTTCCTTATTAGCTAATTGGTTACGGCCATCTTGACAGTTAACTGTAATACCAGTTGGAGTATGTACAATTCTAACAGCACTATCTGTCTTATTAATATGCTGACCACCAGCACCACTTGCACGGTGTGTTTCGATTTCTAAATCACTATCTGGAATTTCAACATCTTCATCTTCTACATCAGGTAATACAAAAACAGTTGCAGTTGATGTGTGAACTCTACCTTGTGTTTCAGTTTTAGGAACTCTTTGTACACGGTGAGCACCTGATTCAAATTTAAAGTGTCTATATGCATCTTGTCCTTTAACTGAAAAACTAATTAAGGCATAACCACCAGCTTCAGACTCACTAACTTCCATCACCTCAGTCTTAAAGCCCATGTTAGCAGCATAGTAGTTGTACATTCTATATAAGTCACCTGCGAAAATATTACCTTCATCACCACCAGCAGCGCCTCTGATTTCAACTAGACAATCATATGCGTCTTCTGGGTCTCTTGGAAGTAATAATTCATCAATATGAGCATTTAATTTTTCTAATTTTTCAGATGCCTCATCATATTCCATTTGAGCCATCTCTTTAAGTTCAGGATCGCTATCATTTAGCATTTCCTTAGCACCTTCAATATCACTATTTAATTTCTTATATTCTTGATAAGCGTCATAGGCACCTTTTAAAGTAGCTTGTTCCTTAGAAAGCTTAGTAAAAGCTTTGACGTTAGAAACTACATCATCCTTAAGCATTTCTTCGCCAATTTCTAAATAACGCTTCTCAATACTATCAAGTTTTACTATTTTAGCATCCATTAATATACCTCTGGCTCGGGTTTACCGACAACCTCATGACATTTACGGCATCTTGCTTCATAACTCTCAGAAGCACCAACAAGTACGATTGGATCTTTATACTTAGCTGGTTTACCATTAATAATTCTTTGAGTTCTTGTAGCAGGAGCGCCACACTTATTACATACAGCTGTAAGCTTAGTTACAAATTCAGCTTCAGCCATCAACTTAGGCATAGGACCAAAAGGTTCACCTCTGAAGTCTGTATCAAGGCCTGCAACCATTACTCTAATACCACGATTAGCTAATACGTTACATACATCCGTTATACGTTCATCAAAGAATTGTACCTCATCAATCGCAACTACTTCTGTATCTTCTTTTGTAAGTTCTAAGATCTCTTGAGACTTAGATACTACAATACTTTCTACATTAGAACCTGCATGAGAAACAACTTTTGTGTTTGAATAACGATTATCAATAACCGGCTTAAAAACCTGAATCTTCTTATTGGCAAATTCCAATACTTTAACCCTTCTAATTAATTCCTCTGTTTTACCTGCGAACATACAGCCAGAGATAGTTTCTAACCAACCATCGGCATATCTTTGATACATATTGATAAACTCCTTTACCTTCCTATATTATGCCACAAAAAAGTAAGGTTTTAACCTTACTATTTTGTACCGTATTTCTTATTGAACTTTTCAATTCTACCAGCAGCTGCTGTAAATCTTTGTCTACCTGTATAGAATGGATGACACTTTGAACATGTATCTACCTTAATTGTGTCGCCCTTAACAGTTGAGCTTGATTCGAATTCAGCACCACAGCCTGCACATACTACCTTAACCTTATGGTAGTCTGGATGAATACCTTCTCTCATTTCTTTCCTCCTCCACGCCTAAGGCCTTGTAGACCTTAAGAAAGTTCGCTAATACATGATATCACGATTATTCCCTAATTCAAAGGGTTTTTAGTTGCATCTGTCGCGGTTAATCGATTTTGTCACTTCTTGATTAAGGGATAATGTCACCTTTAGTTAATAACTGATTGTATTTCGT
>CAKVAL010000050.1 GCA_934725085.1 uncultured Erysipelotrichaceae bacterium | reverse complement strand
GAATCATCTGTTATTTCATTGTTCGGATACATAATAGTTGCTGGTATAGCATTTTTTATGATTAAATCAAGAAAAAAATGAAATAATGGGTTTGAAAATATGAAGCTATAAGGTACTTGTCAAATTCTAGTTTGTTGATGCAAAGAAGAGGCGGTAACTATTGATAAGTTCCCGCAAACTTATGAGGCGCTGGACATGTTTCCACAAACCGATGAGGTAAAAAAGAGAGTAGTTCAAACATCTCAATGTGTGTTGAGGCTGTTGTTACCTCGAGCAAGAAGAAATAATTTTTACATATACCGGCATTAAGTTGTCGGTTTTTAATTAAACCTTGTATAAATTGGTGTAAATTGTTTAGGGCATAAGATGTTTATGAATAAAATCTAATACCTAGTAAAAGAGTTCTATAATATTTTTGTAGGCGAATGAATTGTGAACGCATGTGTTCACAATTTGATTTGTTTTTTATGTTTGAAGCTAGTAGAGATATTATGAGGAAATTTAATTATGACATTTGATTTTAAAAAAGAATATAAGGAATACTATATGCCCAAAGATAAGCCTGTAATTGTTAATGTACCAAAGGCAAATTATATTGCGATAAAAGGTAAGGGGGATCCCAATGTTGAGGATGGTGATTACAAAAGGGCTATTGGTGTATTATATGCGGTTGCTTATACGTTAAAGATGAGTTATAAGACTGATTATAAGATTAAGGGCTTTTATGAATATGTAGTACCACCACTAGAAGGTTTTTGGTGGCAGGATAATGTAGAAGGAATTGATTATAATGATAAGTCAACATTTAATTGGATTTCTGTTATCCGTTTGCCTGATTTTGTGGATAAGAAAGATTTTGATTGGGCAGTTAAAACCGCAACTAATAAGAAGAAAATTGATTGTTCATCCGCGACTTTTATGACGATTGAAGAAGGACTATGTGTTCAAATAATGCATCATGGTTCCTTTGATGATGAGCCGGTATCGGTTGCGCTAATGGATAAGTATATTGCTGATAACGGCTATACAAATGATTTTAGCGAAACAAGGCTTCATCATGAAATATATATGTCTGATGCTAGAAAGGTTGCACCTGAAAAGTGGAAGACTGTTATAAGACATCCAATTAAGAAGGTTGATTAGGCTATTTTTATTATGAAATGATGTTAAAATATAACGGTAATATATCCTATATTTGATGGGCTTATTTGTCGAAGAGGAATTATTTTAATGAGCAGATACTTTTGTGTTTTAACTATTATAGATTTGTTTGTGCTTAGCTTTATGTGCATTCTTACAAAACTAAGCGAATCGCTAAATAAGAAGCAGAAACGTGGCTTCTTTTTTGCGTTTATAATAATTGCCTTTATTTCGATATTGGAAGTTATCACACTTGTTGTAGATGGTATGCCAAAAGAATATAGGTGGCTTAATATTGCCTCTAATTATCTAGGCTTTGGTCTATCACCAGTTCCATCTATTTGTCTAATATATGCATTAGATAAAAAAAGCATTGTCGGTAAAGAAATGAAGATTGCTATTTTCTTTGAAATAACTTTCTTATTATTTTTGGCTATATCAATTCCATATGGGTTGGTATTTTCTGTAAGTGCAGACAATATATATTCGCGTGGACCGTTCTTTTATATTTATATAATTGTTTATTTCTTATCTATTTTGTATCTATTATTGTCAACAATTATTACTTCTTTAAATTTCCAAAATAGAAGTAAAAAATTAATTTATCCTTTGGGTTTATTCTTATTAGCCGAAACTATTATTCAAATTTTAACACCCGATCTTCATGTGTCGTGGTTATGTATAACACTGTTGTCAGTCTTGTATTTTATTTATTGTAATGAGATGTGGCATCAATTAGATGGCTTAACAGGCTTATTAAGTCAAGATAGTTATCTAAATAGTACTTCAGAAATATATAAGGGTGAAGGGGTCTTAATCGTCTTTGATGTTGATGATTTTAAATTTGTTAATGATAAATATGGACACTTAAAAGGAGATGCTTGTTTATCAGAGATTGCTGATTGTATTAAAAAGGCATATTCATCATATGGCTATTGTTACCGCATTGGTGGTGATGAATTTTGCGTTTTATTGACTAACAAAGGTAAAGAAGTTGAATGCTTAGATATATTTTTAAGTCTATTAGAAGAAAAGCGTAGTATGTATGAATTTATTCCTACTGTTTCTTATGGTTCTTCACCATTGTCAAAAGAAGATATTCTTATTATTAAGGAGCGTGCTGATAAGAATATGTATGAATTTAAAAAGAAAAATAAACTTCATTGAAGTTTATTTTTTAATCATGTCTACAATAATTGAATTGTGCAGATTCTTATACTTATCAGGAATATTAGAATCAGTAATAATGAAACCCTGATCAATCTTAGCGAATCTTGCTGTACATACCTTATCAAACTTGCTGGCATCAGCTAAAATATATTTTTCGAAACAATTATTAAAGGCTACTTCCTTTATTTGAGCTTCTTGAGGATCGGGAGTAGTGTGCCCGTTATTATTGATACCGTTGGTTCCAAAAAAGCCCATAGTAAAGTTCATCTTTTCTAAGTATTTATAGGTTTCACTACCAACGATTGCTTCAGTCTTAGACTTTAATAGGCCACCTGGCAAATATACTTGATGACCATCTTGTGATAATTGTCTAGCATGAGTTACACAGTTTGTGATAAATGTTGCCTTAGAACTTTTAAGATAAGGAATCATTAGGGCAGTGGTTGTTCCTGCGTCTAAGTAGACTACATCATTATCTTTAATTAAAGAAGCTGCATATTTAGCAATTTCTCTTTTTGAACTTGCGTTTAAGTCAGATCTTTGTTCAACCGATTCATCTTCGGTCAAAATATCATTATTTAAAGAAATAGCACCACCATGTACTTTCTTCAACAAACCCTTCTTATCCATATCAGATAGGTCTCTTCTAACGGTAGATTCAGAAGCATCTAATATTTCCATTAGTTCGATAATAGTAATACTTTTTCTTTCGTTTGTAATGTCTAATATTATTCTTTTTCTTTCTTCATTAAGCATTTTGTTCACCTTTTTACAAGAAAATTATATAAAAACGTTTAAAAAAAGTCAAAATCAGTCAAATTCATTCAATAATGTGTTGACATTGACCGATTGTGACTGTATTATAAAGATGGTTAAGGAAAACCGTTCAAAAACGTTCAAAAAACATCAGGTACCATGTTTAAGAACTAGAAAGAGGAGAATATGATATACACCGTTACTTTTAACCCTTCAATTGACTATATCGCTTCTTGTAAAGATTTTAAATTAGGAGAAACAAACAGAACTTGTAAAGAATTTATCTTTCCAGGTGGCAAGGGAATCAATGTTTCTATCGTCTTGAGAAACTTAGGTCTTGAAACAAGTGCTCTTGGTTTCTTGGCTGGTTTTACGGGAGAAGAAATCAAAAGGTTAATTACCAAAGAGGGTATTCAAGATGAGATGATTTGGGTTAAAAATGGTTATTCAAGAATCAATGTTAAATTAAGATCTAATACTGAAAGTGAATTAAATGGTATGGGGCCTAATATTGATGAAGAAGCTATCAAGATGTTGTATGTTAAGCTAGATAAATTAACAAGCGATGATATCTTAGTATTAGCTGGTAGTATTCCAAGCTGTCTTCCTTCAACAATGTATAGAGATATTATGAATTATCTAAAAGATAAGAATATCAAGATTGTAGTTGATGCGACTAAGGACTTGCTTACAAATGTACTTGAATATAAACCATTTCTAATTAAGCCTAATAATCATGAGCTAGGCGAAATATTCAATGTAAAGCTAGAAAAACGTGAGGATGTAGTTCCTTATGCTAAGAAGTTACAGGAAAAGGGTGCTAGAAATGTACTTATATCTATGGCTGGTGAGGGTGCAGTTCTAGTAAGTGAAAACGGTGATGTCTATACCTCAATAGCTCCAAAGGGAAAACTTGTTAATTCAGTTGGAGCAGGTGATTCAATGGTTGCGGGTTTCATCTATGGCTATACAAAGTTCAATGATTACAAGGAAGCGTTCAAATATGGTGTTTCTACAGGCTCTGCAAGTGCCTTCAGTGAATTTCTAGCTACTAAAGATGAAGTAGAAAATTTATATCGTAATTTATAAAAAAGAGGGATTATTATGAAAATTACAGATTTATTATCAAAGGAAAGTGTCTTACTAAATGCTGATGTTAATGATAAAGAAGCATGCTTGGTTAAGTTGGTTGATTTGATGGACGCATCAGGCAAGATTTCAGATAAGAAATCATACTTAGATGCAGTACATGAAAGAGAAAAAGAGGGTACAACTGGAGTTGGCAATGGTATTGCCATTCCTCATGGTAGATGTTCAGGTGTTAAAGAACCAGGTCTTGCTGCTATGACAATTCCAAGTGGTGTTGAATATGAAGCCTTAGATTTTAAGCCGGTTGATTTGGCATTCTTAATTGCAGCACCAGAGGGTTCTGGCAGTATGCATCTAGAAATTCTATCTAAGTTAGCTACTATGTTGATGGATGAAAACTTTGTTGCTGATTTGAAGAAGGCTAAGACTGTTGAAGAATTCTTGAAGGTAATTGATGATGCTGAAGAAAAGAAGGATGAAACTGGGCTCGAAACTGGGCTCGAATCTGGGCTCGAATCTAATACGGGACATTATGTTCTAGCAGTAACAGCGTGTCCTACAGGTATTGCCCATACATATATGGCTGCTGAGGCTATTGAAAAGGCTGCTAAGGCAAAAGGATATAAGGTAAAGGTTGAGACAAGAGGCTCAGGCGGTGCTAAGAATATCTTGACTGAAGAAGAAATTAATAGTGCAGATGGTATTATCGTAGCTGCTGATACAAATGTTCCAATGGATCGTTTTGATGGTAAGAAGGTTATTGAGTGTCAAGTATCTAAGGGTATTAATAAGCCTAATGAATTAATTGATGAGATTATTAGTGGTAATGTAGCTGTTTATAAGAGTAATTCTAAAAAGGCTAATAATGAGGCTAAGGATAGTGCAGGTCATTCTATTTATAAACATTTAATGAATGGTGTATCTCATATGTTACCGTTTGTAGTTGGTGGTGGTATCTTGATTGCGCTTGCTTTCTTGGTTGATGGCATGAACTATGATATCAATAGCTTGACTGATGCTCAAAGAGCTAGCTTTGGCACCCTAACTCCGCTTGCGAATTTCTTAAAAGGACAAGTTGGTGGTGTTGCCTTTGGCTTTATGCTTCCAGTATTAGCTGGTTTTATCGCCATGTCTATTGCAGATAGACCGGGACTTGCAGTTGGTATCCTTGGCGGTTCTATCGCAGCTAATGGTACTTCTGGTTTCTTAGGTGCTTTGGCAGCAGGTTTTATCGCGGGTTATCTTGTAAATCTTTTAAAGAAAGTTTCTGATAAGATCATTCCTGAATCGTTAGATGGTATCAAACCAGTATTAATTTATCCATTATTTGGTATGTTGTTAACAGGTGCTATTATGGTGTTTGCGATTGAACCGGTAGTTGGTGCAATCAATATGGGATTAAATAACGCATTAGCTTCATTAAGTGGCGCGAATGTTATCTTACTAGGTGCAATACTTGGTGGTATGATGGCAATCGATATGGGTGGTCCTTTTAATAAGGCATCATATGTATTCGGTGTAGCTTCTATCGCTTCTGGTAACTACAATATTATGGCTGCAGTTATGATTGGTGGTATGGTTCCTCCATGCGCAATCGCTCTAGCAACGTTATTATTTAAGAAGAAGTTTACAGAATCTGAGAGAAAGTCTGGCCCTACAAACTTCATTATGGGTTTGGCATTTATTACTGAAGGTGCTATTCCATTTGCAGCTGCAGATCCTCTACATGTAATTCCTTCATGTGCTGTTGGTTCAGCATTGGCTGGTGCCTTATCTATGGCATTTAATTGTACATTGATGGCTCCTCATGGTGGTATCTTCGTATTCCCTGTTGTTGGTAATACTTTAATGTATCTAGTAGCTCTAGTTGTTGGTACAATCGTTGGTGCAGTGTTACTAGGCTTATTAAAGAAAGATGTTGCATAATCCTCTTTAGAGTTCCCCTAATATATAAGGCTGTATTGTAAAATATGGCCTTTTTAATTTATCAAGGTGATATAATAATCATGTAAAGAAAGCAACCGCGTAAAGGTTATTTCTGGATTTTGTTTAAGGATAAAAAGTAACCCTCAAATTTCTCCGAAAAATTTATTATAGGGTTATTTTTTATTACCGTTATTCAATTTTATTAAGTCTATTATCACAGTCAAAGCTGTTAAAATAATCATAATTATTTCATAACTATTCATACCGAATACTCCCATAATCAACAAATAAATCTATTAATAACAGGACTTGCGGCATCCTGATCAAGCCGACCAGAAATAACCCTTACCTTTGCGGTTGCAAGTAACATTTTAACATTTACATAGTTTTAAAAATTCCCATCTTTTTCCCATTTGGGTGTTGATAAATGTGGATAACTAATTGTTATTTTAGGTTAAATATTAACGATATTTTCTCTTTTCATTGAAATTTTCGTTTATGTAGTTTAAAGGGTGATATTGATAATGA
>CAKVAL010000049.1 GCA_934725085.1 uncultured Erysipelotrichaceae bacterium | reverse complement strand
ATAAAAGGAGTAACCATATAAGTTACTCCTCAGACACCTTTTTATTTAACAGTCCTTGACAAAGGGTACAGTTTAAAATGGGCTTTTTATTATGCTCTTGAAGAATATTTACCATCAATAGTAGAAACGATAATCTTTTCACCATTGTTGATAAACATTGGAACTTTAACTTGTAAACCTGTTTCACATACTGCGTTCTTTAATGCTGAAGTTGCAGTATCACCCTTAACAGCTAATTCACATTCAACTAGTTCTAGGGCAACCTTATCAGGTAATGAGATACCTAGGATTTCACCTTGGTAGTCCATAACACTTACTTCTAGGTTTGGAGTTAAGAAGTTCATTTCCCAACTTAAATTATCCTTTGGAAGTTCGATTTGTTCATAAGTTTCATTATCCATGAACACTAATGCTTCACCAGCATCATATAGGTATTGCATAGCCTTCTTATCAATAGTAGCCTCGCCTACCTTATCACCACCGATCAAACTTAATTCCTTAACAACACCAGTTCTTGGTTCTTTAACCTTGATCTTAACTTTCATCTTTGCCATTGCAGTCTTATTTAAGGCAATGTCGATACATTGATAAAGTTGATTTTCCCAAGTAAAACATTGACCTGGTTTAATTTCTGTACAGTTAATCATATATTCTCCTTTTTTCCTATGTAATTTTAATATCATCTAACCTTATAGTCAATTATCATTCTATCTTCTACATTTATTGAAAGATTAACTCCATTACATTCTAGATAATAAAGGTCACCATTACCCACAACATTAACCACACCTTCACTAATTTCATAAGTTTCTAATTCTTTACCATCGCTTAATGAATACTTGGCAGTATTAATCATTTCAGCCTCTATTTTAAAATCATCATAGAAGTCATTCATATCAATATAAACCGTATTAGCACAAATTAGATAATTAGTATAAATCATAATCATCTCTAGTGCCATCATCATAATTATTAGAAAGCTCAGGGAGATGAAAGCTTTTTGCTGAGCCAATATTCTTTTCGTATTCCTTATTATCATTATTCACATACCTTAAATATAAACAGCCATTTTTAGTATAAAAAGAAGCTTCTTTAATATCATTTAAATAAATTTGAGTACCAGGACTAAGTATCAACTTATCATTTATAAACCTAAGATTATAGGGACTATTATGATAAGTAAAATTAAGCTCATATTCATTTATTTCTAAATCATAGGCTATCAACAGGATTCTTCTTAAATCCATCATACTAAGTTCACTATTAACTAAATCATAGTCCATATTCACATTAGCCAATAATCTCACCACAGAAGTACACAAAGGAAGTATTGATAGAGTTATCATTAAGGCAATCAGGAATCTTGTTTTAATAAAGCCCGCCGAATAAGATTTCATATTTTTCATTTAATTCTTCACTATATCTATCATATCCATCATAATAATTATCAAATTGTTTAAATAAGCCAATACACAGTATCGATAAGGAAGCTACAATTAGACAATTAATCAAGGCATCAACCAAGAGAAAACCTTTGTTATTCATGGGTGATATAACCATTGCCTAAGTGGACAATCGCTTTATGATTATCAAAATAGAAAGTTCCACCCCTATTCACATGACCATTTTCATTAAAATATAGTCCTTCTTCATACATAACATTTTCTCTATTTCTTAATGCTTTACTTTGAGCTACAAGGTATTTATTTAAAAAATCATAGTGTCCACTTTGTATACTGATATTTCTATTTAATGTTAGACACATACATCCCATCGTAATAAGCAACGCCAGTAACATATCAACCATTGTATTTCCTTTATTATTCATGATAAGACTGTCCTCCACTTATATAGATGTTCTTGCCATTGGAACAAGATGTTTGTTCATCACTGATTAAACCAGCAGATACTAAATCACCAACAGATGATGGGTATTGTCCATAGGTTAGTTTGTATTGGACGATTGCTGAATCAACAACTCTTGTCAAAGCATCACAGGCGTTATTATCAACACTATCAATCACTTTTGAAACATTGGGTATGGTGAGTAGAAACAATATCGCAATTATCATAACTACTACAACCATTTCTAATAATGTAAAACCTTTTTTGTTCATGTTTTATTCTCCTTTTAAAAGTTAGCCAACGCGTTCATTGGCAAAAATAATATTTGATAAACAAAGATGATGACAATTCCAATCATGGAATAAGTGACTAATTGGATGATAGCTGCAGCCTTTTTCATCTTTGTCTTAATTTGTTTAGTACTTAAATTTACATAGTCATTTAATATCTTTGAAAAATCATTGGAATGAATCGCAATATTTATAAACTTGCTTAATGAATAATCATAATAAGCTTGCTTACTAGCTTGTTTTAAAGTTTCCCCTTCTAATAGTCTTTCATCTAAGTGATAGGCCAAAAATGCAGTTATTGGCTTATTATGAAGACTTTTTAAGATATCAATCGATTCTTTACTCTTATAGCCATTGTCTAGGCAAATATTTAATAGACTTACAAATTCTACACAAAAGTATTTTTGAACGATACTATTAGGCAAATATTTACATATAAGCACATAGAATAAGGTAATATTTCGTTTTCTAAAGAAATATAAAGCTAACACCAACGCCAACATCAACAAGATATAAAAGATATAGATGATAATTCTTAAGATGATTCTAAATGCAGTAACATTACCAAAATTTTCATTGAAGCTTTTAAGCATATTTAAGATAGTATCTAATCCATAGGCATCAAAAATATATAAAGCACTTAGCGATAAGAATAAGAGTATAAAGGGATAAAGAAATGAGCCCAATAAACTTTTGGTGTATTCTTTTTCTTTTTCAATGAAAGATAAGGATAGATTCAAACTATCACTAAAGGACATTTTCTTTGAAAGTGGTATAAGATAAGTTCCAACATTTTTAGGAACATATGCATCCATCACTTCTTCTACACTTATACCTATATCCATTTTTTTAATAATCCCATCAATAATTTTTTCATTGGTTTTGTTTGTTAATAGCTCTAAACTGTTTTTAAATGATAAGCCAGTCTTTAATAATTCATTCAAAAATACTAAATCTTCATATTTAAGCTTAGTAGATTCCATTTTCAATGCCTTCTTTAATTTGTTTATCAATACTTAAGAATGTATCTGAATGTTTCTTGAATCTGTGATAATAATCAATTTCATCTTTATCCATAACCTCATAAATAACGACCTTTTCACCAGATCTATTGATTATCATCTTTTGATGTACTAAACATATAAGCATCTCATATAAATATTCTTCACTAACTCCTAAATCAACCATTCTATCAATCGTAGAAGCCACGCTAGAGGCATGAATAGTACTTAGCACTAAATGTCCTGTATTGGCAGCTCTAAGGGCCATTTTAGCTGCCTTATCATCTCTTATTTCTCCTACCATGATGATGTCAGGATCATGCCTCATAATTTGTTTAATACCCGCTTCATAGTCAAAACCGATTCTTTCGTTGATTTGTAACTGCACAAACTTATCATTCACTACTTCTATTGGATCTTCAATGGTATAAATGATTGAACCATCAACACTTTTTAATAATGAATATAAAGTAGTTGTTTTACCAGAACCAGTAGCCCCAGAGAATAAGATTAGACCATTATCTTGTTTAAGCAGTTTCTTAAAGTATTCATTTTGACTCTTTAATTTAGATAACTTATCAGCTTCTACCTTTAGATTAGAATTAAGTATTCTAAGCACTCCATTTGTGGCATTATAAGTGTTTATTACCGCAAATCTAAGTGAAAGGATATTCTCCCCATACAAGACTTCAAATTGGCCTGTTTGAGGGCTTAATGAGCCTAAATCAACGTTTGAACGATATTGTAGATATCTTATTAATTTGTCATCACCTACCTTACTTTTAACTCTACGCATCGTATTGTTGATTCTCATCGATATATCAGTTTGTTCATACTTCTGGGCAAAATGAATATCACTGGCATTGTTTTTGACGGCCAAACTTAAAATCGCATTTAATCTTTTTTCAATATCTATATTTTCCATACACTTCTTTATTGTCATGAAAAATAAAAATTCCTACACTAAGTAGGAATTATTTTCAATTTCATATTCTAAATTGGTAATTTCATCATGTCCTGGATAGACAATCAATGATGGATTTAAAGTCTTTAACAATCTTAAGGAACTCTTTAGTTCACTTATATCGCCACCCTCTAAATCACATCTTCCACATGCTAATTTAAATAAGGTATCACCCGTAAAGATACAATAATCAAATAAGTAACATACAGAACCTTTTGAATGACCAGGTGTAAAGATAACTTCAAAGTTAAATGGTCCAATCTTATATTTAGTTTCCTTAAGTTTAACTAAAGGAACACTGATAGTGGGCACAGCTTGTAAACCAAAGACCTTGCCCCAGCCTTTATTTTTAGTCATTTCAATGTCAGCTTCATGAATATAGATAGGAACTTTATATTGTTTATATAAGTCATCACAAGCCTTAATATGATCAAAGTGACCGTGAGTTAATAAGACAGCCAATAATTCTTTTCCCTCTAAGTAAGGTAATAGTTTTTCCATCTTACAAGCAGGATCAATGATAATGATTTTATTATCAATTTCTAGAATATAGGTATTTGTTTGGAAAATACCACAAACCAATCTTTTTACTTCCATATATTAAAAAAATAAGCAGTAGCTTATTTTTTCTCCTTATGAACAGTCATTTTGTTACATCTAGGGCAATACTTTTTGATTTCCATCTTATCTGGATGCTTCTTCTTATTTCTATCGCCGATGTAATTTTCTTCACCACATTCTGTACATTTGAATGTTATAAACTCTCTAGGCATTTCTAAAACCTCCCGTTAACGCTTTATAATAATAACATACTCTTTGTGAAATAATCAATATTTTTAGAACAAGTCGCTATGCGTTCCTGTTCTTGTTAAAGTTAATACTAGCACATCATCATCAATACGATAAATTAATAGCCAATTAGGTTGAATATGACATTCCCTATACCCAAGCCATTTACCTGTAAGCAAATGATCTTTATTTTTTAAAGGTAACGTTTCGCCCATGGCTAAAAGTTTAACTACCTCATCCAATAATTCAATTTTAAGGCCTCTTTTCATAGCTAGCCTATATTCTTTTTTAAATTCAGAAGTAGATTTAACAGTATATTTGGTACTATTCACTCTTTAAATAAGCAAACAAATCATCCAAATTATTGTATCCCTTAACACTAGGATCTTTAGCTATTCTCTCAGCTTCAATCATAGCTGCTATTGTTTCTTTATTTGGTTGATTTAAAGAAATATTAAAAGGAATTCTTCCTTCACGTACCGATTGACGTACAAACACATTGAAGGCAGTAGAGATATTCATGCCCAAGTCATTAAATAGCTCATCTGCTTTCGCTTTTAAATCAGAATCCATACGAATAGTAATATTTGTAGTTGAATTAGTCATAAAAACACCTCCTTATACTTATATTATACATATTTTGCACAAAGAAGTTATAATTTTGCACGTTTTTTGTTTAGTTTTAGAACAAACTCTCCTCACTACTTATCTTTAAGTGCTTATAGGCAAGAGGTGTAACTTCTCTACCTCTAGAAGTTCTATTAATAAAGCCAATTTGAAGAAGATATGGCTCATATACATCTTCAATAGTTATAGCTTCTTCACCAATTGCTGATGCGATAGCCTCAAGTCCTACAGGACCACCATGATATCTTTCAATAATGCCTCTTAGATATCTAATATCAACATCATCAAGTCCAATTGAATCAATCTTTAAACGATCAAGAGAACTTTGAGTAATATCGAAGTCAATTAAACCATTATTTAATACTTGTGCAAAGTCTCTTACTCTTCTAAATAGTCTGTTCGCAATACGAGGTGTTCCTCTACTTCTTAGGGCTATTTCTCTGATTGCGTCTTCATCAATTTCGTTGTTAAAGACTTTAGCAGTTCTTTCAACAATCTTAGATAATTCATCTTGATTGTAATATTCAAGTTTAGAAATAATACCAAATCTATCTCTTAAAGGTGATGAGATAGATCCCATTCTAGTGGTTGCACCAACTAATGTAAAAGGTGGTAAATCAATTCTGATCGACCTAGCTCCTTGTTCCTTACCAACTACCACATCAATCGCATAATCTTCCATAGCAGGATATAAGACTTCTTCAACTGTTTTTGGTAAACGGTGAATTTCATCGATAAATAAAATATCACCGGCTTCTAAGCTTGATAAAATAGCGGCTAAATCGCCACTTCTTTCAATTGATGGACCACTAGTTACTTTTACATTTGTTCCCATTTCATTAGCTAAAATATAAGCTAAAGTAGTCTTACCAAGTCCTGGAGGACCATAAAAAAGACAATGGTCTAGTGATTCATCACGACTCTTTGCCGCCTGTATGTAGACCTCCAAATTACTTTTTAAAGAACTTTGACCGATATATTCATCAAGTCTTTGAGGTCTTAAACTAATTTCTTCATCTGTCTCTAACTTTTCAACAGACATTACATCATTTTCTACATTCATAATATTTATTTTGCCAACATTGCTAGAGCACGCTTAACATATTGTTCAGTGCTCAAGTCTTCTTTAGATAATTCTTTGATAATATTCTTAAGTTCCAAGGATTTAAATCCTAATGATTTAAGAGTCTCCACCGCATCATTTAATTTCTCATTAACCTTAATTTCTTCACTTGCCACTAGTTTTCCCTTTAAATCGAGGATAATTTGACTAGCAGTCTTAGCGCCAACACCAGGCATTGATTTCATATAATTAACATCAGAATTTTCAATAGCTCTTATAATGTCATCCACCTTAGATTTAGCCAACATACCAGAAGCAATCTTAGGGCCTAACCCCTTAACTGAAATAAGCTTAACAAAAAGTTCATATTCTGCATATGATAAGAAACCAAATAATGATTGTTCATCTTCTCTGATATTTTCATAAGTGTAGATTAATACTTCTTCACCTATCTTTAATTTCTCTGGATGATAAAAATTAATGCGGTAACCAACATTATTTACATCCAAAAGAACATAATCATTTCCAAAAAGATGAACTTTTCCTCTTAAAAAACCAATCATAACCGCAACTATTGTACCATGAAAAAAGGGGCTGTCCAAAAACCTAAGTGTTAAAACTTAAGGCTGGACGGCCTTTTTTTATGAAAAAATATAAAAAAG
>CAKVAL010000048.1 GCA_934725085.1 uncultured Erysipelotrichaceae bacterium | reverse complement strand
TTTCATGATTACCACTAGTCTCTCTACCTCTAGCATAAGGAATAATACAATAAGCACAAAATTGGTTACAACCATCCTGAACCTTCAAAAAAGCCCTAGACTTACCAGGATAAGTCTCAAGCTCCATCTGTTTAAATTCATTAGACAAAGGACTAACAGCCTTAGATTTAACATTATTATCAATAAGATCAAACAACTTATCCTTATCCTTAGAACCAACAATCAAATCAGCCGCATCAAAATCATAAGAATCACCCTTGATTTGAACTAAACAACCAACCGCCACAACATAAGCGTCAGGATTAGTATTACGAGCTCTATGAACCATCTTTCTAGTCTTTGACTCAGCAGTATTAGTAACACAACATGTAAAAATAACATAGACATCAGCCTTTTCCTTAAAAGAAGCTTCCTTATATCCATGTTCAAGTAACCTATTCTTTAAGACTGTAGCCTCATAATCATTGACCTTACAGCCCAATATCATCATCGCAAAAGTTCTCATATATTATTTCCTATAATAACACTAGATAAGTAAATTGCAGCAGTTTCTGCCCTTAAAATACGCTTACCCAAGCTAACTGACTCAAAACCTAAAGAGACAATCTGTTCATATTCTTCGGGCGCGAAGCCACCCTCAGGACCTATCACAATCGTAAAAGACTTGCCCTTTAAATCACTTATTAATTTATCATCCTTCTCATAGGCAATGATATTAATATCACTCTTATACTTACTTAAATCCTTTAGAGTACAATAATCACAAATCTCTGGAATACAGTTACGATGACTCTGTTCACTTGCTTCCCTTGCAATTTTAGTGAGCCTTTCTTGTTTATTATTACCCTTACCAGGCTTTACAACTGATCTTTTAGCTAAATAAGGAACAATTCTTTTAACGCCCAATTCAGTTAACTTTTGAACCGCAAAATCAAACTTATCATTTTTTATCAAAGCCAAAATAACCGTAATATCAATATCTAATTCATTATCTTCATCTAACTTAGAATTAATTAAGGCAAAACCATCATTATATTCACATAAAAAGATAGAATGGTTCTTATCAACCATTCTAAAAGTATAGCCACTATTAACTCTTAAGACCTTCTTTAGTTGGAAATCAATTTCCTTATTAAGCTTATATCGATCACCAATATTTAAAACATCATCACAGAAAAATTGTTGCATTAGTCGTCCTTTTCATCATCAACAATCTCATTAACGACAACCCTAATCTCATTAACTGACTTTTCATCCGCATCAGTCACTGTAACATCAAGATTTTTGTATGAGAAAGTATCATTAACTAGTGGAATTCTATCCAAACTATAGATGACCCAACCACCTACAGTATTAAATTCATATTCTTCATCGAAAGTAATATCGAAATATTCAAACATATCCTCGACATCCGCATCACAATTAACTAAATAAGTATTATCGTTAATCTTTTTAAAGTATTCAATAACCTCATCGTGTTCATCATAGATTTCACCAACAATCTCCTCAAGAACATCTTCCATTGTGATAATACCAGCAGTACCTCCATATTCATCAATAACCACAGCCATATGTGACTTAGATGTTTGAAGTTGCTTCAAAAGAGCACTTATCTTTAAATGTTCGGTTGTAAATACTGGCTTTGTGATAATTTGTTTTATTGAAGTCTTAGAATCCTTATAGTAGCGATAATAGAAATCCTTCTCATGTAAAACACCAATAATATTATCAACACTACCATCATAAATAGGAATTCTAGAGAAACCAGACTCTCTAAAATTTTGATCAATTTGATCTAAAGAATCATTTATATCATTGGCAACTACATCAACTCTAGGTGTAAAGACCTTACCAACTTCTTGGTCATTAAATTCAATCGCATTAGTGATTAAATCGGCCTCATCCTCATCCATATTACCGCCTTCTTGAGCTTCTTCGACCATAGTAATGAATTCTTCACTTCTAAATTCATCACTCTCTTCACCCTTAAATAAAGAAGTAATCAAATTAGCCAAAGCATTCAAGATAAAAGTTAAAGGCTTAAAGATAACTACCAAAATAGAAATAAAAGGTGTAAAGAACATTGCCACCTGCTCTGGATGAGCCTTAGCCAAAGACTTAGGAGTGATTTCACCAAAAATCAAAATAGTAATCGTCATCACAACCGAAGATACCAGTGCTCCATTATGTTTAAGTAAACTTACAAATAATAAAGTAGCCAAAGAAGATGACACGATATTAACGATATTATTACCAACCAAAACAGTGCTTAGTAAAGAATTATAATCTTCAGCTAAACTTAAAGTCTTCTCGGCCTTCTTGTCACCATTACCAGCCATGTTTTTAAGTCTTATCTTATTTAGACATGAAAAAGCTGTTTCTGTCGCACTAAAACAAGAGCTTAAGAAAATCAAGATAATTAAAACAATTATAGTATTATTGTTATTCATAGTGCCCATTAAGAGCGTTAGTGGATAAAGGAACTTCCAATTTTTTACTCTCCCTCTTTATAAATCAATAAATATATTATCAAAAATTAAAATAATCATCAATTATTGATGTATTTATATTCGCAATTAAATCATCACTCAAACCACAATCCTTAGCATGCTTGTAAGCCAAAGTGATATTTCCAATATCATATTTGATATGAGAATCGCTGTCAATGACAACAGGACAATTCAATTCCTTACAGATTTCAATCATCTTCTTTTGATTCTCAGGACCATTTAATCTAAAGTCATTTTTAAAGCTTGCATTATTAAGTTCAACTAAAACTTTATTTTCTTTACAAGCCTTAATTACCTCATAATAGTCACAAGGATGATGACCGTCATCAATATGTCCTAAAATCTTAATTAAAGGATAATTGATTGCCTCTAAATAGAACTTAGTATTCTCTTCCGTTGTATGATCATAGCCATGGTCATAGGCATGAATAGAACCGATACCATAGTCACAATTCTTGGTATAGAAATCAATATAGTCCTTTAGATATTCACCCAAATTAAGTTCTACTCCCTTAATTATCTTCATACCCTTATAACTTTTAGGAATAACACCTAAGTTAATAAAATTATGACGATCAGCTCCAAAATTAAAACGATCATGTTGGTGATCACTAAAACCATAATATTCAAGGCCTACATCGTAGGCCTTTTCAATATTTTCTGTCAGTGAACTATATGCATGTCTAGAAAATAGACTATGTGTATGTAAATCCACCTTATTTTGCATAATTAAACTCTTGTCTTAAAGAAAGAAGGAACATCATCGTCATCATCAACAACATTTACTTCTTCTCTTTTAACTTCCTCAACTGGAGCACTCACGAAAGTCGTAGGAGCCTTTGCAGTAGTTGCGGTATTAGGTAACTCAAAACCAGTAGCGATAACAGTAACGATAATATTTTCACCTAATTGTTCATTCATCGCAACACCAAAGATTGTATCGATATCATTACCAGCAGCTTCCTTAATATAATCAATGGCAACTTGAGCATCATAAACAGAAATATCATTACCACCAGTAATATTAATAATAGCTGACTTAGCACCCTTAATTTGAGCCTCAAGTAAAGGAGACTTAATAGCCTTAGCAGCAGCTTCCTTAGCCTTATTCTCACCATTTGCCATACCAATACCGATAAGTGCAGTACCCTTACCTTGCATAACAGTCTTAACATCCGCAAAGTCTAGGTTGATATAAGCAGGAACCGCAATCAAGTCAGTGATGGTTTGAACACCCTGTCTTAAGACATTATCAGCTTCCTTAAATGCATCTTGCATAGGAATCTTACCAATCACACTCAATAGCTTATCATTTGAAACAATAATAAGTGAATCGATATATTCCTTTAATGATTCAAGACCAACTTGAGCTTGATCATTTCTCTTACGACCCTCAAATCTAAATGGAGTAGTAACAACACCAACAGTTAAAGCACCTGCCTCCTTGGCAAGTCTTGCGATAATTGGAGCACCACCTGTACCGGTGCCACCACCTTCACCACAAGTAATGAAAACCATATCAGCACCAGCAATTGCCTTACGGATATCATCTTCACTCTCACCAGCAGCCTTAGCACCAACCTCAGGATTAGAACCAGCACCTAAACCCTTTGTAGTATTCTTACCCAAAACAATCTTGTTTTGACACTTAGACATATTTAAACATTGTAAATCAGTGTTACATACATAGAATTCAACACCCTTAACACCATCATTTACCATTCTATTTACCGCATTACAACCGGCACCACCAACACCAAATACCTTAATTCTAACAACTTGATTATATTCTGGTTTTGTAGTCATCTATTTCTCCTCACTTTCCTTATATGTTTCAAATAAATTCTTTATCTTAGAAGTAATTGATTCTCCCTCAACATCTTCTTCAATCCTATCTATAGTCTTATCATACTCAGCTATATTAACACAATTTACGCTTAATTCATTAAGAACAGCCTTTTCTCTATATACAAACAAGGCTCCATAATTGGCACACATATTAGCTTTTCTAGCTCCAATGATATCAGGATAATAATTTTTAACCTCAACACCACTCTTTTCCTTTAACAACTCAGAGATAGCTAACATCTCACTACCTTCTCCTGTTAATAAGAAACTAGCTCCCTTTTCGATTATTGGCTTACATGTAGCCACAATCTTATCAACATAAGCATTAAGTGGTACATCAACCAATTCATTCAAGTCTTTAATAACCAATGAATTATTCTTATCACCATCACTCCAAGCATAAATCGCATCATTTAAATGTTCACTCTTGTAGTCAACATTATATTTTAATAACCTTGAACATACATTATATGGAAGATGATACTTAGCTATAGCTAAATCACAGAATTGTCTCAAACCAGTATGAATAATTTCAGAACTTAATAATTTAGTCTTATAAATTAAACTTAAATAAGTCTCTTCATTATTAATGTTTAATAAGATGATGTTATGACTCAATGAATTTTCTAAAGCCACACTCTCTTTGGCAATCGCATAATCAGCCAAAACTAAATCAAGAATCTCAAGTCCTGCCTTATTAACTACTTCTACATAATCAAAGGCCATTTTCTTATCACCACATAATAAATCAATATCGATATAAGCCTCATCACATGTTTCATTCTCTGGAAGTCTACGATATGAGATGCCATTGACTGTATATTTTGTGATATGAGTATTAATAACCAACGATTCATCATCAATATGAGTCTTTAGTGCATTTGTTATAGCACGCGCAATATCCTTTTTCTTAATACGAGAATCACTTGGAATAATTGATACTTTAAGTGAAGTTCTTGAGAAATTATATGGTGGAAGAACCAAGATTACCTTTTCAAGCGTTGCGCCCACCTTCTTTGATACATTAGCGATAGCTTCTTTTAAACCCTCTACCACACTATCACTATCAATCACATTAAAATCGCTGATACCCGAAATTGGCGCACTATAAGTACAAATAATATTAAAACGTGTATTATAGAATTCACCAACTAAGATATCAACTTTGTTGTCATCTAATTTTAAAGTTGCATAAACTTGTTTTACGTTATCCATAGTCAATATTATACAATGATTTATGTGTGAAATAAGCCTGTAATTTAAGAGATAAAAAAATAATTGTTCAAAAAAGTTTATTTTATGACCTTGCATTTGATAAAAGACAATGGTATATTAATAAAGCTAGATTTAATGAAGGGAGGCATGTGTTATGTCAAGAGTTTGCGAAATTTCTGGAAAAGGACCTCTTTCAGGAAACAACCGTTCACATTCACTTCGTGCTACACGCCGTAAATGGAATGTAAATCTTCAAAATGCAACAATTATGGTTGATGGTAAACCTACGAAGGTTAAAGTTTCAGCCCGTGCATTAAGAAGTCTTAAGGCTCAAGCTAAGAATGCATAAAATCAGTGGTTAGTAATTAACCACTTTTTTTATACCAAAATAAAAGGAACCTAAATACTTAAGTTCCTAATATTCTCTTCTATATCACCCTTAAACACACTTGACCCAGCAACAGCTACATCACAACCCTTACTAGATACCTTGTAGATATTCTTATCATTGATGCCACCATCCACTTCAATCAAATAATTCAAATCATTTTCCTTACGATACTTATCTAATTGTTCAATCTTATTCAAAGAATCTTCCATGAACTTTTGACCACCAAAACCTGGTTCAACGCTCATTACAAGTACTAAGTCAACATACTTCAATAAAGGAATAATCTGTTCAACACTAGTACCTAGTTTAATAGAAACACCAACCTTTACATGTAAATTCTTAAAATGAGCAATTGTATCCAAACAAGCATAAATATCATCACATGCTTCAAAATGGAAAGTAATACCATCAGCCCCAGCTTTTACAAACATATCACCAATAAAAACAGGATCACTTACCATTAAATGCACGTCCATGAATAATGATGAATTATGTCTAAATGCTTTGAAAATATCGGGACCAAAACTAATATTGGGGACAAAGTGACCATCCATAACATCAAAGTGAATCCATTTACACTTTTCGTTAACTATCTCTAATTGCTTAGAAAATTGAGCATAGTCTAAAGATAAAATTGAGGGAGCAAGTATCATAAATTAACCTTCTTTCTTTTCCGTATAATACATTAAATGAATACAAGATTCACCGTTTTGTGAATACAAAGTACCAGCACTAGGATCACATCCTACAACCGTATTAGCTTCATATTTCTTTTGATTATCAGTTAAACTTTCATAAGCAACCTCATCCTTGCTTACATTAAAGTTTAATTCCTTAAACATATTAACAACATCATCAACATTCTTACCCAAGATATCAAAAGGAATCATATAAGTACTACTTGTCGCATAAGTCAAAGTAATCTCATTAACCACATCAGGATTATATTTAGAACCAGCAGTCATACTCTGTTCTAGTATTGTACCCTCTTCCTTATCAGACTCAACGCCAATAGTCTTCACATTAAAATTCTTCGATTGTAAGATACCCTTGGCATCTTCAACCTTAAGACCTACATAATTACCAATAGTGGCATAACAACCCTCAGATACTGTTACAACTAACTTGGTACCCTTTTCTACCAAGTCACCTTCCTTAGGATTAGAATCAATAACGATATTAGCCTTTGTATCATCGGTCATCACCCACTTAATATTTGAACTATCAATACCCAAACCTAAGGGACTCAAGACATCTTCAGCAACCGTTAAAGATAAACCCTTAATACTTGGAACCGTAACTGGTTTATTCTTAGGTCCTATAACACCGGTCAACATTAGAATAATTAGTATCGCTAGTAATGAAAGAATCGATAAGACAATAATGAAAGCAGAACTTAACTTACTTGTAGTCTTTGACTTCTTCTTTTTCTTAAAGTCCTTAACCTCATTACTTTTCATTGAAACCATAGAGCTCTTTACAAGCACAATCGGTTTGTCATTCATCGCTTCCTTACTTAGACATCTCTCTAAGTCCTTAAGCATAATAGCTGCATTATCATATCTTTCTTCAAGCGATCTAGCAGTTGCTTTTACTACTATATTCTCAACACTTACAGGAATATCAGGATTAAACTTACGTACACGAGGCACATCCTTGTTAATATGTTCCAAGGCAACCTGT
Source organism: uncultured Erysipelotrichaceae bacterium (assembly GCA_934725085.1). GTDB lineage: Bacteria > Bacillota_I > Bacilli_A > Erysipelotrichales > Erysipelotrichaceae > Colivicinus. The sequence goes on along the minus strand of CAKVAL010000048.1, from coordinate 811 downwards.
ACAGGACTATCGGCCTTAAAAGGTACATCGCCCGTTAAAAGCTCATAAAAGACAATACCCAAAGAATAGATATCTGACTGCATACTAGCTTGGCCACCCTTGGCAAGCTCAGGAGCTAAATAATGAACCGAGCCCAAGATTGAACCCTTAGAAGTTAGCTGCATCGCATCATTTAATACCGCAATACCAAAATCAGCCAACTTAACAGTACCATCATCCTTAATCAAAACATTTTGACTCTTGATATCTCTATGGATTATCCCATTCTTATGAGCTTGTAATAAGGCTCCAGTTAATTGTTTCATAATCCAAACAGCTTCTTTTGGCGGTAATGCACCCCTTCTTTGAATCAATTGTTTAAGTGTATGCCCCTTAACATATTCCATGACAATATAATGCATGTTTCCTTGTTCACCAACATCATAAACTTCTACCGCATTAGGATGGAATAGTTTAGTTGAAGTATTGGCTTCTCTTTTGAATCTTTCCAAAGAAACAGGATCATTTGCCATATCACCCTTTAAAATCTTAATGGCAACCTGACGATTTAAAATCGTATCAAAAGCTAGGTAGACATTAGCCATACCACCCTTGCCGATTTCTCTTATAACCTCATATCTATTAGCTATCTTCATTTCTTAACTATGACAATCGTAACATTGTCATAGCCTCCTTTTTTAAGTGCTAAAGCTAAAAGCGCATCAGCTTTTTTCTTTAAAGTATCATATTCTAAATTATCTAAAATATTGATAATCTCATTATCACTAACATAACCACATAAGCCATCAGAACACAACATAAACATGTCCAT
>CAKVAL010000047.1 GCA_934725085.1 uncultured Erysipelotrichaceae bacterium | reverse complement strand
GAAAGAAAAAAATGTGGCTCACTTTTCGATTGAGATTTCAATCAAAAGTGGCTCACATTTAAATTAACAAATACATGTACAGTATATTCAAAACTCCTCATGTTAATAACCATGAGGAGTACATCATCATTCATTAGTTTCTAAAGCCTTATAATATATCAACATCATAAATGTAGAAACAATAAGTCCAATATAGAATTCAGGAAAAGCCATATCAAGACTTGTCTTTAAACTTATTTGAGGTGTAATTGTATAAGTATACCAAGTAAAGAACATAAATAATTCTGATAGTACCATACCAATTGTCCCAATACCACTTATCCATTCATCAGTGAATAAACCAATCACAAATATCACAAGTGATAATAGGCCTATAGGATTTGTAAGATTAATCAATCCCGATATTTCTTGTACACCCTTCATACCACCATATTGATTAAGCAACATCGGTGATAAACTAGCGATAAATAATAACGATAATAAAACTTTCTTTTTCATTTTGACTTCCTATCTTCTAATTTGATTTAGATTTAATCTTCTAGTATGAGCAATTGGTGTCCACTCAACTTTCTTAAATAAGGCAACAATTGTGATTGGCATATACGTAAGCATAAATATTGGACAAGTAAAGATATAAATAATCTTCTTCAAATTTGCACAATAAATATTCTTCCATTCCTTTAGCGTTGTTAATAGGGAGATGATGAACAATATAAGATACATCCCTAAGAAGACATTAAACAAACTACTAAATAAATATATAAATGAATTGTTTAATAAGAAACAATCAAGAATATAAGTTATATTAACAATAAAACTAATAAAACTTATTATTCCTGCAGGAGCCGAGTTCATTAGCATGTCATAGCTTGAGAAATCACCCTTAAAAGCTTTTTTAATAAGCTCTAAGCCATATTTGTTTAAAACTTGAATTACTCCCTTAGACCATCTTAATCTTTGATTAAAAGACTGTTTAAAGCTTGTAGGCTGTTCATCATAAACAATAGCTTTATCAGCATAGCCAATCTTTATATCTTTTAACACGCTATCAACACTAAACTCGATATCTTCTGTCAACAAGAAGTAGTTCCACCCATCATTGTTTTCTACCAACTCATTTGAAACTAAGAAACCAGTGCCACTTATTGCACAACTAGAATTAATAATCATTCTAGAAGCATTTAAATGAGCAGATTCATGTAAATACCACAAACCATAACCAGCACTAATCCAGTTATCACCATAATTTTTAGAATTACGATAAGAAGTAACTGCTTGATAACCTTCGTTATACACTCTATTTATTTCCTTAATAAAGTCTTTATCTACGATGTTGTCGGCATCAAAAACAAGATATGCATCATAATGCTTATTTATTTGTTTAATCTTATTTAACAAATAATTTAAGACATAACCTTTTCCTACTTCAACAGAATTAAATCTTTTATATACAATAGCACCCCTTTGTTTAGCAAGCTCATAAGTATTATCACTACAGTTATCAGCACAAACATAGATATCAACATAATCACTTGGATAGTTTTGATTCTTAAGACTATCTATAAGATTACCAATGACCTGCTCCTCATTTCTAGCCGCAATTAGAATCGCATATCTATTTGTTTTATCATTAATAACTCTAGCCTTGTTTTTTACAAATAATGGCAAGAATAAATATAATGCCTGATATGTATAACATAAGATAAATATAATAGTTACAATTTTATTAAAATAGTCAATATTCATAAATCTGCTCCCTCTGTATTATTTGTACTATCTGTATTAATTGTATTAGTCATTATATTTATTTGTCAACAAAAAAGAGCAAAGTGCTCTTAGTACATCACTTTACTTAAGAACAACTTCGCTCTATCAGTCTTTGGATTATCAAAGAAATCTTTCGCATTGTTTTCTTCGATAATCTTGCCATCTTCCAAGAAAACAATTCGATTTGCCACCGTCTTACAGAAACCCATTTCATGAGTAACAATAACCATAGTCATGCCCTCTTTTGCCAATTCCTTCATTACTTCAAGAACCTCGATAACCATTTCCGGATCTAAGGCACTAGTCGGTTCATCAAACAACATTATTTCAGGATTTAAACATAAGGCTCTTGCGATGGCAACTCTTTGTTTCTGACCACCTGATAAGTTATTTGGATACTCATTCTTTTTATCAGCCAAACCTACTCTATCTAGGTAACCTAGGGCAATCGTTTCTGCTTCATTCTTATCCATTTTTAAGACATTAATAAGTGCCAAAGTTAAATTGTCTATTACTGTCATATTAGGAAATAAGTTAAAATGTTGGAAGACAAAGCCCATGTGACTTCTTAATTCTTTAAACTTTACAGGATTATTTGAATCTAAAAGTTCATCATTAATATAAATATTTCCTTTTTCAGGAATTTCAAGTCCTTCTATACATCTTAAAAGGGTTGATTTGCCTGAACCAGAAGGACCAATCAAACAAACAATTTCACCTTTTTTAACTTCTAATGAAACATTATTTACGGCCTTTAAATGATTTTTAACACCGGAAACAATGAAAGATTTTGTAATATTTTCTACCTTAATCACTTAATGCCAACCCCATTTCTATTTTCTTTCCAATTAAAGATATTACTATAGTGATAATCAAATAATATACAGCTGCTATACAATATGGAGACATAACATCATAATAGTTAGTTCCAAGAATTTGAGCACCCTTCAAAAGCTCAACCGCACCTATAGTACTAATCAAAGATGTATCCTTAGTTAATGTAATAAGTTCAGATATCATTGGAGGTACGATATGTTTGAAGGCTTGTGGTAAGATGACAAATTTCATGGTTTGAAACTTGCTTAATCCAAGTGTCTCACAAGCTTCTGTTTGTCCCTTATCAACCGCATTAATACCAGATCTAATAAGTTCTGTTTGATATGCACCAGAATTAATAGACATAGCTACAACGCCAATCAAATAAGGATTCATTCTCATAATTTTTCCACTAAAGGCAGTATAGATGGATGGAATAACCGAGAAGATAATCAAGATTTGAAGTAGCATCGGTGTGCCTCTTATTACTTCAACATAAATATTAGCTAAGCCCTTTAAAATAATATTCTTACTTCTTTTGCCACACGATCCTAGTATCCCTAATATGAGGCCAAAGAAAAGGGATAGAATGGCAATCCCTACCGAATATCCGGTGCCTTTTAATAGGTATAATAGATTTTCAAGTGTAAAGATTTCTTTAAACGCAATAAACATTTCTATCCCTCACATACTATTTAACTTCAATTGGTGAAATTTGATACTGTTCACAAAGTGACTCATATCCATCAGATGCAATAAATAATTCAATAGCTTGATTAATAATCGCAAGAGTTTCATCATCACCCTTACCAACAACGATATAGCTATATTCGTTCTCAAGAGCTTCATCAAGAACAACATATTTACCAGTAGATGCATAAGAAGTTGCTACAGCTTCATCAAGTACAACTGCATCGTATTGATGAGCATCAAGACCTGGAATCATATCATTAACTGATTGGATTGAAGATACATTTTCTTTACCAAAAGTTTCTTGAGCAAGTTTTTCATCAGTTGATCCTGTTTGAGCAGCAAGTTTTTTACCTTGTAAATCAGCTAATGTTGAATAGCCACTATCAGCTAATACCATCACAACTTCTTTTGCACCAGCATATGGAGTTGAGAAAGTAATTGCTTTTTCTCTTTCCTCGCTCCAAGTAAAACCAGAAACACCGCAATTTAATTGACCACCTTGGATTTGAGTGATGATATTATCGAAACTCATTTGATAGATTTCAAACTTATAAGTTTTGCCATTAGCTTCACTTAAAAGTTTTTCCATTGAATTTAACATATCGATATCAAAACCAACAAGATTACCAGCAGTATCTAAAGATTCATAAGGTGCATAGTCTGGAGATAGACCGACAGAAATAGTTACAGTATCATCGTCTGTAGTATCTTTAGACGAACATGCAAATAGACACATAGCCATCATCATAACAGCCAATAAAGATAATAATTTTTTCATAATACATTCCTTCCTTGACGGCTATAAAATAAAAAGCCGTCGATATTTTTCATAAAGACGACTTAAAAAAATCGCGGTACCACTTTATTTGCTCAGCAAATCTGAACCACCTCAACTTTAACGACAGTTAACGACTATCCCTACTGTTAGTTCAAGCTAGTATCTCCAAGGCGCGCTTCCTTGTGTATTACTTGCCTGCTTTCACCAAACCAAGCTCGCTTTTAAAGTACGTTCACAAGTACTATTCCTTTTCATCGATATACATTATCTTAAACTAAAAAATGAAAGTGTCAATACATTTTCATGAAAATATTTTACAGTATATGAAAATTGTTTCATTCATTCTTGCCAAGGACAAATAGAAACATAACCAGAATTTGTTAATTCATCTAAATATATACAAACATTGCCCATACTAGTATCTAAACCAGAAACAATAGAATAATATTTATCTAGCATTGACAAACCAGTCCATGAGACAAAACAAATATTGCCATCTTTCATGATGACTTCCATCATATTTTCATCATATGAAAAAGAATATCTATTAATCTCCGATATTTCATTTATAGTCTTTTGGTCAATGTTTTTAAAACCTCTCAACACTGTATTTAATTGTTCACTTGTGAAACCAGTCATCTCTGGAAGTTTACTCATAAGATATTTATTTGAATCATTTATTTCAACATTTGTGCCATCCACAAAAATTATTTCTTGATAAGAACCGATAGTTGTATAAGCTATTTGTTTCTTTTCACTAACCTCTATCTCAACAACTTGATCATCTAATTTCTTTACTTTTACACTATCAAAATAAGGAGACTTTAGCATCCTTTTTTCGCTCATGTGAGTTGATGTAAAAAAGTATTTGTTATTTTCAGTTAAACCACTTAACTTGATTACATCAACATCTGTTAGATAATAATTACCCTTTACACTGATATGATAAATATTTGAGTAACTAGATAAAAAGAACATTAAACATAAAATAATAAACCCTGTAGTGATTCCGATTAGATAATATAGGTTTTTAAATCCTTTAAATAAAGAAGCGCTTTTCGCATCGCTTCTCTTTTTTCTTAAGAAAGTTTCGTCTAATTTTATTTTAGAACCATTCTCTAACAATTGAACTTCTCCACTTCCATTATCAACTTAACGTCAAATTTCTTCTTAACTTCTTCTTGAACCTTATAAGCTAAAGCTAAATAGTCTTCACCAGTACCACCACCTGCATTAATAATGAAATTAGGATGTTTAGTACTGATTTCAGCACCATTCATATTAGCCCCTCTAAGACCTACCTCATCAATATATTTCCAGGCAAAGCCACCTTCAGGGTTTCTAAAACATGAACCAGCACTTGGTTTATCTAGAGGTTGGGTGTCCATTCTTCTATTTTTTCTATCTTTGATTAAATCTAAAATTTCATCAACATTACCATGATCAAGTGTCATATAACAGGCAATCACAATCCACCTTGGATGTTCTTGGAAAATAGAATAACGATAAGACAACTTAAGCTCATCTTTCTTCATCCTACAGATTTCGCCATCTTTCAATACTAAAACCTCAGTGACCACATCAGCCATAGATTTTTTATAAGCACCTGCATTCATATATACAAGACCACCTACACTGCCTGGTATACCTGAGGCAAATTCAAGACCACTTAGTCCAAGTTTAGCGATAGACATGCATAAGAAAGGCATCATAACACCAGCTTCAACATATAGTTGGTCATTATAAACTTCAAAATTGTTAAAGTTCTTTAATGAAATAACCACACCTTCAAAGCGTGATGATCCACAAATTAAATTAGAACCATTGCCAATAACTTTAAAAGGAATATGTTCGGCTTTGACAAAATCAATAATTTCCTTTAAACAAGCCAAGTTATACGGTTCTACATAATGAGCAATCTCTCCACCCATCTTAACGGTAGTAAGCTTACTAAAAGTTTTATCATCGCGATAATTTCCACGTTCACATAAAAATTCTTTAATCATAATTTCTCTATTTTTTCAACAATATCTTCAATAACAGTGCTATTGGCCATACTTTTGGCATTATTAGCTAGACTATTTAGGGTATCTACATCATTTATTATACTATCAATCTTTTCTTTTAAAGAAATAGCGCTCAAATCTTTCTCCTCAATCATTAAAGCCGCATCATTTTTAACAAGTGCTAAGGCATTAAAAAATTGATGATTATTAGGTACATAAGGAGATGGTATCAATATTGCAGGCATACCCAAAGCTGTGATTTCACATAAGGTAGTAGCACCAGCCCTTGAAACCAATAAATTAGAAGCTTTCATCGCCTTAATGCCATCAATTCTTTCCTTAATTACTAAATAATCTTTCTTTTCAGTTTTACTTACAACATCCTCATAATAAGCACTGCCTGTGGCATAAATCACTTGGTATGTACCATCTAATAACTTAAAGAAATTTATCATAACTTTAGTGATAGTTTCTGAGCCTAATGAGCCCATGAAAATAACAACCGTCTTCTTATTCTTATCTAATCCCAATTCACTTAAATAGTTATCGTCTTTTTTATAATTAAAAGCTTTACCACTTTGAGGATTACCTAAAATAAAAGTATTAGGATTTTTAAATTGGTCCTTGTCTTCAATATATGAGCCAATTACTAAATCAACTTTTGTGTCTAGCATTTTGTTAGCCTTACCTACAAAAGAATTTTGTTCATGGATGACTGTTTTTAAGCCTAATTTCTTAGCTGCTAAAATAACAGGAACCGAAATATAATTGCCAAAACCAACGGCCATGTCAAAGCCTTTTAATAGTTTTAAGCATTTCTTGTAGGCTTTGTTCATACTGAAAACACTTAATACTTTATTAAAAATATTACCTGATGTTGATGTGATATCTAGTCCGATAAATTTAAAACCAGCCTTAGGAATTACATCTTTTTCCATCCTATCAATAGAACCAAAGAAGACAATCTCATTGCCTCTTTTTTCTAATTCTTCTGCAAGTGTTAATGCAGGATATATATGTCCACCGGTACCTCCGGCTACGATTACGATTTTCATAAGACCTATTGTACCATCATTTAACTTCACGTTTAAGTTCATCATGCACCGACTTAACCCTTTTCTTAGGTTTGATTGGAATTAAACCAATTAACTTAAAGGTAATAATCGGGTTAACAAATATCAACATAAGAAGCATTAAGCCTGAGTGTACATAATAAGAAGTAGATATCATATCTACAAAGTTATCAAGACAAAAGAATTCAAATAAGCCAAGTAAAATATAGATTAAACATGAGCTTATAAAATAAATAAAACGATATAGTTTTTTCATCCCTATTATTCTATAACATTTAGGTCATATTTCTAAGGCTAAAAACCAACACATGTTATAATCAAGACGAGGTGAAAAGTATGTTTGATTTAATAATAATTGGTGGTGGTCCTGCTGGACTTAGTGCTGCAATATATGCGTGTCGTGCAAATCTTAAGGTTGGTATCATCGAACCAATATCACTTGGTGGTAAATTAATTAAGATTGATAAGATTGAAAATTATCCTTCTTTTGAAGAAATAACAGGCTTTGAATTAGCAGATAAGCTCGCAAGCCATACTAATTCTTTCAAACCCGAAATTATAAATGCCGAGGTTAAGTCTATCAATGAACATGTAATTACTTTAGATGATGGAAAAGAAATAGAAGCTAAGGCAATCATCATTGCCTCTGGTTCTAAGGAAAAGGAATTGGATTTAGAAAAGGCAAATGATTATATTGGTAAGGGTATTTCTTATTGTGCAGTCTGCGATGGTTTCTTCTATCGTAAAAAAGATATCGTGATTGTGGGTGGCGGTAATAGTGCCTTGCAAGAAGCTTTATATTTAAGTAATATCGTAAATTCAATCACAATTATCATTAGAAGAGATGAATTTAGAGCTGATGCGACTTTAGTTGATAAGATTAGTCAAGATCCTAAGATTAAAGTAATTAAGAACGTCTTACCATATAAGTTATTAATAAGTGATGATAAGATTTCTGGTTTACAAGTAAAGAATAAATTAGATGATTCAATAATGGATATTGAATGTCAAGGAATCTTCCCATATCTAGGTTCCCTTCCAAATACTTCATTTGTACCAAATAGCATTCTAGATGAATATAAATGTGTTGTCGTTGATGAAGATATGAAGACTAGCGTTCCTTATATCTTTGGTGCAGGTGATGTTACTAATACTCATTTAAGACAAATTATTACAGCCTGTGGTGATGGTGCTAGAGCTGCAACAAGTGTCATTAAATATTTGAATAAGTAAACAAAAAAGCCCAAAATAAACTGAAACCCAAGGAGTGGACACTCAAATAAAAAGGTGTAACCCATCCTTGGGTTTTTGTATACTTATAGAAA
>CAKVAL010000046.1 GCA_934725085.1 uncultured Erysipelotrichaceae bacterium | reverse complement strand
TCGTGCGCAATTCGTGGCCAAAGATTAAAAAAGTGCCTATTTAAGGCACTTTATTAACTAATGGTGGTTCCGGCCAGAATTGAACTGGCGACACATGGATTTTCAGTCCATTGCTCTACCAACTGAGCTACAGAACCATTGGTTGCGAGGGAAGGATTTGAACCAACGACCTCCGGGTTATGGGCCCGACGAGCTACCAGGCTGCTCTACCTCGCGATGTTGCTTTTCTATGATAACATATTAAGTGTTCGAATTCCAGTTCTGACTTAATAAGTTTTAATAGAAATGGCGGAGGAACTGGGATTCGAACCCAGGCGCCAGTTTCCTGACCTACCGGTTTTCAAGACCGGACCCTTCAGCCACTTGGGTATTCCTCCATAAATTTTAATTCTTTAGTTTACTTATTGGTGGACCCTGTAGGACTCGAACCTACGACCACCCGGTTATGAGCCGGAAGCTCTGACCAACTGAGCTAAGGGTCCGACTAACTAATTGGTGGCGAGGGTGGGACTCGAACCCACGACCTACCGGGTATGAACCGATTGCTCTAGCCAACTAAGCTACCTAGCCAAATAAATAAATTTAATGGTCGGGATGACAGGATTCGAACCTGCGACACCTTGATCCCAAATCAAGTACTCTACCAAGCTGAGCTACATCCCGAGAAAAAAAAGAATTTCAAGTTTTTGGCGCGCCCAGCAGGACTTGAACCCGCAACCTTTTGATCCGTAGTCAAACGCTCTATCCAGTTGAGCTATGGGCGCACATTTTGTTTACGCTGTTTAGTGGTGGGGATGGAGGGAGTTGAACCCTCACAGTATTGCTACCAAGGGATTTTAAGTCCCTCGCGTCTACCATTCCGCCACATCCCCACTAAATGGAGGTTCCTGCCAGATTCGAACCGGCGATCACAGAGTTGCAGTCTATTGCCTTACCACTTGGCTAAGGAACCACTTCATCACTGCGCTTTATTATCATACTAGAAACTTTTACAAAATGCAATACAAAATTTGTTTAATATTTATAAAAACAGTATAATTTTATCAGGAAATACCTATTTCTTTTTTTAATAGAGGGCAGATTTATGAGAAAAAGCACTAATTTATTCAGTAAACAAAACAACGAAAATACTACTATTGATGCGGTAAATACTAAGATTAGCGAAACAAGAAACGCCAACAAAGAACTTAGAAGTGATATTGCTTCAATTAATAACGAAAATAAAGAAATAAAATTTTTTCATAACGAAAGAATTGATAAATTAAAAAACAAACATACTACTTCAAAAGATTTTTTATTAAAAGAACAAGAAAAATTAAATACTCAACTTGCTTCTGCTGATAAAAAGATAAGTACTTTAAAATCTAGTTCTGACAAAAAGATGTCTCAATTGGATGCTAAGAAGGACAAATTAAAAAATACTTATATAAATAAATATAGTGATGGTATTGAAAAAGAATTTAGTGATAGTGAAGCACTACGCCTTTCTTATGAACAACAATTGGAAGAGCTAAAAAAACAAAGAGATCAACAAAACGAAGCATTCAATATTAAAGCTGCTAATTTTGACAATGAAACAAACCGTGAAATTATAAGTCTTAAACAAGAAAAGAATGATAAAACTAAAAAAATAGAAGAAATAAAAGACTCATATAATCAAGAAATTAAATCTCTAGAAAAAGAAATAGAAAAGAATAAAATTAGTCAAGATGAAGCGCTAGCTAAAATCGAAGCTGCTAATAAAGAAAAAGAAGCCGAAATTATTAAAGCTCAAACTGAAAAACTAAATGCAAAAAAAGAAGAGCTATTACGTTTAGAAAAAGATTACGATGCCTTGAGCTTTAAAAAAGAGCAACTATTAAAAACCAAGGAAGATTTAAAAACTAACAATGATTTAGAATTCCAAAGACTTCAAACTGTTTATGAAAATGAAATTTCTATATTAAATAGTGAGAATGAAAAAATTAAAAATACTTTGTCTCTTAAAAAAGATGAAGAAACAAACATTAGAATCACAGCAGAAGAAAAATATGCTAAGACTTTAGCTGAATTAAATGAATTGGCTAGTGTTCTTACAAATAAAGAAAAAACAACTCTAGACAATCTAGAAGAACAATTAAAAAACAAAAGTGAAGATTTTAAAAAACAATTCTCAGAATTTGTAGAAAATTTAGACCAAAAGTATCTTAATGAGAAAGAAAATCATGAGAAAGAATTACAAGTTCTTAAACAAAAGGTCGAAATTGAAAAAGCTGAATTTGAAAAAAGAAAAACTTATTTATTAGATCGCTATAACGATCGTTTTAATCAAGCTCAACAGGCCATCGGACTTTTAAAGAATGATAATGAGGAATTAGAAAATAAATATACAGCCCTAAGCAAAGACTATAAACAAAAAATCGATGATTTAAAAAACAAGATAAAAGAATTAAACGATGAATATTTAAACTCTCTTGAAATAAAAGAGAATGAATATAAACAGAAAATTGATGAATATAAGACAGAAAACGATGCGATTATCGAAACCATTTTAAACAGCAAGAATGCGGTTAATGATAAAATCGACAGTCTTAACATTAAAATTGCAGCCATTCAAGCAAGCATTGAAACATATGTTTCCAATTCAGATGCTGAAAAAGAAAATCTTAAGAACAGATTTGAAGAAGAGAAACAAAGAATCAACAATAACATCCAAGTTATTCAAGAAAAGATCGATACCCTTGTTAATGTAACTTCTGTAAAGGCTAAAGAAGAAAATGAAAAATTGCTTGCAGATTTAGCTAAGAAAAAAGAAGATTTAAAAGCCAAATATGATGAAACGGTTGCTGAAATTGAAACTGAATTTAAAAAGAAAGATCAAGAACTTGAAGCTGATTATCATGCAGATATTGAAAGACTACAAAAATCTTTTGAACAAAGAATCGAATATCTTACAAACCAACACCAAGAAAAACTTACTTCTTTAAATAAACAAGAAGAAGATGAAAAGGCTAAATTTGAAAAAGAAAAAGCTTTTATTGAAGCCAATAATATCGAACTTGAAGATAATTTTAATGCTGATGTAGCAAAGCTACAAAGCACTAGAAGTGACTTATTAAAGAACATCCAAGCTTTAAAAGATGAACTTAATGTTGAAGAAGCTAACTTCAATGCCTTTTTAGTTGAACTTGATAAGAAAAAAGAAGAATCTTTAGAAACTTTAAAGACTAATTATGAAAATAAACAAGCTAAAATAACTGATGAATTCATAAATAGAAAGAAAAAAGAAGAAAAGATCCTTAATGATTTAACTATTTCAAATGCTGATAGAGAATCAACTCTCACTTCTGTAATCTCAATTTTGGATGAAAAGAAGAAGGAAAAAGACGAAGAAATCGCTAAGTTTAAAGATGAAAATCAAGAAATAAAAGTTTCATTACTTGACAAATTAGCCGAAGAAAAGAAAAAGCTAGTAGAATTAGAAAACAATCATCAAGATCAATTAAATATTTATAAAAATAATTTAGATAACAAGCTAAAAGAAATTAAAGAATTCAAAGAAGCTTTAGATAACGAACTAGCTTATATTACGAATGTAAATGATGACGAAATAAAAGAAGTCATGACTTACTATAAAGATGAATTCAATATTAAGAAACTTGACTTAAAACATCAAGAAGATAATTATGTTCAAGAAAACAATATTGAGATATCTAATAAGGAAAAAGAACTAGAACTTTTAAAGATCGAATGTGCTGACCTTTTAACTGATATCAAGAACCGAAAAAATAGACTTGAAAATGAATATACTGCATCTTACAAGTTACAACTTGCGCGTACTAGAGAAACCGCTGATGAATTAAACAATGCAGAAAACGAAGCTGTACTAAAAAGAGGTGAGTGGCAAAATCTAATCCAAGCTAAACAAAAAGAAAATGATTTAGAAACAGAACTTTTAAAGAGTAATTACGATAAGGCTCTTAAGGAATTAAGAGAAAATAACAAGTCAACATTAAATAACCTTCATAACACCAAGAAAGAACTAATTGAAAAACGTTACCAATTAGCTAGAGACTTTGATGACGCGAATAAGGGCTATGAAAACTATGTTGATGAACAAAATCAAAAATTTGAGGAATTAAAGAATCAGACTAGTGCTTATATCAATAATCTAAAAGAAGAAATCGCTAATATCGTTATTAAACAGAATGAATTAAACGATACATTCGCTAAAAAAGTTAATGATATTAAAAAAGAACTAGTTAATGCCTTCGATACTTATGACGAACTTGTTAAAGTTAGACCTTTTGTGTTGAAAAACGAGAATGATCAAAAAGAAGACATCATGTTAATTTTAGCTTCTGAATTCAAAGAAAAGATTGATGAATTAAACAACACTCATCAAGAAGCTGTTTCGATGCTTAATGAATATAAGAAAGACAAGCTTGAACAAATCGCCAAGGAATTCGAAGAAAATGTTAATTCTAAAGGAACTATCACAAATACTTATGAATCACAAATCAAAGAAATTAGTGATAAGTACGAGGAATTAATAGTTAAGGAAAAAGAAAGACAAGCTAACTTAAGATACAAAATAGATTTAAACATTAAGAATATTGATGAAGAGAAAGCTTTATATGAAGAACGCTTAGCTGAACTTGAAAATAAATTCAATGAAGATAAAGAAGTTCTTGAAAAGATGCATCTTGAAAGCATTGATAGAGAAAATCAAAATTTCTTAAGTGAACAAGAAGCGGAATTAGAAGAAACATCATATGTCACAAATGATATCGATACAATCAACAAGAAGATCGACGAGATTAATCAAAAATTCAATGTGATTAATGATGAAATCGACATGAAACGTTTTGCGGTAATTACTATTTTTACAAATAAGATGCAAGAAATAGATGATTACTACAATTCTTTAGTTAACGATAATAATAATCGTCGTAAACAAGTTGATGTTATGAATAATAAGGTTGCAACTATCTTTAAAAAGAATTAATTATGACATTTTTAAATCTATTAGAATATATTGGAACCATCGCTTTTGCCATCTCTGGAGCTATGGTAGGCATTGAAAACAGAATGGATATTTTTGGTGTTGTTATGCTTGGTCTAACCACTGCAGTAGGTGGTGGTATTTTAAGAGATACTCTTTTAGGCATCCATCCGCCTTCAATCTTCAACAACCCAATCACTTTGATATTAGCCTTTGTTTTTTCATTGGCATGTTTTAAGTCAAAACTTAGAGCTTACTTTAAAAAAGCGGAATTATCTATTCAAATTATGGATGCGATAGGACTTGGAATATTTACAGTAGTTGGTGTTGAAACAACACTAGCCTACAACAATTTCTTCTTATCAGTATTCATTGGAACTTTAACTGCAGTAGGCGGCGGCGCTTTAAGAGATATTTTTGCCCACATAGACCTAGCCATCTTCACAAGACACTTTTATGCTTGTGCTGCAATTATAGGTTCTATCACTGCCTTCTTATTGTTTAAAATAAACGATAACCTATCGATTATAGTTACCTTTTTTGTTATATTTACATTAAGAATGTTAGCGATAAAATATAAGTGGAATCTTCCTAAGGCAAAATAATATGAAATACTTTGATACGTTTTATTTGGATTTAGAAAAAGATATAGTAATTGACTTTTATCTTGATAAAAATAATTATTACTATATTTTAAGAACGCCTAATCATTCAAGTGGAAACTTGATTAGAAACCTTGCAAGTATCTGTAAACTTCCTTTAAGTATAGGTGAGGATGGACTTCTACAAATAAGAGGAAAGGTACCTACTTATGTTAATGAAGAAAACAAACATATTCATATTCTTAAATTCAACAATAAAACAGTAGCTGTTATTAACTCTAAAGGTAATATTTTACCTAGAGCCTTAGTTCCAGCTATTTCAAAGACTCTAATGTCGCAGACAAAAAAGTGTGACCTTGCGTTAAATGATGTTTTGATTAGAACTTATATTGAAGAGGAATTTAAGTTTAAAACCGATGTTCATACGCATATGAACGCTAATTTATATCCAGATATTTTAATTGCTCTTGGTATCTATCACCAAATTAGGTATCCATATTATTATGTTAAAAAACTTAATCTGAAATTGAGTGATAGACAATATAAGATGTTGGAAAATAAAAGAGAAAAGGTCGCAAAGGATTTTACGGGCTCGAATCTTGTGGGTAAATATTTAGATCGCAAGATTGACGATAATACTTTTATCAACTTTGCTGATTTAATCTTAAATAACTATCAAGATGCAGCTTACAACATCAACAAGATAAGAGTTTCTTTATCAATTTTAAAAGATGGCCAAGCTGTTTTCACCAACCTTGAAAAGCTATATTTGTATCGTTATGTCTTTGCCAAGGGCGTAGATTCAGATAAAAAGATTACTCTTAAAAATATCGACAAGATACAAGATAAAGATGTATCAAGATATTTAAATAAAATGTTACTAGATGCATCAAATCCTGATTATAAAGATAATACTTTATTAGAAGATAAATTATTATGGATTGCCAGAATGTATAAGGCCTTGGGCATTAATTATGTAGAAATATCTAATACCACTCTAGTTAAGGGCAATGAAGAAATGCTTAAGGAAATCAAATCTTATCATAAGATACTTCCATTAGCCTATAAAGAAACTGGTGTTAAGATAAGATTCTTGGCAGCTTTAAGAAGAATCCCATTAACTATTGTTAAAGATAAGATAACTAGCGATAACTATCTAAGAAACAACCTAGATGTCTTAAAGGCTGTGTGTAAGGACCCGTATGTTGTGGGTGCTGACTTTGTTGGCGAAGAAATAAATGATATTGGGGAACTAGAACCGGTTATTAGAGAACTTGTAGCCTATAGTAAAACAGATCCTTATTTCACCATTAGAATCCATGCTGGTGAAAATGATTCTTTAAAAGACAATGTCACAAGAGCTGTTGATATCGTCTTAGATTCTTTGGACAAGGGTCAAAAGATGCCAAAGCTTCGTATAGGCCATGGTATTTATACAACTAGTTTAAAGACTAAGAAGGGTAAGGATTTAATTCGAAAACTTAAACAAAATAATGTAATCCTTGAATTCCAATTAACTTCCAATGTTAGATTAAATAATCTAACTGTTTTAGATGCCCATCCAATTAAAGAATTCCTAAAAAATGGTGTTAGTGCCGTTCAAGGGTCTGATGGTTGTGGAATTTATGGAACTAATTCACTTGATGAAGAATTAGCTCTAAGATCTTTATTAAAATTAGATTCTGATGATTTTAAATTAATGTGTGCTACTGAAGATAAAATAATCAAAGATAGTGAAAAATCATTCGATAGAAAGACTAAACTATTTAATCCTGAAAACAAGGATATTGGTGAATATATCAAAGACTTAATTGAAATCAATAAATCCGAATCTATTAATCTAGCTTATGAAAATAAAGATATTTATCTATCTACGGATGCTTTAAAAGCTAGAATTAAAGACTTTCCGCTTGATAAGATGCCAATCATCTTAGCTGGAGGTAGCTTTAATCAAGACAATCGTAGTGTTAAATTAGATAATTTCCAATTGGATATGTTAGATGAATTATTATATTCACTAGATCCTAAGAAATTCTATTTTGTGGTAGGACATAAGATTAGTGGCTATGAGAAATATTTGATTGACCATAATAGGGGTTTTGAAATCTATGCCATCGTCCCTCATTCTCTTACTTCAAAAGAGATTAAAAAGATTGAAAAGACCAATATTTATTGTGTTGTATCTACCGAAAACCTAGGAATGGGCATTTATAAGTCATTTAATTATGAAATATTTGAAAGACGACCATCTATCGTTTTGGCAATTGATGGCAATTCGGCTTGTGCTAATTTAATCCAAGAAGCTAAAAATGGTAAGGCTAAAGCTTTAATTTATGTTTCTGGTGATTCAGAGATTTTAAAAGCTAAGGCGATGTCTTTAATAGGTTATGTGAATATTTATTATAATAGTCTTGATATAAAAATAATGATTAAAAAATTTAAAAGAAAGGCTAGAGAAAATGGCAGAATTTAAAAATATAAATAATTTAAAAGTTAAGTACTTTGATGGAGATATTACTCCAGGCTGTCTAGTACTTGAGGGTGGTGCCTTTAGAGGCATTTATACGGCTGGTGTGCTTGATTATTTCATGGAACATAATCTTAATATCAAAACTTGTTATGGTGTCTCAGCTGGTGCTTTAACGGCTACTAACTATATTGCTGGTGCTTTTGGCAGAAGTGCACTACTTATTTTAGAATTTAGAAACGAAAAAAGATATGTAGGCCTAAAAGCCTTCCGTGAATCAGGTAGTTTGATTGGCTTTAGATTCATGTTTGAAGACTTGGCAGAGATTTATCCCTTAAACGAAGAAAAAATATTCAAGGGTGATCGTAACCTTAATATTGTTGCGACAAATGTGGAAACTGGTAAGGCGGATTATTTTACTAATAAAGAAGGAAGAGAAATCTTCTATGAAGCAATTAAAGCTTCAGCAAGCCTTCCGATTATTTCTAAGATGGTAGAAATTAATGGTAATAAATACTTAGACGGTGGTATTGCGACAAAGATTCCAATTAGAAAAGCTATTGAAGATAAGAATGATAAGATAATCTTTATCGGTACAAGACAATCGGATTATCGCCGTAAACCGGTAGGCAAAGAAGTTGAAATTGTTAAGAAACAATATGCTGATTATCCAAACTTTGTGGAAAGCTATATGAATGCCAATACAGGATACAATGAGGACTGTGATTTAATTGATCAACTTGTCCTACAAAAGAAAGTCTATAGTTTAACACCAAGTAGACCTGTTACAATCACAAGACTTGAAAAAGACTTGGATAAGTTAAGTGATTTATATTATCTAGGTTACTTTGATGCGATGAGTCATTTTGATGAAATCAAGGAATTCTTAAAAAGTTAAGCATTATAAAAAGGGGCTGTCCAAAAACCTAAGTGTTAAAACTTAAGGCTGGACGGCCTTTTTTTATGAAAAAATATAAAAAAG
>CAKVAL010000045.1 GCA_934725085.1 uncultured Erysipelotrichaceae bacterium | reverse complement strand
GTAGAGCCGATAAAATAAGGCTTTGCGGACATTTGAGAAGATATAAAAAGATAGTCAAAAAGGCATATATAATTTATATAGTAAATACAGAAATAGAAAAGCATCAATACTAGAAGTAAATTATTAAAAAAGACTATCTATAAGCTATTGTTGTTTAGATAGTCTTTTAAGTTAACCATTAATCTTGCTTAAGACTTCATCAAGATTGAATTTGTTTTCAGTGAATTTGATCTCAATAGAATCATTTTCATTGTATCTTGGAATAATATGAACATGAGTATGCATAACTGTTTGTCCTGCAACCTCATTTGTATTCATAAGGATATTGCATCCATTACAATTTAGATTCTTATAAATCTTGTTGGCTACAATATTGACAACTTCCATAAGTTTACCTGCTTCATTAGCTGGCATATCCAAGAAGTTATCATAATGTTTCTTTGGCATAACTAGTGTATGACCATAAGTTGTTTGACTTAAATCCAAGATAGCCAAGAAGTTATCATCTTCATAGACTTTCTTAGAAGGGATATTCCCATTAACAATCTCACAGAAGATACACATTATTTTACAGCCTCATATTGAGCTTTTAATAATTCATAGATTCTTTGATCATGAACTTCTAAGTTATACTTCTCTAATAACTTGTTGATGATTGTATCCTTATCGATATTTTCGCTTACTAGAGTTACAAATTCATCATGGAAGTCTTCTACATTCTTAGAAGTTAAATTAACTAGATAATAAGTGTTGTTTACACTTGAATTACCTTCAGAATCATTGATAGCTGTAGTTACTTCGATTACATTTGATAAACCATTTTCTTTTGCGTTTAAGACATATTCCTTAACTTCAGCAGGTAAATCATTACTCTTATCACTATATACTTTTTCAGTTACTTCATCAGTATAACCATTTTCAGTACATGCATATTCAAATGTATTTTCTGAATTATTTACAGCTTCAAGTACCGCTTCAGCAGCTTCCTTAGTATCAAACTTAACGATTTCAGCCTTATATGGATTATAGTCTTCTTTATAAGTATCGAAGTTAGCCTCTACCTCAGCCTTAATTAATCTAGTTAAAGCTTCATTTGCAATATAACTCTTCTTGTAGTTATCAACTGTACCATAATATGAAGTAATAAATGTTTCATATCCTGCATCGATCATACCATTTGTTTGTTCCTCAACAGAATTAACAATTTCATCCATATCGATACCCTCAAAGTTAGCTAATTTCTTAATCAAGTTAATCTTTAATAAGTCAGTAACATCATTATTCTTCATTGTTTCATATAAGTCTTCCTTAGTAAATGAATTACCCTTAGCGTCCTTATAGATTACCTCTGTTCCATCACTCACACTTGAATAGTGATTAGAACCACAAGCTGTTAAAGCTAATAAACATGCTAATACTAATAATACCTTTTTCATTATTCAGCTTCCTCGCTTCCGTTTAATTCCTTATCAGCTAATTCAATATAGCTATTAATGATTTCATTAAGCTTATCACTAACGATCTCAAAACCTAACTCATCACTCTTTTCTTTTACAGCCTTGATTGAGGCAAAGTTATAGTTATTAGCTACTTCACTTAAGAATTGATCACTTTCCTTAAGTTCATCGTTTGTAACTTCTTCTGTATAAATCCAATGATAACCATATTGGCTAAGTACAGGTTCGGTTACTGTTCCTGTTTCAGCTTCATTTAACGCATTAGCAAATTCACTCACAAATGTGCTCTTAGAACTTGTTGTTGTATAGATGCCTAAGTAGCCACCTTCACTTGCACTGCCATCATCTGAATACTTCTTAGCGATTTCCTTGAAGTCTTCACCATTTTCTAGAGCTGAAATAACTGCGTTATACTTTTCAGTTTCTTCAGTTGTTAAGTTAGCGCTTCTTACAGTTGAACCATTATCGCCAGTTGCACTACCTACATCAGCTACTTTAACTAAAATGTGATAAACCTTACGAGGCTTTAAAGTTTCAAGTAAGTTTGGTACATATGTATCAAAGTTATTACGGAAATAGTCATTATAGAATAATTGAGACTTAACCATATCTAGACAATATTCCTTTAAATCATCAAAACCATTTGCGTAACCACTATTCTTTAGTGATGTATCAATCTTAGTCTTATCGTTTTGAGAAACGATATAAGAGTAATAATTATTAGCCATGTTGCTTACTTCATCAGTTGTTTCTACAGCTGAAGTAATAACATCCTTTGACCACTTAACTAAAGAAGCACTTTCACCAAGAGATGCATATAATTCTTCATATAAGTCATCTGCATAATAATTTTCATTATTTAATGTATAAACGATAGACTTACCATCTTCTTGTTTTGCGTTAACATAAACAGTACGATTTGAATAAGCTTGCACACAATAAACAACTACATATACTAGTAAGCCAATTGCTACTAGTAATAAGAACCAGTATTTTTTAAGAATATCTTTAAATTCCATTTGGAACCTCCTAAAACCTCTAAATTATACAATAGTGGCTTACTTAAAACAATTTTTAGCCTAATAATTCAGTCTAATTTCACATATACCTAGGGATAGTCTTTTTATCATTAATAATTGATAGTGTTATAATCTTTAGCGAGGTGAAAAGATGAATATTTTAGAAATAAAAGATTTACATGTTAGTGTAAAAGATAAAGAGATCTTAAAAGGAATAGATTTAGTAGTAAAAGAGGGAGAAATTCATGCCATCATGGGTCCTAATGGTAATGGTAAGTCAACGCTTCTTCAAACTATTATGGGAAATCCTAATTATACAGTTACAGGTGGTTCTATCACTTTCAATGGTGAAGATGTTTTAAGCATGAGTGTTGATACTCGTAGTAAGAAGGGTTTATTCTTAGCTCTTCAATATCCTCAAGAGATTGCGGGTGTTACCAACTCTGATTTCTTAAGAGCTGCCATCAATGCCAGAAGTGAGACTCCAATTTCATTATTTAAATTTATTAAGGAAATTGATAAGGGCATCAAAGAATTAAAAATGAAAGAAGACTTAGCACATCGTTTTGTCAATGATGGTTTTTCAGGTGGTGAAAAGAAGCGTAATGAAATTTTACAAATGATGATGCTTAAACCATCTATTGCGATGTTAGATGAAATTGACTCAGGTCTTGATGTTGATGCGATTAAACTAGTTAGTGATGCAATTTTAAAGTTAAAAGAAGAAACAAATCTTGGCTTAATGGTTGTATCTCACTATGAAAGATTCTTTACTTCAATTAAACCAACACATGCTCATGTTATTGTGGATGGAAAGATTGTGGTAGAAGGTGATAGTGAACTTGTTTATAAGATTGATAATGAAGGCTATGACTGGTTATATGATGAATTAAAGATTCAACCAGTTAAGGAAAATAAGCCTTTAGTATATTCTCTTGGTACTTGTACAAGAAACAGAAAGGCAAATAATGGCTAAGCTATATACTAATGTTGAAGGTACTTTAGATATTAATCTTAAAAGTTCTGAAGTAATTACTATCGTTTTAAATAAGGACTTAGAAATTAATTATCACTTCGAAGATGGTGATTATAGAGTGTTGGTTTTTAATGATGGGGATAAAGAAATTACTTTAAAGGAAAAGGGCGAATTGATTAATTCAAGAGTTGAAATTAATTATTTGGATTTAAATAGATTCAATCTTGTTCATGAAAACTGTATTGAGGTAAATGCCCATAGTGAACTAAATATCAATTCTACTTATTTAGGCTATGGTGATAAGAATATCAAGTTTGACTTAATTAATAAGGAATGGGATTCTAAGGTTAATATTTCTAATAAAGTTGTTTGTTTAGAAGAAGCAGACTTTAAAATGACTATTATCGGTAAGATTGTCAAGGGTGCTAAGAATTGTAAGTGTCACCAAAAGTCTAATTGTTTAACTTTTGAAAATCCTAAGAATTGTAAGGTTGAGCCAATCTTATTGATTGATGAAAACGATGTAGAAGCATCACATTCTTTGTCTTGCGGCACAATTGATGATGATGTCTTATTCTATATGAATTCTAGAGGCTTAGATAAGAAAGCTTCTTTAAGCTTATTACTTTTAAGTTATCTAATGCCTAGTGAGAATTTCTATGAAGGCTTTGAAAATGGACTGGTCTTAAAAGAATTAGCTGAAAAGAAGGTTAGTGATTTATGCATGTAAGAGATGATTTTCCTGTTATAAAAAATAATCCTGAAATTATTTATTTTGATTCAGGGGCAACTACCTTAAAGCCAAAGTGTGTTATTGATGCCGTTAATGAATTTTATACTACATCTACAAGTAATATTCATCGTGGTGACTATGATATTTCCTTTAATGTATCAAAGAAATATGATGGTGTTAGAGATAAGGTGGCTAAGTTTTTAAATGCCAATAGAAAAGAAGAAATAGTCTTTACAAGTGGTTCAACTGTTTCGCTTAATATGGCAATAGAAGGTTTATCACATTTGTTTAATAAGGGTGATACGATTCTTACTACTTATTTAGAGCACGCTTCTAATATTCTTCCTATCTTTAGAATTGCTAAGGAAAAGGAATTGAATGTTAAATATATTCCTTTAAATGAAGATGGAACATTTAATATCGAAAAGTATAAAGAATGTTTTGATGCTAGTGTTAAGGCGGTATGCATTACTTATGTATCTAATGTCTTAGGCTATATTAATCCTATTAAAGAGATTTGTGAGATATCCCATGAAAATAATGCTTTGGTTCTGGTTGATGGTGCTCAAGCGGTACCTCATATTAAAGTTGATGTGAAAGATATTGATTGTGATTTCTTATCATTCTCAGCACATAAGATGTTAGGACCAAGTGGTGTTGGTGTGTTGTATGGTAAGTATGACTTACTTAAACAAATGAATCCTATGTTTTTAGGAGGCGGTGCTAATGCTAGATTTGATAAAGATGGTAATGTCATCTTAAAAGATGTGCCTGAAGTATTTGAAGCTGGTACTCCTAATATTGAAGGTGTCTTAGGCCTTGGTAGTGCCATTGATTATCTTAATAGTATTGGTATGGTAATGATTCAAGAATATGATAACTACTTAATTAAGTATATGATGGATAAGCTATGTAAATTGGATAATGTAGTGGTTTATAATCCAAATGCTGAGGTTGCGATTGCCTCATTTAATGTCAAAGGTATCTTTGCCCAAGATGTTGGTTCTTATTTAAATAAATATGGTATTTGTGTAAGAACAGGTAATCATTGTGCTAAGATTTTACATAATATCACCGGAACTGATCAAAGTATCCGTGCTAGTATGTATCTTTATAACACAACTGATGAGATTGATAAATTTATTGAATTAATTAAGGATTGTACACTAGAAAAGTGTGTAGGAGCATTGTTATGATGGATGAACAATTTAAAAGAGAAATATTATTAGATCACTATCAAAATCCTCATAATAAGGGTCTTGTAGATGATGAAAGATATCATATGATACATAATGCGTCTGATTCATGTATCGATGATATTAAGGTACAAATGTTGATTGAAGATGACATCATTAAGGATGTACGCTTTGATGGTGTTGGTTGTACGATTTGTTTTGCGTCTACTTCTATTATGTCTGATTTGATTAAGGGAAAGAGTAAAGAAGAAGCTAAATCAATCATTAATGAATACAAGAAGATGCTAAATGAAGAATCTTATGATGAAGATGTTTTAGAAGAGGCTAATGCCTTTGATACCCTATATAAACAAGCTAATCGTATTAAGTGTGGTACTATTGGCATTAAAGCGATGGAAGAGTTGATAGATAATTATGAGTAATCAAGATATTATTAAGAATCAAGAGGAATATGCCTATGACTTTAAGGACGAGGATGTCTCTGTTTTTAAGACTACAAAAGGCTTAAATGAGGATGTTATTAGGGCTATTTCTAAGACTAAGGGTGAACCGGATTGGATGTTAGAGTATCGTCTTAAGGCCTATCATAAGTTTGTTGAGATGCCACTTCCTAAGTTTGGACCTGATTTAAGTGATATCGACTTTAATGATTTCACTTACTATATCAAGCCATCTGATAAGGTAGAAAAGGATTGGGATAAGGTTCCTGAGACCATTAAGAATACTTTTGAGAAACTAAAGATTCCTGATGCTGAACAAAAGTTTTTGGCTGGTGTTTCAACTCAATATGAATCGGAAGTTGTTTATCATAATATGCTTAAGGAAGTAGAAGAAAAGGGTGTTATTTTCTATGATACCGATACTGCCTTAAGACTATATCCTGATTTAGTAAAAGAATATTTTGGTACGGTTGTATCTTATACTGATAATAAGTTTGCGGCACTAAATGCGGCTGTATGGTCAGGTGGTTCTTTTATCTATGTACCAAAGGGTGTTAAGTTGGATAAGCCTTTACAATCTTATTTTAGAATTAATTCTGAATTGATGGGTCAATTTGAAAGAACTCTTATTATTTGTGATGAAGGCAGTGACCTACATTATGTAGAAGGCTGTACAGCTCCTAAGTATTCTAAAGATTCTTTACATGCAGCTACAGTTGAAATTATTGTTAAAAAGGATGCAAAGTGTCGTTATTCTACCGTTCAAAACTGGTCTGATAATATCTTGAATCTAGTTACTAAGAGAACTTTAGTAGAAGAAAATGGTATTATGGAATGGATTGATGGTAATATCGGTTCTCATTTGAATATGAAGTATCCATGTTGTGTCTTAAAGGGAAGAGGCGCCAAGGGTATTTGTATCTCTATTGCGGTTGCTTCCCATAAACAGTTCCAGGATGCTGGTGCTAAGATGATTCATCTAGCCCCTGATACTTCTAGTACTATTATTTCTAAGTCTTTATGTAGAGTTGGTGGTAAGGTTAATTATCGTGGTAAGGTCTTGATTGGTGAGAAGGCTACTAATTCTAAGGCTAAGGTAGAATGTGATACCTTAATTTTGGATGATATATCTTCATCTGATACTATTCCTACTAATATTGTGAAGAATAATTCAAGTACCATTGAACATGAGGCTACTGTATCTAAGATTAGTGAGGAACAACTTTTCTATCTAATGTCTCGTGGCCTATCTTTAGAAGATGCGACTCAAATGATTATTCTAGGTTTTATTGAACCGTTTACTAAGGAACTTCCAATGGAATATGCGGTTGAGTTAAATCAATTGTTGAAGATTAATATGAAAGGATCTATCGGTTAGTTGTAATAGCTAACCGATTTTTAATATAATTGCATTAATTAGGGAGATTATTATATGTTTGAAAGAAAACTTGCTAAGAAACAAGCGAAGGCTAAATTAAAGAAACATTATGTTATTTTTGTAGCTGCTTGTTTGTTCGCATCTTTTATTGGTGCTAATTTTGCGAAGTCTACAGCGATTGTTAAGAATGAAAACACTTCAATCAATGTCATAAGTAATGATAATGAAACTAATGTCTTATATGATTTGTTGATGGGTGATGTAGACAAGAGCCAAGAGGTTGTTGATAATACAAAATTAGAAGATGTTCATGTTGGTAATCTAGAAATAGGACATACTAAAGGAGTGTTTGCCACTATTGCTTCTTCGATATCTACTGGATCTTTCTTGATTGTCATCTATAGAGCTATCAGTGGCTTTAGTCATGGTGGTGGTGTATGGGCTAAGATAGCAGTAGTATTTGCAGCATTATTCTTGTCAGTTGTCTTAGTGTTTGTGCGCAATGCATATCAAATAATTTATAGAAGAATCTTCTTAGAAGGCTATAAATATGATGAAGTAAAGGCTCCACGTTTCTTATTTATCTTTAGATGTCGTAAGGTCTTGAATTCTATTTGGTGTGCCTTAAAAGTTGAAATCTTCTTATATTTATGGTGGTTTACAATCATTGGTGGCATTATTAAGTCTTGTTCCTATGCGATGCTTCCTTATATTGTGGCTGAAAATCCATCAATCAAGTCAAAGGATGCGATTAAATTATCAAGAGACATGATGAATGGTCATAAGTGGGAATACGCCAAGTGTCAATTAACTTTTGCGGGTTGGTTCTTGCTAGATATCGTTACCTTAGGTTTATCTGGTATTTTCTTTTCTAACCCATACATAGAGAGTTTTAATGTAGAATATTATGCTTATGTAAGAGCTTTGGCAATTAAAAATAAGATTGAGGGCTACGAGTATTTAAATGATAAGTATCTATTTGAATTTGCATCTAAGGATGAATTATTAAAGGTCTATGGTGACTTATATAAGGATAAGACTATCGATGTAGCTTATCCTGAATATGGTAAGGTTGAAGGTTTCTTTGCGAAGAATTTTGGAGTTGTCCTTGATTACAATGAGAAGTCTAATCAATATAATGATGCCTTATTAGAGGAAGCGCATTATGAACTTTATAAGGATATCTTCAATAATGAGGATTATCCAGATCGTTTATCTCCTCAAGATATAACAGAGAAATCAAGAAAAGATACTATTGTCTTAGCTAATAGACAATATAGTGTTTCGACACTACTTGTAATATTCTTTGTGCTTTCTTTTGTGGGCTGGCTTTGGGAAGTGTCTTTACATCTATTAAATGATGGAACTTTCGTTAATAGAGGAGTTTTACATGGGCCATGGCTTCCAGTATATGGGTCTGGTGTTGTCTTGATTCTAGTTATCTTATATCGTTTTAGAAAGAATATGGTTTCTGAATTCTGTAGCGCTGTTGTGCTTTGTGGTTTTGTCGAATACTATACATCACTATTCTTGGAATTAACTCATGATGGTATGCGTTGGTGGGATTATACAGGTTATTTCTTAAACCTAAATGGTAGAATTTGTGCTGAAGGCTTATTGGTGTTTGGACTTGGTGGTTGTGCAGCTGTCTATTTCTTGGCTCCAATGATTGATAACTTGTTAAAGAAGGCTAAGCCTAAATTGTTGAAAATAATTTGTGTTATTTTAGTACTTTGTTTTATAGGTGATAATATCTATTCTCACTTTGTACCAAATACAGGTGAGGGTATTACTAGTGATGTTGAAGTAATTAGAAATGAGGAAATATGTTAGCTTTAATTCTTTCGCCGTTTTATGTGGCGATAATTTATTGGGTATGTAGAAGATGGTATAAGTTTATAAGTGCCTTAAATATTAAAAATAAAAGATTGGACTTTTGGCTTAATCATTTCTCGTGGTCAATGTTTCTTTTAACTATCTTTATTGGTCTAGCTTTTATCTTACCTGAAGATAATTTCTTAAGAAGACCCTTATTTAAAATAGGTGCCTATTGGCTAGGTATTAGTTTATATTTAATCCTCTATGTTGCCCTAATTGATTTATTGAGATGGATTTATTCTAAGGTTTTTAAGGATAAGTATAATGATTTTTATGCTCGTACAATCTGTGCCTTATTAATCATTGTTTTAACAGGGGTTACTTCAATCTATGGCATCATCAATGCTAAGATTGTTAGAACTACTGAATATGAGATTACTATTAATAAGGATGGTGGTAATTTTAAAGAGATGACTATTGCGATGTTTGGTGATCCTCAATTTGGCTACAATATTGGTGAATATCATCTTAAACAGGCTGTAGATATTATCAATAAGAATGATGTTGATATTGTTTGTGTTGCTGGTGATATCTTTGATAATCAATATAGTGCAATCAAAAATCCTGATAAGCTAATTGATTTGTTCAATCAAATAAAATCTAAATATGGTATGTATGCTGTGCTTGGTAATCACGATGTTGAAGAACCAATTCTTTGTGGTTTTACTTTTAATGATGATGATATCGAAAACAAATTAGCTTCAAAGGAAATGCTGGATTTTATTAAGAAATCAGGCATGGTTCTTTTATATGATGAAAATGTAATCATCAATGATTCGGTTAACTTATATGGTAGGGCTGACCAAGAAAGACCAAATCTTGGCAACATCACAAGAAAAGAAAGCGGTGATATCTTTAAGGAAGTGGATACTACTAAGCCTTTATTTGTCTTAGATCATGAACCAAGAGAATATGATGAATTAGAGAAGGCTGGTGTTGACCTTATGATGGCAGGGCACACTCATGATGGACAATTGTGGCCAACTAAGATTGCGACTGATATCATCTGGGAAAATGCTTATGGTCTATGGGTTAAGAATGCCTTCCATGCGATCACCACATCAGGTTTAGGTTTATTTGGTCCTAATATGCGAGTTGGTACGATTGCTGAAGTTTGTATCATTCATGTTAAATTTAGATAGGTTGTAATACTTATCTTTTTTATATAATTGAGATATGTATGTTGTATCAGTCTATGTGACCAATGATGCCTTGGCAGTAAATAAAACTTTTTCTTATAAATACGATGAGTATATTGAAAACTTTAAGAGGGTTAAAGTTATTTTTAATCATGCAAAAACTAATGGCATTGTGGTTGCTTGTGTTGAAACTAATATTGAAGAGTTTGAAAAAACAAACGGTTTTAAGTTATCTAGTATTCTAGAAGTATTAGATTCTTTTCCCATCATTGATGAAAGGCAATTCGAATTAGCTAAGTGGCTGTCTAAGACTACCATTTCACCTTTTATTAATTGTTTAAACTCAATGTTACCTAAGTTACTTCAAACTACTAAGTCTTTTAAGGAACCCTTAAAGGATGAATTGGTTTATAAGACTAATATAGAATGTGAATTAACTCCTAAACAACATCAAGTATTATCTTTGATTCGTGATGGTATGAAGGCTAGTGAGGCTCGTAAATTATCTATATCAATTTTTAATAAGTTAAGGGAAAAGGAATGTATTTATACAACGTTTGTTGAAAAGGAAACTCTTAAAAGTGAGATTATTATCAATGATAACTTTAAGGAATTAACTAGTGATCAGGAAAATGTTTATAATGAATTTCTTAATTCGGATAAAAGAATCTTCG
Source organism: uncultured Erysipelotrichaceae bacterium (assembly GCA_934725085.1). Lineage (GTDB taxonomy): Bacteria > Bacillota_I > Bacilli_A > Erysipelotrichales > Erysipelotrichaceae > Colivicinus. The sequence continues at coordinate 150 of CAKVAL010000045.1, read as the reverse complement.
AGTTATTTGGGGTAACTGGTTCTGGTAAGACGGAAGTTTATTTACATTTGGCAAGACATTATTTACGAATGGGTAAACAAGTCTTAATAATGGTACCTGAAATATCTTTAACACCACAAATGATTAATAGGGTTAAAGAAAGATTTAATG
>CAKVAL010000044.1 GCA_934725085.1 uncultured Erysipelotrichaceae bacterium | reverse complement strand
TGGGAAATTTTAAAGATAAAGTAGTATATCAGATTTATCCTAGATCTTTTATGGATACGAACAATGATGGGATTGGAGATTTAAAGGGTATTATTTCTAAATTGGATTATTTAAAAGAATTGGGAATAGATTATATTTGGTTAAATCCGATTTTTCCATCTCCACAAGCCGATAACGGGTATGATGTTTCTGATTATTGTGCCATTGATCCAACGTTTGGAACAATGGAAGACTTAGAAGCTTTAATTGATGAAGCTAGTAAAAGAAATATTTATTTGATGTTTGATATGGTATTTAACCATTCGTCTACAGAACACAAATGGTTTAAGGAAGCATTAAAGGGAAACGAGAAGTATAAGAATTACTATTTCTTTAAAAAAGGAAAAGATGGAAAGCTTCCTACAAATTGGTGTTCAAAGTTTGGTGGTCCAGCATGGAAATATGTGCCTGAATTTGATGAGTATTATTTGCATTTATATGATGAAAAACAGGCTGATTTAAACTGGGAGAATGAAGAAGTACGTAGTGAATTTATTCAAATTTTGAATTTTTGGATAAAAAAAGGGATTCGTGGATTTCGATTTGATGTTATTAATAATATTGATAAACAAAAATTTGAAGATTGCCCACAAGGAGTTGGGAAACAATTTTATTGTGATCAACCTAGGGTGCATCAATATCTAAATGAGTTGAATACAAATACATTTGGGAATGTTGAAAGCTGTATAACAGTTGGGGAAATGTCTTCAACTAGCGTTAAAAATTGTATAGGTTATACAAATCCAGATAATCATGAATTAGATATGGTATTTAGTTTCCATCATCTTAAGGTGGATTATGTAAATGATGAAAAATGGACTTCTATGCCATTTGATTTCAAAGAATTAAAACAATTAATGAATGCTTGGCAAGTTGAAATGCAAAAAGGGAACGGATGGAATGCATTGTTTTGGAATTGTCACGATCAGCCTAGAAGTTTATCAAGATTTGGAGATGATAAGAACTATCCAAAAGAGTCTGCAAAAATGCTTGCGACAACTCTACATATGATGCGTGGAACTCCATATATTTATCAGGGTGAAGAAATTGGAATGACAAATCATTATTTTGATTGTATTGAAAAATATCGTGATGTAGAAAGTATCAATGCCTACAACATCTTAAAAGAGGAAGGTAAAGATGAGGCGTATATATTAAAGGTTCTACAAGAAAAATCACGTGATAATGCACGTACGCCAATGCAGTGGGATGATAGTGAAAATGCAGGTTTTACACATGGTGAGCCATGGATTTCAGTCATTGATAATTATAAGGATATCAATGTTAAAAATGCATTGAATGATACGAATTCGGTATTTTACCACTATAAAAAATTGATTTCTTTAAGAAAAGAATATGCCGTTATTCAAGAAGGAAACTATGTTCCATTATTTGAAGCGGATGATGCAATTTTTGCCTATAAAAGAGTATTAAATGATGAAGAACTACTTGTAATAAGTAACTTTTATGACAAAGAAAGTACATTGGATATGAATCTAAATGATTATGAAATCTTACTTTCTAATTATGCGGATAGTTTAAACACAAATCATACGCTTCGTCCTTATGAGTCTTTAGTCTTATATAAGAAATAAAAATGAAAAGGGATATTAAATTGGTTGCCGTAGATATTGATGGAACTTTTGTAAGAAATGATTATTCTTATGATGTGGATTGGTTTAAAAATATATTAAAACGCATGAAACAAAAGAATTGTTTATTTGTAGTGGCAAGTGGCAATCAGTATTATCAATTAAGGGATATATTTGATTATTGCAAGAATGAAATTTGTTTTGTAGCAGAAAATGGAGCTTATGTTGTAGATAAAGGAAATTTGGTTTATGCTGCAGATATGCCAAAAAATACTGTACATAAAGTGATTGATGTTTGTAGAAAGTATCCAGATATTTTAAATGTATTATGTGGAAAAGAAAGTGCCTATTGTGAAAGAAAAAAGGTGAGCCAAGCCTTCTTTGATTTGACAAAAGTATATTATCATCATTTAGAGTGGGTAGATGATTTTAAGAAAGTGGATGATCAAATTTTAAAATTTGCGCCTACAGTTCCTGTTGAAAAGACATATGAATATTATGATTTATTTAAATCAGAATTAGATGGAGAAATTGAACCTACTACAAGCGGACATGGATCAATCGATTTAATTATGTTAGGATCAAATAAGGCAACTGGATTAAAGAGGATACTGAAACGTTACAATATAGATTCTAGTGAATGTGTAGCGTTTGGGGATAATGGAAATGATATTGAAATGTTACAATATTGTGGATATAGTTATGCCGTAAAAAATGCGAGCGATGAAGCAAAGAAAGCTGCAAAATATATATGCTTATCCAATGAGGAAGATGGTGTATTAAAAGTCTTAGATCAATTATTTTAGGAGCTGTAACGAATAAGTCAATTTAATCTTATAGAGTTCAGCTCTTTTTCTTATATGTACTACAATTATAAATTTATTTCAGTCAAAAAAACGATTGAAAAGAAAAAATACAACTGAAATCAATCGTAGAAGCAATCATGAAATTGGAAAGGAGTCTTAATGCGAGAAATGAGAATGTTCGTATTTAAAGAAACAATAATGGATACTTTTCTAAAAACAGTAAGTGCCTTTTCAAATTATGATAGGAGGAGAGATTCTTTTTGGTGTGGATGATGGAAAATTGTGACACCACTGGTGACACAAATTAGCTAGACGAATCATTTGCTGATAATGTCGGGATGCAAGAACGATAAGGAAAGAGAGTTCTACATCCGTCTATGCAATCAAGGAAAATTATTCTAAAAGACAGCTGGAGAGACAGTTAGCTATAAATGATGAGGTGGTAGAGTATGCTAAGAGCAGAACTATGTCACCAATGTTGGTATCACAATATCAACTGCAGTTACCAGATAAGGCAGTTCTTGAAAAGAAACTGCAACAATTGGTTAATATTCCACAGATTGCGGAATAAGAGAAATTTATTGATAACATTGCAGCAGATATTCGAATCACTTTTCCAAAAAACAAGGATATTCTGTTCGTAATTTGAAGTATATGGAAAAATTTGCAGAGACTTATAATGAAATAAGTTTGTGCAACAACCTGTTGCACAATTCCATGAGGTCACACAATTGTTCTTTTGGATAAGATTGCTGATATGGTGTGACTTTTAATGGTTGATTTATCCATGGTTTTATATATTCAAATTAACTACTTTTTAAATTTTTTCTTGTATGATAAATTATATAAAAGTAAGGTTTTTTGACTATGAAGAAAGTGCTTTTTATTTGCCATGGGAATATTTGTAGAAGTCCTATTGCGGAGTATGTATTTAAATATAAGACAAAGGGCATGGACTTTTATTGTGAATCACGTGCTTTAAGTAATGAAGAAATAGGCAATGATATTTATCCTGGTTCTAAAAGAGTATTGGATAAACATCATATACCATACGATAGACATTATGCTAAGAAAATGACTCTTGATGATTACAATGATTATGATGAAATCTATATCATGGATAGTTCAAATGAAAGGTTAATAAATAGAATGTTTGATGATGTAGACCATAAGATTTCTAAATTAGCACCATTTGATATTGAAGATCCTTGGTATACAGGTAATTTTGACAAAGTTTTTGATGAAATTAGTGAGGCGATAGATTGTATAATTAAAACATGGTAGAAATATTTGATTTAACAAGAAAAAAAGAACTAGAAGTTTATTTTAATGATATTGAAGAATATTATAAAAAGACTCTAGAGGTGCTAGGAATTAGTGATGATTTGGATTTATCTTTAATCATTGTAGGCAAGAAAAAAATAAGAACAATCAATAGAGATTATCGTAATATCGATAGGGAAACTGATGTTATTAGTTTTGCGAATATCGATTCAGATGATTATGATTACTTATGTGAAGATGTAAATCTTGGTGATATTTTTATTAATACTGATAGAGTTTTCTCACAAGCTAAGAAGTATGGTCATTCTGTTAAAAGAGAATTTGTCTTCTTATTTGTTCATGGTATGCTTCATTTATTAGGCTATGATCATATGGTCAAAGAAGATGAAAATGTAATGTTTGGTTTACAAGATAAGATTGTTGGTGATCTTAAATGAAAAAGTTTGCCTATGCCTTCACAGGTTTAAAAGAAGCAGTTAAGGAAAAGTCGATTCTAACTCAAGTAATTTTGGGAACCTTGGCTATTGTGGGTGGTTTAATTATTAAATTAGATTACTATGAATGGTTAGCTTTTCTTATTTGTATTGGAATGGTTATCAGTTTAGAGATTGTTAATAGCTGTATTGAACGAATCTGTGATATGTATAAAACAGAATATGATGAAAGAATCAGGGTTATCAAAGATTATGCAAGTGCTGCTGTGCTTGTTGCGTGCATCTTTGCGCTTATAGTTTGTTTATTTGCATTGATAAGGAGAATTGTATAAATGAAGGAATTATTACTTGAAAAGGCTTTTGAAGCTATGGAGAATGCATATGCACCATATTCTAACTATAAAGTTGGTGCTTGTGTATTGACTAAGGATGGTACTTATATCAAGGGTTGCAATATTGAAAATGCTTCTTATGGGGCTACTAATTGTGCTGAAAGAACCGCAATCTTTGCGACTTATGCCAATGGGTATAGAAAAGAAGACGTTGTTGCTTTGGCGATTGTATCAAATGGTGATAGATTAGCTGCACCATGTGGTATTTGTAGACAAGTTTTAAGCGAATTGATAGACTTAGATACACCGATTTATTTAAGTAATAAGTTGGATGAAAAGACGGTTACTATTAGAGAACTGTTGCCTATGAATTTTGAAATGAAGGATGTTATTAGATAGATGAAATCAGGTTTTATTGCGTTAATTGGAAAGCCTAATGCAGGTAAGTCTACTTTGATTAATACCATTTTAGATCGTAAAGTAGCTATCGCAACTTATAAGGCACAAACTACTAGAAATTCTATTCAAGGAATTTTAAATAAGGATGATATGCAGATTGTTTTCGTGGATACTCCTGGTATTCATGAAGCTAAGAATTACTTGGGCACTTATATGAATAAAGAAGCTTATGCTCAAGCTGATGGTGCAGATATTATCTTTTATTTAGTTGATTCTTCTAAGGGCTTGAATAATGAAGATAAAGCAGTTTTAGATAAATTGTTTAGATTTGATATTCCTGTTTTTTGTGTTTTTAATAAGATTGATGAAGTAAACAAAGAAAAGCTTATGGAAAGATGTAACTACGCAAGTAGTCATTACGATTTTAAGGAAATCGTTCCTATTAGTGCTCAAAATAAAACTAATATTGATGAATTATTAAAAACTGCTGAAAAGTATTTAAACGAAGGACCTTTATATTATCCAACTGATCAAACGGAGGTCACTTCTTTAGAATTTAAGATTTCTGAGATTATTAGAGAAAAGATTATCCTTTTTACATCTCAAGAAATTCCTCATTTTACAGCTGTTAAGATTGATGAATTCAAGAATCTAGATAATAAGGCTATGATTACAGCTTCTATTATCGTTAATAAAGAATCTCATAAGGGTATTATTATTGGCAAACAAGGATCTATGCTTAAGAAGATTAACATGTCTTCTAGCAAGGATATCAAAGAATTACTTGGCAAGAAGGTTTATCTTAACTTGTTTGTGAAGGTTGAAGAAGACTGGCTGAATAAGTCTAGGAAGTTGTTTGACTTAGGTTACTTTAATGAATGATAAGATAGAGGGTCTTGTATTAAAAATAAGTGATTATAAGGAAAATGATCTTTTGATTGATGTTCTCACTAAGGATCATCTTTTCTTTTCTTTTGTAGCTAGGGGTTCAAAAAAAACTAGTAGTCATCATCATTTTTATAATTTTTGTTTATATGAATTTTTAATTGATTATAAAGATAATAAGACGATGTATACGGTTTATGATGGAAAGCTGCTGGAAAATTATTATGATGATAATATGAAACTGATGGCTTTTAAGGATATCTTGGCTGAAGTTTCTATTAAGTCTAAAGAACTTAAAGACTATGATATGTTTGAAAACTTATTGTTTGTGTTTAGGAATATAAATAATAAGAATTGTTATTTGTTAGGATCGCTTTATTTATCATATATTTTAAAGATATCAGGTATTAGTCCTGAAGTAGATAAGTGTGTAATATGTTCAAATAAGAAAGTTGTTTCTATTTCAAAACGACTTGGTGGTTTTGTATGTTTGAATCATGTTCAAGGCGAAGATTTAATGGAAGTGGATACTTTGAAGAAGTTTCGTTTGATTAATAAAGCTTCTTTTGAAAATTATGATGTTATTAAGGACATTGAATTTAGTTTTGATGATTTTAAATTGTTGGTTGAATTTTACGAATTGAACAGTGAAATCAACTTAAAATCTTTTAAAATATATAGGGAATTGTTTGGGTAAAATGGCGAAGAAAAAGAAAAGAAAACTTAGAATTGGTAGATTGATATTCTTGATAATATTATTATCTTTTATATTGAGTGGTTTAATTTACGCCTTATATGAGATTGAGAATAAAATCGAAGTATTCGATAAGGATGTAACTATTAACGAAATTGATTATAGTGATATGAAGGAATTGGATTTGGATTTGTATTCTAAGTCTTATATGTTGGTGCGTTTAAATGATTTTAAGGTTCTTTATGGCAAAAATATCTTTGATAAGTTTTATCCAGCTTCATTAACTAAAGTGGTTACTCTCGATACGGTCGTTAAGAATACGAATGATTTAAATGAGTTTTCATCAATTTCAAATGGAGATTATGCAAGATTAATTGAAGCGAATGCTTCTTTGGCTGGCATTAAAGTCAATTATGATTATACTTTGAAAGATTTATTGTATGCTTTGGTGTTACCTAGTGGTGGTGATGCTGGCTTAGCTTTAGAAAATTATTTTAGTAGCCAAGGGAAAGATCTCATCAGTTTGATGAATAGTAATCTAAGTAGTTTGGGCATTAAAGACTCTCATTTTACCAATACTACTGGTTTACATGATGATAATCTCTACACAACTTTAGATGATTATGCGCGTGTTGTGATTGATACTTTAAATAATGATGATGCAAAGGAAATCTTGAAGTCGTATCGCTATACTTTAGATGATGGTATTACGGTTAGAAGCACTTTGCGAAGTTTAGAGAATTATTTTGATGAGATTACGATATATGGTGGTAAAACTGGTTTTACAGGTGAGGCAGGAGAGAATCTAATGGTTCTATATTCTACTGGTGGCAAATCTTATTTGTTGATTTTAGCTAGTGCACCTGGCAATCCTTATGTGCCAAATGAAAACTATCATTTTATTGATGCGGTTTCTGTATTAGAATATTTATATAACTAATTGTTAATTGTTAAAATGAAATTTAGAAGTGGTGGGAAGAATTATGAGAATTGTAACTGTTGGAACTAGTAAAATTTGTTCATTATTAATTGAAGCTTTTAAGATGGCTAATGTTGAAGTTTTTGCCTGTGTTGGTAGAGATGCTACAAAAACCGAAGAGTTCGCTAGGGCTAATAATGTTAGCTATAATGCCAATGACTATGATGCGGTTTTAACATCGGATATCTTTGATACTGTTTATTTAGCTCTTCCTAATCATCTACATTATTTATATGCGAAGAAAGCTTTGCTGGCGGGTAAGAATGTTATTTGCGAGAAACCTATGTGTTCCAACTTAGAAGAAGCAAAGGATTTGGTTTTATTAGCTAATTCTCAAAAGTGTTTCTTATTTGATGCGACTACTACTCTTCATAATTTAGCTTTTAAACAATTGAAGGATGATATTAAAAAAATTGGTCGTATTAGAACGGTTAATGTGGATTTTTACAAGTATTCTTCTAAGTATGATCAATTTAAAAATGGTGAAGTTACTAGTGCTTTTAATCCTGAAATGTCTGGTGGTGCTTTAATGGATTTGGGTGTATATAATCTTTCGTTTATTATAGGCTTATTTAGATTGCCTAAGGCTGTTAAGTATTTCCCTAATATTGAAAGAGGCGTTGATACTTCTGGTGTTGCGATTTTAAAGTATGATGATTTTATTGTAAATTCTATTAACGGGAAAGATGCTAATGGTGGCAGCGGCTTTTCTATCAGGGGTGAAGAAGGTTATATTGAATGCAACATGGCGCCAAGTAATTTTAACGAATATCGTATTTGCTTAAATGATGGAACTGTAAAAGAGAGAACTTATGTGACTAAGAATCAATATCTTGATGAAATTAATGATTTTAAGTTGATGTATGATTATAAGAATTATCGTAAGGCTAATGACTATTTGATGTTAACTTTACATAATATGAAGATACTTGATGAATTAAGAAAATCGGCTGGTATAAAGATTATTGGTGAAAAGTAATTAATAAAAAAGCACTTTGCTTAACCGATTAATACGCGGTTAGCGAAGTGCTTTTAAGTTATAGAGTTTTTTAGAAATTAAGTCAGCAATTTCGGTGAATAATTCTTCATCCGCACTACCGAAACGATAATATTGATTAGAATCCAAGTCAAGAACTCCAAAGATTTTATCTTCATACATAAGCGGGATAACAAGTTCACTACATGATTCACTATCGCAAGCTATATGTCCTTCAAATTTATGGACATCAGGCACGTTTAGTAACATTCTTTTTTCAAATGATACGCCACATACGCCTTTGCCAACTTTAATTTTAGAACATGCTACCTTACCTTGAAATGGGCCTAATATAAGTTCATTATTGTTGTAGAAATAATAACCCGCCCAACTGATAAAAGGAATTTCATGATAAATTAGTGCGCTGATGTTTGATAGAGCACTAAGAATATGTTCTGTTTCTAATATTTCTTTTGTTTGTTCAATAATAATGTCATTCACGACTACTATTGTATACTATTTTTTAACTGCTTTAAATTCGTTGTTCTTATCAAGTTTGCTGATGATAGCAACTACTACGATTAAGGCAACAATTAGTGTAGCTAGGTTGTAGTATAGGTTGTAGTTTAATGAGAATAACCAAGATGCTAATGAACCTGCATATGTTGTTTCTGGGAACCAGTAGTATACACCAGATAATACGTGTGATAAATATTTAAGAATCATAGCACCAGTAACGCCAGTGTAGATATTATTAATCTTACCAATTTTAGGGAATGCACTTGCAAGACCTAATAATGAAACTGGTAGGATGTAGTCGAATAAGTATTGTGGTATAGATACAAACCATGAACCGCTAATACCTAATACTAAGTTGATTAGCCAACATAATAAGCCTGTGAAGATACCGGTTTTGTAGCCAAATTGATAAGATGCCATTAATACTGGAATTACACCAAGATCAATGTTACCACCATTTGGCATTTGCAAGAATGGGATTAGGCCAGAGACATATTGTAGGACTACAGCTAGGGCAATGTATAGACCTACAAAGACGATTTTTCTAGTTTTTTTGTTCATAAAATAAAATACCTCCGAATGATTCGCAGGCGTAAGGTACTCAAAATATTTTTGAAACTCCCTACGCTAGCATTAACTAGTTCAGGTGATAAGGGTATTTCTCAGCAAATACTTGCACCCCTGTTCACAAATGATATTATAACCCATTATAATTATGTTGATGAAAAAATGTTATATAGTGTCTGGCTTTAATCCAATTATTAAAGATAAATATGATGGTTTTTTAGTTGGTGTTGATAAGGGCTGTCTATATTTGGCTTTAAGAAATATTGAAATGGATGTTGGAATAGGTGATTTTGATTCGGTTGCTGATGATGAATTAGAAACAATTAAAATGCATTGTAAGAAGTTGGTTAAGTTAAATCCAATTAAAGATGATACTGATATGGAACATGCTCTAAAGTATGTTGAAGAGCTTGGCTATAAAGAAATAGAAGTATATGGCTGCTTAGGTGGCAGACAAGACCATAACTTACTAAATATTAAATTATTGTATTTGAGTGGTTTGGATATTACTTTATTTGATGAAAAGAATAAAATGTTTTGTTTAGATGAGGGTGTACATGCTATTTATAAAGATGAATATAAGTATTTGTCATTATTTGTTTTTGAAAAAGCTAATGTAAAAGTAGAAGCCTGTTATTATAATTTGGATAATGTTGATTTAGATATCAACGATAATTACACTACCAGCAATGAAATTTTAGATAAATTTTGTACATTGACTATTAATAAGGGAAGGGTGCTAATTATTCAAAGTAAGGATTAGGTGTATAATGAATGCTATGAGTTTTAAGGATATAAAAGTAGGAGATAGTGTCTTTGTCCAATCTTATAAACATGATGGAAGTTTGCATCGTACATGGTCAAAGGCTTATGTGATAGATGTTTTTGATAACTGTGTTGTAGCGGTTACGGATCATACCTGGGTTGTAGAAGCGGATAAGCGTAAATGGCTAACCAAAGAACCAGCGATTTGTTTTTATTATAATGATGTTTGGTTCAATATAATTTCGATGGTTAGAAAGACAGGCATTTATTATTATTGTAATTTGGCTTCTCCTAGTTTATATGATGGCGAAGCGGTTAAAAATATTGATTATGATTTGGATGTTAAGGTTTTTCCTGATGGATCTTATATGATTCTTGATGAGAATGAATATCATTATCACGCCAATAAAATGAAATATTCTGATGATATTAAGAAAATCATCGATAAACAAATGAATAAACTATTAAATATGATTAAGAAACAAGAAGGACCATTTAATTTTTCTTGTATTAACGACTATATAATGAAATATTTCGAATTAATTTTTGATGAAGAACAAAGGGAGAAACAGTGATTTCTCTTTTATATTAAGTATTTGTAGAAGGAAGGGGAAAAATTTCTGCTATAAGTAAAAAACAAAAAACAATTTTTCTATTGCATATACCACCTATCTTTGGTACTATAAATAGGCACTTCTTGAAGACCTAAAGATGTCTAAACAAACAGTGTCTAAACAAACATCTAATAAATCTTCAAAAAGTTATTGACATTAATACTTAGATTTGTTAGTATTAATAGGCA
>CAKVAL010000043.1 GCA_934725085.1 uncultured Erysipelotrichaceae bacterium | reverse complement strand
CTTTTATAAGCCATACAAGCAAGCGCTACAGCCAAATAAGTCTTACCAGTACCTGCAGGACCTATTGAAAAGATTAAATCATTTGATTCAACAGCCTTAGCCATTAGATATTGATTATAAGTTTTATACTTAATCGGCTTACCACTATTTGTATACATGATAATCTTATTTTGCCAAGAGATATCATTGTTACTTAAAAGATTATTGTAGGTTTGTCTTATGATATTTTCATCAATTAAACATTTCTCATTAACATAAGAAATTATCACTTCAATAAAATCAGATATCTTATTAAAAGTATCATGATCACATGATACCAACAAACGATAACCTCTTAAAATCATATCTACATCAAATAATGAAGCTATTAAACTTATATTTGAATCATTTACACCAGCTAAATCTTGTAACTGCTCATTATCAAGATCATTTAATAATATTTCTTTATATTGCATACCTCTATGATATTTAAGTCTAATTAAAATGTAAATAAACTTGATTAAATGTTGATGATGTAATCACACTTCTTCGCAACATCAATATCGTGAGTTACTATAATAATTGTCTTACCAATGTTTTTCATTTGTTTAAACAATTCCATTATCATATAACCGCTTTTTTCATCAAGAGCGCCAGTAGGTTCATCAGCTAATATGACGTTAGTATTGCTTATTAAAGAACGAGCTATCGCAATTCTTTGTTTCTCACCACCTGATAAGTTATCTATCTTTTGATCTAAAACATAGGCTATGCCAAGTTTATCTAAAAGTTCTCTAGCATCAGCAAGCTTTTTCTTATCGATATTACGATAACGATACTTAAGTGGTAATAGAATATTGTCCATTACTGAATATTCATTAATTAGTGCAAAGTTTTGGAAGACGAAAGAAATATTTTTTCTTCTAAACTGTAATAATTCTTTTTCATTAAATTTTGATACATCTTTGCCATTAAATAAATAAGTACCCTTATCGATAGATTCTAAGCCACCAATAATATTTAATAAAGTGGTTTTACCGCTACCGCTTTTACCCATAATCGCAACCATATCGCCCTTTGAAATAGTGAAACTAAAGTTTTCAAAGATTTTTCTTTCATTATGATCCTTACCAAAAGATTTATAGATATTTTTCATTTCAATCATGGTTGCAACCTCCTTATAAAATCGATAATTTTAATATTATTTAGTCTAATTCTAATCACTATATAAACAACAAAGTAAATTATTAAATCAACAAATATAGTCATGATTAATACTATTGGAAAATATGTCATATAAGATTTAAAGAAAGTAGGATTTAGCACACAAACTATAAAGTCAAACAAATAAGCTATAAGAGTTGAAATTGTAATAAGTACTAATAAATCATTCATCACAAGTTTTCTTATGTCTTTTTTAGAAGCTCCATTAACTAAATGTACCGCATATCTTTTAAAATTCATTGATATTCTTCTAAATAAATTCATTATGATAATTAATAAACTAAATAAAGAAAGAGTACCAAAGGAAATAGCCATCATCTTAAAAGAATTAATAGCGTCCCCATATATCGAATCAATAATATTTCTTTGATTATCAACTCTATACATAAAAGACATATCCAATTCATTAACCTTATCTTTTAAATCAAGATAAGTATCTTCATCAGATAATAATAAACCAGGTATTCTTTGAGCATAGTTGGCAATAATCACTTCTTTTCTATAAGCATTATTCTCATCTATATCAACATCAGGCAACAAAATATAATGATCTAAGCTAATATAAGTTCCTAGGTTTAAATTATAATACTTAGCACCCTTTTCAAGAAAACCAACAACCTCATATATAGTGCATTTTGGGAACAGAAAATATTCGCCACCAAACTTTTCCCCTACTTTGTAGTATTCTCTATAAGCATCACCAAGTATAAGTGGTACTTTATCGTTAAGTTTGTATTTGAAATTGTTAAAATTAGTTCCTTCACTAATGTAAATATTATACTTAAGAAAGAAATTCTCATTAACTCTAAGCGATAAGTATGGGGCAAAGCCCTGTTCCTTAAATCTTTCTGCCTCGTTTTTATCAACCGACATAAATCTTAACTTATTACTATCGTATTCATTGTTGAATTGATTTTGAATTTGTTGAATTCTTATATAGTTATTATCTAAATAAGTATATAAATTATCGATGTTTTCGATATTATCTAGATTCATTACTTGAGAATATATTTCACTTCCACCAACGTCCATAATATTGTAAACATTATCATCTTTAAAAATATCATAGAAACTTTTATTAGCTTGAAAATGCATCGTCATATTAACAAACAAAACTCCAAATAAAGATAAAACAACTGATATTTGTAGAATAAAAATCAAAGTAAGATATTTAGATTTTAATAGATTTATCTTTAATTCATTCATAAGTTTTCTCCAGTTTTATATCTTTGATGCATTGATTTAAAGGTGGTAACAAAGACATGGCACATAGCACATATGCAAGTAATAGATATAGAACCGTGCTTAATGTTCCTCTAATAAGCGCAAAGGCTATTATCCAAGATAAAGAAATATATATTATTACTTTGATAAAAATATCTAAGTAGATTTTTGTGTATGAGAAGCCAAATATATATTTTAATTTAATTTCCTCTTTCTTTTCTTCAACATAAAAAGACATAATAACTAAAACTGATAAACAAAACAAGATATGAACCATTATAAATATCACTCTTTGAGGTAAATAGTTATTAAAAGATACATAATCATTATTAACTACCGTAAGATTTGGATTAGTAGAAGCTGCTTTGTAAAGATTATCTTCATTAAAATCAATTTTAATGATAGGACTATTTTTATAATCAACATCACATAGATTAACAAATACCAAATTATCAGAACTTAGATGCATTTCTTTATATAAGCCAATTATTTTATATTCGATACCGTCAATCTTATAATAATCACCTATTTTATATAAACCATTTTCACATACTATGCATACATTGTTATCATCGTTATTAAAGTATCTTCCCTTCACAATTTTTGGTTTAAAAGATTCATTATACGAAGCAATTCTAATAATATTGTTCTTTAAATCTACACTACTAATGGAAATATCTTTTTTTGTCATTGATAAGACTTTGAATAAATTGATCTAATTTATCATCATTCTTAAATTCTAATGAATACTCTGAAAAATAGTTGTTATAAGCATAATTCATGTATTCAACATCGCCTAAGTACTTATTACTAAGCAGCGTATAAGAAAAGATGATTAGAAATGTAAATATTAAGAGTAATCTAATTTTATTTTTCATATAAGAAATCCTTTTAATTATTATATGATATATATTCATTATCTTTATAACCATATTTCATTAGGTCATAATAGATTAAAAATTTCAATCTATTCTTACTTCTAGTATTCCATCAGCCTTTACTTTAATAATAGAATTCTCATTTGATTTATTATCAACCTTTAATACACGATAAGTATTATTATTAATAGTTACTTCATAACAAATTGGATAGAACCAGAGATTAACTTCCTTAGTTATTTCATCATCAACGACAATCTCTAATTCTTCATTAACAGGAATACATTTAGAAATAATCTTAGAAATACTATTTTTAATCTTATTACTTCTAATATGATTATTATCTTTAGAACTTATTTTAATTGGTTCTAATAATACTTCTTTAATCTCTATATTGATATTCTTTGAAGTTTCTTTAATATCATAAGTATTATTATCCTTTAACTTTAAAGTATTAGGATCAATCTTAGTACCACTTCTATAATACTTATAATTATCATTAAACTGATAAGAACTTAAATCTATCTTGTTTAAAGAATCAATCTTAAAACCATCTTCACTTTTATTACAAGATGTCATCACTAGTATCATGCATATAGTTAATATTATTTTAATTGTCTTTTTCATAATCTAATGATATTACTTTTTATCTAATAAAAGTTCTCTAGAACAGTAGAGAACGATTATTTATTTCTAACTTCAATTAACCCATCAGATACCATATACATAAATTCAATATTATCAGCCATATTAGCTGGTTTTAAGATACGATATACGTTATTGTTGTAAGTAATCTCGTAACAAATCGGATAGAACCATAGGCTAGCAGTGCTATCTTCAACAAACATGCTACTATCAACACTTATGTTTTGGTCAATTTTTAATTCATAATTAATAGGAACATACTTAGAAATTATCTTCTTAACACTAGGTTCAATCTTATCAGTACCAACATAACCCAAATTATCAATTGGCAAATTAATTAATCCTTCGCTATTATAATCAGCTGTTAACTTTATTGGTTCTAATAGCACTTCATTAATTTCTAAATAGACATCTTTATCAATGGCATAAACTAACGTCTCAGCCAATTTAATATCAGTTGATTTAACTTCCATTCCATCTCTAAAATATCTATTCTTTGTGCCAAATTCATAAGTACCTAAATCAAGTTTTTCTAAAGAATTGACATTGAAAATAGCTTTATCATCTTTTTTAATATTATCAATTCCTTCTTGACCTAAGAAAGTAGTACCCTCAGCTCTTTGTTTATAGTTATAAACATCACCATCATAGACAACATTGATAGAATCTTCATTGAAGAATATATACAAATCCATTCCATCAATATCAGCTATATACAAATTAGGTTCAGCCAATAGTTTGATAGAACCTAATTTCATTGGCTCATTTTGGCGATATAAGTAAATCTTAGTATTATCCATGATAGTTATATACTCTTCTGAAGTTAAATCCACTACATCTTTACCATCAATACCGCCACCGCCATATGTCTTATTGATATTAATTTTTGGATCAGTATCTTTATTATTAGCAAGATAAATATTACCCGCTAAAGACAATACTAATAAAATACCTAGAACAATCGTAATTAATTTAGACTTATCTTTCATAAACTTAACCTCCTTCTAAATATATATGAAATGTTCTATTAGATACAGAGGTCACCGTTTTTATACCTTGCAATATTATTAACCATAAAATTGATACCCCTTCTTGTTAGAATTATTATATTAAATTAAACTATGAAATTCTATTATTATATTAACCATAACCAATGTACTACTTTTTAGACTATTTAAATGTTTTGAATTCAACATGTTGGTCAATCATATGGTTGTCAAAATGTTGAATTCTGATATTAATCAGATATAGAAGATAGTAGACAAAAAACATAGATGTGGAAGCAAAAATTAAAGTTGGCTCTTTATCCTAACTTTTAGAATAAAGAGCCAACAAATATAGTTTCGTAATTTCTAAAATTGATTTAAGAATCACTTTTGCCTAAAAATAGATAATCCATAAATAATTATTCACATCTAACTTCAATTAATCCATCAGTAACAATTCTAATCATGTCCTTGTTTTGAATTGGGTTAGCAGTCTTTAAAATTCGATAAACAGTCTCTTCGTTATAGGTGATTTCATAACATATTGGATAAAACCAAAAACTAACAATTTTATTATCATCAAATTTTTCATTATCAAGCGTTATTTCCTGTTCAATCTTTAAATCGAAGTTTATAGGAATACACTTTTCAATCATTTTTAGATCATTTGAGTTTATCTCATTTGCCTTAATATAGCCTAATTGATCTGAATTTATAGCGCTAAGGCCATTAGAACCGTAATCATAAAGTAATTTAATAGGTTCAAGCATAACCTCTGATACTTCAATAAAATTGTTTTCAGTTCCATCATTCACAATATAAAACATTGACTTATCAAGTTCAAAACCATCAATATCTACTAGAGTAGCTTCTCTATAATAACTACTATCAGAATTGAATTTGAAATTATTCAAATCTATCTTTTCTAAAGAACTTATATTATAGACAGCTAAATTATCATTATTATTTAATTCAGTATTATCTAAATCATTTTCAATTATTGATGATTGATTATCTTCATTATCATTATCTGTAACATTATCTGTATCTTTTTGACATGAAGTCATTGTTATTAAAATGCCAAAACTTATAATTAAATTGAATATCTTCTTCATAATTATTTTATTACTAACTCATACAATCCATCTGTAAAACCGTTTGATAAAGTATTTGGGAATTTTGCTTCAACTTGAGTCATTTTACAATCATTATCATAATATTTAACAATTGCTCTAGTTAAATAAGGTGAGAAATAAACAGCACCAACTTTTCCTTGAGGAATATCATAACTAGAAGAGAATTGACTTGACGAAGAACTATTCCAAGCTACAGTAACATTAACTTCAGCCTTAACCTTTTTAAAAATTTTAGATTGTACTGATGCACCTAATGAACCCGAAATAGAAAAACTTGTTGTAACTGATTCTCCAGAACTTAGACTACAAGGCCCTTTGAAATCAGGGGTAACCTTTCGTCTTGAACCAGTAATAACACTAGATGATTGAATATAAACTGTATCAGGAGCAATTGGACCTCTAAATTGTTTATTATTGCGTGACAATGAATTTTGCGCATGAGTATTTAAATCGTTGATTTTAATAGGATTTCCATACACATCAAAATATCTATGTTCAGTGCCATCAGCATCGACTAAAACGTACTCATCTACTGTATCTTCTAAATTAGAATTTGCAGATACAGAAACTGGTAATATAGCTAAAAATAACGATAATATCATTATATACATTAAATTTTTCTTCATAATTAATCTCCTTTAAAACACTAAAAATATAAAAAATATTGAACAAAATAATTTATAACAATATCTCCGTTCTTGTACCTAGCTAAATTAAATCTAATCATAAAGTAAAAACCTTTCTTGTTATCTTAATAATATAGAATGCAACTTAATAGTTCTATATCAGATTTGGTCATAACAGAAAGGTTTTTTCTCATCTTATTAATTCTATATATTCAGGTAATAGTTCTTTAACTCTTTGAGGATTTATATCCTTATAGTAATCTAATACCATTTCATAAATTAATTGAGTATCAATTATTGAATTAATGATTTTAAAATCTTTAATAGATAAATTAAAGTAATACTCAACGTTTTTATCATTTTCATTAATAAAAGCTTGTATTAGTTTTAATACATGATCAATATTCGAATCATTATCATAACCTAATAAATTTTTAATTTCTTTTTTAGCAGTATTTATATCTTTGGTTTTATAAAAAATATAAGCTTTGTAGTAATTTAAATCAGGAAAAGTTGAACCATTATCTCTTGAATATTGAATATACTTTAAACAATTATCGTAATCATTTTTGACAAAATATATAAAGGATAAATTATCAGTACAAGCATTCATTCTATTTTTAAAATTATGCAACGCCGATTCTTCATACAACTTTAAATATTCGCATTCAGCCTTATCATAATCTTTCAAATTAAAATAAATATTTGCTTTTTGAATTTTGACTTGAATTGTTCTTTGAAGATTATGAATATTTTGAAAAAGCTTAATTGATTTATCAAAAAACTTTAACGCTTCAAAATTGTCATACTTGCTTTCATATATTCTTCCTATTTGGTAATACAACATTGCTAATATATCATCATTTACGCCAACCAATGAATATCTTCTATAAGCATTAATTACAATGTTTTCAAGAAATGAAGTATGTTCAGAAATATCTTTTGAAAAACAAAATAAAATAGAGTATATAAAAATAATATTATTATCATAAACATCAATAAAATCTTTACAGTTTAAAACATATTGAGCTCTAATATCATTATTAAGTTCTTTATTTCTGATAGCCTGAATTAAATCGTAGAAAATAAAAGCTTTGGAATGTTGATACATTTCTATACGATTATGCATTTCATCATATCTTTCAAACAATTTTGGCTTTTCAAAAGAGATTAAATAAGAAAAGAACTCTAAAGTAAGATTATAAGCTTCATCATAAATAGATTGTCTATCATTATAAGTAACGTTATAGTACTTAATAATCTTATTAAAGATATCTTGAGTAAGATTCCTTCTACCAGCTTCAATGTCGTACAACATTGATTGATTAATACCTATTTTAGAAGCTAATGTCTTGGTATCATCTTTACCCTTATGTAAATTCTTTATGTATAAAAGTTCTAATGGTGTAATCATATTTAATCATCATTACCTTGTTTATTAAGGTTAGTTGTGTTTAATGGCGATTGACATTCACATTCCCCATTTTCATTTAAAGAACAAGATTGGAAAGCATTAGATTTGAATTCACATGCATTCTTTTTGTCTTCATCAGAATTAACAGTAAAGCCACAACAAACTAAACATAAAATTAAAATCCCTAAAATCTTTTTCATAGAAAATACCGCCTTTATGATTATATTTTAAATAATATAAGATTGCTTGTACATCTTATATTTGGTCATAATAGGGTATAAAAAAATAGTGCGTTAACACTATTTTCCTCTTCTTGCTTTTCTAGCTGCTTCAGACTTAAGCTTTCTCTTAAGACCTGGCTTAATATAATACTCACGTTTTCTAACTTCTAGAAGGGTTCCGTTACGAGAAACTTGTCTCTTGAATCTACGTAAAGCATCATCTAATTGTTCATTCTCTTTTACTACTACCTTTGACATCCATCACACCCCCTTCCAAGTACTAGAATATTATACATATAAACGGAAATCTTGACAAGAAAGAATTAATTATCTTGCATCTGCTTCAACAACTTCTTATAGTGATTCATCGCAACACTATAGTCACCAGGATAATATTCCTTACCCAAGTTACGATAAATATAATTATCCTTGCCCTTACCAAGAATCAACAAGATATCATCTTTATTAAGTAAATCAATCGCACTCTCAATCGCAATCTGTCTATCCTCTATAACTAAAGTCTTATACTCATCAAAGTACTTAGCACCCTCTTCTAACAATAAATTGATATTACCACTATAAGTAGAAACCTCAGTTAATACCACCTTATCAACAGCCTTAGAAAGATACTCGCCAAGTTCCTTAGCAATCTGTTTATCAAAAGAAGACTTAATACCAAGTAAGACAATAATTCTCTTATTTAATTTCTTTATTTTTCTCGCAAATTCTACAGTTTCCCTAATACTTTGAATATTATTTGCAGAATCTACATAAATATTAAAATCATAACAGTCTTCTAACACCTGCATCTCACCCTTTAATGGCTTAATAAAAGGAAGCACAAGAGATATTTCATGTAAATCATATCCTGTTAAGTATAGTGCTGAAATAGCTGCTACAACATCATAAATACCTTGTTTGCTTAAGATCTTAGTAGTAAAGTCCATACTTATATTATTGACACTTAAAGTAAACTTACTTTCCTTAGCTTCTAAAACCAAATTAGAAATCACAAAATCAGCATCAACATTAAAACCATAAGAATGAACATTCTCGCCACTTGCCTTCAATAACTCCTCATAAGACTCATCATCCCTATTAAGAAGAATAGTAGTTGTATCATCAAGTGTATATAAATAACTACACAAGAAATCATAATAATTAACATCCATCTCTGTATAGTAATTAGAATATTCATTAGTACGTGTATAAATAAAGACATTAGGCTTAACTGCATCCAACTTCTTATACGCAAAAGCCAAACAATCAGCCTCAAGTGTACAAGCCTTAATGCCATTATGGACAAAATCACTCAAAAGTCTTTGATTATCCAAAATATTCAAAGTACGATTATTACTCATCAAATGATTATCACCATAGAAAATGCCATTGACACCAATTGAAGCACATTCCTTAAAATTAGAAATCAACTTATTAAGCAAATAAGTAGTCTCACTAACCCCCTCACAACCAGTACACAAGAAAATCTCTAAACGATCACTTGGATAGCCATAGAACTTAGCTACAATCGAATTTAAACAATCGATTGTATCATTAACCTTGATATATATGGCATCCCTTGATGTATCAATCTCATTTTGATAAACAATGACCGAAGCACCATTCTTTATAGCCTCATCCACATAGTCATGCCCATCATCCTTAATTCCAGCCACACAAAAGAAAATACAATCCTTCATTGGAACACGAGAGTCAATAGACAATTGGTTTATTTCAACATGAGGAACACCATCAAAAAGCTCATCAAGAAACATGACCCACTACCTCATCATCATTAACACTATCAATAATCACATCAATCACATCGCCAACAGTTGCATCACCCTTGGCCTTTACATAGAAATATTGTTTAGTATAACCATAGATATAATTGTCATCTACCTTTTCTACTAACATCTTTAATCGTTTACCCACAAAAGAAGAATTAAACCTTGTAGTATATTCTTTTTGAACTCTTTCTACTTCGTATAGTCTTTCCTTTTTAACAATCTCATGAACATGACCGTCCATTTTATCAGCCACAGTACCAGTTTTTCTAGCATATGGGAAAACATGAATAAAAGAGAAACCTATTTCCTTGATATTATTAATTGTCTCCTTAAACAATTCATCAGATTCATTAGGGAAACCCACAATCAAATCACAAGAAATAGAAACATCAGGAATTCTTTCACGAATATAAGCGATTCTATCCTTATATTCCTTCATGGTATAAGGTCTATGCATCAACTTTAAAATCTCATCACTACCAGATTGTAAAGGAATATGTAAATGATGAGCTAACTTATCGCTATTTGCCATCAAATCAATAATCTC
The DNA here is from genome assembly GCA_934725085.1 of uncultured Erysipelotrichaceae bacterium. Taxonomy (GTDB): domain Bacteria; phylum Bacillota_I; class Bacilli_A; order Erysipelotrichales; family Erysipelotrichaceae; genus Colivicinus. The sequence continues at coordinate 639 of CAKVAL010000043.1, read as the reverse complement.
ATCAGTAATCTCTGTTACTTCAATAGAAGATAAACGAATAGTCTCTAAAGTATCAATCTTAATTAAATCCTTTAATAAATCATATAAATGATACTCACCATCAAAATACCTACCAGTATGAATGCCCACTAAAACTAATTCCTTAGAAGTCTTAGATAATTTGATTGCCTGCTCAACAATCTTTTCATGATTACCACTAGTCTCTCTACCTCTAGCATAAGGAATAATACAATAAGCACAAAATTGGTTACAACCATCTTGAACCTTCAAGAAAGCCCTAGACTTACCAGGATAAGTCTCAAGTTCCATTTGTTTAAACTCATTAGTTAAAGGAGAAACAACCTTAGATTTAACATTGTTGTCAATCAAATCAAAAAGCTTATCCTTATCCTTAGAACCAACAATTAAATCAGCACAATCAAAGTCATATGAATCACCCTTAATCTGTACTAAACAACCCACTGCCACAACTAAGGCATCAGGATTAGTATTTCGAGCTCTATGAATCATCTTCCTTGTCTTTGACTCAGCAGTATTTGTTACACAACATGTGAAAATAACATAGATATCAGCCTTTTCTTTAAAAGAAACTTCTTTATATCCATGTTCTAAAAGCCTATTCTTTAAGACTGTAGCCTC
>CAKVAL010000042.1 GCA_934725085.1 uncultured Erysipelotrichaceae bacterium | reverse complement strand
TTATTCCATATAATAAACTAATCAATAATCCATAATAACCAAAATTAAAAAATAATTCAGTTATAAACGAAGAACCATAGCCTGAAATTTCCCATCCATAATAAAAAGGGGAAAGTTTTGCACTAATATGTGTTATTACATGAGATAAATATGGTTCTCTTATGGTTGAAGGAAATAAATACAAAATAGCGCCTAACAAGCTTTTTCCTTTATTAAAATCTACTCGACTTGGCACGCATTCTATTGTATTTGCAATAGAGGTAAATGTATTTCCAGTAGTTTCAAAAACCCCATATAAAAAATTTGAGCTTAATGCTTCTTCAATTGATTCAATAGAAAACATTTTTATTCCACCTGACGCATTTCTCATGTTACCAACAATTTGAAATATAAAAATTATCACAATAGAAGAAATAATAATTCCGAAAATATTTTTTTTAGATATTTTTATTTTATACCAATACAAATATACACAAGCTATAGCGAAAACAGCACCTATAATTTCCATTCTTTTACCACTTAATAAATATAAAAAGAAATAGATTGCAACAGACACGCTAGCAACTTTTTTCTCAAAAACGGTGTTATTAAATATCAATATAATTAGGCATCCAGGAATAAACCAATCGGCAATGTAATCAAAATAGTATAAAACACCAGATACTGATCCATACAATCTATAGGCAAGATGCCCCATTTTTATACTCATAAAAACATCATATACTCTTATTACTATAGTTGGAATAATAGTTAAAATATAAATTATCCAACCTGTAAAATTCATTTGTTTAATTTGTGTAGTATTTATTGAAACATTATCATATTCTGTATTATTAAAAAAATGTCCTTTTTGAGACGATAAATAGCCAACATGCAAGAACAATAAGCATTCAATCATGTAGAACATCGCTTTAAAAATAGACTCATTAGATATGATGCCATCTAAAATACTGTGATCGGATTTTAACATTAATTCTTTGTATCCTAAAATTAAAGATAGCTGATCCCCTAAATAAAACGGAATCGTTAAAATAATAATAATTAAATAAATATTAATACCATTATTAATACTATAACTCGAATATAAAAGCCAAATATAAATCACAATGCTTAATAAAGTTGTTTTTTTTAAACCAAATTCTAATTCTGAATTAGTATCAAAATAGAAAAAATAAAAACAAATAAAAACAGCTAAAATAAATGTAACAAAAATATGAATAAACTTTTTTTTATTAACTAACATACTTATTTTTCCAAAGCATTCTTAATAGCTTCTAGATATGAATATTTATTAATTTCATCAGGTTCCAAATACGCACCCTCCGACCATTCATTCCATGCATTTATAAATAAAAAGTCATTGGCTTCAAGCGTTTTATTGTAATCAGTTAATTTTTTTTCAAAAATTAAAGGAGATGACTTTTTGAAAAAAGTACCCTTCCATTTTTTTCTTGGAGTATTATCCCATGAAGGACATATACCAGGATACTCAGGTTTTGAATCAATAAAAGTTTTCTCAGATAAATATTTATATAAAGTTTTCAAATTTTGCAAATCTTCAATTTTTTTATTGTCACTTACTGTATTAATTTTAGAAACTAACACCCTTCGTATATATGATGGCAATCTTAAATATTTTGGAATACCATAATGCAAAGTGAAAGCTGGTTCAAAACAATAAAAAGAGTCAATTAGATCGATTCTGTTTTCTCTTTTGAAAGAAGTATTCCCAGACATTAAATGTATTCCTGAAAAACCATCTTTAATCGCTAGTTGATTCCATATTTTTTTCATTTTTTCCAATTCATCAATAGCTGCCGTTCTATATATAGCAATAATAGGACGATTATTAATTTTAATATATCTCTCATCTTTAAAGAAAGATGAGAGATATTCATAATGTTTTATCCATTCTTTTTCAGTACCATATTCTTGATCGATTAAAAGTTCTTGATTATAACTATACCAAGTACGTTTCCATGGTTCGTTAGCCCAGCAAAAGAAATATTTAGTATCAATGTCCTTGTGATTCAATAAGATTTCAGCAGGCTTTTCTAAAATTTTTTTACAATCTTTAAACCAATAATGATATATACAGAAGCCATAAACACCATATTCTCTCGCTAAATTAGCTTGCCATTTCCATGTATTAGCGTTACTTTCTGATAAATCGTAGTAATTATTATCTAAAGGAGTTTTTGGTTGATAGTGTCCTTTAAAATATGGTTTAGCATTTTTAACAGAATTCCATTCAGTAAAACCCTTACCCCACCATTTGTTATTTTCTTCAGTCTCATGATATTGTGGTAAATAAAAAGCTATAGGTCTCATATTGTTGTTATCTCCTTATACATTTAAAGCGTATTTATGATTTTTATAATTTCTTTTGTGATGATGCTTATATCAAATTTTTTTACAGTCGATTCATTATAGATTCCAAAAGAATTTCGAAGTTCTACAGAATATGCCAATTTATTTATTGCAGAAACATATTCATCTATATTCTTGTTATTCACTAACAGTCCACCTTTGTTTTCATCAATCAAATCTATATTGCCCCTTATTTTAGAGGCAATTACTGGTTTTCCACATCCCATTGCTTCCAACAATGCAACTGACAAGCCTTCGTGTATAGAAGGCATAACATATATGTCAGATGAATTACATAACTGTCTAATATCAGTGCGATATCCTAGCAAATAAACATTATTCTCTAAATTTAATTTTTTAATTAAGTTAGCTAGTTTTTCTTTCATTTCACCATCACCCGCAATAAAATAATAAACATTGGGGTTATTGATTTTTGATAACGCACGTATTACAACTTCATGATTTTTACGAGCTATAAGTTCTCCAATTGATAAAAGTTTAACAGAATGTTTAGGCAAGTTAAATTCCTTGTTTAAATAGTCCTGTAATGTATCATCTTTATAGAATTTAATTGTATCAATGCCTATTCCATTGATTTTGTAACACTTCTTTTCTTTAAAATTTAAAGCTGCTAAATAATCTTCTTTATTTATTGTAATCAAAATATCTGTATAAAGGGATAAAAACTTTTCTACCCAATAATAGATAATTCTCGATTTAGGAGCGCCGGTAAAGAAATGAAAACCATGTGCCATATAAACAACTTTACACTGGCATCTATGACCAGCAATTCTTCCAATTGCTCCACCAACGGGCTCATGACAAAAAACAATATCAAAATTTTTATCTTTTATAAGTTTGCATAAAGTTTTATACGCATTAATATTTTTTAGTTTATACGGTGATCGTTCAAATGAAACCTCATTCATTTTAATTTTATATTGTTCAACTAATTTTTTATAAAAATCCCCTGTAATTGAGCATGCGCATTCAACATAATAACCATTTCTCTCAAGTTCTTTAATATGAGGGATTAGAAAATTCCAAATCATTGAATCGGTAGTGCAAACAATTAATATTCTTTTCATAAAGCTACTTATATACCTTTCCTAGAACCGCAAATAGTGTTCTAAACATTGTTGCTATATCTCCAAAGAATGAGAAATTCTTAATGCAATCTAGATTGTATTTCATCTTTCCTGGTAAAACGTCTTCAACATATACTTTATCAACATCTTTTGCAGAATCTAATAATTCAGCTTCATCTTTAAATCTAATACTAGCTTCAGAAGTAATACCCGCAGGCAACAATAATGTAGCCATATATTCAGGTTTGTATTTTTCCACATATTTAACAGCTTCGGGTCTTGTTCCCACAAAGCTCATATCACCTGTAATTAAATCTAATACTTGAGGTAGTTCATCAAGACGACAACCTCTCAATTTTGCTCCTATTTTAGTAATTCTAGAATCATTATCAACAGTTACTGCTGAACCAATCTTATCGGCATTACTAACCATTGTTCTAAACTTATGTATTTTAAAATGTTTACCATAAGTTGTAACTCTTTCCTGTCTATAGAATATAGGACCTTCTGAATCTAGTTTAATTAAGATAGCAATAATTCCCATCGGTATAATTAAAAGGATTAAAAGAATTAATCCTCCTACTAAGTCAAAAAGCCTTTTAAAAAATAAACTAATTTTCTTTTTTTGTAGTGCATCATAGTATGGTCTAACTTCATCATTCTTCATGAAATCAGGTAAATCATTCCACTTTTTCAGCATTAATTCTTTTCCCCTATATATCCCTTAACAACTTCTTTATAGTTTTTAATAATATAATCTACATCCTCATCACTTAAGCAAGTATGAAGAGGAAGTGTAATTAAATTCTCATAATAGTTATATGCATTAGGAAAATCCTTAATATCCCAACCCATTTCCTTATAAGCAGTCATCATAGGAAGTGGCTTATAATGCACATTAGTACTAATACCTAGTTCTGCTAACTTAATAATAATCTCTCTTCTAGTTTGATCACCAATACCAGGGATTCTAGTTAAATATAAGTGATTAGAACTTTGAAAATCAGAACCACTATGAATCAAATGTTTAACACCTAATTCATCGCACATTTCATCATATCTATTAATGATTTCTTTTCTTCTCTCTAACATACCTGGATATCTATCCAATTGTCTTAAGCCAATGGCAGCCATAATATCAGTCATATTACACTTATACCAAGGTCCAACAATATCGTATTCCCAAGCACCTAATTGAGTCTTAGCTAACGCATCTTTGTTTTGGCCATGAAGACTATATAATTGAAATTGCTTATAGATTTCTTCATTATCAACACCAGGAATATCTAGCCAAGTACTAGCACCGCCTTCTGCAGTAGTAAAGTTCTTTACTGCATGAAAAGAGAAACTTGTAAAATTCGCAATTTCTCCAGCCATCTTACCATGCCACATTGCTCCTAATGCATGAGCATCATCCGCAAAAACTAATACTCTACCGATAGATTGTTGAATTCTTGCACCTAAAGAATCTCCTTCTTTTGGTTTAAATAAGTTCTTCTTACTTTCGACCGCAGCATATAATTTGTCATAATCACAAATAATGCCACCTAAATCAACCGCAACAACAGCCTTAGTCTTCTCATTAATAGCCTCAACAACCTTATCATAATCCATTTCAGTAGAATCTTTTTGACTATCAATAAAAATTACCTTAGCACCACAATGAATCGCAGCGCTAGCTGTTGCAGTATATGTATAAGCAGGAACAATTACTTCATCGCCCTCACCTATACCACAAATTCTAAAATTCAATTCTTCAGCAGCAGTAGCGGAATTTAAACATACCACCTTACTAGTATGACAATATTCAGCTAATCTTCTCTCTAATTCTTTAGTTCTAGGACCAGTTGTAATCCAACCAGACTTCAATGCTTTAGCTACTTCTTCGACTTCTAAATCAGAAATGTCAGGAGGACTAAAAGGAATGTTTCTCTTAATAGTGTTTTCTTCCATAATAAATGTCTCCTTTTTAATTGTTTAACTATTTTCCACAGGATGATAAGTCTTAACAACCTTTTGCACCCTTTCTTTCATGTCGTCTTTATTCTTATAAGCTGCATCCAATAATTCTTCTAATTCTTTTAAGAATTCATCAGTATCAAAAGGTATTGGACAACCAATATGAATCAAATCATTCTTAGTTTTCTTTAAACCCTCTTCAGCCATAAGCTTCTCTTCAAATAGTTTTTCACCAGGCCTTAAACCAGAATAACTAATCTTAATATCTACATCTGGTGTATAACCTGAAAGTCTTATCAAATTACGAGCTAGTGTATCAATCTTAACTGGTTCACCCATATCTAAGACAAAGATCTCACCACCCTTGGCATATGTACCTGCAAGAAGTACTAAACTAACAGCCTCAGGAATTGTCATAAAGTATCTAATGATATCAGGATGAGTAACAGTAACTGGTCCTCCTGCTTCTATTTGTTTCTTAAACAAAGGTATAACAGAACCATTACTACCTAGTACATTGCCAAATCTAACTGCTACAAATTCTGTCTTTGTAGTCTTTAATTCATTAATAATACGTTCATCTTTAATTTCATGTGTAAATAATTGTGGTATCTCATAAGCTTTACCCTCATTAATCTTGTGCGCAAAAGCTTGAATAACCATCTCACACAATCTTTTTGAAGCACCCATGATATTAGTTGGATTAACAGCCTTATCTGTTGAGATTAACACAAACTTCTTACAACCATGAGCCATAGCTGCATAAGCAGTCTTATAAGTACCAATCGCATTATTCTTAATTGATTCACATGGGCTATCTTCCATTAAAGGAACATGCTTATGAGCAGCTGCATGATATACAATATCAGGTCTAAATTGTTCAAATACTTGGAAAATTCTTCTACTATCTCTAACAGAACCAATTAATGTCTCTAGTTTTAATTCAGGATACTTCTTCTTTAACTCAAGTTGAATATCATAGGCATTATTCTCATAGATATCAAACAATATTAATTGTTTAGGCTTGTGTGATGCGATTTGTCTAGCTAATTCTGAACCAATAGAACCAACACCTGTAATTAAGACTACCTTATCTTTTACATAATCAAAAACCTCAGTCATATCAGGCTTAATAGGATCCCTGCCCAATAAGTCCTCAATTTGAACAGGCTTCATCTTACTAACAGAAACATCACCTGTATACAATTGATACATACCAGGAAGATTCATAATCTCACAACCTGTATCATCACATACTCTTAAGATATCTCTTTTATTCTGTGGCTTAGCACTTGGAATAGCTACATAAATCTTCTTAATATCAAATTTCTTAACTGCTTCCATAATAGAATCCCTACCGCCAAAGATAGGAACACCATCAATATATCTTCCCCACTTATTAGGATTATCATCAATGAAACAAGCTACCTTCTCATTAATCTCACGAGCACCCACAATATCCCTTTGAATCATTTGGCCAGCACTACCAGCACCAATCAACATTACATTTGTTTCACTTTGTTTTTTACTGGTTCTACTTCTTAATAAAAGAATAAAACGATAAGAAAATCTAACCCCTAATGTGAAACAGAATTGACATACAACGCCAATCACATAATACGATGCAGGCATACCACCTACAAATAAGTTCATTATTAAAGGATAAATCAAACCACTTATAGCAGTAGCTAAAATAACTCTAAGTAATTCAGAATAACTCGCAAATCTCCAAATACTCTTATAAAGTTTTAAGAACCAAAATAAAATAACACAAAACAAGGCATAGAATAAAACACTCTTATAACAACCTTGTAAGTATTGAGACTCAATTGAACTAAACTTAAAATCAAACCTAACTAGTAGTGCCAACAAATACGAGAAACAAATTGCCATAAAGTCATATACCATCAATATACCGGTAACAACTTCCCAATGTTCAATTCTTTTTTTACATTTTAAATCTTCCTGCATATTCATATCTCCCCTTTAAATTAATTATTTATTTGGATAACCATACTTATCGTATGTATTCTTCTCATTATCCATTACTGTCTTAGATGGCTTATAGTCATCAATAGAATAGATATTTTTATGTAACTCTATTACTTGATCACTATAGCTTCTTAATAAATAACCACCAAAACCTGGACAATTCAAAGTATCATCATAACCACCACTTGGCAACTTATAAGTTTCAATATTATTCAAATCAAAACCTATAATGTCATATAAATAAGTCTTAATTTGATCATTTGTAAAGTTAGTAGATACATAAGGTAAAAGTGATACAACCACATTCAACATATCCGTAAACCCAAGTGATGAAAACTTACTTACTATAGCTTGGATTACTGCATTCTGTCTTTCCATTCTTGAATAATCTGAATCTATCTTACGAATACGACAATAAGCTAACGCTTGTGATCCTGATAGATGATTATTACCAGCATATAAACCTAAGACACTTGCTTCTGCATTGCTTAAGTAAATATCAACACCGCCTACTTCATTCACTACGTTCTCTAAACCGGCAAAAGAAATAGAAACATAATTAGTAATATCTAAATCTAAATTATAGTTAAGTGTTTGAATAGCTAATGTAGGGCCACCAAACCAATAAGCCCAGTTATAATGACCGTAACCTTGATAATCACCAGGGAAGTAAGCCACCACATCTCTTTCGACACTGGTAATCTTTATTTTCTTATCAGTATAATCAAGAGAAATAACTTTCATCGCATCACTGCGTTCACTTTCACCTTGGTCATTACCGGTGCTCGAATCTACACCAAACAACACAAAGTTAAAGACCTTATGAGCTTCTTTTACTTTGACAATGTCTTCATTGATATTGGCATCTTCCTTCTTAATTACTTCTCCCCTATTCATCTTATTAAGTAGAGAATCAGCATATAAGTTAATAGCTAGATATGCTCCAGATATAACTATAAGTATGCTTAATATAACAATTAATATTTTCTTAGTTCTATTTTTCATATCTTAAAATAACTTCTTCTTCACAGGTTTTAATTTAATAAGATCCTCATCCCTTAATACTCTAAGAGCATTCTCCTTGAAAAGAACATCAGCTGTCTCCTTATTGAACTTCTTACATATAGTGTTATATGTATCAATAAGTGTTAAAGGTCTATATTCATTATGTGCATCAGAACAAATAAAAGACACCTTACCCTGTTCAATAAGCTTAAACATCACATTCTTTGTTTGTTTATGGTTCAAAGAACCTTGATTACACTGTAAAGAATACCCTTCTTTTAACCATCTATTTACGAAATCACAATTCTCTTGAACATATTGATATCTTTCAGGATGAGCAATAATAATCTTATATTGAAGTGATATGTTATATAGATATTCATCGTATTCCTTTTTATAGTTATTAAAAGGAAACTCTACTAAAACATATCTAGAATCATTTAAAGAACATATCTCTTTATTTAACAATAAAGTATCTAATTCACTATCAATATATAGTTCATTACCCAAATATAAATCAACAGGTATATCCTTTACACTCTCTTCAAACTCATTAAAAAGCTTAGCCAATTCATTTCTTTTAATCTTATATTCATTTAAACGCATAAAATGAGGAGTGATGCACACTGCATCAATCCCCTCTTTATATGCGTTTATTAATAATTGTCTTGATAATTCTAAACTATTTGAGCCATCATCGACATTAGGCAAAATATGACAATGAATATCAACCATTATTTGCCCTTCTTCTTAGTTTGACCATAACCATAACCATAGCCATAACCATAAGAACTACCATAATACTTCTTAACACGAGGAACACGAGTCATGACAATACCAAGGATATTAACCTTCTCTAAACCATTTAACATGTCCTTAGTCTTCTCTAATTCCTTCTTATCTACCACATTACATGCTACACATAGTAATGTTCCATCACATAACGAAGACAAGAACAAGCCATCAGAAACAAGACCAATAGGAGGACAGTCTAAAAGAATAATGTCATATACCTCTTTTAACGCATCCAAGAACTTCTTATAAGCTCTAGATTGAACAAGCTCACTCGCATAAGGATTCTTCTTACCAGCTAAAAGAATATCCAACTTATTAGTATAGTGAATAACCGCATCATTAAATGAACACTCATTCGCAACCACTTCGCTAACACCCAACTTATTCTTAAGCTTAAACTTCTTGTGTAAAGAAGAAGCTCTAAGGTCCATGTCAATAAGTAATACCTTCTTACCTAATTGACTATATACATAAGCTAAGTTAGTAATAGTAGTAGACTTAGATTCACCAGCGGTAGAAGAAATAACATTAATAGTCTTAAGATTCTTATCATAATCTCTAAGGGCAATATTTGTTCTAAGAATTCTAAAAGCCTCAGCCTCAGCACTCTCAGGAGCCAACATAGTAACTAAATTATCAGAAGGAGTAGGAAACTTCTTACTAGTATCTTCAACAGTTGGAATACTTATTTCTTTTTCCTTATTAGTCATAATCTTCCTCCTTAATACTTAACTCAGGAATATTTCCAATAATATGAATCTTAGAAGAATCAAAAATCTTCTTAACATCCTCTTCAGACTTAACCTTTGTATCAGTCAAAAGAATAATAACCGCAATAGCGCCACATATAACAACACCCATGACTAAACCTAAAGCACAATTCTTTGTAGTACTAGGACCTGACTTCTTAGTAGGCACCTTAGCCTCTGATAAAGAAGTAACATTTTCAATCTGCATAATGTCATAAATCTTCTTCTCAAACACACGAACAATCTCATTAGCTATATCAGCCGACAACTCAGGATCATTTGTAACAACCTTAATATTCATTACCTCAGTATTATTAGCACTAGATACAGTTACAATCTTAGAGAAATTATCATTTGTTATGTTGTACTTTGTATCTAAGTCTAAATTATTAATAACAGTATCTGAAATAGCCTCAGACATAATAATTTCATTATAAGTACTAGCTAACTTTTGAGACAATTGAACATCTGAATAAGTGTAATTCTGTTGACTAGTTGTTTTGTCACTCTTTTGAACAATAATCATCTTAGCCTCTGCAGTAAATTCTTCTTTAATAAAGAACTTAGTAACACAAAAAGCTCCAGCCACACACACAAAACAAATTGTAATAAACAATAATAAGTTTTGCTTAGCAATCACAAACAATTGTAACAAGTCAATTGTCTCTTGATTATTAATATCGTTATTCATTAGTCTCCTCCGTATTCTCCTTATACTCTACTTGTTGTTTCCTTAAAGTTAAACGCAAAGTACTTGTACCCGTATTACCCTCAGAATCAGTAACTTTATAGGTAATTGTATAAGTACCCTCTGACTCTACATAACCACCATACTTAGGAAACATTACATCTTCCCAGTTAGTAGTAACTCTATTCTTTAACTCTTCACCATCATCATTATCATCTTCTACTGACTCAACATTTCTTAAAAACCATTCATCAGAGAAATAAAGACCACTGCTTGTTTCAATTCTCTCTTGAATTAAATTAATCGTAGGAGCCTTAAGATCATCTACTTCAATAGTTGTAACAAGTGGTTCTACTTCACTATGGTTTTTAGCAGTAACTTTTACATCATATTCACCCTTAAGATCATAGTTAACACCCTCAATATTGAAAGTGTCATTAATCTCCCAACCACAGCTATTAACAAGCTTCAAGTATTCACTTGTCTTAAAAGTATCATGAATCTGTGCTCTTAATGGTTGAAGCAAAATGATATGATAAGTAGTCAATTCCCTATCAACATCAACACCAACCTTCTCCTTAGTTATGTTATTAGCCTCATCAATCGCAACATAAGTAACATAACCATTATTAGCTATATCACTCAAAGTTCTCTCTTCCACAAAAAAAGATTTCAAATTATCATCACTTGCCTCAGCATACTTGGTTAAGTCATCATAAGACAATGAACATGAAATCTCTGGCTTTTGTTTAACATTAATAGTAGGTGCTTTCTTATCAAAAGAAAAATTGGTTACTACAACACCAACAACGCACAATATACAAATTATAATTAATAAAACTTTTTTCATAAATTACTATTTTCTTTTGATACCTCTCTACTTTCTTTTAATTTAATAAACTAATTGGGAAAAACAATGCAAAAAATAAATGTTGAAAAAATGAATGAAAATGTTGCTTGCTCCCCTTATAAATGTCACATATTTTAGTCAAAAGTGTATAAAAACCCAAGCCCTGTATTAAAAGGGCCCCTAATTTTTTTATAACTTTGACACAGTCTTATCTCAAAAATCAAGGCTAATATGTGACAAATATTTACATAACGATTATAACATACCCCCCCCCCGACTTTTTAAAGAAGTATGTTACTTATGCACAAAAAGTTACTAAACTTTTAGCCCAATTATTCTACTCCAAATCAAGCATAAACTCAATATGCTAGTAGCATATCTGTTCTCTTTGTGTAGAACGACACAATAATTTACCCACAAAACGACACATTATTTTACCCAACAGCTTCAATTTGATTGTTAGTAC
>CAKVAL010000041.1 GCA_934725085.1 uncultured Erysipelotrichaceae bacterium | reverse complement strand
ATAATAACTTGACATAAAAAAAGCAGCAATTAAGCCACTTTAGAACATTTTATTGATTTACAAGTGTCAAAGTACCGAGTCTTAACACTTATTTTGTATCTTAACTTAATTAAAGTTAAGATACATAAAACAAGTTATGATATAAATAAAGTATGAGTAATCGTTTACCATTCTGGAATTTATTAACAGACAAAGAAAAAGAAATATTAAAGGATAACACCATAGAGAGAACATATACTAAGGGTTCTACCGTCTTTGATAATAGTTCATCATGCCTTGGTCTATTAAATGTAATATCAGGGCAAGTAAGAGCTTATCTTGTTTCTGATGAAGGTAAGGAAGTAACTATCTTTAAACTGGAGGACAATGATTTATGTGTGTTGTCAGCATCATGTATTATTAAACAAATCACTTTTGATACACAACTAGTAGCTAATGAGGATACTAAGGTATTAATTGTTCCTTCTAACATAATTGAAGATTTAGCTTATATGAATATAGAACTAAGGTGTTATTTATATGAGAAAGCATTAGCTAGATTCTCTGATGTAATGTGGAATATGCAAGAATTATTGTTTAAAGGATTAGATAGTAGGGTAGCTAACTATTTAATTAATCAATACGAAAGAACTGATTCTACTATTATTAAAGTAACTCATGAAGAAATTGCGAATGATATTAATTCTGCAAGAGAAGCAGTAACTAGAATACTTAAACTGTTTGTACAGGATGGTCTTATTAAACTACAGAAGGGTAGTATTGAATTAGTTGATGTCGATGCTTTGTATGATATTTAATTGAATTTGCAACGAAAACAGTGTTTTTGAAGTTATCGTTGCATTCGTTGTACAACGAAAAGGTCAATTTTGGTGTTTTCGTTGCAAACGATGTACAACGAATAAGCTATTTTAGCCATTTGCGTTGCAAAATATTGCTTCATCTTTAAAAATTAGCATTATCATTTAGTCAAAGAAGGTAAAGTATATGAAAGAAAACCGAGAATTATTAAATGAAATACTAGAAGATATCAAACATGACATGACTGATGAAGAGATTATCGACTTATTGGCTGATAGTAAGATTTCTAAGAAGCCAGAAGAGAAGTATACATTAGGACAAAAAGCTGCTGATAGTATTGCTAAGTTTGCAGGTAGTTGGGCCTTTATCTTTTCCTTTACAGCAGTATTAATTATTTGGATGCTAGTAAATGTTATATTGGCTTCTAAAGCCTTTGATCCATATCCATTCATATTATTAAATCTTGTATTGTCATGTGTTGCTGCTATACAGGCGCCATTAATTATGATGAGTCAAAATAGACAAGAAGAGAAAGATAGACATAGAGCTGAAAATGATTATAAGGTTAATCTTAAGACCGAAATAATGATTGAAGATTTATACGATAAAGTTAATCATATAGTGGATAAGATAGATAAGCTAGAGAAGAAAATTAAGTAATGTGACTTAATCACATACAAAACTTTTTATATTGATTATGATAAGGATGTAAAAAGAAAGAAGGTAAATAAAAATGAGTCAAATTAATGAAAATGTAAATATCGAAAACTTTAAGGAAGAAGTATTAGACAGTGATATTCCTGTGCTAGTAGACTTCTATGCAACATGGTGTGGTCCATGCAAGATGTTATCACCAATTCTGCACGAAATCGCAGATGAACATGATGAATTCAAAATCTGCAAAATTGATGTAGATGCTCACATGGACTTAGCTGCTAAATATAATGTAGCTAGTATTCCAACATTACTTGTATTCAAGAATGGTGAACTAGTTAATAGACAAACAGGCTTTAGATCTAAGGCTGATGTGGTTGATTTGTTAAAGTAGTAATTCCAATAAATTAGAATTTTAAAATGGCGCCTATAATAGGGCGCCATTATTATGACAACTTATCTAATAATTTTTCTACACTATTAACAGCATCTTTATAAGAAATATCTTGAGCATAAACATACTTATTTTGATAGTCTATCCAAAGATTGCTTAGAGCATTACTGCTTCTTATTCTTTCAACTGCTTGTTTACTATAGCTGATTAAATCTAGAGTGTTACGCTTTTTACAAGTTGCTTTAAATGCATCTTTTAAAACACTTATATCAATAGATTTCTCATATAAGGTTAATAGAACATGAATGTCATAAAAATCTCTCATCCTAGTATTAACAAGTTCTCTTACAAGAATAGTCTGAAGTTTTTCGGCTAAAACTGTTTCAAGATTATAAGATAACAATGTAGCCGTACGATTTTCTAATATGAAACTATATTGGTATTCTATCGCTCTTGGTGTTATAACGTCTCCCGTAGAGATATCTATTTTAATCGGTGTAACCAAACCGTCCATATTAACATTTAAAGTGAAACGGATGCCTGGATATTCCATTTCGTCCATTATGACCGCAGAATCTTTAACCTCAAAAGATACTCCATCACCGATATCAATTTTGCATATATCATCTATCATCTTTTTCGCATCAGCCTCGGAAATACTTTGGTTTTTAATAGTACTATCGATGTCTAACGTTGAACGTAGGGATATGCCAACTAAAGAGGTCACAAGAATGCCACCTTTGATTATGAAATTATCTTTATATTTTGAAGCAGAAGCTCTTTCAATAAATCTCTCCATCATATATAAACGCATTAAAAGACGTGGGTCGGCATTGTTCTCTTTTGCAAGATTTTTAATTCTACCTTTTAGTTGTTCCTTTGTAAGAGCCATATTATAAAAGTACCTCCATATATTGGCGAACTATATTTTCAACATTAAATAATTCAGCATATTCCATTAAGAAATGCATATTTTTGTCTCTCCTACGAGCATAAGATTTTAATACCGTAACAAATTCATTAATTTCTATACTGTTTCTACTTCTAAATAAATCAATGATTGTTCTTTCTAAGTTATACATTGGCACTTGGTTGCCATAATTATCAGTAACCATAATCTTTCCAACATCTAACAATTCTTTTTTTACAGTATAGACTTTACAATTTGTACTTGCCTTTAATCTGTGGGCATTATAACCGCTATAAATGGTTAAGGTATTAACGATTGGCTCTCTATCGCATAAGTCATGATAATAGAAAGCTTCATCATGTGAGAATACTGCCTGAGGGCATCTTTGATGAAGTACATACAAATTATCTACCCAAGTATCTTTATTAGAGTAAAAGCCTCTATATATTTGATCAACGCCACTATCATTAACGTATTGATAAAACTGCCATTTAGAAACACCATTTTCCTTAGCAATTGATGGTGTTAGATAGTCAAAATTTTTAAGAATTTCATTTGTATTACTCATATAATCACCATCCTTTCGTGCTTATATTGTAAACGAAATAAGCACGCTTGTCTAGTTTTGAAAATGTTAGAAGCTATTTTCGACAGCCACACTATAAATTTGTTCAAAGTATAGTGCGGTTGTCGAAGATTAACACATTGAACGCAATTCTATGTTGACATAAGAAAATAGTATGATTAGAATTAAATCAGTTAGCAAAGACTAACTAGGTGAGTATATGAAATATAAGATTAAGAAAGATAGTGTCCAAGAGACATTAATTATTCCTCTATATTCTAGAAAGATTTGTTCTAGTTTATATCCAAACATTTATTATGATAAGACTGCGGTAGATTTGATTAATCAAATTGATTATGATTTCTCTGAAATAGAAAAGAAATCAAAGAGTCTTATGCAACGCTTTGGAGCATTAGAAGTAGCCGCAAGACAAAGTGATATTGCCTATGAGGTATGTGAATACTTAAAGGAACACCCCTTTGCTTCTGTTGTTAATTTAGGTTGTGGTTTAGATAATACAGGAAGAAATTGTGATAATGGTAAATGTAAGATTTATAACCTAGATTTTCCCGATGTGATTAAAGTAAGAAATGAATTGTTGCCACCAGGTGAAAGAGAAGAAAATATAGCTTGTAATTTAAATGATGTTGAATGGTTTGATAAAATCGATAATTCAAATGGTGTAATCTTCTTTGCCTCAGGAGTCTTCTATTATTTTCTTAATGATGAAGTTAAGAATCTTATTGTTAAAATGGCTAATTATTTCAATGATAGTGTACTAGTCTTTGATGCGGCTGGTAAAATGACGGTTAAGTTGATATCAATGTGGCTTAATTCTTTAAAAGTAAAAGAAGTGGGCACTTATTTTTCAGTATCCAATCTTGATGAAATATCATCATGGTCTAATAATATCGAAGTAACAAGTAAAGGCTATATGCTAGGATACAACGATTTAAAGGAAGATAATGTAAGTGGCTTCTTTAGATTCCTTGCTCATGTTTGTGATGGATTAATGAAAATGCAAATAGTAAAGATAAGATTTAAAGGATAAAGTGATGTTTTGGGATAAGATAGCCTGTGTCTATGATATTTTTGCCAACATCATCAATAGGAAAACAAATATCAAACTATGTAATGTTGTTGAAGGTGAAATATCATCTACTGATGATGTACTGGAATGTGCTTGTGGTACAGGTCTTTTAACTAAGGCTATTAGTGAAAAATGTAATAGTTTAATCGCGACAGACTATTCGATTAAGATGCTTAGGATTGCTGAAAGAAAACTAAAAAAGTATCAAAATATCAAGTTTGAGTGTGTTGATATCATGAAACTACCTTATCCAAATAATAGCTTTGATGTAGTAATTGCTGGCAATGTGATTCATTTGTTGAATAATCCTATTAAAGCTATACAAGAATTAGATAGAGTATGTAAGCTAAATGGAAAGATTATTATTCCCACTTATATGAATAAGAATAGTGTTGGAAATGTTGATAATGTATCCAATTCAATAAATAAACTGGGTGTTGATTTCAAAAGAAAATTCAATAAAGAAAAATATATGTCATTCTTTAAAGATTTAGGATATCAAGATGTTAGATATATCGAATGTACGGGAAGAATCCCATGTGTAGTTGCCATAATTAAAAAGAGTAGCGCTTGCTACTCCTCTACGAATTGATTCTTATCTACACCACATAATGGACAAGTGAAGTCCTCAGGTACATCCTCCCACTTAGTTCCAGGTTCAATACCACCTTCAGGATAACCTAATTCCTCATCATATTCCCAACCACATACTTCACATTTGTATTTCATTGTTGTTCCTCCTTAATAGTTTTCAGTATGAACCTCAAAATAGCTTTGAGGATGATTACATACAGGGCATACTTCAGGTGCCTTCTTGCCTACGATAAGATGACCACAGTTTCTGCATTCCCATACTTTGATTTCACTCTTTTCAAATACTTGAGCAGTTTCAATATTATGAAGTAGGGCACGATATCTTTCTTCATGATGCTTTTCAATTGCACCAACTGCTCTAAATTTAACAGCTAAATCATGGAAACCTTCTTCTTCAGCAGTCTTGGCAAAACCCTCATACATATCAGTCCATTCATAGTTTTCGCCCTCTGCTGCACTCTCAAGATTCTCTGGTGTATTGCCAATTCCATTAAGCTCTTTGAACCATAATTTTGCATGTTCCTTTTCATTATCAGCAGTATCTAAGAATAAAGCTGACATTTGTTCATAGCCTTCCTTTTTAGCAACCGAAGCGAAGAAAGTATATTTGTTTCTTGCCTGTGATTCGCCAGCAAAGGCTTCCATTAAATTCTTTTCTGTTTGTGTACCAGCATACTTGTTTGTTTTCATATCTTATTCTCCTTTCACAAAGTCACTAGCCGGATGCTTACAAATTGGACAAATGAAGTCTTCAGGAAGTTCTTCCCCCTTATATTCATAGCCACAAATTGTACATCTCCATATTGTTTCATTACTTGTCTTTTCAATTGGCTTGGGTTTTATATGTTTATGGTAATAATCATAAGTTAATGACACTTCATCATTTAACATTTCCATATCACTTATTTCACCAATAAACATCGTATGAGAACCAAGGTCAATAATCTTATCTACTTTAGCTGAAATGTAACCATTAGTTCCTTCGGTTATGTAGTAGATATCATTGTTAGATCTTTTACAGAATTCATAGTTTTCAAACTTGTTGATATCTTTTCCTGAATGAAAGCCAAATCTTTCAAAAACATCAAAGGTAGCTTTTTCGCTCAAGATAGAAACTGTAAATTCCTTAGATTCCATAATCATATCGTGAGTATGATTAAGCTTGTTAACACAAATACTAATTTGATTAGGCTTAGATGCTGCAAGTATTGCGGTGTTAATGATACATCCATTATCCTCATCACCTAATCTAGTACTAAGAACATATAAGCCATAGCTTATCTTGAATAATGTTTTCTCGTTCATAGCTTCTCCTTACACTTGGGACAAATACCTTTGAAATAGATATCATATTCCATACCACATTTTTCTAAATCAGGAATATTAATATCTATGTCATGTATTAATCCACATTTAATGCATTTCAAATGATGATGTTTATCTAATCTTTTATCAAAGTAAGTAGGCCCACTTGGAATATCAACCCTTGTGATCATTCCTTCTTCAACTAGGATATTGAGATTACGATAAATAGTAGCTCTACTAATACTGGGATGAAACTTATTGATATATGAATATATCTCATCAGCAGTAGCATGCTTATCAATATCTTGAATAGTTTTAATGACTATTTCTTTTTGTAAAGTATTTCTTTTTATCATTAATAGGATTCTATCCTAATAAGGAATAAGTTTCATTAATTATGACCGTAGCGCTAAAAGTAGAGTACCAATGACGATTAAAACTAAACCCATAAGGGCCTTGAATGATAATTTTTCTTTGAACACAAAGTAAGAAAAGATAATAGTGACAAGAATACTTAACTTGTCAATTGGAGCGATAATGCTAAGAGGACCAACTTGCAATGCCTTATAATATGCTAACCAGGAAATACCAGTGGCAAATCCTGATAATACAATAAAGATAATTTCTTTCTTATCTACCTTTAGTTTACTACTTTTACCAGTAATTAACACCATTACCCAGGACATAATTAAGACAACAGTAGTTCTAATAGCACTACCATAGTTAGAATCAATGTTAGTAATACCAATCTTTCCAAAGACACTTGTTAGACTCGCAAAAAGGGCAGACAAACAGGCATATATTAACCATTCTTTATTATTGGATTTATTAGAATTATCCTTCTTATCAATCATTAATAGGGTACCCATTCCTATTAAGATTATCGATATAAATTTTATAAGACTAATACCTTCATTTAAAAACATAGAAGCAAGAACAATTGTTAAGACAATACTAGACTTATCGATTGGAACCACTTTGTTGATGTCACCAAGTTGTAGGGCTTTAAAATAACACAACCAAGAAGCACCAGTTGATAAACCAGATAGTATTAGAAAGACGAGTGTCTTTGTCTCTATATTTGTAATGTCTTTGACTAATAACCATGAAAAGATACAGACAACAATTGTACGTAATGCAGTTGCGACAGTTGAATCGGTTTTATTAATTCCACACTTCGCCAATATAGAAGTGATACCTGCAAAGAAGGAAGATATAAGTGCATATATTAACCACATAACTTAATTGTAGTACTTATTTGAGTGCGTATAATCATAGTTTGAGTGTATTCTAAAGGTGCGTATAATCAAAGATTGAGATACTTGCATACCTGCGTATAATCAATATAACGGAGATATAGGAAGGAAAATAAATATAATTGATCAAGAGCTTTAATGATTGAGTGTGTACAAAAATCACGACAGGCATGAAAATTAATGATGAAATAGTTTTTCATTTAGGAAATAATAGATATAGCCAAAAAAATAAGTAGTGATAAATTGTGGTAGTATTGGTTTGAGGAGAATAAATAATGGATATTAATTTGATTAATAATATGCTTGATAAGAGCGAAGAGGCTTTTTTGATGGCTATAGAAATATACAACAAACCTACTATAAAATATAGACTTGAAGGTTTTGCTTTCTTTATATGTAATGCTTGGGAATTATTATTAAAAGCTAAACTTTTAAGGGATGGTAAGAGTATATATTTTAATGATAAGCCGAATAGAACTCTTGCTCTTTCAAACTGTATAAATAGTGTTTTTACAAACGATAAAGATCCAGTAAGAAAAAATCTTGAAATAATAGTAGGGTTGAGAAATACAGCAACTCATTATGTTATTAAAGAATTGGATTCTATATATCTGCCTTTTATGCAATCAAATGTTTTAAATTACTCCCAAAAGTTATTTGATTTTTTTGAAAGAGATATTACAGAAAAGATAAACAGTTCCTTCATGACTTTGGTTGTAAATAATCAACAAATCAGTGATGAAGAAATACTAAGTAAATATGGAGATAATATTTTAAATAGATATATAAAAATCAAAAATGAAACACAAGAATTAATTAATAGCAATTCAAATGATAGATTAGCAATAAAGATTGATTTAAACATTAAAATCGTTAAAGATATTAATGAAGCCAAAACAACATTTAGAATCGCAAAAGACGGAGAGGAACCAATTAAAATTGTTAAAGAGTTAAAAGACACAAATTTAACACACCGATACAATCAAAAAAGAGTAATAGAATTAGTAATTGATAATTTAAAAAGAAAAGGAGTAGAAATTATATTCAACCAATATAATTTGGGCTTAATTTGTAAGAAATTTGATTTAAAAAACAATGAAAAATATTACTATTATCACGAATTAACAAAAAGTTGGAGTTGCACTCAACAACTCATAGATTTTATAACTAACTTATTTTTAGAAGACCCTTTGATACTAGAAAGAATAAAACAAGAATTGAAGGAACAAAAATAAAAAAACTTGCCCCAGGAGCAAAGGAATTCTAAATATACAAATGTATATCTACCCTCATTCGAGGACCCAGCTTTAATCCTTCACAAGCAAGTTTGTACTTATATTTTACTTTTTAATAGTTTTTTAGTCAAATTTATACTGTAATTGCTTAATATTACTTAACATTTTTGTAAAAAAGAAGAATGCTTGTGGGGCTAAGCATTCTTCCAAAGGGGGAGCAGTTCGCTAATTAATAGTGAAAGAACATTTAATATCACCAAGCTCTAATAGATAATCTCCCACATCTAATCTATTTTTAAGCTTAATGTAATCTAGATGATCAAGGTTTTTATTAAGATTATAAGAATAAGATTCTTCTTCATAAATTAAATAATCTCCCTTATATAATCTAATAATCCCATCTACTTCTATTTCATGATCTGAATAGTTTTCTATTAAATAACTTATGGTATTTTGATAGTAATAATTGATACTTAAAGTAATTTCATCATTATTAGGATTTTGAGAAACAATATTAGGAAGTTTTTCGCCATTTTCTCTAGCCTTGTTTAAGATGTCTTTTATTTCAGTTTTCGCATCTTGAAACTTTCTTGGTAAATCTAAATCAGAACTGAAATAGATATTATCACCATTTTCAAATTTATATTCATAAGAAGTAGTAGCTGCGTCATGGGCAAATATTTCTGACCTCTTAAGTTTAGGATATTCTTGTAAGTCATATTTATCGAATATTGCTTTTATCTTATCTAAAGTAGTGGCATCGATATAATATTCCTTTATATCTACAGGAGAACTATGTGATGGTTGTTCATAAATTGAATATAAGGCTTTATTATCATCTATTCTTTCAATAGAAGTTTCGCTTCTTCCTCCATTCATAGAACCTGATGAAATAGTTGAAGTAAATATTAATTTTGAATCAATCTTTTTCTTAGGCTTGAACATAAAAATTGCACCTGTAATTAAAAGAACTATAAATATAATAATTATCATTTTCTTTTTCAAGGGCGTCCTCCTTTACTTTATAGTAAGGGAAAAGAAGAAATAATAAATCATCATAATTGATGATAAAAGAAAATTCCAGTTACCTGGAATTTATCTCTAAATATTGAAGTTTAACTTATTTTTAAGTATGTTTGTATTTTCATAACAATAAATTAAATCAGCCATATTATTAATCTTTCTTAATATCTGAATTAGAAATACTATCTATTACTTCTTTACGAAGTTCATCTTCAGATATATTGCCTAGGGCATATTCCTTTAGTCTAGAAAGCCATTCTACTGATAATTCCATACCGGATAATGACATGATCGCTTGTGTTTCAGCAAGAGATCCATCTACTGTATAAGGTTCTTTGTTGTTCATGTCTAATATATATCATATTTTGTTTGTGAAAAATATTTAAATGGTGGTGCAATTTTTACACAGGCTTTTACGGTAGAATAAAACTGTAAAGAAAGAGGTGTTGTATGAAAGAAATTAAATGTCCTCATTGTGGTCAATTATTTACGATTGATGAAACAAACTATAACTCTATTGTGAAACAAGTAAGGGATCATGAGTTTTATGATGAGTTGAAGAAAAGAGAAGCTGAATATAATGAGAAGCTTGAGCTACAAAAAGAATTAGTTAAAAAGGATTTAGTAAGTAAGGCTACTGTTAAACTTGATGAACAAAAGGCTGAGATTGAAAGTTTGAAGAATCAACTAAAGCTAGTTGAGAAGGAACATGAGAATGAGCTTAATCTTAAGACTAGTTCTTTAAAGGAAGAAATCAATACATTGAATGCTACTAAACAAAGCGAAATTAATAAGATTACTGCTAGTAAGGATATTGAGATTAGTGAGCTTAAGTCTAAGGCTAATGCAACTGTTTTAGATTTAAAGAGTAAGATTGAAGTTTTGAATCAACAAGTTAAGAATGGTGATACTGAGAAGGAATTAGCTGTTAATAAGGCAATAAGCGAATTAAAGGAAACTAAGGATCTAGAGATTAATAAGGCTAAGAATGAATTAGAAATCTATAAGAGTGAGATGGCTAATAAGTTTGATTCTATGAAGGATTCTTATGAACAACAACTAAGTGCTAAACAAGAATTAGTGGATTACTATAAGGATTTTAAGACTAAGATGTCTACTAAGATGATTGGTGAAAGCTTAGAACAACATTGCGCTAATGAATTTAATAAGAATAGAATGGGCATGTTTAGAAATGCTTATTTTGAGAAGGATAATGAGGTTGTTGAGGGTTCTAAGGGTGACTTTGTCTTTAGAGATTTTGATGAAGATGGCGTAGAAATAATATCTATTATGTTTGAGATGAAGAATGAGGCTGATACTACTTCTACTAAACATAAGAATGAAGATTTCTTTGATAAGTTAGATAAAGACCGTAATCGCAAGAAATGTGAATATGCAGTTCTTGTATCATTACTTGAAAGCGATAGTGAACTATATAATGAGGGTATTGTGGATGTGTCTTATCGATATCCTAAGATGTATGTTATTAGACCTCAATTCTTTATTCCTCTTATTACGTTATTAAGAAATGCAGCTTTGAATGCAACTGAGTATAAGAAACAATTGTTGATTGAAAAGAATAATAATTTGGATATTGCTCATTTTGAAGAGAATATGGAAAACTTTAAGGTAGCCTTTGGTAAGAATTTTGAAACTGCTTCTAAGAAGTTCTCTACAGCTATTGATGAGATTGATAAGACTATTGATCATTTAAAGAAGGTAAAAGAAAATCTATTGTCTTCTGATCGTCAATTAAGACTTGCTAATGATAAGGCACAGGATTTAACTATTAAGAAGTTAACTAAGAATGCACCTAGTTTGGCTGAGAAGTTTAAGGAGAATAAGTAGCTATGTTTAAAAATCCTGGTAACAAGTTAGAGACTATTGCGTATGTGTGGTTTTTCATAAGAATTATTATTGGAATAATGCTTGTAATTTCAGCTATTAGTTTTTTAAGAAGTGCTGTTTATTTAGGATTAGATGTAGGAAACAATACATTTGGTATTGTGCTTGTGGGTGTTGCGGTATCTATTTTTCAAGTAGCTATTGCTTATTTTGAGAGTTTGATTCTTTGTTGTATCGCAAGTATGACGATAAATACTGAATATATTGCTGATCAAATGGAAAGAATTGATTCAAAGCCAAATAAAAAGAGTGTAGATGATTATTTAAAAACAATTAAGCCTCTATAATCTTGAATGCAAACAAGATATAATTTATTCAACAAAAGGAGGGTTACTTATGAAGAGTATTAAACCTGGAAGAGGCCCATCTAAGATGGAAGCAGTGTTCTCGTTTGCGTTTGCGTTGTTTGGCTTGTTTTGGACTGCTGCTGCTGCTAATATGGGGGCGAGTATAATGGTTCCGTTTGGCCTAATATTTGTGGGATTAGGCATCTATAGTGGTGTATATAATCTAAAGAATGCGACTTCTGAAGAACGTTATTCTATTGTGGATATCGTTGATGAAGATGAAGAAGGTGATCCTTTAAATGAGAAATATGGCAAGAAGAAAGACTTCTGTCCATATTGTGGCGAGAAGGTTGATGGTGACTTTGAATTTTGTCCAAAGTGTGGTAAGAAATTAAATAAATAAATAGGGTGCCAATTGATGTTGGCATCTTTAAATAGAAGGGGTTTGTATATGAAAGTATTGTTAATAAATGGTAGCCCTCATAAAGAAGGAAATACTTATTTGGCTTTAAAGGAATGCGCTGATGTTTTAAATAGCGAAGGTATTGAAACCGAAATCTTTTGGATTGGCAATAAACCAGTAAGAGGATGTATTGGCTGTGGACAATGTTTCAAGCTTAAGCATTGTGTGTTTGAAGATGATAATTTAAATGAACTTGTAAGTAAGATGAAAGAAGCAGATGCTTATGTAGTAGGTTCTCCTGTCTATTATGCTGGTCCTAATGGTGCTCTTTGTGCCTTGTTAGATAGAGCTTTCTATTCTTCCGGCAAAGACTTTAAGTATAAACCAGCAAGTGCCGTTTGTGTATGTAGAAGAAGTGGTGGCTCTGCTACTTTAGATAGACTTACAAAGTATTTTACGATTAATCAAATGCCTGTAATATCTTCCACTTATTGGAACATTGCCCATGGTGCTGAGATTGGAGAAGTTGTTGAAGACTTAGAGGGTATGCAGACAATGAGATACTTGGGTTATAACATGGCTGCTTATCTTAAGAAAGAGTCGAATGTTAAATCTGAGAAGAGAGTATTTACTAATTTTGTTAGATAGTGATTGTAGGGGCTGTTACGAAATGACTAATTTCTAACAGTCCTTTCTTTTGGTTAAAATAGGATCAAAAACATAAAAAGCGCTCCAGGAATCCAACCTTAAGCGCCTTTTTGTTGATACAATCTTCTTGTTCACAGAAAGAAGGTATCTTTAACATGTCTTATTTTAATACAAACGAGACTTTTTTTGTAATCCCTCTTAATACTAACGATGAGGAGATTAAAAAAAACTCAATTATTTTTGATATTTTCGCTTTCTTCTTATTCTCACTTATATTTTCGTTTTACATAAACATAGCTTTTTAA
>CAKVAL010000040.1 GCA_934725085.1 uncultured Erysipelotrichaceae bacterium | reverse complement strand
CAAAAGAAGAATATAAATATAAATAAAAAGGCTGTCCAACCTTAAGTTTTAACACTTAGGTTTTTGGACAGCCCCTTATTCAAATTCATCTTCATCGTCACCATCAACGAATTCGAAGCTTGTATCATTAATGAAGACTTGATCGCCGTTCTTACAGCCTTTTTCTCTTAAGGCTTCATCAACTTTCATCTTACTCATCGCACGAGCGAAACGTAATGCTGAATCCATATCCTTAAGATTAGTTCTTTCAAACAATCTTTCAATCTTTTCGCCTTCGATTCTAAAGATACCATTGCCTTCGTTAAATACTCTAAATTCTTCTTCAGGTGTAAAGGTATATACAACCTTCTCTTCTGCCTTCTTTTCATCATATAAGGCAAATTGAGGTAGTTCCTTTAACATATCCTTAACTTTATATAATACAGGAGTTAAACCCTCATTGATGATTGTGATAGTCTCAAAAATCTCTACATCAGGATACTTTTCCTTAAAACGTTTTAGATTTTCTTTTGCCATATCGCCATCCATTTTATTAGCGATGACAATTTGAGGTCTAGAACTTAAGTTACCTGGATAGCTCTCTAGTTCATGATTAATGATTTCATAATCACTTAGAGGATCTCTATATTCACCTGACATATCAATAACATGTAAGATTACACGACATCTTTCAATATGTTTCAAGAATTCATGACCTAGACCCTTACCCTGTGAAGCTCCTTCAATTAGTCCTGGTAAGTCTGCCATAACAAACGATCCATCGCCAACTTTAACCATACCAAGTTGAGGTACAAGTGTTGTGAATGGATAGTCAGCTATTTCAGGTCTAGCCTTAGATACAACTGATAATAGAGTTGATTTACCAACACTTGGGAAACCCACTAAGCCTACATCAGCTAATAGTTTAAGTTCTACTTCCACTTCTTTTTCTTCACCAGATTCACCAAGTTGTGCCTTTTCAGGAACAGAATTTCTAGAAGTCGCAAAGTGACGGTTACCCTTACCACCCTTACCACCTTGGCAAATTACAGCTTTTGAATCAATAGTATTCAAGTCAGCAATAATAGTATTATCTTTTAAGTTCTTAACAATAGTACCCAAAGGAACCTTAACAATAACATCCTTCTTAGATTCACCAAACATATTATTTGGCTTACCATCAGCACCATTGTCACCCTTAATCATCTTTGAGAAACGTAAATCTAATAGTGTTGACTTATTAGTATCTACTTCAAATACGATAGAAGCGCCATCACCACCATCACCACCATTTGGACCACCAAAAGGATTGTATTTCTCACGTTTAAAAGAGACAAGACCATTGCCACCATTTCCAGCTTTTAATTTAATTTTTACTTTATCAATAAATTGCATAATTCTCTTAAATAAAATAAAAGGCCTATAGAAGGCCTTTAAATGATCTTAGCAAGCAGGATAGCAAGATACTTTCTTCTTATCCTTGCCTAAACGTTCATATTTAACAATACCGTCGCAAGTGCAGAATAATGTATCATCGCCGCCCTTTTTAACATTTGTACCAGGATGAATCTTAGTACCTCTTTGACGGTAGATAATAGATCCAGCAGTAGCAAATTGACCATCGGCAACCTTCGCACCTAGTCTCTTAGAATGAGAGTCACGTCCGTTTTTAGTAGAACTAACACCCTTCTTAGAAGCGAAGAATTGAATATCTAAAATATATTTCATACTCATTTCCTTTCTACTTTAATAAATTCACCATAGGACTCTTCAATAGTCCTAAGTTGAATTAGTGCAAGCTTCATAAAATTATTTACTTCATCAAGCTTACATTCATTTTTTATCTCAATCTTGTTTTCACCTACATTAATTGTAACATCCTGATATTCATCAAGACAATTCATAAGTCCAAACATTATACTTGAGACACTAGCACATATTAGATCATTACCATATTCAGCATATTCTGCATGACCAGTAACCCCTAAATGTGTGTAATAGCCATTCTCTAAGCTATATCTTACTAATATCATTAAGCGATGCTAGTAACAGTTAACTTAGTATATGGTTGACGATGACCTTGTTTACGACGAGTAGAACCCTTCTTAGACTTGTACTTGAAGATAACAATCTTCTTGCCCTTGCCTTGTTTTTCAACCTTGCAAGTAACCTTAGCACCATCAACATAAGGTGCACCAAGAGTTAAACTGCCATTGTTTAGCGCAACAACCTTATCGAAAGTATATTCTTCACCTTCATTTACATCTAACTTTTCGACATAAATTACAGACCCTTCTTCTACTTTAAGTTGCTTACCGCCAGTTTCAATAATTGCGTACATAAAATCTCCTTTCTTTGAATTTAGACTCGCCATTAAGGTGACCATGCTTAAAAACCTTCTCTGTGCGGTTGAGACCCTATTAAAGGGAGACAACACAAATATATTAACATAATTCCTATTGATTTACTAATTATTTTTTCTTATTTAAAATCTCTTCATAAGCTTCTTTTAGTTCATCTCTTGGTTCAATTTTCTTATACTTGATTCCATATTCATAACACTTCACCCATAAATCATCATCATCTGTAAAAACCTTAATAGTATCAAGAGCACAATATAGAATAATTTCGTTATCGTTTTCCTTCGCATTATCTAAATAATATTTAACACCTTCATCAAATTCATCGAGCTCAATTTCAACCATTAAAATAAGATTACATAGTTGATTAATCGCATCTTCTAAATAATAGCCAGTATTAGAATATCTATCTAATTTTCTTAATTTATCACCGTTTTTTTCAACAAATTCCTTAGCCTTATCCATGGCCATACGAAGATACTTTTCAGTATTTAGATAAGACAATAAGATGCTTACTTGATTTATATGTAAAGACCAAGTGCTAAGCCCGCCAGTTGTAGCACAAATAATTAAAGTAGCGATATCATCTTCTGTAACAAAAACCTTAGCGAATGTCTTTTTGGCAATCAAATCATAGAAACTGCTTTGTGATATACCAACTGATTGAAAAGAATCAGTTGATGAAAACAAATAATATCTACATGCATAGCACATCATTTCATAAAGTTTAATCAATAATTCAACAGATTCATTATAAAAATCACTATCAGTAGGAACTTTTTCTAAATCCTTTACATATCTCTTTACCAAGAAACGCCATTTAGGCCTATCTTTCTTTTGAACAACTCTATTTGGAACATAATAACATTGATTATATGCATTTTCTAAAAAGCGATTAATTTCATTAAACAATTTTCTATAATCAACCTTTTCTTCTACTTTAACGGTCTTCTTGCCATCTCCACTTAAAATACTAGTAATCACATCATCAGCATCTAATTTCTTATTAGTAGGAAGTAATTTATAAACCTCTACAACCGTTTTCTTTAGCGTAGCAGTATCTGAAGACTCTAACATATTTCTTAATTCTGTAATTTTCATGGCAATTCCTCTTCTTTTAAAACATTATATCTTAGATTACATTATTCTCATTTAAAAGAAAAAGCTACTTCTAATTAGAAGCAGCTCATTCAATCATGCACAAGCACAATAATTCAATTTATTTAGTCGAAGTATTACTTACTTTATATACACAAGCACCCTTAGACTCAGACCAAATCCAGTTAGCTGAACCCATTTCCTCATCACAAGTAATAACACCATCACTATTTAAATCCTTAGGCCCAGCTTTCTTATCAGCTACACTTGTTGAACCAACAGAAGGTGTAACACTTGGAGTAGGTGTTGGAGTTGGTGTAGGTGTTGGAGTTGGAGTTGGAGTTGGAGCTGGAGCAGCAACACCATAAGCTACAATCGCATAAGTAGAGAACTTATCAGTCTTAAATGTTAAGACATTACCATTTAATGTTGCATCCAACATTGTTAATTCACCATCATGGAATCTTGCAACCTTTACACTCTTTGCATCCTTAATAGAATTCATTACATCATCAGGTAGATAAATAGTAACAGTAATAGGGCTATTTAAATCTGTAATTAGTTTCTCATTACCACTTACATCATAACTATATAACTTTATATCCAAAGGAAGTAACTTTTCTATCTTTGAATCCTTTGAAGTTAAATTATCTATTTTTTCTTTTTCAGTACTAGATAAAGTGATATTTGGGTCAACATTCAATGTTATACCAACAGAATTAGCTTCAACTTTCTTAACCTCTTCAAAAGTCTTTTCATCAACTATTGAAGTAGGAGTAGTAACACTAATCTTTTCTCCATCCTTAATAACACTATAAGTTTCATTAATCTTAGCTACGTTATAACCACTCATTAAATACTTAGAAACATCAACAGAATACTTACCACCCTTTATAGATTTTTCTGCATTGTTTTCAATAAAGAACTTACCATCAAAATTACCATCATTAATCTTGATATTTGCCTTAGCTAGCGATTCTTCATCATTCTCTTGAACATTTGCCTCATATAAGCTATATTCGCCCTTAAACGAACCACCATCAATAGTTACATCAATTGGTAATTTAGTAGTATGTTGAGAAATAGCTAAAGCAGCACCATCAACAGTTGTACCATTGTCATTAGGACTTGTCTTAAACTCACCAGCACTAGTATAAGTACCATCCTTAATATTTAACTTACCAGCACGAATCTCAATTGCTGTTGAACCAGCATTAATATTAGCATTGCTGATGTTGGTTGTTGCTGTACCAGCCAAATATAAGCCATGTCCTGTAACATCAATAGTTGCACCATCGATATTTACCGTATTATCAGTCTCGATCATTCCATTAACTGTAATACCATTTTCGCCCTTTAAAGTACCCTTAACATTTAAAGAAGCACCATCACAGTCGGTATAAAAACAGATATCAAAACCGCTATAACCCTTATTACTCTTCACTTCAATAATAGCGTCACTTTCAACAATCAAACTGGCATTTTTATTTAACCAAATTGTGCCACTATTGGATTTAAAGCCATAAGATCTAACCGTACCATTTTTAATAACTACATTAGAAGAGATATCAAGCACATATTTATTGTTGGCTTTAATAGTTTTTCCACCTAAATCTAAAGTTATATTTTTATCTAAAACTATTCCTTTGCTCAAAGAAACATTAGCTAAAAGTTTGACAGTATCGCCATCTTTTGCGTTAGCAATGGCATCTTTAAAATCTTTATATTCAACATCACCTATAGTAGCTATAGTTGGCTTTTCTTCTACAACCCACACGCCATTTCTTTTAACACAGGTATAATCATCCTCTAAATATCTTTTTTTAATTTCCTTATTATATTTACCACCAACAATTGTTAGATTTGCTTTGGTTGCTTTACCATAAGTCCATAAAATATTTGCAGTGCTATATCTGGTATTATTATTAGTAAAAATACCACCATTGATGGTTAAGTGGGACTCATAACCTTCAATCACACCAGTAAGTACTACCTGTGTGTAGCGACCAGTGCTAAAATTAACAAATTCGCCATTATTAATAGTAGTGATTCCATAGTTATAAATAACTCCAACATATCCTGAAGAAGTACTATCCTTTAACTCAAAATAGCCACCATTGATTTCTAACTTAGAACCTTCTTCTGATTTGATGACATTTAAACCACCAATATAATTGCCACTATTAATAGTAAGAGAACCCAAGTTTTCAAACATTGAAGAATCTACATTACCAGCAGTAGCATTCACATTATCAAAAGTTGCTGTACCATCATTTTTAATATTGTAATAATTTGTACCACCAATAACACTACCATTCTTAACAAAAGCAGTAACATCCTTATTAATTAGAATTGTAGCCTCACCACTAGCATTTGTATTAGTTATAGTCTTGCCACCTAGATCCAAAGTAATACTCTTATCAATAACAATATTTTCCTGAACATCATTTATTAATGTCACGGTATCTCCTTCATTAGCGGCAGTAATTGCTTCCTTCAATGTTTTATATACAACATCATTAATTTTAGCGATTCCAAATTCAAAAGAATCCCAGTTTTCAAACATTTTAGAATCTGCATTGCCAGCAGTAGCATTCACGTTATCAAAAGTAGCAGTTCCTTCGTTTTTAATATTGTAAGAGTTATTTGTACCACCAACATCACTATCATTCTTATCAGTAACAGAAACATCCTTATTTGTAGTTTCACCACTTAGATCTTCATTAGATTCGCCAGTAGGTTCTTCACTTGGAACCTCTAAAGGCACATCAGATGTATCATCTGCACTTACACTTAAGCACAATGAAAACACCATCAACAAAGACAACAACACAGAAATAAACTTTTTCATATAATCCTTTCTTCCCTATAACCCGTATTGTTTAAATAAAAAATTGCTAAATCAACCCTTAGCTGGTCTTAATACATTTTTATAATATTCTTCTAACTTTTTTCTTGTCAATAAAAAGTTTGTAAATTTTTTTACAAATGAAAAGTCACTTCTCCACTAGAAAGATTATATGTTTCATTATCTTTTAATACTTTCAAAGAATAATCAGAATCGATACCCAATACCTTAATTTGTTTAACCTCATTATTGATCTCAGCATAGACTTCTCTATCCTTTAAATAATCATATTCTTTAATATCATTATAGAAATCATAACCTTCTTTAACTTTCATGAAGTCATTATAAAGTTGATTAAATATTTTATCTTTTATTATTTTCATATCTTGAGTTTGATTAGTTATCTGATACAAAGAAGTAGGAGTTCTCTTATATTCACCCACAAATTCTCTTTGATTAACATTAAGACCTATGCCAATAATAAGACATTCTATTTCATTTCTTGTGACAGCCTCAAGTAAAATACCACAAAGTTTACAATCCTTATAATATATATCATTAGGCCACTTGATACTTAGATGTTCTAAGTTTAAAGCTTTAATTATAGAAAAAGCACTAATCACTGATAAACTTGAGAATTTATCAATTAGTGCCTTATCTTTAATTAAAAGCGAAAAGAGCAAGTTTTCACCCTTTTCGCTTTTCCAATTACGATTATTACGACCCCTTCCAGCACTTTGAAAATCAGCACTCACAAAAGTAAAATTATCTAAATTTTCATAATTTTCTTTTAAATAAGTATTTGTAGAATCAATAGTCTCAAAATGGATCGTCTTCATATTAATTAACCAAAAATTGTTAACAAGATACCAGCAGCGATAGCACTACCGATAACACCTGCAACATTTGGTCCCATCGCATGCATCAACAAGAAGTTGCTAGGATCTTCCTTTTGACCCTCTTTTTGAACAACTCTTGCAGCCATAGGAACCGCACTAACACCAGCAGCACCAATCATTGGATTGATCTTACCGTGTGAGAACTTACACATTACCTTACCACCTAGGATACCAAACATACATGCAACAACAAACGCAAAGATACCAAGGGCAAAAATAGATAATGTTTGTAGAGTTAAGAAACTAGTACCCTGAGCTGTTGCACCAACAGATAAGCCTAGTAAAATTGTACAAATATATAGTAATGCATTTGATACAGTATTAGTTAAATTAGGTACCACACCGCATTCCTTAATTAAGTTACCAAGCATCAAGCAGCCAATCAAAGGTGTAGCACTAGGTACAATCAAAGAAACAATCAAAGTAATCACAATAGGGAATAAAATCTTTTCCTTTTTAGAAACACTTCTTAATTGTTCCATCTTAATTAATCTTTCTTCCTTAGTAGTCAATAACTTAATAATTGGAGGGAAGATAATTGGAACTAGTGCCATATAAGAATAAGCAGCTAACGCAATAGGAGCTAAATACTGAGTAGAACCTGAAATTGTCAATAATCTATTAGAAGTTAGAATTGCAGTAGGTCCATCAGCACCACCGATAATACCGATTGAAGCAGCCTCATAGAAATTAAATCCTAAGAACAAAGCACCAAAGAAAGCTACGAAGATACCAATTTGAGCAGCAGCACCAAGTAACATTGTCTTCTTATTGGCAATAAGTGGTCCAAAGTCTGTAGTAGCACCAATACCCAAGAAAATTAAACATGGATATAGTTCGCACTCAACACCTAAATGTAAGTAACCAAGTAATCCTCTTTTAACAATCTCACCAGCTTCATTATAAGTAATATAAATTTCTGGTAATAAGTTAACAAGAATAATACCAAATGAAATTGGAATCAATAAGTATGGTTCAAAGCCCTTCTTAATAGCTAAATAAAGGAAAATCAAGCCAATACAAATCATAATTAGATTCATCCAACCATTGCCAGTAAAGAAACTAACAATACCAGTTGAACCTAAGAATTCTTTTAAGAATAAACCTATATTCATAAGCTTAGCCTAATACGATTAAAGCATCACCGTTCTTTACTTGACTACCCTTAGCTGCTTTAATTTCAACAACCTTACCATCAAAACCTGATTGAATTTCATTCTCAAGTTTCATAGCCTCAATAATGGCAACTGTTTGTCCTTTTTTAACAACGTCACCAACATTAACCTTAACATCCAAAACCTTGCCAGCAATAGGAGCCTTAACAACATTAGCACCATCACTTACTGGAGCACTAGCTGCTTCTTGCTTTACAGCTTCAATCTTCTCACTAGATTCACTAACTTCCTCTAGTTCAACTTCATATACCTTACCATTAACCTTAACTTTATATGTCTTCATTTACTTAACCTCTCTAATACTTACTACACGAATGTTCTTCTTAGTCTTATTACGATAATCGATACTAGCAACAAGCGCTGCCACAGTAGCATCCTCATCATTTAAATCCAAATGACTAACTGCTGGAGTAACAGGTGCTTCTGCCACTGTCTCTTCTTCCTTTTCATCATTACCCATAGCCTTAGCTACAAGCTCTGTTAAGAAGATAATAAGAACTAAAATCAAGAAAACCATTAAGATGGAAACAACCGCAACAATACCACCGGTTAAAAAATCATATCTAGAAAATCCACTAATCATTTAATTACCACCTTAGATATATAACTCGAACTCTTCAACTTCATTTTCGTTATACTTCTTCTTCAAAAATTCAGTTGCGACATTCTCAAACAACGCTAAAGATAATACATCCTCGTCACTCTTTGCGATATCCTTATACTTTTCCTTAAGTTCTTCAAACTCAGGCTTCAATAAGTCAGCAGGACGACAAGTAATAGGCTCTTGATCACCAATAATCTTCTTCTTAATATCAGGATCAACAGCAGCAGGACTTTGACCATACTTACCTAATAAATAATCTTTAACTTCCTTAACACACATCTTATATCTCTCGCCATTTAAGACATTAAGAACAGATTGTGTACCAACCATTTGTGACATTGGAGTAACAAGAGGTGGATAACCCAAGTCCTTACGAACCTTAGGAATCTCCCTTAACACTTCCTCATAATGATCCATTGCACCCTGATCTGTTAATTGTTTAATCATATTAGACAACATACCACCAGGTACTTGATAAGTTAAAATATTAGGATTAACTTGGAAAGACTTTGGATTCAATAGACCATTCTTAACATACTTATTAACAATATTAGTCATAATAGGTTCAGCCTTATGAAGCTCATCCATATTTAGCTTTGGATCATATTCAGTTCCCTTAAGCGCATAACACAAAGCTTGAGTTGAAGGTTGTGCAGTACCGTTTGAAAGTGGAGACAATGATGTATCCACAATATCAACACCAGCCTTAATAGCTGCCATATAAGTCATCTCACAAATACCAGCAGTGCAGTGTGAGTGTAACTCAAGAGGAATCTTGACTTCCTTCTTTAACGCAGTGATTAATTCAGTCGCATCACTAGGTGTTAAAACACCAGCCATATCCTTGATACAAATAGAATCAGCACCAAGCTTCTCAACCTTCTTAGCTAAATCTACATAATATTCAACTGTATGCACAGGACTTGTTGTATAAGATAAGGCAATTTGACACTCACCACCGTACTTCTTAGTAGAAGTAACCGCAGTAGATAAGTTTCTCAAATCATTCAAGGCATCAAATACTCTAATGATATCGATACCATTTTCAATAGACTTCTTACAAAACATATCAACAACATCATCAGAATAATGACGATATCCCAAAATGTTTTGACCTCTAAATAACATTTGAAGCTTAGTATTCTTGCATACTTTTCTAACTGCTCTAAGTCTCTCCCATGGATCCTCATTCAAGAAACGCATACAAGAGTCAAAAGTAGCACCACCCCAAACTTCAATCGCATGATAGCCAACTTTATCATAAATCTTGCATAATTCAACTACTTCTTCAGTAGTCATTCTTGTCGCAAATAAAGATTGATGACCATCACGAACAGATGTTTCAACAATTCTTACCATATTTACACCTTATAGCTTAGGACCAGCCTCAACTAAAGCCTTACCCTCATCATTTGTTTCATACTTCTTGAAATTGTTGATGAATCTATTAGCTAAATCCTTAGCTTTTTCATCCCACATTTCAGGATTCTCATAAGTATCACGAGGATCTAAGATATGAGTATCAACACCCTTTAATTCAGTTGGAACTTCAAAATCGAAATAAGGAATCTTCTTAGTAGGTGCATTATCAATATCATGATTCAAGATAGCATCGATAATACCACGAGTATCCTTAATAGAAATACGCTTACCAGTACCATTCCAACCAGTATTAACTAAATATGCCTTCGCATTAGATTTTTCCATCTTCTTAACTAACTCAGTTGCATACTTTGTAGGATGTAACTCAAGGAACGCTTGACCAAAACAAGCTGAGAAAGTTGGAGTAGGCTCAGTAATACCTCTTTCAGTACCAGCTAACTTAGCAGTAAAACCACTTAAGAAATAATACTTAGTTTGTTCTGGAGTAAGAATTGAAACTGGAGGTAATACACCAAAGGCATCAGCACTCAAGAAAATAACACTCTTAGCAGCAGGAGCACTAGAAACTGGAGTAACGATATTATTAATATGATCAATTGGATAAGAAACACGAGTATTCTCGGTTACGCTCTTATCAGCGAAATCGATCTCACCATTAGCATCAACAGTGACATTTTCAAGTAATGCATCTCTTCTAATCGCATTATAAATATCTGGTTCAGACTCTTTATCAAGGTTGATAACCTTAGCATAACAACCACCTTCAAGGTTGAACACACCATTATCATCCCAACCGTGTTCATCATCACCGATCAATAAACGCTTAGGATCTGTAGACAATGTAGTCTTACCAGTACCAGATAAACCAAAGAAGATTGCAGTATTTTCCTTGTTCATATCTGTATTAGCTGAACAGTGCATACTTGCAATACCCTTTAGAGGCAAGAAGTAGTTCATCATAGAGAACATACCCTTCTTCATTTCACCACCATACCAAGTATTGATGATTACTTGTTCCTTACTTGTAATATTGAAAGCTACACAAGTCTTAGAATGTAAACCTAATTCTTCATAATTTTCAACGCTAGCCTTAGAAGCGTTATAAACAACGAAATCAGGCTTGAAGTTTTCTAATTCTTCTGCACTAGGTTCAATAAACATATTCTTAACGAAATGTGCTTGCCAAGCTACTTCTACAATGAATCTAACAGCCATTCTAGTATCCGCATTAGCACCACAGAACGCATCAACAACAAACAAACGCTTGCCACTTAATTCCTTCTTAGCGATTTCCTTAACTGTATTCCAAGTTTCTTCGCTCATAGGGTGGTTATCATTTGGATAATCCTTACTAGTCCACCATACAGTGTCCTTTGAATTTTCATCCATGACAATATATTTATCCTTAGGAGACCTACCTGTATAAATACCAGTCATTACATTAACAGCACCAAGGTTTGTCTCCTTGCCCTTTTCATAACCTTCTAATTCAGGCTTAGTCTCTTCAGCATACAAAAATTCATATGAAGGATTATAAACTACTTCCTTAACATCTGAAATTCCATAAACTCCTAAATCAATATTCTTCATCAAAATTTCCTCCCTTGTTTTCATTTGTAGAAAACAATTTCACGGATTATTATAATCCAAAGATTAATATTTTCACAAATAAAAATCCTGTCAATTTTGTCATTTTATACCAAAAATGAAAGCGCTTAACATTACATAAAAGAAAAACTACTCCCTATAGAGTAGTTCATCCCATTTTTACTATTTCTTTAATAATTTTCTAAGTCTCTCTTCAGTCAAGACAACAATTACCATCTTAATAAAATCACCTGGTAAAAATGGTAATACACACGCAAGTAATGAAGGCCATAATGCAGTATGAGTATAAACCATAAACCAAATAGTACCAAAGGTATATAAGACTATTGTACCCAACAACATTCCGAGCATCTTATTCTTCCAGTTATCATAACCAAAATAACTAGATAAAAAAGCTAAAGGTAAGTAGCCAAAGATATAGCCACCCGTCATTCCAAATAAGGCAGCTGCCCCTGACTTAAAACCACTAAGTACTGGGATACCAAATAAGGCTAATAAGATATATACAAATACCACAATTGCTCCATCCTTATTACCTAGGACAAATGATGTTAGCATTACCATCAAAGTCGCAAAAGATAAGGGAATGGGACCAATCTTTATTGAAAAAGGTGAGACAACAGCCATTAAAGCCGCAAACAATGATATCAATACTAATCTTTTCGTTTTCATAAAATCCCCCTAAAAATTAATACTGTAGAATTATATCAAAATTGTCTTTAATGCCTCATCCAATTTAGTCACATTATCTTCTCTATCTTCGATATATGGTGAATCTAATAAGTATTGTTTAATCTTATCAACATTCTCTTTACTTGGTTCAATACCAATTTCCCTTAAAGTTGTTGGCATATTAAATGACTTCATATATTCAATTAAGCTATTAATTTCTTCATAATCTTCATTGAAATACAATTGGGGAATCATACCAACCGCTACAATCTCACCATGCAAGTAATCAATAGCTTCTTTAGTAAATAAAGTACGTACACAGTCATAAAAACTATGAGCGATAGCTGATTGACCAAAACTTTGAGTCATATTCGCGATAGCACCAGTATAGGCAACCGCAATATAAGTAACATCATTAATAGCCTTCTTATCATGTTCAATAAAAGCAGCCCTTCCATTTTCCTTCAACATCTCATAAGAATATTCAGCCATCTTATATGCCGCAAAACGCTTAATTTCATTATTCTTAAGAAGCATCTCTTTTTGACCATGTTGAATCTCGATCTTTTTAGCCATGGCATCCAAAATACCAGCCGCATTATATCTAGAAGGACAAGCCTCAATCACATCATTATCAATAAGCAAGGCATCAAGTTCATGCTCATAACGCCAACAATCCTTCTTACCACCCTCTTTTGTATACATAACGCTCATACAAGTATAAGGAGCACAAGTTGAAGCACTAGTTGGAATATTGATAGTGCCAAAATGACCATATTCAGCGATTGCCTTAGATAAGTCCATAATCTTACCACCGCCAACGCCAACTACCTCATCCAAGCCTTTTTCAATCATTAGATCACTATATTCTTTAGCCGCCTCATAACAACAGGCACCTGTATGAATAACTATTTCATATCTAATTTCTTCTTTATCCAAAGAAGGTAGCAATTTATCTTTAACCGCATCAAAGGCTCTTTTACCTGCCACAATCAAAACATTGTTGGAGAATCTTTTAATTTCTTCACCAGCTTTTT
This sequence comes from uncultured Erysipelotrichaceae bacterium, assembly GCA_934725085.1. Taxonomy (GTDB): domain Bacteria; phylum Bacillota_I; class Bacilli_A; order Erysipelotrichales; family Erysipelotrichaceae; genus Colivicinus. Next base: position 209 of record CAKVAL010000040.1, on the reverse strand, counting down.
CCATCAAATTAGCCTCTTGACGATATCTACCGCAGCCAATTTTAATCGCTAAATCAAGTTTAATTTCTTCCATTTCAATCCACCTCTTATCATATTATACAAATTTTTGTATATACATTAAATAACATTAGAATCGTTAACTTCTCCTAAAATTTATACATCTATTATAAAAACAGGCTATACAACCTGTTCTTTTATTTTTTCTACAA
>CAKVAL010000039.1 GCA_934725085.1 uncultured Erysipelotrichaceae bacterium | reverse complement strand
ATATGACATATCATCCGATAAATTATTTATGTATTTTCCTGCACGATTGTTCATTTTCTCTCCTTAATTGAAATATCTTACTCTATTTTAACATAGTAATTTCAAGTTAAGCAGTAAAAATGAAATTACTTGTTAATAGCAATTTCAAGTTAAAGCATTAAATTGAAATTAGTCATGTGATTATAGTTAAACAATTTAATTTTTTGGTTAATTTAACATCTATTTTGTGTTTTTGTGGTAAAACATTTCCGTTTTTTGTGATAACAATCGATAACTATGTTTAAACTCGACAAAAAATTGACTAGATATTATTTTGTCGAGTAACTAGACAAAAGCTTGTCAAGTGTGTCGAGTAGAATAATTGCCTTTATTTGTGCAAATATTAGCTTGTTTGTTATAATTAAATGGCGAATATATTCGGAGGTTTTATTATGGCTAGACTTACACGTACACAGAAATTTGCAGCTTTAAGAGAGGAGTTGGCAAATAGCAGTGAACAAACAACTGTTAATAATGACTTAAATAAATATCAAGATAAATTAAATTCTTTACAAAGTGCTTCCGAGAATGTAGAGAAGAAGGAAGAGTATGATATTAAGGTTGAACCACTTCCTACGTTTAATGAAGTAAAGGAAGAGGTTAAGGAAGAAGAAAAGAAGGTAGAGAATGATTTCTTTGCGGACTTTAACTTGGATAGTATTAATGAGGCTATTGATAAAATTGTTAAGCAGAATGTAGAGATTATTGATAATAGCGATAATAATGATAATAAGGTAGAGGAAAAAGAGCCTGTAGTCGAAGAAGTAAAGCCTGTTGAAGTAGAAAATATTAATAGTTTAATTGATGAAACATTAGATAAGTTGACAGAGGTTATTGGTGAAATAGAGGAGAAGGTTGAACCTGAAGTAGAGGTTGAACTTGTTGCTGAGGAAGAGCCAATTGTTGTTCCTGAAAGAATTGAAGAACCTTATAACTATATTGAACAAGATTATGCTGATATAGCTGAGTTGTTAAAGAAAGAGGTTCTTGAATTAAATGGTCCTGTTGAACCTGTTAAGGAAGAAGAGGTAATCGCTGAGCCTGAGATTATTGTTCCTGAAAGAATTGAAGAACCATATAACTATATTGAACAAGATTATGCAGATATTGCAGAACTATTAAAGAAAGAGATTCTTGAACTTAATGGTCCTGTAGAACCAGTTAAGGAAGAAGAGGAAGTAATTGTTGAGCCTGAGATTATTGTTCCTGAAAGAATCGAAGAACCTTATAACTATATTGAACAAGATTATGCAGATATTGCAGAATTGTTAAAGAAAGAGGTTCTTGAACTTAATGGTCCAGTAGAACCAGTAAAGGAAGAAGAGGAAGTAATTGTTGAGCCAGAGCTTAAAGAGCTTACTAATCTTGATACATTGATTGATGGACTTGTTGTTGAAGAAGAAATCGCATTACCTAATTTGGATATTCCTGAGGTAAATGAAATTGTTGAGGAAGAACCAAATGTTGAGTCTGAGATTGTATTACCTGATTTAGATATTCCTGAGGTTGATGAATTGATTGAGGAGCCTAGTGTTGAAGAAGTTCCTGAATTAGTTGAACAACCAATAGCAAGTGAAAATGTCGCACTTCCTGAGGTTGATGCTTCAAAGATTGATGAACCAGTTGTTGAAGAACCAAGTGTTGATCCTAGTGATGTAGATGTTAATAGCTTGTTGGATAAGACTTTGGAAGAGGTTGCTGATTATAATACACAGGCTGGTCGTTTGACTGTTGATGAGAATCTTAATAGTTTAATTGAAGATGTTAGACACGGTGGCTTTAATGATGATGAAGAGGATGATGACTTCTCTAATACTGTAACTTTAGAGATTGATAAGGTTTTAAGTGAGATTAATTTGGAGCCTGTTACTGGTCCTACAGTTAGTTTGGATGAGGTTTTAGATAATACTGTTGAGGTTGATCCGATTGATGCAAAGCGTGAAAAGGCTGCTGAGAAGTTGGCTGATACATTAACGCATCCAGTTTTGACTAAGACTTTAGAGGAGAGTCCTGTTGAGATTAAGACACTTGATGAGACTTTTACTAAGGATTTAAGCACTACTGCTACATTGTCTTTTAAGAAGAATGAGATCGCTGAAGATGATGACGAGGATTATTACTATGATGATGATAAGCCTAATAAGGTTTTGAATGTTGTGTTGATTGTTCTTTTAGTTATTTTCTTGATTATTGTTGGTGTTATTGTTTATTTCTTGTTGTTGGCAAAGGGTATTCTATAGAGTATGAAAATTAATATAGCGATTGATGGTCCAAGTGGTGCTGGTAAGAGTACTATTGCGGACTTGGTGGCGGAGAAGCTTTCTTATGTTCATTTGGATACTGGGGCTATGTATCGTTCTGTAGCTTATGCTGTTTTGAAGAATGGTTTGTCTTTTGATGATGAAAAGAATGTTTCTTCTTTGGTTCAAAATGATTTTGATCTAAAGATGGATGGCAAGTCTGTTGTCTTAAATGGTGAAGATATTACTGATAAGATAAGAACCAATGAGATTTCGATGGCTGCTAGTAATGTTTCTAAGTTAAGTGGCGTTAGAAGTGCTTTGGTGGCTGCTCAAAGAAAGATTGCGGCTAATAAAGGTTATATCTTAGATGGAAGAGATATTTGTGATGTTGTGTTGCCTGATGCTGAGGTTAAGGTTTTTTTGACTGCTAGTGCTGAAGATAGAGCAAGAAGAAGACTTGAGCAAAATGAAGAAAAGGGTATTATTGATGATTATGACAAGATCTTAGAAGAGATTAAGAAAAGGGATTATCAGGATAGTCATCGTGCTATTTCTCCGCTTAAGGCAAGTGCGGATGCGACAATTATTGATTCTTCTGATAAGAGTATTGATGAAGTTGTGAATATGATTTTAGATATTGTTTATAAGAAGATTTAGGAAAGGGGCAAGTTTATGATAGATGGTACTATTGCGATTGTTGGTAGGCCTAATGTTGGTAAGTCAACCGTTTTTAATCGTATGCTTGAAAAAAGACTTTCTATCGTTGAGGATACTCCGGGTGTTACAAGAGATAGAATTTATGGCGATTGTCTATGGTTGAATAAGACTTTTAGATTAATTGATACAGGTGGTGTTGAGTTACGTGATGTTCCTTTTCAAAAGGAGATTCAGGCTCAGGTTGATATAGCGATTGATGAGGCTGATGTTATTATCTTTTTGGTTAATGGCAAAGAAGGTTTAACTAATGATGATACATTTATTGCCAAGCAACTACGTAAGAGTAAGAAACCAATTCTTTTGGGTGTTAATAAGATTGATGACTTTGATAAGATTGATAATATCTATGAATTCTATAATTTAGGATTAGGTGATCCTATTCCTGTGAGTGGTTCTCATGGTATCGGTATTGGAGACTTATTAGATAAGGCAACTTCTTTGATGCCTGAGAAACAGAAGGATGATTATGATGGCATGATCAAGTTTGCCATTATTGGTAGGCCTAATGTTGGTAAGTCTAGTTTAACTAATGCGTTTTTGAATTCAGAGAGAGTAATTGTTTCTGATATTGAAGGAACAACTAGAGATGCGATTGATACCGTTTTTAATGCGAATGATAAGTCTTATGTTGTTATTGATACGGCAGGTATTCGTAAAAGAGGTAAGATTTATGAGAATGTTGAGAAGTATTCTATTTTAAGAGCAAAGGCAGCTATTGATAGGGCTGATGTAGTATTGGTTGTTATTGATGGTGGCGTTGGTATTATTGAGCAGGATAAGCATGTAGCTGGTTTGGCTCATGAGGCTAATAAGGGTGTTATTCTTGTTTATAACAAGTGGGATCTTGTTGATAAGGATGAGAAGACGATGTCTAACATTACCAAGGAAATTAGAGAACAGTTTGCTTATTTGGATTATGCACCAATTGCGTTTGTTAGTGCTAAGGAAAATAAGCGTGTTAATACTTTACTTCCTTTGATTGATCAAGTGTATCAAAATGTTAATTTAAGAATTAAGACTAATGTCTTGAATGAGGTTATTATGGATGCACAATTGGCTAATCCTGCAAAGCCTCATAATGGTCGTTTGTTTAAGATTTATTATGCTTCACAGGTGTCTGTTGCACCTTGTGTTATTGTGTTGTTTGTCAACGATGTGGAACTTTTCCACTTCTCATATAAGCGTTATTTGGAAAACAAGCTAAGAGAAGCTTTTGGTTTTGAGGGTGTTCCTATAACGATTGTTGCACGTAAGAAAGAGTCTTAATGTTAGAATTATTTATTGTATTTTTCAAGATTGGTCTTTTTACTTTTGGTGGTGGTTTGGCTATGATTTCAATTGTAGAGGATCAATGTGTAAATAAGCATAAGTGGCTTACTAATAAAGAAATGGATGAATTAGTTATTGTGGCTGAGTCTACTCCTGGTCCTATTGCGATTAATTGTGCTACTTATACTGGCTATAAGACTAAGGGTTTACTGGGGGCAATAGTAGCTACATTGGCTATTTCCTTGCCTTCTTTTTTAATTATTTATTTGATTTCTACTGTTTTGGATAATTTTTTGGAAATTAAAATAATAGCTTATGCGTTTATGAGTATTAAGATAGCGGTGTCTTATTTGATTCTTGATGTTGGTATTAAGATGGCTTTTAAGTTGGATAAGTCTTATTTTAAGTATCTTATGGTGTTAATTTCTTTTTTAACCTTATTTATTATTAATGTTAAAAGTTTGTCTGTTTCTTCAGTGTTAATAATCTTGTTTGGTGCTATTGTTAATCTTTTGTATGAGGTAAATAGAAAATGATTTACTTAAGATTGTTTATAGAGTTTTTGAAGGTTGGTTTCTTTTCTTTTGGAGGGGGCTATGGTGCGATAGCAATTATTAGAGATGTTGTTATTTCTAATAATTGGTTAACCGATGATGGTTTGGCTTATATGATAGCTTTATCTGAGTCTACTCCTGGTCCTATTATGGTTAATTTAGCAACTTATGTTGGCAGCGTTAATGGCGGTTTCTTGGGTGCTTTGGTAGCTACAATCGGTGTTATTTTTCCTGCATTCATAATTATTATTCTAGTGGTCAAAGTACTTAGTTCTATTATGAATAATAAATATTTTAAATATATTATGGATGGGGCGGTACTTGCAGTAATTGGGATTATTTTGGCTACGGGTTTATTTATGTTGATGGAGAATAATAATACAGTAGAATTAATAATTTCTTTAGTATTATTTTTAACTTTGTTGTTTATTAAAATTAAGAAAATAAAGTTCAATCCTATAATGTTTATTTGCTATTCGGCTTTGATTGGGGTTATAGTAAATGTAGTTATGCAAGGGGTGTTGTAATGAAAAAGAAGAATAATAGTTTTATCTATATAGCTATAGTAGTGTTATCGGTCTTATTGATTTTTGGTATTGTGATTTTGGTGTTTGATCCCTTTTCTTTTTTTAAAAAATATAATGAAGTAGTTGAAAACAACAATAATAAGATTACTGAAGTAGTAGATGAAAAAGAAAGAGCTTTAGTTAAAGAACTATGGGATACTTATAGTGTTAAATCAAATGATTATGTAGGTAGAATTAGTTTTGAGTCTGGTTTAATTGATCTTCCTTTTGTACAAGGTAGTGACAACAATACTTATTACCGTACTGATTGGGAGACCATGAAATATGATGAGGAGGGTTCAATTTTTTTGGATTCTTCTAATACTTTAGATGATCAAAATTTAATAATTATTGGTCATTATGTTTATGCAAGTTATGATGCTAGTGGTACTCATAAGTTTACACCTTTGGCTAAGCTTGTTGATAAAGATAATTATGAGGCTAATAAGTATGTTAAGTTGTACTTTAAGGATGAAGTAAGAAGATATGAGGTAGCTTATGTTTATTATTGTGAGCTACTTGAAGATGAATATGAGGGAGAGAAGTTCTCTTATACTGAAGATGGTTTTGAATTCTATTATCCTAACTACAGCGAGGAACAATTTAATAAGTATATTGATACTGTAAAGAAGAATGCTTTCTATGACACAGGTGTTTCAATTAATTACAATGATAAACTTTTAACACTTCAAACTTGTGTTGAAAACCATAATGAATTAAGAGAGATTGTGTTATTAAAAGAAATAGATAGGAAAAGTTATAACTAATTAAGATCGATTAATCGGTCTTTTTAGTTGGCTTAGATAGCTTGTATCTTGTTTCACAATATTTATTATTATATTTAAATGAGTTAGAATAAGGTGCCTGATTATGACATTAACTTTTGTAATGTTATAATTGACTGGTAATATTTGTCATGACTCAGCCTTGATTTTTGAGATGATTAGTGCCAAAGTGCTATAAATTTACAGGTTCATTTAATATGGGCTAGGATTTTTATACACTTTTGGTTGAATATGTATTGGTTAATTGAGTCATGGAATAAAGGGGAAACATGCGTAAAAAAGGATTTTTTAAACATTTTGATTTTTTTATAATAGGTGTAGTCTGTTTAGTTTGCACGTTTTATATGTCCAGTTATATTAGACCTTTGCCTATGGCTTCTTTGAGTTCACCTACATATAGACTTTTGTTTACTTATGAGTTGTTGTCTTATGTTGTTGTGAACTATTTTTATAATCCATATGAAGATATATTGAAGCGTAACAAGTTTTCTATTGCCTATGGTATTGTTATTTTTAGTTTGATTCAGTTGGCTTTAGTTGCGGTTCTTCTTTTTGCGATTAAGGAGAGTGCTACATATTCTAGACTATTCTTGGCAATTCAGTATGTTTGTTATACGCTATTGTCAATTGCATGTAATTTGCTTAGAATTGAATATTTGAATAATAAAGTTAGAAATGGCAAGAATACTAATGGAATTAGGGTTTTGGTTGTTACTGATGTTGCTAGGCTAGATACATGCTTAGAGGATGTAACTAAAAATAATTATGATTTCTATGACATAGTAGGTTTGTGCTTGTTTGATGATAATGTAATAGAAGAATATAAGGGACATAAGGTTTTGTGTCATGAGGATGATCTTTTGTCTTATGTGTGTGCTAATTGGGTTGATGATGTTTATTTTGATTTGAAATATACCAAGGTTCCTGATGAAATCTTGAATGGTTTAGCAGTAATGGGTGTTACTACTCATTTAAGGTTGTCTAAGGTTAAGGCTTTGATTGGTCAGGATCAAAATGTAGAGAATTTCTTGGGTGAACCAGTATTAACAAGTTGTGTTAAGGAAAGATCTAATAAGCAAATCTTTAGAAAGGCTTTGATGGATTTTGTGGGTGGCATTATTGGTTCGTTAATTACAATAATACTTACAATATTTATAGGACCAATAATTAAGATTAAGTCTCCTAAGGGTCCAATCTTTTATAAACAAGAAAGAATTGGTTTGAATGGTAGACATTTCTATATGTATAAGTTTAGAAGTATGATTCCTGATGCTGAAGCTCATTTAAAAGAATTAGAATCACAGAATAGAGTAAAGGATGGAATGATGTTTAAGGTGGAGAATGACCCACGAATTATTCCTGGTATTGGTAATTTTATTAGAAAGACATCTTTGGATGAATTTCCACAGTTCTTTAATGTGTTAAAAGGAGATATGTCTTTAGTTGGTACTCGTCCTCCTACTGTTAATGAGTGGGAAAAATATGATTTAAGACATAGAATAAGAATGAGCATTAAGCCTGGTATTACTGGTATGTGGCAGGTATCAGGTAGAAATGAGATTACAGACTTTGAAGAGGTTGTAAGATTAGATAGTGAGTATATCAAGAACTGGCATATTGGTTTGGATATAAAGATTGTTTTGAAGACAATTAAGGTTATATTTGTTAGAAAGAGTAAGAATGAGGTAATGTAATGGATAATAACAACTACAATTATTATGAAGAAGAGGAAGAAATTAGTTTAGTTGATTTAATTGCTTATATATTTAGGCATCTAAAGAAGATGCTTATTGTGAGTGTTGTAGTAGCATTAGTTCTAGGTGGGCTGTTAGGTTATAAGAAGTCTAGAGGTAATGCGACTATTGAAGATGATGATTTAAATTCTTATTTGGTTTCTAAGGAAGTGTTTGATGAGAAGATAAAGGAGTCTAATGAGAACTTGAATGATTATCTTATTAATAGTGATTTCTTTAGTTTGACTCCATATAATTCGGTTCAAGCTAAGGCTTTATATTATGTAGAAGTATATGATAGTTCAAATGTTGATTATACTGCTTCTCTTATTAAGACTTATATTGCAAAGTTGACTAGTGATGATGTTTTGTCTAGGCTTGCTAGTAAATATAATATTAATGAAGTATATATTAGTGATTATATTTCTGTATATAGTCATATTAATAATAATCAAGTAGATAAGGATAATAATCTTATTGATATTAATGTTTATTATTTTGATGAAGAGGTTGCCAATGGTATTTTGAATGATTTGGAGAATCAACTGTTAAGTTATAACGATGAATTGTCTAGTTCTATTGGCACTAATAAACTTACTCTTGTTAGTGAAAATGTTTATAAGGGCTTTAATAATGATGTTGTTTCTATTCAAAAGGGTAAGGTTAACTTTATTAATGAATTAGTCACTTCTATTACTGATACACAAAAACAATTGAATAGTTTATATACAAGTGAATCAACTAACAACGTTTCTTTTAAGAAAGTTTTTGTGAAGTATGGAGTTATTGGTTTTGTAGGTGCATTCTTTGTGATGTGCGTTTATTATGCGTTAGTATTTATCTTTAGTGGCAAGGTTTATTCTGCTGATGAATTTAAGGATAAGACTAAGATTAAAGTGTTAGGCAATTTAACTTTTGATAAGACTAATAGTAAGTATATTGGTTGGATTAATAAGTTAGAGAAAAGACCTACAAGTAATGATTATGATTTAATAGTTTCTAATATTAATGCTTATGGTGATACTAAAAAAGTATTAATTAGTGGCGATTTAGAAGATGGTGTTAAGCAAGATATTGTCTCTAATTTAAAGAAATTATTAAAGAATATAGAAGTTATATCTAGTGGAAGCTTATTAACGGATTATATTGCAATTAATAAAATAGATGGCGTAGATAGTGTTATTTTGTTAGTTAAGTGTAATAAGAGTTATTATAAGACTATTAAGGAAGAGGAGAATAAACTTGTAGATCTTAAAGTAACTAATGTTTATGCGATTGTGATTGAGTAACTAACAAAAGAATTTGTTTATTAACAGAATAAAAAAGGATGAACATATGTTGGTAGATTTATCAGTTTGCATAGTTGCGTACAATAATTATAAAGATATAGAAGATGCATTAAAATCAATATATAAATATACACCATTAACTCTTACTAAAAAAATATATATAATCGATAACGGTGTTGCGATTTCTGATTGTAAAGACAATGAAGATTTTAAATTGCTAATAAATGGATACAAGGATATTGTGTACATCGATGCTGGGGATAATATTGGATTTGGTAAAGGACATAATTTTGTACTTAACAGTATAGATAGCAAGTATCATGCAATAGTTAATCCTGATATTTTGCTTTGTGAAGATTCTTTTTCTAAAATTTTGAAGTGGATGGATGCTAACAAAGAAATAGGAATGGTAATTCCTTTGATTGTTGATGAAAAAGGCAATAGACAAGAAGTATATAGAAGAGAATTAACTGTTTTCGATATGTTTAATCGTATGTTTTTAAAAGAAGCTTTTAAAGGAAGGGCTAAAAAACATACAATGCAAGATATGAATTTCAAAGAACCATTTATTGTTCCTTTCGGTCAAGGATCTTTCTTGGTTATAAGAACGGAACTATTTAAAAAACTTGGTGGTTTTGACGATAATTTTTTTATGTATTGTGAAGATGCTGATCTATGTAAAAGAGTTAATTGCGTTTCCAAACTTATGTATTTTCCTGATACAAAAGTTATTCATAAATGGGAAAAGGGATCGCATAAAAACAAAACTCTTTTAAAATATCATATTAATAGCACAATATATTATTTTAAAAAATGGGGTTGGAAAATTTTATAGAAAAGGAGTTTAAAAATGAAAATAATCGCAATGCATTTACCTCAATATCATTCAATACCAGAAAATGATAAATGGTGGGGTGAAGGTTTTACTGACTGGGTTAATGTAAAAAAAGCAATGCCTTTATACAAAGGGCATCAACAGCCATTAGTTCCTTTGAATGAAAACTATTATAACATGACCGATTTGAATACGTTGAAAAATCAAGCTGAATTAGCAAAAAAATATGGAGTATACGGTTTTTGCTACTATCATTATTGGTTTAATAAAAAACTATTATTAGAAAAACCTTGTGAAATTTTGTTGAATCATCCAGAAATAGATCAACATTATTGCATGTGTTGGGCAAATGAAAGTTGGGCAAGAACTTGGGATGGCAAAAATTCTGATATTTTGATAAAGCAAGAATTTGGAGGGGAAGATGATTGGGATGCGCATATTAAATATTTTATTCCTTTTTTTAAAGATGATAGATATATAAAAATTGATGGAAGACCGGTTTTATTTTTTTATTCGTGTTCTCGGATTGAGAAATTCAACGAGATGATTAGTTATTGGAATTCGAAACTAAACAATATCGGCATTCCGAATATATATGTTGTTGAATTTATTAATTCATTCAATACAGGAAATGACAACATCGAATCTGATGTGTTAGTTGAATTCGAACCTCATTGTGCTGCTAGATATAATATACCAAATTTAGTTAAGGCAAAACGATTAATATGTAAAAAACTCGGTTTAACAGATTATCTATCATATGATTACGTATGGAAAAAAATATTGAACAATAAAAATAAGTATGGTGGAAAAAAAATGTGGAAAGGAGCATTTGTTGCATTTGATAATAGCCCTAGAAAAGGCAAAAAAGGGATGATAATTAAAGGAGCATCGCCAGAAAAATTTGGTAAATACCTTAAATTATTGTATGAAAATAAATCAAAAAACTATGTTGATGATGTTATTGTTATTAATGCGTGGAATGAATGGGCAGAAGGAGCTGTTTTGGAACCAACAAAACAAAACAAATATGGGTATTTAGAACAAGTAAAGCAATTGAGGAATATTCATGATTAATGTATGCGTTTTAATGTCAACATATAACGGAAGCAAATATATTAAAAGGCAATTAGAAACGTTATTTAATCAGAAAAATGTTCAAGTTAGTATTTTGATTAGAGATGACGGTTCTTCTGATGATACTTTACAAATAATAAAAGAAATAAATTCAAGTAAGATTGAATTAATAGAAGGTAATAATCTTGGTTTTGCCGAAAGTTTCTGGTCTTTGATAAAAATTGAAAACGATTATGATTATTATGCATATTGTGATCAAGATGACATCTGGCATGAAGATAAGCTTTATTCTGCTGTAAAAAAAATCGAGAACTATAACATGCCCGCTCTGTATACAAGTGATGTTATTGCGGTTGATGAGAATGAAACTGCTATAAAGAAAAACGCTTTTAATGTAACGAAAACACTAACTTATGCTGATTCATTAATAAAAAGCGTATTACCTGGTTGTACATTTGTTTTTAATAAAGCATTAAAACAAAAATTGGCAAAATATAATGGCTTTATGATTTCTCATGACTGGACAACATATATAATTGCGAATATCACAGGATGTGTTGTTTTTGATCCAGTACCTCATATTAATTATCGATTACACGGGAATAATGCAATTGGTATAGATAGCAACTATCTTGAATTTAAAAAAAAGCTAAGAAGATTTTTCTTTCCAAAACAAAAGAACACAAGAAGCAGAGTTGCTGAAAATATCTTTTTTTATTATTCAGATGAGATGAGCGATGAAAAAAAAGAAATAACAAGAATTATTTTCCAATGCCCTAAAAAAAATAAAATATCATTTAGTTTTTTAAAAATAAAAGAGTTTAGAAATATGAATTTTATTTTGATGTATTTGTTAAGGAGAATATGATATGAGACTATTTTATTCTACAGTTATATATATTCTTGTTTTTCTTTTTTGTATTTTTTTATTTAAATTGTCTGAACAGGAGTTTAAAAACTGTACTTTAAATAACAAAAAGATATCTAAATTTTCGAGTAAAAAATTTAAAGGGTATTTTTATGCGTTTCTCGCAATAACGATAATTTGCGTATTCGCTGCAATAAGGGCTGAAGATGTTGGGGTTGATACCAAAGGTTATCCAATCAAATTTATGAAACTTGCAAAAGATAGTGGAAGCTATTCTGCACTTATAAAAAAAGAGTCAGACTTATCAAATGAACCCATGGGAGCTCTTTTAGTATATTCTTGTTCGCTGTTTACAGAAAAAAGTTGTCTATTACTATTTTTCTATCAATTTTTAACAATAGTACCAATATTTTTAGCAGCGTTACAATTCAAGGACGACCTTTCAATTACTGATGCTATGATTGTTTATATATTTGTTTTCTTTAATAATTCTTTGAATATGATGAGACAAAGTGTTGGATGTGGGTTTTTACTCCTATCCTTAACTTTATTGATTAAAAGAAAAACGATCACTAAATGTTTTCTTACTTCACTGTTTGCAATTCTATTTCATAGATCCGCTATTTATGGTGTTGTTTTAATATTTGGTGTTTATTTTTCATTTTTTTTAAATAAAAAATTTTTTAAATACCTTATTTATGTGTCGATTGTTTTAGTCCCTATAATTCTTCCTTTAATAGTTGAATTAGTGGCAAACACAACAACCGATTCTCATGTTTTATATTACTTAGATGTCTTTTTTTACGGTAAAGTAAAAAAAGATTGGCTTATAAACCCTTTTTCTATATATTCTTTAGTTTATATAATTGTCTCATTGTGTTACTTGGCTATGCCGATTCTTTTTAGAACTAACTTTTTTAATAAAAAAAATAATAATAACTTCAAAGATGAGATAAATATTATCGAATATAAATTTGCTTCGTTTAATTTAATCGGTTTTTTGTTATATTGTGCACTTTTGCTAAGTTTAAAAACAATGTATGGAATTCGTTTCTCAATTTATTATGATTTTATTTACATTATATCTATACCGTTAGCAGTTAACAAAAGGAAAGCTTACTCAGGAATCATGTTCGTTGCTTTGACTGCGTGTTGGTTTCTTTGGATTATGAGAATGGGGTGGAGTGGATCACAATTTTATCATATATGCATTTAGTTTAAAAAGTGGTTTATAAAACATTTAATTTATTAATCGTATTTATTGTTTGTTAGAAGGCAAAATATATGAATTTAAAAGATATCTAATTTTATATATTTATGCAGTTTATCACGAAATAATAGCTATCATAGACATGCTTATGTTCGTTATAAGTGTATTCGTTTTTCATTTGAATATAGCATATATTTTTTAATAAGAACAATTATGCTATGAAATATTAAAAAAAGAATAGTTTTTAAGCTTTATTTCAAATACAAATTAAAACACAGCTGATATTCATGAATTTTATCATTCCTATAAAAATAGCGAATGAAATTATTAAAAATTTTTAAGCATACAAAATAAGCATATCAACTTTGGCCGATTGATAGCTTGAAAGTATATAGGCTAGAAAGGAAAAAATCTAATATAATCGTAGTTAGATAATACAAAATTAGAATATGAAAAATAATCCACTAGTAAGCATAGTAGTTCCTTATTTTAATACTAATGAATGCTTGTTTAAAAAATGTATTGAATCTATTGCAAATCAAGACTATGAGAATAAAGAAATAATTGTGGTTGATGATGGTAGCAGTATTGAAAATCGTGAAAAATTACAAAATATAGTATCTATGTATAATTTTGTAAAAGTAATACATCAATCCAACGCTGGGGAAGGCGCTGCTAGGAATACCGGATTAAGTAATAGTAAAGGAGATTATGTTATCTTTGTTGATTCTGATGATGGTTTGGCTAAAGGCTGGTTAAGCTTTTCTATGGAAATTAGTTTAAAAAATAATGCAGACATAGTTATGGGTTCTGTTGTAAGGGTTCCTAAAGTTCCTGTTGAAGAAGAAATCCCGTTTAAAACAAATTTTGCTTGTATTATGCCTGATTCAATTTGGAAAGTACAAAGGGACTCTTTTTATTTTAAAACAGATTTAATTGATGGTTTAGAAATTCTTGATCCAGGTGTTTGTTCAAAATTAATTAGAAAAAAAAGTGTTGAAAATTTGAGCTTTCCTATAGGAATCAAATTAAGTTCCGATCAAGTTTTTAATCATAAGATGATTAAAAAAAGCAATATTATAGTTATTACAAACAGAATATCTTATTACTATGTAATGAATGATTCGTCAATATCTCACATTTTTCAACCAAATGCTGTTGATTATATGATGAAATCTATGTCATTAATTGAAACTGAACTTTTTGATAAAGACGAATGCAAACAAGCTTATTATTATAGAATACTTGGTGAAATTACAGAAGCTATTCAATATGCTTATTTTTCAAAGAAATTTAAAATTTCTTTTTGCAAAAAAATTAAAGGTGTTAAATACGCTTGTAATAATCCGCTAGTAATTAAATCGTTGAAAAATGTTAAGTTTAGTTTTTTACCTAATAAAGGTTG
>CAKVAL010000038.1 GCA_934725085.1 uncultured Erysipelotrichaceae bacterium | reverse complement strand
ATCTCCTGATTGAGATTTTTTTGTTGCTAAAAAGTTATTTCTATCAGCATCCAATACTGTAAGTTTATATTCATTTCTACTATAATCGGAAACAGAAGTTAAACCTGACTCGGTTTTACCTCCACTAGCAGGTGATGTAAATAAGACTTTTGGATTATCTAGATACATTGATGGGCGAACACCAAATGCCATACCATCATCAAAAATACTAAAATCATAGCTGCCATCATTCTTAATAATATCTAAATAATCATCAGGATTATCGCTACGCAAAATATAACAATCAGCACCCTTAGTTTGATTTATTGTTCCACCAACCCTTGCGAAAGCAGTATCAACACTTGGCAGAATTGTCCTCTTATTTGAAGACCATGATGAATTGTTTACCTCTTTATCAGAAAGAAGCATAACCTTCCCCAAATCTGCACTTTTTAATAAAATTGTATCTAGTTCTTTAGAACTAAATGCTTTATCAGAGAAGCCTCCTGTTTGACCCTCACTATTTAACCATTTCTTCATTAAAGTATCTTTCCAATAAATACTCACATTGATGCTGTTTTCATTATGATAATAATAAACATCAAGAATCTTATCGGAAAGAAGCCATGCAGTATTATTTTCATTGGACAAAACGCGCCACCTAATGGGTTCAGGATATAAAAAGCCAGTTCCATCGCTAAATTGTTTATAATTTCCAAAATACAAAAAGCTATCTTGATTGTTTTTTAGAGCACTTAACCCAAGGCTTATATTTTTATTAGATTCACCATCAGCAAATATTCCTGTTGGTATAAACAAAAGAATCATGCATAGGGAAAGCAGGATACTAAGCATTTGTTTTCTCATTTCAAGTTCCTCCAGTACTAATGTTTAACTCTTTTAATAATAAGGATTATTCCACTTATAATACCTACACCAACAACAGGCACAACAGCCCATATGATAGGATTAATATCTTTATGTTCTATTTCTACTACATTATCATCATTATTAGTATTATCATCCTTAAGTCTTTCAATTATAGTATCTTCTTTAGATATCTCATTTAAGCCATCTTTATCACTATAATATCTATTACACTCTTCACAATACCAATATTCCTTATTACCATCACTTGTACTTGTGGCTTTTGTTTCCTCAAAATGTTTTAGATTTAAATGCTTACCTAATTCACCATATTCTTGTCCACATATTTCACATATTGCATCATTAACACAAGTAGCTTCACCACCCTTATGTGAAGATATAGTCTTACCACAAATATCACACTTATGATTCTTATTTAAATCAATACATTTGCTAATAAGACCATTACATACATCACACTTATGATCTTTGTTTTCATCTATACACTTATAAGTCTCACTACTTCCACAAATATTACACTTACGAGTATGTGTATCAACACCATCAAAATTATAACCACCAAACAAGTGTCCATTATTAATAGTTACATTCACTTCACTCTTATTACCACTTCTATCAGTAACGATAATATTTTGTTTACCATAAGCTAATATAAAACTATTATTAGAATCTAAAGTAACATCATTACCATTTACCTTAACACTATTAATATACTTATCATTAACAGTAACTGTTTTCTTTTCACAATATGTCTTACCATTCTCAATACCAGTTACTACAGGACCAATATCATCTAATACCAAACCATCAGAAGATATATAAGAGATATTATTACTTGTATCAGTTAACTTAGCATATATTACATACTCATTATTTGGATTAACACTAAATGGTCTTGTATATAAATTAAAGGTTTGATTATCTAATTCTGTTATAGATAATAGACTATTACTTAATAGATACTCTATCTTTACATCTTCATTACTATTATCAACAGCACTTATACTTACTGTTTGACTATTATTAAAGAATAATCCAAAGCTAATACTATTTAATAATGTCTTCCAACTATTTGTAGCTACCTTTATTTCACCACTTGGTTTTTCACTATCTAACCATTTAGCCTTTATAGTCATGTTCTCAGCAGGTACTGTATCTGGAATCTCTGGTTCCCAACCTGTAAAAGTATAACCCTCTTTAGTTGGATCTAAAGGTTTAACTACAGTACTACCATAATCTTGTGTTATAGATGAAACAGCACTACCACCTGAAGTATCAAATGTAATAGTGTATTGATTTACATTCCAATCAGCTTTTAAAGTAATACTAGTAGGAACGTTTTCACCTGCAAGATCAGAATATTTAGTGTTTTCCGTTACAACTACATCATTATATTTCCACCCGTTGAATGTATATCCAGTTTTAGTTGGCGCTAAAACACCTTCTAATACTTTGTTATTCCACTTAACATTAGTTTTATCAGCAAGCACACTACCACCATCAGTATCAAACTTAACAGTAAAGTTATCTTCTACCCAATTAGCCTTAACCGTAACATGCCATAATAATGGAGAGTTTACATTATATGGAACACCATCTTTTAGCCAGCCTGCAAATACATAACCTGTTTTTGTAGGATTATCAGGAACTGTTGGCTTTTGACCTTTTAACATTTTTTGTGTATCAACAAAACTGCCACCATCAGTATCAAAGACAATATTACGGTATGCTCCTTCTTTTATAGTAGCTTCACCTTCAATTACCTTTCCGTAGAATGTACCCCCCACTATCCTACCGGCATTAAGATAGACTGTAGATGTTTCGCCAAATACAGGTTCGCTGGAACCACTGTCAGTAGCCACTTTTGAACCTTCAAATTTTACAATCCCATCGAATTTAGCGTTGGCAAGGTGTAAATATATATCATCAGTCAAAAAAGTTAATTCACTGGTTTCTGTAAAAACACCACCTAGTATCCACGAAAGTAAACCACTATCAGGAATTTGTACATTTTCAAAAACAACTTTACCCTCGAAAGTCCCGTTATAAATATAACAAAATTCAACCCTCACTTTGCTTGTTTCGGTAAATGTACCATTATATATAAAACACTTAACTTTGAAAGTTCCTCCCCATTCGTTATCTTTTATTAATAATTTATTATCTACTACATTTTTGAATGTTCCGCCATTTATTTTTCCAGCCGTATTAACAACCTTGTTGTTAAAGATACCATTATTAATATTGCCCTCATTGTTATTCACTTGCCCACTAAAAGTGCCACCATTAATATTGCCGTTATTATTCGTCACTAGGCCATTAAAAATACCGGCTATTCCTCCAGAATTTGTGACAGCATCGGTAAATGTTGTGCCATTAGCTCCTGTATCTACATTTATTGAACCCTCATTATTTACATAGTTTGTAATCAAACCACCGTTACCATTTACTGTGCCTTTATTATATAAACCACCAGCATAGCCTTGGATACTACCAGCATTAAAAATAAATGTTCCTTCATTATAAACGCCACCATATGCAGAATTAGAAGATTTACATCCAACAATATTGCCGCCATTCATAGTAAAAGAACCACCATTTTCGATGTTTAAACCACTACCTACACTTGCTTGACCAGAATTTGTAATAATACCACCCAACACTTGAAAACCTGATGATGATAATTGCCACAAATTGTTGGTAGTGTCAAAGAAATGACTTGCGGTTGGATTGCCATCTATTAAAGTTAAATTACCACCATTAAAAATCTTAACCGCAATATTATTGGTAGTCATCTTTAGCACATAACCATTTAAATCCAAGGTGACAGTTCTTTTAATTTCAAGCGAACCACCGATATCAATATCACCAACTAGCTTTACTACATCAATTGTAGAATCAGCTAAAGCATCAACTAAACTTGTTACATCACTTACTTCTTTCTCGTTGCTCGCAAAAGTACTTGTACTTAGCCTAATAGATTCTCCTTGGTTAGATGCTTCTTGTACACCATATAATAATTGTTCCAACACAGTAGCTACTTCTACATAACGAGTAAAATCAATACTATCTAATTCTTCATCAGATAATTCTGCTTTTGCGTTATCTATAGCTTCTAATTGTGTTTCAATCTCTTCTACATTATCTTTATTAATTGTTGCAGTATCTGGTAATGCATCAATTAAATCTTGTACATATTTCGAAGTAATAATAGAAACATTGTTTTCTTCTTCGTTCTCTAAAACAACTGTATTAGAATCTTCATTAGTTTCATCTTCTAATATTACAGTGTTATTAGATTCTTCATTGTTGTTTTCTTCTACAGTATTAACTTCTTCTATAACAGGAACATACATCCTACAATCTTCTAGAGTTGCTCCTTCATTACTACAAACAGGACAATCATTATTAATAGATTCTTCACTGCATTGTGTTTCACAAATACATTCATCAGTTTCTTCCAAATCATCCTGTGCAAAAACACTCGCCGGTGCAAGGGAAAATAACATGCATAGGGAAAGCAGGATACTAAGCATTCGTTTTCTCATTTTGATTCCTCCATATACGGCAAGAATTGATTGCACCGACGTTTACGCCGTTAATAAACCGCGGCGACTGAATAAATCAGCAAGTAGTGTTTTTGTATTTATCTGCCAACAAAGCTACACTTTGTTTAAGCACTTCCATTTGACTCTTCAAATAATATTCATCCTCAAACAAGGCATAATGCACACTTGCTCGTACAAAGATAAAAATAAGAGGAGTAATAACGGTATAAGGAATACCAATCTTAGGCTCAAGAATCTTTGCATATTCTGTATATCTTTCATTAACACCCTTGAAGAATTCCTTACCATATTCAATATATTTAGGATGAGTATAAACTTGATACATCAGCCTATACTTCTTACCATGTTTCTTAGCAGTCCAATAAGGAACCTCTTTCACAAACCTCAAGATATCCTCAGGATCAGTTGGAGCTAGTTCCATAAAATCATCCTCAACCTTCTCCATACAATAAGCAGTAGACTTTACAATCAAATCATCCAAATTATCAAAATATTGATACAAAGTTGCCGAATTAATGCCACAAGCCTTCGCAATAGCCTTAATACCAACACCATTCAAGCCATTATCACAATAACAAGCGAAGCACTTTTCCATTATTTCAACTTTTCTTGCCTCACGAGCCTTCTCATTTACAGTACGCACTAAAAACTCCTTTAATAACTAATCGTTCAATTAATTAATAACATAAAATTAAGAAATATACAATAAAAATGATCAGCAAATTTTACTGATCACCTAAAATATTCATAATTTTAGAAACTAATTTATTCACATCAATAGGTTTAGGAATATAAGCATCCATACCCACTTCCTTGGCCTTCTTTTTATCCTCGCTAAACGCATTAGCAGTCATCGCAATAATAGGTGCCCTATTACCAAGTCTTCTTAGTTCCTTAGTAGCTTCATAACCATCCATAATCGGCATCTGAATATCCATCAAAATAACATCATAAGTATTATTGCTAGCCTTATCAACAGCCTCTTTGCCATTACTTGCACCATCTACCCTAAAACCAGCTTCCTCTAAAACCGTCTTAGCAATCTCAAAGTTCAACTCATTATCCTCAACCAACAATACCTTCTTATTAGTATCGATAATAATATTAGAACTCATTGTTTTATTATCGGTTGTTTCATCCGTTACCTTAAAACATAAACTGATAGTAAACTTAGAACCCTCACCTTGCTTAGACTCAACAGAAATACTACCACCCATCATATCCACAATAGCCTTAGAAATAGACAAACCTAAACCAGTGCCCTGTACTCTACTTACAGTAGAAGTTGCTTCTCTTGAGAACTGTTCAAATATATGTTCTTGGAATTCCTTAGAAATACCAATACCATTATCTTCTACAATAAAGTCATAACTGCCATAACCATCCTTTTGAACCAAAGACAAATTAACATAACCGCCACTAGGCGTAAACTTTATCGCATTAGCAACCACATTAAGAAGCACCTGCTTAAGCTTTAAAGGATCTGTTAGTACATTAGTATCTTTTAAATCAACTATATTAATATTTAAATTCAATTGTTTCT
Source organism: uncultured Erysipelotrichaceae bacterium (assembly GCA_934725085.1). Classification (GTDB taxonomy): domain Bacteria; phylum Bacillota_I; class Bacilli_A; order Erysipelotrichales; family Erysipelotrichaceae; genus Colivicinus. Next base: position 10,678 of record CAKVAL010000038.1, on the reverse strand, counting down.
TTTCAACATTAGAAGACACGATATCCCTAATATCATCTAATATGCTAGGCAAATAAACATTGGATTCTTCAATCTTCAACTTACCAGACTCAATTCTACTCATATCCAAAACATCATTAATCAAAGATAATAAATATTCACTCGAAGTAGAAATCTTCTTCAGATAAGAATCCAACATCTCCTTATCATCTAAATGTGACTGAGCTAATGAAGTAAAGCCAATAATCGCATTCATAGGCGTTCTAATATCATGCGACATATTAAACAAGAACTCCTGTTTACTACGATTAGCCTTAGCCTCTTGCTTAATAGCTAATTCTAATTCTCTATTCTTATCCTCTAGCTCCTTCTTATAAGCTTCCTCTTGTCTTTGTCTTTCCTCTACAAACATATTATTCTGCCTATTTCTAATAAACAAAATAACCCCAATAATTAAACAATAGAAAACCATGACAATAGAAACATTAGGAACCGTAGCGTTATAAACCATAGAAGGATTAACGTAAATATAGACAAAAAAAACTCTGCCATGACTATACATGCCATAAACACCATGACTATTAATTCTAACTAGAGTATTAGCTTCGTTACATTTTCTAATCTCATCAACAATATCAGAACTACCATCAACCAACAAATCAAGATTATTAGAAGCGATAATCTTTTCCTTCTGCATAACCACAATCGTTCCATTTTCCTTCTCAGGATAACCATTTAAAACATCTTGAATTGAAAGTCTTGAATTACTCGCAAACTGTTCTAAAACATGACGATAAGCTAAAACAGCACCATTTTTAGTCTTGTGACAAGCCAAATCAACATATGAATTATCATCCAATTCATATCTATTAATATAAGTATCGGAACTATACTCAATGACATTCTTAAGCGCATCAGAAACAAATTCCTTTACCATTTCATAATCAACATCATCAAGAACATATTGTCTTAAAAGATTGCCATCTTCATCAACCTCGACAATACCCGTTAACCAAAATTCATCGATAATATCCTCAAGAAACTTACCAGCCTCCATTTGTCTATTAACATTCTCTACCGCAATAGCCTGTCTAACCAAACTCTTCGCAATAGCTGTTTCATTATATTTAACATAATTAGCACTTTGTTCCTTGATAGAATCAACTGTCTCAATTAACTTACCTTGAGCATTATTTAAATCCAAACTAAAAGAACTAAAATAAGTCATTAGAAACAAAACTAAACCACAACCAACAAGTAAAGCTGCAAGACGTTTATTTCTCATGAGTGTCCTCCAAATAAGAAGAGGCATCACCCAAATACTGGCTAATTATCTTTTCTAAAGTTCCATCCTCTTTCATATCCTTCAAAACACCATTAAGTGCTGTATCTATTCCCCTATCATCATACTTAGAAAAAGCCACGCCAATACCTGTAGACAATAGTGTTTCCTCTAAGAACCTAAAATCAGAATTATAGTCTTTCATATATTGCAAAATAGCAGCCTTATGAGCCGCAATCGCATCAACATAACCACAATCTAGTGCTGCATATTGAACATTTCTATCTTCTATACTCAAAACTTTTAAAGAATCAGGAAACTTATTATCAACATCATTAAGAATAATTTCCTCAGGCTTAGTAGTGCTTTGTACCGCAATCATCTTCCCAGCTAAATCAGCATAAGAAAAAATGCTACTATTATTAGCTACCGCAATAACCTGCTTAGAATACATATATGGTCCAGCCCACTTATAGTCATCTTCTCTACCTTCCATAGAAAAACAACCCCAGATACAATCTATCTCACCACTCTCAACAAGCTCTTTCTTCTTTTCCCAATCAATATTAATAAAAGTAGCCTTATAACCAAGTCTTTTAAAAGCCTCTGTAGCGATATCCACATCAATGCCAGTAGGATTACCATTATTATCAAAATATAAATGAGGTGGATAAGTATCCGAACCAATCAATATCTCAGGCAAATCACCAGTCTCTTCACTATTAGCGCAACCAAACAAACTTATGGCCAATAAAAAAGGAAGCATATAGAACATTAACTTCTTCATGCTTCCAATTATATACTTTTTAGCCCTTAATCTTCTCAACGATATGCTTACTAGTTAAACCATAATAGTCTAATACTTCTAAAGCCTTACCACTTTGACCAAACTCATCATTTACGCCAATTGGATATAAAGGAGTAGTGATACTTGTTTGAGCCTTTACCTCAGACACCGCTGAGAACAAACCACCAATAATGCTATGTTCCTCTAATGTATAAGCTACCTTATGCTTACCCAATTGTTCAATAATTGTATCCTTATCAATAGGCTTAATAGAACAGATATTAACAACAGTTGCATCCAACTCTTCTGCAGCCTTCAATGCCTCTATAACCATTAAACCAGTAGCGAACAAGACGATATCCTTACCAGTTCTTACTACATCAGCCTTATTGAAGTCAAAGACTGTATTCTCGTTATATACATCCTCTGCTTTACCTCTTGGCATTCTTACATAACATGGACCATCACTATAAGCTACATAATTAATTAAAGCTCTAGTTTGATATTGATCACAAGGCACAAACACACGCATATTAGGCAAACAACGCATGATGGCAATATCTTCAATAGCCTGGTGACTTGCACCATCTTCACCTACTGTTAAACCAGCATGAGTTGCACAAACTTTTACATTTAAATTTGGATAACAAATAGAATTTCTAATAACCTCAAAAGGTCTACCAGTCGCAAACACCGCAAAAGAAGACGCAAACGCAATCTTACCACTTGAAGCCAAACCAGCAGCCATACCCATCATATTGCACTCTGCAATACCAGCATTGAAGTGTCTACTTGGATCAACCTTCTTAACCATTGCAGTCTTAGTAGAAGAAGACAAGTCAGCGTCTAATACAACTATATTCTTATCCTTTTCAGCAAGCTCCATTAAGCATTGACCATATATATTTCTAGGTTCCTGTGCCATTATTCACTTACCTCCAAATCCTTCTTAGCAATTAAATAATCATCTTCCTTAGGTGCCTTACCATGCCAACCAGCATTATTCTCCATATAAGAAACGCCCTTTCCTTTTACAGTATGAGCTACGATAACAGTTGGCTTATCCTTTACTCTATCCTTGAAAGCACTTCTGATTTCATCAAAGTCATTACCATTGATTTCAACAGTATGAGCACCAAAAGTTAATGCTTTCTCTTTTAAAGGAAGTGGACCAATAACATCTTGTACGTTACCATCGATTTGTAGACCATTATTATCAAAAATAATTACAAGATTATCTAACTTGTAATGACACGCAGCCATTAAAGCTTCCCACACAATACCCTCTTCAGCTTCACCATCACCAACAAGACAATAGATTGTATGATTATTGTTATCTAACTTATTAGCTAAAGCCATACCAACAGCGCAACTTACACCCTGTCCTAAAGAACCAGTAGACATATCTACTGCATCTAAGTAAGAAGTACTAGGATGACCTTGTAACTTAGAACCAAGTTTTCTAAAAGTTAATAAGTCTTCATCGATTAGTTCCTTCTCTTTTAATACTGCATACAATGCAGGTGAACAGTGTCCCTTTGACAAGACAAAACGATCTCTATCTTTTGAAGAAACATTATCCTTATTAATATCCATTTCTTCAAAATATAAGTAAGTAATAATATCTGCACAACCCAAAGAACCTCCTGGGTGACCACTTTGTGCAGCATATACCATGTCAATGATATTCTTTCTAATATTATTGGCATGCCTTTGTAATTGAATGTTATCCATTTTCATCCTCCAAAAACATTGTAACATATGAGCCATTTTTTACTAATCCATTATTGTGCTTTTTTCACATATTATCTACTTTTAACCCCATTTTCTACCAAAGGTGTAATTTAACGCCTCAAAAATCACCCTACAGGTGCAAATCAACATCCAAAAAAGTACCTAAAAGGTGCAATTCACAATACTAAAAAATGTCCCACAGGTGCAAACCATGATAAAATAGGCCTATACAGGAGGGCTATATGGATAGACTTGCTTTGAACGATCTAATTGAATGGAACAATAATAAATTCAGAAAACCATTAATTGTATGGGGAGCTAGACAGGTAGGCAAAACATATCTAATACTAGAATTATTTGCTAAACAGTATTACCCAGACAATTATTTATACATCGATTTTAAATACGAAGATGAAATCAGGGACTTTTGTTTCGAAACAGCTAATGCTCAAAAGATTATTGAATTCATATCTCTACAAAAAGATATTGATATAAACGAAAATACTCTATTAATCTTTGATGAAGTTCAAGAATGTCCAAATATCATTTCTTCCCTTAAATATTTCTGTCAAAACTATAGAGAAATACCCGTTATCGCTACTGGATCTATGGTACGTGTAAAACTTCAAAGAGAAGTTTCTAATAAACAATTCTTATTCCCAGTAGGCAAGATAGATCAAATCAATATCTTCCCTATGTCTTTTGATGAATTTCTTTTAAACGCCAACCACAATCTATATAAAGCGGTATTAAATGCTTATAACGATAAAAAACCATTGAGTAATAAGATACACGAAATGGCTCTAGACTATGTATATAAATATTTATTAGTAGGAGGAATGCCTGAAGTTGTTGATGTTTATTTAAATGGTGGTAGCCTTTTAGATTCTCAAAGAATACTTAAAACCTTATATGAAAACTATCTATCAGATATGGAACTATACCAAGCAAGCAGAGAATCAATTGTTCGTTCTAGATTGTTATTTGAAAACATCTATAAAGAATTAAACAAAGAAGCTAAAAACTTCTCACCTGGACTTCTAAAAGAAAACAGTAAGACACGTGACTACTATACCGCAATTAATTGGTTATCAATGGCACATATAATAAACCAATCTTTCCAGTTAAAGGAACATGTATCCATGCCACTTATTCAAGAAAACGAATCTTACTTTAGATTATATTTAAATGATATAGGTATGTTCTCTTATCAAAGTGATATCAACGCTGCATCTTTCTTATCTAATGATAGAGAAAATGTTCTATCAGGTATTTTCTATGAAAACTTTGTCGCAAACGAATTAAAAGTTAAGGGGCATGGTCTATTCTATTGGAAAGGTAAGGACTCAGCTGAACTTGAATTCATCGTTGAATCAAACAACAAGCTATATCCTATTGATGTTAAAAAGAATAAGGGCTCACTTAATTCCCTTAAGAAATTCTCTGACCACAACAAATTCGAGTTTGCGATAAAAGTATCAAGAAATAATTATGGCTACAACGAAACTCAAAAGCTATTAACTGTTCCATTTTATTTCGTACCATTTATGGCAAACGACCTTGCGAAAGGAACAATGACAATCTAGGTTTATAATTATGAGTATGATTAAATTAGTTATTTTTGATGTAGATGGAACCCTTGTAGATTCCGAAGTTGTATTTGTAAAAGCCGCCATTAAAAACATGGAAGTTAATGGCTATAACATTCCTATGTCAGCCATCATGGGTATCATTGGCCAAAATAGAATTGCAGGAAGAAAATTAATTGAAAGCACGCAAGATGATTCTTTTGATTATGATAAGTATATTAAAGACTATGAAAAAATAAGAAGTGAAATTCTTGAAAATGAACCTCTTAAACTTAAAAAAGGAGCCCTTAATATCCTTAACTATTGTAAGGAACATAATATTAAAATGGCTATTGCTACATCGACATATAAAGAGAAACAAGTAAAAGTACTTACTAATTTAGGTATCATTGACTACTTTGACTATATGGTATTTGGCGATGAAATTATTAACTCTAAACCAGCACCAGACATTTACTTAAAAGTATATGAACACTATAATCTTGATAAAGATGAAATGATTATCTATGAAGACTCTAACAACGGTATCTTATCAGGTTATAACGCTGGAATTAAAGTGGTATATATTAAAGATATAGTAGATGTAAAAGAAGAAACATTAGCTTTATGTTATAAACAAGTAAAAGACTTAGATGAAGGAATAGAAATACTAAAATGAACACCAAACCTCTTGCATATCGCCTAAGGCCCGAATCATTGGATGATATTATTGGTCAACAACACCTTGTAGGTGAAAAAGGAATCATTCGTAAGTGCCTTGAAAAAGGAACCATCTTTTCATCTATTTTCTTTGGACCTCCAGGCATTGGTAAGACTACCCTTGCTGAAGTGATTGCTAAAGAATTACACAAACCATGTAGAAGATTTAATGCAGTAACAGGTAATAAAAAAGACTTAGACGCAATATTTGTAGAAGCTGATTTAAGTGGACAATTAATCTTAATATGTGATGAAGTTCATCGTCTAAATAAAGATAAACAAGACCTATTATTACCTCATGTTGAAAAAGGAAATATTATCTTAATCGGTTGTACAACAGCTAATCCATATCACTCAATTAATCCAGCTATTAGAAGTAGATGTCATTTATTTGAACTTAAAGCCTTATCTAGAGACGATGTTAAACAAGCACTACTTAAAGCCATTTCTAATAAAGATGGATTAAATGATTCATGTACTATTTCTGATGATGCGCTAAGCTTGATTGCTGAAGTAGCTAATGGTGATATTAGATTTGCCCTTAATGTTTTAGAACTATCTTCTTTTATTTGTCAAAATAACAAGATAGAAGTTGAAGATGTTAAGGAACAATGCAAAGTTGCCAACCAAAGAACCTTTGCCTCAGAAGATGGCCATTATGATTTATTATCAGCCCTACAAAAATCAATCAGAGGTTCTGATGTCAATGGAGCATTATACTACTTAGCACTACTTGCTCAATCAAATGATGAAGCATCTATCTCAAGAAGACTTGTTGTTATTGCATACGAAGATATTGGCTTAGCTAACCCTCAACTTGTAGCTAGAACATTAGATGCTTGTAAGGCGGCAGAAGCAGTAGGCTTCCCTGAAGCCATCATCCCTTATGGTATTCAAATAATTGATTTGTGTCTATCTCCTAAATCTAGAACTGGTGTTGATGCAGTACATAGGGCACAAGCCTTAGTTAATTCAAAAGCTTATGATATGCCTAAATACTTAAGACTAACTCCAGTTGGTTTACAAGATGATGAGAAGTATTCATATGATCGTTATGATTGTTTCCACAGAATTCAATATCTACCTGATGAAATAAAAAACGTTGAATTCATTAATGACTTCAACGTTAATAGATATGAACAACAATTAAAACAAGTATATGAACAGCTTAAGAGCACTAAACGTACTAATAATCTTAAACAACTATACAGGTAATGTATCCTTATATTGTTTATAATTTTTATTTACTTCTTTTTCATACGCAGCATACGCATCTTCTAAAGAACCATATTCAGTACCAGTTGTATAGGAATTAAACCCCTTATAATTAATAATTTCATTGCCAAGAACCATGTATTCTTTACCCTTATTGGTTCTTTTTTGTACTAGGGCTTGCGATATATAATAACCACCGCCCTTTTTACTAACTATAATTGGCACCGTTTGATTTTCTTTGTCACTTATATCTACAGAAGTCCAAAACAGATACATACATTTATAAGAAGAGGTTTTTATATCTCCCAAGAAAGCCCAAGAGCCATTGTTTAGTAAGCTGTTATCAGCAAGCTGATTTTTAACATCTTGAAGCATAGTAGAATTAGGACAAGTTGAATCAATTCTAAAAGAATTAGTTGGTGTAACATTTTGTGGATAACCTGTTGCATCAAGTGCCCCATGAATATCTTCATCAAATTTAACAGTTGGCTTAACCACATTACTAGCACCAAACCATGTAAATAAGATACCAGTACCCTCATTATAAGAAACTACACAAGTGCCCTTATTACCAGGAACACCCTTCCAATTAACGGTATCACCATCTTTTTTATAGTGTGTAATGCTTCCGATTGTGACAGGATCATTTAACCAATCGCTCTCTCTTTGACTTAGCTCAACACTAACCGTTTTACTAATATCACCTTCAATAACCGAAGTCATCACTTCAGCATAGGCACTACGCACATTGGCTAAATCACTAGCCTCTCTACTTTTTTCTAATTGATTAACAAATATTGGTATCGCAACTACAATTAAAACAGCTATAATCGCAACTACAATTAAAAGCTCCGCAAGAGTAAAACCCTTGCGGTTATTAACTTTAGCGGCTCTTCTAAAAAGTTTTTTCACTGAATAATTATATACATTTCATTGTATTTTTCATTATTAAAAGTTATATATTTATCAATTATCTTCATTAAATATAAATATATATTCATTATTTACCAACTCTTTACCATTGTTAGTCTATTAATTTAATATTTTATTCATAAACTAAGCCTATAAAGGAGGTTCTATATGTACAAGACTATCGTGATAGATTATGAGCCTATCGTCAAAGATATGGCTGATACTATCGAGGAAGTTTGCAACAAACAGCTAAAAGAAAAATTGGAGCTAGTAACTTTATCAATCACCAGTTCCGATAAAGCAATTCTTGTATTTAAAAGCATTTATGAAGAAATTTATTGATTATCTTAAAAACAATACCGATATAGACTGTATCAACCTAGTAACCGGTATTTCTCTAGGATTACTATTTGGAATCCTAATGGATGATATTGGCATAGGTCTATTATTTGGAACATCTATTGGTATCTTATTAGATCCAATTGACAAAAAACACAACAAATAATATTTACAATCAATTTGGTACAAATATTTTTACTGTTGTTTACTGTTTTGAAATACTTTTACTGTTGTTTACTGTTCTTTACTGTTGTTTACTGTTTTTTTCAATAAAAAATCGGCCATATTCATTTATGACCGACAAACTGAATTATCTTACTTTAATGCGTACCCACATATCAGACAATACTTTCTTTAAAGTATCATTATGCTTAAATACTTCATTCTTAGGATTAGAAACATCAAAGATATAGGCATCATTATTACTATATACTTCACCATCTGAAGATAGTTCTTCTACTACTTTCTTATTAGCTGAAGTATAACCAACTTCAATAGAACTATCCATAGCCGCATCATAGCTCATCATATAGTTAATGAATTCATTAGCTAATTTAGGATTCTTCGCGTTAGTTGGAATCACAAAACCATCACTCCAAACATTAGTGCCCTCTTTCGGTACATAATAAGCCATATCATTATTTTGAGAAATAATATAAGCTGCATCACCACTATAAACAACCGCAATATCCTTCTCATTATTAATCATCGCATCAGTCACTTCATCAGTCACATAAGCAGGACTCATCGTATCATGTAGTTCACAAAGCCAATCATAAGCCTTGTTAATCTCATCCATATTCTCAGTATTCATTGAATACCCTAAAGCCTTTAGGGCAACCATGAAAGAATCTCTTTCTGAATCATACATAAAAATCTTATTAGAATATTCAATATCCTTTAAAATATTCCAACCTAATTCATCTAGCTTATTAACATCCACATTATTCTTATTGTAGACTAGTCCTACTGAACCCCAGAAATAAGGAATTGAATAAACACCATCTGGATCATACTCATCTCTTAAAGCCAATACTTCAGGATTTAAATCATCAAGATTTGTCATATAAGAATAATCTAATGGTTGAATCAAATCCTCCTTCATCAGCCTTTCAATCATATAATCACTAGGCACAATCACATCATAATTATTACCACTTAACAACTTTGTATACATGATCTCATTAGAATCGAATAAAGAATAATTTACCTTTACTCCATATTCTTCTTCAAAATTAGCGATAACATCCTCACCAATATACTCACCCCAGTTGAAAACATTAAGTACATCACTGCCATACTTCTCAACTGGATCAGACTTTGAACAACCTACAAACATTAATAAAGTAAACAACACCACAACTATCTTTTTCATTTACACACCCTCCAAAAATAAAAGACAGGCGTATTTATATACCTGTCTAAATACCGATTGAGATTTATAAGGTATATAAATACATATTAAAGGTCAACCATTATTCTATAAGTATCTGGTCTTCTATCTCTGAATAAACCCCAAGCTAAGCGATCTTCCCTAATCTTATCCAAGTCATATTCATGATATAGAATCTCTTCCTTATCCCTTGAAGCACTTGTTACTATCTCTCCTCTTTCATCAGTCATGAAAGAAGAACCATAGAAATTTAAAGAAGAAGACTGATTACCATTCTCTATACAAGGCTCAACAGTTTCTAAACCAATTCTATTAGCCGCAATAACAGGAACGATATTAGCGGCAGCGTGTCCCATCATCACCCTTTGCCAATGAGAAGAACTATCAACATTTAAGATAGGCTCTGAGCCTATAGCTGTTGGAAAGAAAATCAATTCAGCACCATTTAAAGCTAAACACCTTGCAGTCTCAGGAAACCACTGATCCCAACAAATACCAGCACCAATCCTTCCATACTTAGTATCAAACACCTTGAAACCAGTATTACCAGGAGTGAAATAGAACTTCTCTTGATAATAATGATCATCAGGAATATGCGTCTTTCTATAAGTTCCTAATAACTTACCATCTTCTACATAAGCCAAAGTATTATAAGTACAGTTACCACTCAATTCATAGAAACTCACAAGAATCAAAATATTTAATTCCCTAGATAATTCAAGAGCCATCTTAACAGCGTCATTATCTAA
>CAKVAL010000037.1 GCA_934725085.1 uncultured Erysipelotrichaceae bacterium | reverse complement strand
TGAAGATTTAGATGAAGTGTTAGATCGCATGGTGGCTAATAAGGTTACTAAGGCGATGCTGGTATGTGTATCTTTGGATGACTATAAAAGATCTTTGGATATTAAAAAAGAGGGCATTACTTTTAAGAAGGCTATTGGTGTTTATCCTGAATATACTAATATGTCATCTGCTGAGTTTGAAGAATATGTAAAACTCATGGAAAAGTGTGATGCGGTTGGCGAGATAGGTTTGGATTATCATTGGTATAAGGATACTAAAGAGGCTCAAAAGGACTTGTTTATAAGACAAATTCAAATTGCAAATAAACTAAATAAGCCGGTTATTGTTCATGCTAGAGAGGCTTTAGGAGATACTTTTCAAATCTTGAAGGAATATCCATGTCGTGGTGTTTTACATTGTTATAGCGGGTCATATGAACTGGCAAAGGAGTTTGTGAAACTGGGCTATTATATTTCTATTGGTGGTCCAGTCACTTTTAAGAATGCTAAGGAGCCTTTGGAAGTTGCAAAGAATGTCCCTTTGGATAAGCTTCTTATTGAGACGGATTCTCCTTATTTAACACCGGTTCCAAATCGTGGTAAGCGTAATGAACCTTCTAATGTGATTTATACCGCAAAGAAGATTATGGAAGAAAGGGGTCTTGATGAGGAAACTTTCTTGGCTCAAATAAATAAAAATTATGATGAATTATTCAAGTTATAATAGATTAGTGAGGATAAAATTATGGATTTAATATTTTTGGTCATTTTGATTGTATTAACAATTTCAATGTTTAGTAAAAACTTTAAGAAAGCAGGACAATATCGTAAGGATAAGACTTATATCGATATTTATACTAAGATTCTTAAAAATGAAGAAGGGGCTTATGATGAGTTAGTTTCTTATTTAGGAACTGAAACTGATGCATGTTTAAAGGCTAAGTCAAATCTAATTAAGACTTATGTGGATCTTGATAAGCATCCTGAAAATGTTGATAACGATATCGATGAGATTGATTTTATGCATGATATTTTCTTTGATGGTGAAAACTTTGTGAAGGAAAAGATTATCTTAAATAGCGAAGTATTTATTTGGTTAATTCTTATTCTTTCTAAGGCAAGAGCTAATACCATGATTGGTGCAATGAATCATATCAACGATAAGGTTAGTGCATATGATGAAGAGATGAAAGATTATGTTGAATACCAAGTATATAAGTCAGCATATTTATCTTTATTAGAAAAGAATTTAGATGGTATCAAGTTCTTAAAGAATTTATTATCTGGTGAATATCATGAATATAAGTATGATAAGAATTTAATTGGTATTTATAAGAAGATTGCGGCTTCTTTATTAGCTTATATGGCTGAACCTCTAGATGAGGGTGATGATGATTTGATTAAGGAATTCACTGAAACTTTAATCGGTAGTCGTTTTACTAAGGACTTAGAAATATACGATAGATTCCACGTGGAAGAAGTGAAAGAAGAATCTAGCGAAGAGTTGTATTCTAACAACGAAGAAACTTTAGTAGAAGAAAAAAGTGAAAAAACAACAGATGCATCTGAATCTCAAAAAGGTGAGCCATCTCAAGACGACAAGGATGCCAAGTAATGAAGTTAATTGTTGGTTTAGGAAATCCTGGTAAGAAGTATGAGAATACTCGTCATAATACAGGTTTTGCGGTAATTGATAGAACGTTAGCTAAATTAAATGTAGAGTTAGATAAGAATAAGTTTAATGCTGACTATACGATGATCAATAGAAATGGTGAGAAGATTTATATCTTAAAGCCTTTGACATATATGAACTTATCAGGAGAGGCTGTTGTGCCTTTTATGAAGTACTTTAATATTGATCCTGAAGATTTAGTGGTGGTTCATGATGATTTAGACTTACCAGTAGGTAAAATAAGACTTAGACAAAGTGGATCATGTGGTGGTCAAAATGGTATGCGTAATATCATTGACTTATTGGGTGATTCTAATATTAAAAGAATTAGAGTGGGCATTGGAAAAGATCCTTTGATTCCAGTTGTAGATTATGTATTAGGTAAGACTAAAAAAGAAGACCTAGAAGTCTATAATCAAGCTTTAGATAAGGCCTCTGATGCCTTGATTTATTGGCTAGATCATGATGATTTCGCTAAGGTCATGAGTAATTTTAACTAAATGAGGAATGAAGAATTATTAGCTTTAATAGAAACTAAGAATCACCATGGTGATTCTGTTTTTGCATATAATTCATTAGTTGAAGAAGCCTTAAAGATTAGTAAAAGATGTTTAAGTAGCGATAAACCATTAATCGTAGTTAAAGAAAATAACTATATGGCAAATCGCTTAAAGGATATCTTGATATCTTATTTTGAAGATGATGAGATAGTAAGCTATTTGCCTGAAGAATCATTGAGAAGTGAAGAGATTGCGACATCTTTTGAGAATAGAGCCGAACGTTTATTAGCGCTATATCGAATTATTACTTCTAAACCTAAGGTGATTGTTACATCACCCTATGGATTTATCAGACACTTACCTGAAAGGGAAGTTTTATTAAATAGTATTATTCATCTAAAGAAAGATGATATTTTAGAGCGTGAAGATTTAATAGAAAAGTTAAGAAAACTAGGGTATGAGAAGACAGTTCATGTTGAAACACCGATGACTTTTGCGGTAAGAGGTTATATTGTGGATGTCTTTTCGGTTAATTATCCTAAGCCTTTTAGAATTGAATTCTTTGATGATGTGATTGATTCAATCAGGTTCTTTGACATTAATACGCAAAGAAGTGAAGAGGTGAATGATGAGGTTACCATTTGTTTCGCAAAGGATGTTTTCTTTAATGATGAGGAAAAAGAATTTTTAAGGGAAAATGTTGAATTAACAAGTGGTGAACTTGAATTAAATATGGAGTATCTTTTAAATGATATCTTTAAACAATCATCATACTTTTTCTATGCATATTTTAAAAAGGAACATTTAATAGATTACATAGATGCTGATATATATTTAAGTGATAAAAGTAAGATAGATGAACATCTTAAGATGTTAAGTGAAGAGACTATCGCTTATATTCAAGAGATGCATGAAGAAAAGAAGTTACCTCTTAAGTTCTATGTTTATGAGGATTTTAAGCGTCTTCTTTATAATCAATATGTAATTGAGGGTAAACCTTTTACTGATCCTTTTACGGGAATTGAGGAGATTGATTTACCTTATGGTAATTTGGAATATTTATTATCTTTAATTGATAAGGATAAGTCTAGATATAAGATTATTGCGCTTGATGGTAAGGAGAGTGAGCAGGCTCTTGATATTTTAAATAGATTACATCTTAAGTATCATGTTTATACTGGAGAGTTAAAGGCTGGTATCAATATTTTTATTTCTTATGTTTATACTGGTTTTAAATATGGTGATTATGCCGTTTATACAAGTGCTGAACTTTTTAAACAAAGAAAACATACTGGTAGGTTTGCGTCTAAGTATGCTGAAGCTCGTACTTTAAATTCTTATGAGGAGTTAAAGAAGGGCGATTATGTAGTTCATGATCAATATGGTATTGGCCAGTATGTGGACATAGAGACTCGTAAGGTTAATAACATTTCCATGGACTATTTAAAGATTATCTATAAGGGTAATGCAGAATTGTTGGTACCATTGTCCCAATTTTCTTTAGTAAGAAAGTATGTATCTAAAGAGGGTGCAGTACCTAAGCTTCATAAATTAGGTTCTAAGGAATGGTTGGAGACTAAGAAAAGAGTTGAAGAGAATGTTGAAGAGTTGGCAGGTAGACTTGTACAACTTTATGCCAAAAGAGATGGTGATATTGGTTTTGCGTGTGATAAAGATTCTTCTTTACAAGAGGAGTTTGAGAATACTTTTTCTTATGAATTAACAACCGATCAACAAAAGGCTATTGATGAAGTTAAAAAAGATATGGAAAGTAGTAAGCCGATGGATCGTTTGTTGTGTGGCGATGTTGGTTTTGGTAAGACTGAAGTAGCCCTTCGTGCGGCTTTTAAGGCGGTTGATAATGGTAAACAGGTAGCTTATTTGTGTCCTACAACAATTCTTTCATTACAACATTACAATACTTTTAAGAATAGACTAAATGATTTTCCAATGAGGGTTGCCTTATTGAATCGTTTTGTGGATGATAAGAAACAGAAGGAATTATTAGCTGATTTAGAGGTTGGTAAGATTGATATTATCATTGGTACTCATAGGGTCTTGTCTAAGGATATTAAGTTTAAGGACTTGGGTCTTTTGATTATCGATGAGGAACAAAGATTTGGTGTTGAACATAAGGAAAGAATTAGGGAATTAAAAGAATCAATTGATGTCTTGTCTTTGAGTGCAACACCAATTCCAAGAACCCTTCAAATGTCTTTGATCGGTATTAGAGGTTTATCAACTCTTGATACACCACCTCGTAATCGTTATCCGGTTATGACTTATGTAGTTAGTAAGAGTGATAATTTAATTAGGGAAGTCATTATGAGGGAGCTTGAGCGAAAGGGCCAGGTTTTCTATTTATTTAATAATGTAGAAGAGATTAATAGGGTAGCACAAAAGTTAGCTAAGGAAATACCATATGCCAATGTTGATGTGGTTCATGGTCAAATGTCTCGTGAACAGATTGAGGATGTTATGTTACGTTTTTATAATAACGAGATTAATGTCTTAGTATGTACGACGATTGTGGAAACGGGTTTAGATATTCCTAATGCGAATACAATTATTGTGGATAATGCTCAAAACTTTGGTTTGGCTCAGTTATATCAGATTAAGGGTAGAGTTGGTAGAAGCGATAGGGTGGCTTATGCCTACTTGTTAATTCCTCAAAAGAAGCAGTTATCTGAAATATCTACTAAGCGTTTAGAGGCTATTAAGGAGTTTGCATCTTTGGGTAGTGGTTATAAGATTGCCATGCGTGATTTAACTATTAGGGGTGCCGGTGACTTATTAGGTCCTAAGCAATCTGGCTTTATTGATAATGTTGGTTTAGATCTTTACTTGGCTATGCTTAATAAGGCGATTAAGACACAAAAAGGTGAAGTTAGTAATGATGTAGAGGTTGTAAAAGCACCTGTCAACATCCAACTAGAATCATATATTCCAGAAGAGTTTGTGGATAATGATTATGAGAAACTTAGTATGTATCATCAATTAGATATGATTGATAATCGTGATGATTTGATTAAGTATTTCCTGAAGGTTGAGGATGAGTATGGCCATTTGCCTAAGGAAGTAAAGTCTTTGTTTGAAAAGAAGAAGTTGGAACTTTTATATAATTCTAATTTTATTAGTAAGATAACTAATCGTAATGGAACTTTTACAATTATTTTGAGTAAGGATTTCTCAGATAGCGTTGATGGGGTAAAACTTTTTGAAATGTGCAACAATATAAGTAGAGATATTAAGATTGCTTATAAGAATAGTCAAATTGAATTGTCTATTAGTAATCAAAAAGATGCGGTTGAAAAGATTTTGAAATTAGTTGATAATTTGGAAGAAATAAAAAGATGAGAATTGATAAGTATTTAAAGGTAGCACGTATATTGAAAAAGAGAACTATTGGTAAGGAATTAGCCTTAAATGGTCGTCTTTTGATTAACGATAAGCCTGCTAAGGCTAGTAGTGAGGTTAAGCCAAATGATATTATCACAATTGAATTTGGTCATCGTATTTTTAAGGTTAGAGTCTTAGAAATTAGAGAGAATGCGTCAAAGCAGAATGCCTTGTCAATGTATGAGGTCATTGATGAGATTAAAGTGAACGAGGTATAATCTATTTATGAGCGAAAAAAGAGTAAATAAGAAGAGAAGACATGTTAGTAAGAAGATTACTGCTAAATTGATTTCTATTTGTTTAATTACAGTGGCTATTTTACTTTTGACTAATGTGTTTAAGCAAGTTAAGTTATTGTATACACTTAAGAAACAACAAGAACTAGTTTCTAATGAATTGGCAGCTTTGGAAGATGAGAATGCGGCTTTAGTGTCTACTAAGAATAAGCTAGAGGATCCTAATTATGTAACAACTTATGCACGTGGCGCTTATATGTTCTCTAGGGGTGATGAGAAGGTATTCTATTTGCCTTCTAGTAAGGAGTAATAATGGAAAAACAAGTTAAGAGAAATGAAGTTTATAATGGCAAGATTATTCATGTCGTTTGTGATGATGTTGAAATAGATGATGGAACTTTTTCTAAAAGAGAAGTAGTTTATCACAATGGCGGTGCTTGTATTGCTCTTAAGGATAAGGATGGCAAGTTCTTTTTGGTTAAGCAATTCCGTTATGCATTAGAGACAGATATGATTGAATTCTGTGCTGGTAAGATTGAAAAGGGTGAGAATCCAGATGATGCCATTTTAAGAGAATGTGAAGAAGAATTAGGTTATAAGCCTGTTAATGTTCATAAGTTTGGTTATATCGTACCTACTTGTGGTTATTGTTCAGAGAAAATTTATTTGTACTATGGTGAAGTTGGTGAACAAGTTGGTACTCATTTTGATAAGGATGAGCGTATTACTAGCTTAAAGTTGAGTGCAAGTGAGATTAAGGACATGATTAGAAGCGGTGAGATTAATGATGGCAAGACCGTAGCTTTAATGATGCATATGGAGTTGGCTGGTTTAAATGACTAGTCTTGATCAATTACTTTACGATATTTCTAAAACAGAAGAGGATGATGTTGAGGATTTTTTAGAGAATTTTTTTCATCCTGAAAAAAGAGAACAGTATATGGCTGATGAGCGCTTTGAGTCCGAGGACTATGATAGCCTTGAGATGATGTTTCAGGACTATGATTTAATTGATAAGGCCTATGATGCCCTTGATGTAAATCCCTTCTGTATGGAAGCTTTTGTGGTTGTTTATAAGCTTGAGAGTGATGTGAGCTTATTTAATTTTTTTAATGACTTTAATGATAAAGATTTTGATTATAATTCATTGAGTGAATATCATAAGTATGTCTATGGTTTGATTGAGTCTTATTATGTAGACTTCTTAATTAATATTAGAAATCTTACTGGTGCTAAGAATGTTTTGTTGAATCTATTAAATAAAGATGAAAGATTATATGAGGGTAATTTATTTAGATTGTCTTATCTTTATTCATGTTTAGAGGATTTGGATTCTTTTTATAATTTGTATCTAGATAGTGGATTTAAGGAAGCTTTTTCGTATATACTTTTACTTGTCGTTTGTCTAAAACATGGGGATAAACAAAAGGCTAAAGAAGTGTTTGGAGAGTTTCTTTCAAGCTTTAAATATGCCTCTTATATCGACCATATTTGGGATTTAGATGATAACGACGAAGATGGGGCCGTGGAGATGAGGATGACGATGTCTGCTTGTTATAGCGAGATTTGTTCTATCCCGAATTTCTTTTCATGGTGTGAAGAAAATAAGGAAGGTGTTAGGGAATCATGAATTCAAAGAAAATTGCTTTATATGGTATTATTGCTGCCTTATACGTTGTGGTTACACTTGTATTGGGCGCTTTTAGTTTTGGGATGATACAGTTTAGAATTTCTGAAGTGTTGATGTTACTTTGTCTATGTAAGAAGGAATATATTATTCCACTTTCAATTGGCTGTTTCTTAAGTAATGTCATTGGTTTTGCGCTTGGTATGTCAGTGCTTCCATTAGACTTTGTCTTAGGTACTTTAGGTACTGTTGTATCTTGTATCTTAATGTATCAATTTAGAAATGTTTTGACTTTCAAAAGACCTTTGTTGTCTTTATTGATGCCAGCTTTGGCAAATGGTATTTTTGTAGGCTTAGAGTTAGCTATTTATGAGTCTAGTGGTTCTAATTTCTTTAATTTATTTTTAATCAATGGTGCTTATGTTGCCCTAGGTGAGATTGTATCTTGTTTCGTGTTAGGTTTAATTTTATATGTTCCTTTCATGAAGGCGGTTAAGAGAATCGAAGAAAGATTTTAGAGCCTTATGGTCCATTATGTTTTATAATGGAGCCATGGAAATTGATGTAAAGAAAATTAAAGGCTTAGACGAAGGTTTTGATGTACTCGATAGTAATGAAGATGATGCTATTTATATAACGGAAGATGGCAGTGTTAAGTATGTAATGTTGACTAGTGAGGAATACGATTCATTGGTTGAGAAGATGCCTAGTGCTTCTATTAGGGTATTAAATCCTATGGGTGATATTACTTATGATGAGTATGAAGAGATCAAAAGACAGGTTCTTGAGGCTCTTGATAAAACCTTTAAGCCTAAACCGGAGAAATTAAATTAGATGAAGAATGGATGTTTTATTGTCTTTGAGGGACCGGATGGTTCTGGTAAGACAACAATTTGTGATATAGTTTGTCAGAAATTAACTGATATGGGTTTTGATATTGTGCATACAAGAGAGCCTGGTGGTATTGAGATTGCAGAGAAGATTAGAAATATTATCTTGGATCCTTTAAATACTGCCATGGATGCTAAGACTGAGGCTTTACTTTATGCAGCCAGTAGAAGACAACATTTGGTGGAGAAGGTTATTCCTTCTTTGAAAGAGAATAAGATTGTTATCTGTGAGCGTTTTGTCTATTCTTCACTTGCATATCAGGGTAAGGCAAGAGGAATTGGTTATGATGGCATTATGGCAATCAATGATTTTGCGATTGATGGTTGTAAGCCTGATATTACTATTTATCTTGACGTGGATGAAAAGACAGGTCATGCTCGTATTAATCAAAGGTCTAGTAAGGATCGTTTGGATGCAGAGAGTGATAATTTCCATCATTTAGTTAATGAGGGTTATAAGGAGATTCTAGAATTATATAAGGACAATATTAAGGTGGTTGATGCGACCAATAGTATTGATAAGGTCAGTGCTGATTGTCTTGGTGTAATTTTGGATTATATTAATGATTAAGGATGTCTTAAAGGCTAAGGAGCCTATTGTTTATCTTAGCTTAAAGAATGATTTAGAGAATAATCGCTTGGCGCAGTGTTATCTTTTGTATGGGCAGGTTAACCCTCTAAAGAAGGATACTGCGTTTTTGTTGGCTCAAAGTATCATCGAGAATAAACAAAGTTTTGCGTGTGAAGAGTGTAATACTTGTTTACGTATTAAGGATAATAAGTATTTTGATGTGATTTATGTTGATGGTACTAAGTCTTCTATTAAGGTAGATGATATTGAATATATCATGTCTGAGTTTTCACGCACTTCACTTGAGGGAAGCAAGAAAGTGTATATTATCGATAATATTAATAATGCTTCACTAAAGGCTGTTAATATGCTTCTAAAGTTTATGGAAGAGCCAAGTAGTGATGATGTTTATGGTATTTTTATCAGTGATGATGTGGATACTTTATTGGATACCATTATATCTAGATGTGAAAAACTTCCTTTTATGACCAGGGACTTTTCTTATTTGATTAATGAATATAAGGAGAAGGGTTTTGAGTATCAGGATGCTTATATCTTAAGTAATATTAAGCATGATCAAAGTGAAATAGATTTAAATGATGAGGCTTATTTGAATGCTAAGGAATATGTCTTTAAGACAATTGATAATTTGGATAATTTAAAATATATTCCAGTTTTATATTCTTTAGAATTCTATAGCTGTGTTTCTAAGGATTTGTTTAAGAAGTGCAGTGATTATTATCTAGATATCATGATTTTGATGATTGAGGATGCTTTGTCTTTTAAGAATATTGGTGATCATGAATATGATGATTGTTTAAATATACTTAATAAAAGTAATACTTCTAAGTTGTTAGAGGTTTTCTTAAAGGCTAAGGAACGCTCTAATTATCCTGTAAATAGACAATTGTTGTTTGACCAAATTGCGTTTTCAATAATATCATAGTAGTATGAGTGAAATTTTGAAATATTTGTCTGTTAGATTTCAGGCAACCAATAAAACATATACTTTTTCAACAACTGATAATAGTATTGTCAATGGTGACGGTGTTATAGTCGAGACTCAAAGGGGTGTCGAGTATGCAAGAGTTATCGCTGATCCTTTTGATAAGCCTAATGTTTCTATGGAAATTAAGCCAATTTTGAGAAAAGCTTCTAGGGAAGATGAAATCCAATATGAGAAGAATATTGTGGATTGTAAAGAAGCTAAACAAAGATGTCAAAATGAGGCTGATAAGTTAGAGCTTGGTATGAAGGTTATTTCGGCTGAATATACTTTAGATAGAAGTAAGATTACTTTTATTTATTTGGCTGATGATCGTGTAGACTTTAGAGAATTATTGAAGATTTTAGCTTCTATCTTTAGATGTCGTATTGACTTAAGACAAGTTGGTACTCGTGATAAGGCTAAGATTGTTTCTGGTATTGGACCATGTGGTAGAGAGTTATGTTGTGCTCGTTATATCAGTGAGTTTGATCGCATTTCTATCAATATGGCAAAGAATCAATTATTGGCTTTAAATGTAGCTAAATTATCTGGTCAATGTGGTAACTTGATGTGTTGTCTAAAGTATGAGGATGAGGCTTATAAGGATCTTAAGAAAGGTTTACCTAAGCTTAATTCTTATATTGAATATGAGGGTGAGAAGTTTAAATTAACTTCTATGAATGTTATTGTGCGTAATTGTAAGCTTGAGAATCGTGAACATGCTATTTTCATTTCATTGGATGATTTATTGAAGAATGGTAAGGTTTTAAAGCCGAATGAAAAGAAGGGTAACTAATGGCTACTCTTTTTTTGGTTGCGACTCCTATCGGCAATCTTAACGAAGTATCTAATAGATGTTTAGAAACTTTAAGAAGTGTTAAGGTTATTGCTTGTGAGGATACAAGGAATACTAGGAAGTTATTAAGTCACTTTGATATTCATACACCTTTGATTAGTTATCATAACTATAATGAAGAGCTTGCCAGTGGCAGTATTATTGAATATCTAGAAAAGGGTGATGATGTAGCTTTAGTTTCTGATGCAGGTTATCCTTTGATATCGGATCCTGGTTATGTTTTGGTTAATGAGGTAATTGAAAAGGGCTTTAATATTAATACGGTAAGTGGACCTAATGCCTGTTTAAATGCTTTGGTGGCTTCTGGCTTGTCGGTTAATCATTATATGTTCTATGGTTTCTTAAATTCTAAGTCTAGTAGTGCTAGAAAAGAATTGGAGGAGTTGAAGAACTTCCCATATACTATTGTTTTTTATGAGGCACCTCATCGTATCAAGAAGACGGTTGAGCTTGTTTATGAGGTCTTTGGTAATCGAAAGGCTGTTATAGCTAGAGAATTAACTAAGATTCATGAGGAATATATTAGGGGTAACTTGAGTGAACTTGTTAATGTTGGTGATCTTAAGGGTGAGATTGTTTTCTTAGTCGAAGGATATAAATGTGAGGAAACAGAGATTAATTTCGATGTACTAAAATCTCAGGTTCAAAATCTAGTTGATAATGGCCTAAAGACCAAGGTTGCCATTAGTGAGGTTGCCAGCAAGTATAAGGTTTCTAAGAACGAACTTTATGATTACTATCATAAGTCTTAGGCTTATAATTGTTAACATGAATAGATTTAAATTACTTATTAAGGATTATAAAAAGGAGTCTATTTTGGCTCCTTTATTTAAATTATTAGAGTCTTTATTTGATTTGTTTGTACCACTAGTTATTGCAGGCATTATCAATAAGGGTATCAATAATAATGATTTTGGTTATGTTGTTAAGATGTTTATGCTTCTTATCCTTTTAGCTATTATAGGTTTAGCTTGTAGTGTTGTGGCTCAATTTTTTGCGGCAAAAGCCTCAGTTGGTTTTACTACAAAGCTTAGACAAATGTTATTTGAACATATTCAAAGTTTTTCTTATCAAAATCTAGATGAAATAGGTCAGGATACTTTAATCACAAGACTTACATCGGATACCAATCAGATTCAAAATGGTTTGAATTTAGCACTTCGTTTACTTTTAAGAAGTCCTTTTATTGTCTTTGGGGCAATGATTATGGCTTTTACTATTAATGTTAAGTGTGCGCTTATTTTTGCAGTAGTTATTCCTTTGTTGTGTCTTGTAGTCTTTTTAATCATGATTAAAAGTATTCCCTTGTTTAAGGAAGTACAGGTTGCCTTAGATGGATTATTGAGTAAGACTCGTGAGAATTTAAGCGGAATTCGCGTTATTAGGGCTTTTAGGATTGAGGATAAAGAGTTTAATGAGTTTAAGGATAAGAATGATTTGTTGACTAAAAGGAATCAAAAGGTTGGTTTCTTGAGTGCTTTGATTAATCCTTTGACTTATATCTTGATTAATATGGCTACGGTTATTCTTATTTATACAGGAACTATTGAAGTTAGAATGTATGGATTAGCTCAGGGTGATGTGGTAGCTTTATATAACTATATGGCTCAGATTGTTGTTGAGCTTGTTAAGATGGCTAATTTGATTATTACCATTGATAAGTCATTGGCTTGTTTCTCAAGAGTGGAGAAGGTGTTGGATATTGAACCTGATATGAAATATGTTGATGGTATAAATAGCAAGGTAAATAATCATATTTTAACGTTTGATAATATTAGCTTTACATATCCTAATAGTAAGGAAGCATGTTTAGAGAATATAAGTTTTTCAATTAATAAGGGAGAAACCCTAGGTATTATTGGACCTACAGGCTGTGGTAAGACAAGCCTTGTGAATTTGATTTATAGGGCCTATGATCCAAGTGTTGGTGCTGTTTATTTAGATGGCGTGGATATTAAAAGTTATGCTAAGGAAAAGCTTGTAAATAAAGTTAGTGTTGTTCCTCAAAAGGCTGCTTTGTTTAAAGAGAGTATCAGAGATAATTTAAGGATGGCTGATCCTGATGTAAGTGAAGAGAAGATGTGGGAGGCATTAGATATTGCCCAGGCTAAGGAAATTGTCTTGAATAAAGATGGACAGTTGGATCATATGATTGAGCAGGGTGGTAAGAACTTATCTGGTGGTCAAAGACAAAGATTGTCTATTGCCAGGGCTTTATGTAAAGACTTTGATATTTTGATTCTTGATGATTCTTTTAGTGCTCTAGATTATCAAACTGAGGCTAAACTAAGAATGGCTTTAAAGACTTTAAATAAGACTATTGTCAATGTATCACAGCGTGCTTCTTCTATTAAGAATGCTGATAAGATTTTAGTATTGGATGATGGTAAGCTAGTTGGTTTTGGTAGTCACAATGAGTTAATGAAGTCTTGTGAACTTTATAAGGAAATTTATTATTCACAATATCCTTTCGAGAAGGAGGCAAGTCATGAATAAGAAGTCTACTTTAAGTAAATTATTAAAAGAATTAGGCAAGTATCGTTTATTACTACTATTGAGTATTGTCTTGTCTTGTTTAACTGTTGTCTTGACTTTGTATATTCCAATTTTGTTTGGAGCTGCTATAGATTATATTGTAGACGATGGTTTGTCTATTGGATATATTGTTGCTTGTTTAAAATATATTGCTTTGCTTATTTGTGTTAATAGTTTCTTAACTTGGTTTATGAATATTATTAATAATAATATTACTTTTAATGTGGTAAAGAACATTCGTAATAAGGCTATGAATAAGTTATCAAGATTACCGCTTAGTTATGTTGATAAACAAAGTAGTGGTGATATTGTACAAAGGATGATAGGCGATGTTGATCAAGTGGCTGATGGATTATTGTTGGGGTTAACTCAATTGTTTTCGGGTGTTGTGACTATTGTGATTACTTTGGTTTTCATGTTTCAAAAGTCTTTGCCGATAACTTTGTTGGTTATTATTTTGACTCCATTAAGTTTTATTGTGGCTAAATTTATTGCCTCTAGGTCTTATCTGTTATTTGGTAAACAAAATAAGACAAGGGGTCAAGAGAGTGCTTATATTGATGAGATGGTTTCTAATTTAAGGCTTGTTAAGGCCTTTGGTTATGAAGATAGAGCTATTAATAGATTTAAGGATATTAATGATGAACTATGTGAGTATGCGACTAAGGCTACTTTCTATTCTTCTTTGACAAATCCTTGTACTAGGGCTGTTAATTCTTTGATTTATGCGTTGGTTGCCTTACTTGGAGCTTATTTGATTTTAAATGGTCATTTGACAGTTGGTGGTTTGACGGTTCTTTTAGCTTATGCGAATCAATATATGAAGCCTTTTAATGATATTAGTAGTGTTTTAACTGAATTGTCTAATGCCTTAGTTTGTGCTGATCGTATTTTTGATTTGATTGATCAAGAAAGTGAGAGCGTAGAAACGGATATGTTGCCATCATCAAAGGGTAATGTATGTATCGATAATATTTCTTTTAGATATGAGAAGGATAAGCCTTTGATTGATGATTTCTCATTAGATGTAAAGAGTGGTCAAAATATTGCGATTGTTGGTCCTACGGGTTGTGGTAAGACAACGTTTATTAATTTGTTGATGCGTTTTTATGATGTTGATAAGGGCATGATAAGTGTAGATGGTGTGGATATCAAGACTGTAGATAGACATAGTCTTCGTAGTAATTATGGTATGGTCTTACAGGATACTTGGATAAAGAGGGCTAGTGTTAGAGAAAATATTATCTTAGGTAAGCCTGATGCGAGTGACGAAGAAATTATTGAGGCTAGTAAGAAGGCTCATTCTTATGAGTTTATTAAAAGGTTGCCAGATGGTTTTGATACAGTGATATCGGATGATGATTTGTCAGTTGGTCAGAAACAGTTGTTGTGTATTACAAGGGTGATGTTGGCTTTGCCACCGATGTTGATTCTTGATGAGGCTACTTCTAGTATTGATACGTTTACGGAGAATGAGATTCAGTCAGCTTTTGATTCTTTGATGGAGAATAGAACATCTTTTGTGGTGGCACATCGTTTGAGTACTATTTATAATGCGGATGTGATTTTGGTGATGAAGGATGGTCATATTATCGAGAAGGGTAATCATGATGAGCTTATGAAGAAGGATGGTTTTTATACAAAACTATATAATGCACAATTTGTGAAGAGCTAAGGGAGGATGTAAATTATGGCTTGTACAACAATTCTTGTAGGTAAGAAGGCGTCATATGATGGTTCAACTATTATTGCGCGTAATGATGATTCTGGGCAGGGCATGTATACTGCGAAGAAGTATCAAATAATTAATCCATGTGATCAACCAAGAAAATATACTACGGTTATTTCTCATTTAACTATGGATTTACCCGATAATCCTTTAAGATATAGTGCTACTCCTAATGTAGATAGAAAAGAGGGTATTTGGTGTGCTTCTGGTATTAATGAATTAGAGGTTGGTATGTCGGCTACTGAGACAATTACTTCTAATCCTAGGGTACTTGGGGCTGATCCTTTGGTTAGGCATGATGAGAAGACTAATACTCCTGGTGGTATTGGTGAAGAGGATATTGTTCATATTGTCTTGCCTTATATTCGTAGTGCTAGAGAGGGTGTTACTTATTTAGGCAGTTTATTAGAGAAGTATGGTACTTATGAGTCTAATGGTATTGCCTTCTGTGATAAAGATGAAGTTTGGTATTTGGAGACTATCGGTGGTCATCATTTTATTGCCAGAAGAGTTGAGGATGATGAGTATGTAGTGTTGCCTAATCAATTGAATATTGATTATTTTGATTTGGATGATGCCTTTGGTAAACAAGAGAAGCATATTTGTTCAAAGGATTTAAGAAAATTTATTGAAGAAAATCATTTGAACTTAGGTTTTGACAATAAGTTTGATGTTAGGGCAGCTTTTGGTAGTCATAGTGATGCAGATCATGTCTATAACACTCCTCGTGCATGGTATATGTTAAGATATTTTAATCCTAATACTTTTGATTGGGAGCATGTTAGTCCTGAGTGTGATAGCTTGCCATTTTCTATGAAACCTGAAAGAAAGATTACAATTGAGGATGTTAAGTATATTTTGAGTAGTCATTATCAAGGGACTGAGTATGATCCTTATGTTAAGAGTGAGAAGTCTAATTTGTATCGTAGTATTGGTGTTAATCGTACTGATGATATGGAGATTTTGCAGATGCGTTCTTATGGTAAACCACTTGAGTATCAGGCTTTTGCGTCTAATGTTTATAATGTGGCAATTCCTCAATATACATGTGTTAATAAGGCTCCTGAGTATTTAAGTTGTACCACTACAGATGTAAATACTAATAGTTTTTATTGGACTAGTAGACTTATTAGTGCTTTGGGTGATAGTGATTTCTATGGTAATGTAGGTCATATTGAAAGATATCAATTACAGGGTGCTGCTTTGGCTAATAAACTAATTAAGGAATTTGATAAGACTTTAGAAGGCTTAGACGGTGAAGAATTAATTAAGGCAGCAGAGCATGCAAACCAAGTTATTTGTGATGAGTTTGAGAAGCTAAGTATTGATGTCTTGGGTAAGGTATTAAAGGTATCTACTAATAGAATGAAGAATGCTTATCAAAGAAATGATAACTAGGTAATGTTGATAAATCGGTATTTGGAGAATTAGACAATATGAGGAGCGTAAAAATATGAATGCTGACTTTAGAATAGGCGGAAAAGTAATAGAAACAAAAAGGCTCATTCTTAGATCATTCAAACAAACAGATTTGGAGGATTTCTATGAGTATGCGTCTGTCGAAGGTGTTGGGGAGATGGCAGGATGGAAACATCATGAAAATATTGCTGAATCTCAAAGTATTATGAATTCCTTTATCAGTGAGGATAAAGTATTTGCAATCTGCTTAAAGAAAAACAATAAAGTAATCGGTACTGTTGGCATAGAAAAATATGGGTTAGAAGATGCTTTGATAGAATTCAAGGATTATTACGGCAGAGAATTAGGATATGTTTTGAGTAAAGATTATTGGGGAAAAGGACTTATGCCCGAAGCCGTAAATGCAGTTAAAGATTATTTATTTGGCGAATTGGATTATGATTTTCTGATTTGTGGTTACTATGATTTCAATGAACAATCAAAACGAGTTCAGACAAAATGTGGCTTCAAACCATATCGTTCATTGGTCATGACAACGCAAATGGAGACAAAAGAACAAGGTACATTGATGTTGTTGCTGAATTCCAAGAAGAATATTAAATTAGTTTTTTCACATCCAGAAACCTTAATCTACGAAAATTGATTAATTACAATTTGAAAGGAGATTATAATGAAGAAAAAACTTTTTTTGATTTTAATGTTATCGTTATTTTTGATGACGGGGTGTTCTAAGGAAACTAAGTTTAAAAGTGTTGATAGAACAACTACTGGGTTTCATAAGGTAAATGTAGCAGAAAAAAATGATGATGGAGTACTATATTTTAAAGGTGATAAAATTCTTTATGATAAGGATGGTACTGTTATTAAGATTGCCGATAAGGTTAGTTCTTTGTGGAGAGAAAATGATGATATTTACTATGATGATAATAATGTGTTATATTCGTTTAATTTTGAAACTCGAAAAACAAATAAGCTTGTGGATAAACCACATAGAATATTAGGAAAATATAACGGAAATATTATAACTTATTATGGTAGGACTATCTATTCGATAAATGGTACAGAAAAAACAATATTATTTAAAGACGGATATTATTTAAATAAAGCGGTACTTTATAAAAATAAGGTATATGGAATACCCGCTAGTAATGTTTATGAATATAACCTAGACACCTTAAAAGTAAAAAAAATAACTAAAAATCCATATCATTCAGACTTTGAAGTAATAAATGGACAATTATATATAATAACAGAAGAAAAGAAAAAAGAAAGAATAAACTATACTTATTCTAAATTAACAGATGATGGTTTAGAAAAATTATTTGATATTAAAAATATAACATGGGTATCAGATAAAAAGACGGTTAAAGATGGAATGTTTCTGGCAACTTCTAAAAGTTATAGTGATTCTGTGAAAGGCAATCAATTACTATATGTTAAAGATGGTAGGAAGATAGTTGTAGATAAAAACTACAGTTATGATATAGTTGGTATTATTAATAATAAGTTATGCTATTATAAGAACAAATATAATTATGGAACCTATGACGAAAATTTAAAAACTTTTTATCTATATGATGGAAAGAAGAGTATAAAGGTTTTTGATTTGGATTTAGGTTTTTTTGAAGATATTATAGGTTACGAATATGATGGTGGGCTTGTAATCGAAGTTGCGTACGAATCTTCAACACAACTTTATAAATATGATGGTAAAGAGGTTTTAGCACTTGATACGCCAGAACATTTTTATAGTATTATGGGCTTAGATATAACAGATAATAAAGCGTATATTAAATATAGTGAAGGGGAAGAATCAATGGTTGCTTTGGGAACTATTATTGATTTAGACTAGAAAAATAAATATAAACAAATTACAATTTATCGCACTATTTTATAAAATATGATCCGTTAACTTTTTAATCATGGAAGAAAGCTGACGGATTTTTTGTGCTTTTTGACGTGCAAATGGTGGTTTACCCTGTTAAATAACATCACGTGTATTACTTCGCTATTTAACAGGGTAGAGGTCAATTGCACATAGAATATAAGAATTTATTGGCGGGAAGTTTCAATCCGCTGATTAATCATATATACTTTATTCAGAAAGATAAATCGGGATTTTTGAGGAGATAGATATAAAATGGCCTTCCAATTAGTTTGTATAGAACCAAAAGAATTAACGCAATACAAGGCGGATATGCAGGAAGCATTTCAGAAAGGT
>CAKVAL010000036.1 GCA_934725085.1 uncultured Erysipelotrichaceae bacterium | reverse complement strand
CAGATACATTTGTTCAAGTAACATTTGCATCGCTTAGGGTAAGATACCCCGGGTCTTGACCCGGGGAGATTCATTAAAGGAGGCAAAATGAAGAAGATATTGTTGGTTATATTATTGGTGTTATGTATGACAGGATGTAATGATAATACAGTGAATGAAGATGATAATAAAACAAGTAATAATGCCTGTAGTTTAGATTCTGATTGTGATGTTGAAACAGCAGATTATTTAATCGCAAAGAATCAAATTACTTTAGAAGATTTATATAAGAAGATTGATAATAAAGAGAGTTTTGTCTTATATATGTATTTTGATAAGTGTCCTTGGTGTAAAGAGTTAGGTCCGGTTGTGTCTGATTATGTAAAGGATAATGAAAAGTTATTAAATATGACATATTCTTTTAATGTAAGACCGGATGGTGAAAGAGACCATGATTATCGTTATACAAATGATGATGGTGAATTTAATTATCCTGAATTTAAAGAATTATATGATTATATTTATGATTTCTTGGATGAGGATAAGAAGGTCTATGTTCCTACTTTGATGTTTGTGAAAAATGGTGAAATAGTTTATTATCATGTAGGTACAGTAGATAGTCATGATGCAAGTGAGCGTACGATGACTGATGAAGAAATGACTGAGTTAGAAGGGTATATAAAGGAGTATTATTCTATCTATGAAGAAGATTAAAAAGGGGAAGAATCTTTACTACTTTGTCTTGGTAGGTTTTATTATTTCAATCATCTATTCGATTTGTATGATTGTGTATGCACCAAGTGAAGAAGTTAATACTTTGTTAAGACAAAAGAGTGATTATGTGTTGATGTTGCTGCAGTGTATTCTTGGCATTTTTGCCATGAATCTTCCAAGTTTCATCAAGAAGAAGTTTAATATTACTATTCCAACTAATACAATCATCGCATATTTGATTTTCTTATATGCAGCTATTGTCTTGGGTGAGGTTAGATCTTTCTATTATAGATTTGAACATTGGGATACAATCTTACATGCCTTCTCTGCAGGTATGCTTGGTTCTTTAGGTTTTGATATCGTTAACGTATTAAATAAGACGGCTGATGAGGAAGAATTGAAGTTATCTCCTTTCTTTGTAGCGTTGTTCGCTTTCTGTTTTGCGGTTTCAATTGGTGTCTTATGGGAAATATATGAGTTCTCATTTGATGGTATCTTACACTTGAATATGCAAAAGTTTAGACTTGAGGATGGTACTAATTTAATTGGTAGAGAGGCATTAAGGGATACGATGGATGATTTAATTATTGATTGTGTTGGTGCTTTAACTACTTCTACTATTGGTTATTTTGGTTTGAAACATTATAAGACTAAGGAATTAGATCAAAAGGTTGATGAGAAAGCTTAACTGGGTGGTTAGGCTTTTTTAATTTTCCTATTTACATTTGTATTGTAAAAGTGTATTATAAATGAGCATGTGGCGGTTGTGGTGAAGTTGGTTAACACACCAGATTGTGGCTCTGGCATTCGTGGGTTCGAGTCCCATCAATCGCCCCATATGATTAAAAAGTAGAGAGTTCCAAATTGATGGGACTCTCTTTTGTTTTTTATTGTTTCTTTAGATATTCAATCACGTTATTAAATTCAATATTAGCTCTTTTAATCATTGCTTCTTTTGTGAAATAAGCAAGATGAGGAGTAAGAATTGTGTTCTTGGCATTCAATAAAGGATAATCAGCATTTAAAGGTGGTTCATAGTCGAATACATCAATACCTGCACCTTTTATTCTTTCTTCGTTTAGTGCCTTAGCTAAGGCTATATTATCGACTACAGGGCCTCTTGCACAGTTGATTAAGATAGCATCTTTTTTCATCATGTTAATCTTATCTTCATCGATGAAATGATATGTTTCTTCGTTATATGGAATATGTAAAGAGATAATATCACTTTGACTTAATAATTCATCTAATGTGACTTGGGTAACGTTTGGATTGTTGATAGGTTTTCTTTGACAAGCTAATACTTTACAACCAAAAGCACTAAAAAGATTAGCTGTTTTGTTTCCTATTTTACCAAGGCCAATAATTCCTACTGTTTTGTTTTCTAGTTCTTCGCCAATTAAAGAAGCGTTTGTTTGGCAATTTCTAGTTGCTGAGTCAGCTTGATTTATTTTTCTTAATAGATTTAACGTTAAACCGATTACTAATTCACTAACCGCAACATTAGAATAGTTAGGGCAGTTTAAAACTTGAATGTTTCTTTCTTTACATGCTTTTAAATCTACATGGTCAATACCTGCAAAGGCTACAGCGATTAGTTTTAAATTGTTTGCTTGTAGGATGACTTCTCTAGGATAGGGGTTATTGGCAATCATCACGATATCTTGATTCTTGCTTCTTTTGATTAGTTCGTTGATATCTGTTGTTTTGGTTTTGTGGTAAGTAAAGTTGTGTCCCATATCGATAAGGGGTTTACTTAGCTTATTAATTTCTTGTTCACTTATTCCGATTGGTTCTAAAAGACTTATGTTCATATTCGCACCTCTTATACTATTATAGATATATGGTTAAAGTTGGTGAAAGATATTTTGAGTTAAAAGTAACTCGTAAGAATATGAAAAATATTTATCTTAGGTTAAGAAATGAAACCTTGGAGGTAACTTGTCCTAAGTGGGTGTCTAATGATGATGTGTTAAGGTTTATTAAGAATAAGGAAGAATGGATTCTTAAGGTGGTTGAGAAGAAGTCGGACTCGAAACTGGTGGTGGATGATCATATCTATTATCTTGGTAAGAAGTATCATTTAAATATTGTACAGGGTAAAAGTAGGGTTAGTGTTAATGGTGATGAGTTAACTATTTATTCTTCTAAGACAGATATGGAAGAGGTTTTGAAGACTTTTTATAAAGAGGGTTCTAAGAAGTTATTGTCCTTGGTTAAAGAAAAGGAAACTAAATGCTTATCGATAATTAATGATTATGGTTATCGTTTAAATCCTGATTATAAATTTAGAATTTTGAAGTCAGCTTGGGGTATTAATTATCCTAAGAAGAATTTGATTACGATTAATGAGAAGCTTATTCATTTTGATGAGAAGTATTTGGAAGCAGTGCTTTGGCATGAAATTTTACATTTCATTATTCCTAATCATTCTAAGAGGTTTCATGAGATTTTAAGCTTACATATGCCTGAGTATAATACTTTAATCAAGGAAATCTATTAGTATATAATAGGTTTAGGAGGTAACTTATTATGTTATTTATCTATATTTTGGTTATGTATGCATTACTTGGTGCCTTAGGTTTGGTTGTAAGTACAGCAACTGTTCTTGTGATGGGCCTTCTATATTATGTTTTATATGCGATTGGTTCTTATATGATGTTTACCAAGGCTAATAAGCCAGGTTGGTGGGCTTTTATTCCTTTGTTCAATGAGTATCAATTGTTTAAGATGGCGTGGGATCAATATGCTTTCTGGGCTTATTTCATTTTGAATTTCTTTAATAAGCCAAATGATGAAACTGGCAAGAAAGGTTTCTTTGCGATATTATGTGGAATCATCGTATTTGGTATTGAACTAGTATTTACTAATAAGCTTGCAAGAGCATACGGTAAGGGCACAGCCTTTGGCTTAGGTCTATTGTTCTTCCAACCAATCTTTATCATGATTCTAGGCTTGGGTGATAGTGAGTATTTGGGTCCACAAATGTAATCATATAATCTCTAGTTTGTCTAGAGATTTTTAATTTCTTTTGTCAAAAATGAAAACGGTTACATTTTTTGAAAAGTATTTTAAGAAATATCCTTGTAGTTATGATTTTTACTTCTTATAATGAAGTCAAGGTAAAAGATTATGAAAGTACACAATGCAATAAAAGGACTAAATAAAGTAGTTGGGGTAAGTGCCCCAGGTGTTGTATTGTGTAAAATTAATTCTTTATAGTGAACGTGCGCTTGCGTTCACTTTTTTTATCAAAAGGAGGATAAAACAATGACACAAGAATTAAACAAGAATTTCTACGCTGCAGTAAAGGAAGGGAACCTAGACTTAGTCAAGAAGTTGGTGGAAGATGGTGCTGACGTTGAGACTACTAACACTGAAGGTAGATCTGCACTAGCTAGAGCAAGTAAGAGAGGTTATGATAATGTGGTTGCTTACTTACTTGAAAAGGGTGCTGATGTAAGAAGTAGAGATGCTGAAAACAAGACTGCTTTAATGGGCGCTGCTAAGAAGGGTCATTTGGCTATCGTTAAGATGTTAGTCGAGGCTGGAGCTAATGTTAATGCGAGAGATAATAAACAAAGAAGTGCATTAATCAGAGCTAGTTATGAAGGTAGAACTGATGTTGTTGAATATTTGATTGATAATGGTGCTGATTTAGAGGTTAAGGATGAAGAGGGTAGAACCGCTTTAATCGACGCAATTAATGCTGGTAAGGTAGAGACTGTTCATTTATTACTAAATAAGGGTGCTAATGTGAATGCTCAAGATAATAAGGGTTGTAACGCACTTATGAGAGCTTGCTACCAAGGTAATGTTGATGAAGTTGTTTATTTAGTTAATAAGGGTGCTGATAAAGAAGCTAAGGATATTAATGGTAAGACTTGTAGAGATTATTTCAGAAATGGTGTACCTCAAGAATTGGAGAGTGTGATCTAGTATGATTGAATATGAAGGAAAAGACATTCGTAATGTCGTATTATTAGGTCACGCTGGTAGTGGCAAGTCTACTTTCATTGAAAGTGCTTTATTGTTAACTAATGAAATCGATAGAATGGGTAATAGTTCTGATGGTTCTTTGGCAATGGACTATGATCCTGAAGAAGCTAAAAGAGGTTTGTCAGTTTATTCATCTATCGCTCCTATTCAATGGAAGGGTAGAAAGATTAACTTTATTGATACACCAGGATATTTAGATTATGAGGGTGATATGGTATCTGGTGCTAGTGTTGCTGACTTAGCTTTGATTTTCGTTTCTGGTAAAGAAGGACAACAATCTGGTACTGAAAAAGCTGCTAACTTAGCTATCAAGCTTGGTATTCCAATTTGTTTCTTAATTAATAATGCTGATGAGGGTATTAAGTTTGAAGAAATCGCTAAGAGTTTAACAGATGTCTATGGTAGGGGCGCTGTTCCTTTCTTGATTCCTGAGATGGATGGCAATAAGATGATTGGTGTTAGAAATACAATCTACGAAGAAAATGATCCATATTATAACGAAATCATGGAAGTTGTAGCTTCTGCCAATGATGAGATGATGGAGAAGTTCTTTGCGGGTGAGACTTTCACTAAGGAAGAGAAGAAGTTTGGTTTGAAACAAGCTTTAAGAAATAATGAAATTAAGCCAATCTTAGGTAGCTGTGCTATTTCTGGTTATGGTGTTGGTGAAGTATTAAGTTTTATTTGTAACTTTGCCCCAGTACATTGTGAAAAGGGTACTATCGAGGTTGATGGTAAGACTGTAGAAACTAAGGATGATGCTCCATTTACTGGTAGAGTATTTAAGACTGTGGTTGACCCGTTTGTTGGTAAGATTTCTTATTTGAAGATTATGTCTGGTTCTTTGTCATTATCTACTCCTTTATATAATGCGAATAAAGATGTAAGTGAAAAAGCAGGTGCTTTATATGTAATGTGTGGTAAGAAACAACAAACTGTTGATAAGGCATACTGTGGTGATATTGTTGCGCTTACTAAGTTATCTCAAACAGAGACTTGTGATACTTTATGTACTAAGGATTTTGTAGTTAAGTATCCACCAATTGAATATCCTCGTCCAATGTTGGGTATGGCTATTTCTCCTAAGACTAAGGATGATGAAGACAAGATGTCTGATGCCCTAAAGAAGATTTTGATTGAAGATAAGTCAATTAATCTTGTAAGAAACGCAGAGACTGGTGAACAAGTATTGTATTGTGTTGGTGATCAACAATTGGATGTTGTTGTTAATAAGTTAAAGAATCGTTATAAGGTCGAGATTAACTTGAAGGAACCTAAGGTCCAATATCGTGAAACAATCAGAGGTAAGTCTGAGGTACAAGGTAAGTATAAGAAACAAAATGGTGGTGCTGGTCAATTCGGTGATGTTTGGGTTCGTTTTGAATACAATCCAGATGAAGAAGATTTAGTATTTGCTGAAGAAGTATTCGGTGGCGCTGTTCCTAAGAACTTCTTCCCAAGTGTTGAAGCTGGTTTAAGAGCTTGTATGGCAAAGGGTCCTTTAGCTGGTTGTAAGGTAGTTAATGTTAAGGCTACATTGTATGACGGTTCTTACCATCCAGTTGATTCTAAGCCTAATTCATTTGAAGCTGCTGCTAAGTTAGCCTTTAAGAATGGTATTCCTAAGGCTAATCCAATGATTCTTGAGCCAATTGGTAAGGTTCATGTGGTTACTCCTGAGAAGTATGTTGGTGATCTAATTGGTGATTTCAATAAGCGTAGGGGCATGATCATGGATACAGGTCATACTGATGATGGTTATACAACTATTGATGCTGATGTTCCTATGGCTGAGATGCTAAAGTATGCGACTGAGCTTCGTTCTATGACTAAGGGTAGAGGTACTTATGTAATTGACTTTGATCGTTATGAACCTGCTCCTAATAGT
The DNA here is from genome assembly GCA_934725085.1 of uncultured Erysipelotrichaceae bacterium. Classification (GTDB taxonomy): domain Bacteria; phylum Bacillota_I; class Bacilli_A; order Erysipelotrichales; family Erysipelotrichaceae; genus Colivicinus. Next base: position 13,235 of record CAKVAL010000036.1, on the reverse strand, counting down.
GTAGCTGAGAAGGTTATCGCTGCTGCAGCTAAAGACTTAAAGGATGATGATATTGATTAGTTAAGCGCTTGCTGTTTGGCATAAGGTGGTCTATATGTATATATAGGCCACTTTTTATGTCATAATTGTGTTATGAAAAATTATGTATTAAAAGGTTGTATCGCCTATAGCGAAGATAAGGATAAATTAAATACCTTGGATGGTTATTTAGTTTGTGAAGATGGACATTGTAAGGGAGTATTTGAAAAGTTACCTTCTGAATATGAAACCTATGAATTGTTAGATTATTCAAATAAATTAATTATTCCAGGAATGATCGATTTACATATTCACGCACCTCAATATGCTTATAGAGGTTTGGGTATGGACTATGAATTATTAGATTGGTTAAAGTATGAGGCTTTTGTGGAAGAAGCTAAGTATTCTGATTTGGAATATAGCAAGAAGGCTTATGCCATCTTTGTCGATAATATTTTAAGAAGTGCGACCACTAGACTTTCAATATTTGCGTCAAGACATGTGGAAGCTACTACTTTACTTATGGAATTATTGGAAGATAGTGGTCTTGTGTCTTATGTTGGTAAGGTTAATATGGATAGAGATGCACCATATCCATTGGTGGAGACTAATTCTTATGAAGATACTCTAAGATGGATTAAGGATGTTAAAGGAAGATTCAAGAATACTTATCCTATTATTACACCTCGTTTTATCCCAAGTTGCAGCGATGATTTAATGTATAAGTTAGGTGATATTGTAAGGGATTATAAGTTGCCTTTACAATCACATATTTCAGAGAATTTAGGTGAGATTGAACTTGTGAAACAATTGTGTCCTAATAGTCGTTTTTATGGTGATGCTTATGATGAGTATAAGTTGTTTGGTGAAAATGTTAATGGAACTTATCCGGTAATTATGGCTCATTGTATCTATTCTTGTGATGAGGAATTAAAGATGATGAAGGATAGGGGAATCTTTGCGGTTCATTGTCCTTCTAGTAATATGAATGTTTCTAGTGGTATTGCACCTATGAGAAAATATTTAGATTTAGATTTAAATATGGGGCTAGGTAGTGATGTTGCGGGTGGTACAAGTGAGTCGATGTTTCAAACTTTGACTAAGGCAATTGAAGTTTCTAAGTTATATTGGAGGCTTGTTGATCAAAATGCTAAGGCTTTATCTTTCAAGGAAACATTCTATTTGGCTACTATGGGTGGTGGTAAGTTCTTTGGTGATGTTGGTACTTTTAAAGATAATTATGAATTTGATGCGTTAGTGTTAGATGATTCTGTTTTAAAGACTACATTGGACTTATCAATTGAAGAAAGACTTGAAAGAGCTGTCTATTTATCACTTGATTTACAAGGTGGCATTAAACATAAGTTTGTGAAAGGGAAAATGTTATTTTGATGGAATATAGAATTATATTTGTTGTCTTCTTTTGTCTGTTGATGTTCTATTTGGCTTATAAGAATAGCGGCAGTGATGCGAAGAATATGATTAATTTTAAACATTATTCTGCTGAGGTTCAAAAGGCTATTAGAAAAGATGATGATTTAAAAAAGATTGCACCTGATGATAAAAGCGTATTAACTTTATTGATTTCGAATTTGATTATTAATTTGATATTGTTTGGCTTCTTTGGATTTATCTTTAAGAAACAATTGGCTTTTACAGGTTATATGGATGCCTTTATTTTCTTTTTGGTTGCAGGAGAACTTGCTAATTTATTTGATTTGTTGGTTATTCGTTTGTTATGGTGGCCTAATACTAAAAGAATTAGATTTTCAATTCTTCCTAAGAAAGAATGTTATCAGGATTATAAGATGCATTTTAATATCTTTTTGATGAATATTCCTGTATATTTAGTTGTAGCCTTATTAGTGGCATTATTTGTGAGGTAGTTATGAATAAACATATAGAAAAAGCGATGGAGCTAAGAGATAATCCTGATGTTCATTATAATTGTGCACAATCTATTTTATGTGCGTATGCAGATGAACTTGATTTAGACCAGGATACAGCTTTTAATTTGGGATTTAACTTTGGTTCAGGTATGAAAAATGGAGGCATTTGTGGTGTTGTGACAGGTGGCCTTATGGTTTTGGGACTAAAGGGTGTTAATAATGTTTTGTTATTAAATGAATTTCGAAAGCGCATTATGGATAATCATGGTGGTCTTATTAATTGTGTTGATTTGTTGAGGGTTAATAAGGAAAACGGTGGAGTTAAGAAGCTTCATTGTGATGGCATGATTAAAGAGGCTATTGAGATTATTGATGATATTGTATCTAGAGAGACACTATAATGGTGTCTTTTTAGTTTAATGGATAAATGTGATAGAATAAGTGTGTACAAGGATCCACTTATATGATCCCAAATGAAAACCCAGCACGGCTATGCTGGGTTTTGCTCTTCCTTGGGGTATTTACTAGGTTACTTGGTAATAAACGAAATTAAGACCTTTAGTAGATTATTAATGATCTCAATTAGAGCCATAGCCAATAACAGCTTTGTCTCTTTGTCCATACATTTTCTCCACTTATTAAATCCCAAGGAAGTTAAAGAGTACGTCATATGCCGTCCTCCTACTTCTTTATTGGTATAAAACTTAAGAATTCCTACATTATTTTGTATAAAATGAGTATTTTTTATCGATGAATAAATAATTAATGAAAAAGAAAAGATATCATATATTTGTAAGAATAAAATTATAGGTAATAATCATGAATATCGAAGCAGAGAATTTAGACACTTTAAGAGAATTAATAAGAAAGTTGCAAATTGAGAACAGGCAATTAAAAGAAAAATTAATTAAAGCTAGCATTCCTTTTTCTGAAGAAAATTTATTTGAGGAAAAGATAGATGATTCTCAAGAATATGATTTAGACCAAGGTGGCAGAATTAATAAAGTTTTTATCACTGATGACTTAGCAAACTATTTCTTTTATATGTTTTGGGGAAGAACTGATGTATATGCTAAAAGAGGAAAGAACGGTGGCTATTTCCCACAATGTGATAATAGGTGGAACGATAGTCTTTGCCCTAAACAAAGAGGTGAGAAGATAATTTGTGATGAATGCAAGAATGTAAAGTGGTCTAAACTTAGTGTTAAAACGATAGTGAATCATTTAATTGGGTATAAAGAAGATGGAAGTGATGTGATTGGTGTATATCCTCTATTATCTAATGGAGCATGTAAATTTATTGTGTTTGATTTCGATAATCATGAGAAAGGCTCTAGTGTAAATGATTATGCAAATGAAGATGAAGAGTGGCGCAAAGAAGTGGACGCTTTAAGAATCATTTGTGATAAAAATAATATCAAATGTTTAGTTGAACGTTCTAGATCTGGAAAGGGAGCTCATTTGTGGATATTCTTTAAAGATTCAATATCAGCTTCCTTGGCTCGTAAATTCGGTTTTATGTTGCTAGATATGGGACAGTCCTTAGTTAATATGAAAACATTTAAGTATTATGACAGGATGTATCCCTGTCAAGACGCCTCAAATAGTTTAGGAAATTTGATTGCATTACCACTACAGGGACAAGCACTTAAAAATGGTAATAGTGCTTTTGTTGATGAAAATTGGAATGCTTATCCTAACCAATGGGATGTATTGTTTAATCAGACATCTAAATTAAGTTTAGAAGATATTAACAATTATATTCAAAAATGGGAAGTTGAATTGTATGAACACAATGGAATAATAACTAAAGAAGCTTCAACTAGACCAAAGCCTTGGAAAAAGAAACAAGAATTTAATAAAAATGACGTTGTTGGGAAATTACATATTGTATTGGGAGATGGAATATATGTCGATGTACTTAATTTAATGCCTAGAATTCAAAACCAAATAAGAAGTCTAGCGGCTTTTGATAATCCAATTTTCTATAAAAATAAACGATTAGGTTATTCTAATTATTATAATTTGAGTTCTATTTATATGGGCAAAGATGTTGATGGTTATATCTGTTTGCCTAGAGGTCTTAAAGAAGAATTGATAAAGAAATGTAATGAAGCAAGGATTGAATATGATGTCGATGATCAAAGAAAAAAGGGCAGACCTATAAGAGTTTCATTTAAAGGAAAACTTGATGATGACCAACAAAATGCAGCCAATGCGTTGCTTGAACATGATTATGGCATTTTAAGTGCAACAACATCTTTTGGAAAGACCGTTATTAGTGCATATTTAATTGGAGAAAGGAAGGTTAATACTCTAATTCTTCTTCAAAAAAAAGACTTATTAAATCAATGGATTAATGAATTAAATAAATTTCTAATTATCGATGAGGAACCTCCGACTTACAAAACAAAAAGTGGAAGAGAAAAGAAACGTGATAGTGTAATTGGTTGTTTAACAGGAAATAAGAATTCATTAACTGGGATTATTGATGTAGCTATGATTGGTTCGATTTACAGTAAAGGGAACTTTAATGAATTTTTTAATTCTTATGGCATGGTTATTATGGATGAATGTCATCACTGTGGTTCTGATACTTCAATAAAAGTAATGCAAAAAGTGAATGCTAGATATGTATATGGTGTATCTGCTACTATTAAACGATCTGATAATTTAGAGAGAATAATCCATATGCTTCTAGGCCCAATTAGACTTACCTATTCAGCAAAACAAAGAGCAGAGAAAACTGGCATTAAACATTATGTTTATCCTAGATTTACAAGAGTTACTAGTTTTGAAAGTTTTGATAACGATATTAATGGCGCTTATTCTTTAGTGTGCAATAACAAGATTAGAAACGAGATGATTATCGAAGATGTTAAGAATGCAGTTAAGAATAATAGAACTCCAGTAATATTAACTAGATATAAAGAACATGCAAAAACTTTATATGATGATCTTTTGAATAGCGCCGATTATGTTTATTTGATATATGGTGATAACACCGATAAGGAAAATAGAAATATTATTAGAAAATTAAATGAAGTCCCAAAAGATAAGAGTTTAATACTTGTCGCAACGGGCCAAAAAGTCGGTGAAGGATTTAATTTACCTAGACTTGATACTTTGATGTTGGCTGCCCCTGTTTCAACTCAATCTTCTCTTTTGCAACAATATGTTGGAAGAATAGATAGAATATACGAAGGCAAGGAAGATGTTTTGGTTTATGACTATGTTGATTCACATATTAAACAATTCAATAATATGTATGCTAAAAGGTTGAAAGCATATAAGAAATTAGCTTATTCTGTTGTTTCAAATGCCGTTTTAGAAAAACAAACTGCTAATGCCATTTATGATTCTGGAAATTATATTGATGTTTTTGAACGTGATTTAGTGGAGGCCGAAAAGAGAATTGTTATATCTAGTCCTTATATTTCTCAAGATAGAATAGATAGATTTTTATATATTACAAAAAGTAGAACTGATAATGGATGTAAAATTACTGTGGTGACTACAAATCCTGAACAATCATTATTCAGTAATGAGGTTGCTTGTTATGAAATGATTAAACAAATGATAGATGCAGGGATTCAAGTAGTTACAAAAGAAAACGTTGATGAGTGTTTTGCCATAATTGATGAAGACCTTGTATGGCACGGTGGAGTTAATTTGCTTGGCAAAGAAGATGCATGGGATAATTTGATGAGAATTAAATCTTATGCAGTAGCTGAAGAGCTACAAGAGATATCTTTGGGGTTTAAGAAAGAAAAAAGTTGTAAATAGGAGTTGTTTTGATGAAAAGACTTGTTATATATTATTCAAATAGTGGCAATACCAAAAGAGTTGCCGAATATATTGCTTATAAGATAAATGCTGATATAGCTGAGATAAAACCTTTAAAAGATTTCCCAGAGGAGAGAAGTCAATTGATGAGAAAGGGATGTTTCCAAGTGTTATTTAATGTTAAACCAAGTGTTGTGGGTGTTCCTGATAATATTTACGAATATGATGAAATAATTTTAGGTTCTCCTATTTGGGCAGGCAGTATAGCTTCAATAGTTAATTCATTTCTTTATCGATATGATGTAAAGGATAAAATAGTTGGTTTATTTGTGACTAGTGGTAGTGGTCATGGCGAAAAGTGTATTAAAAAATTATCTAAGAGATTAAAGAATCTTAAATATCATGTATCACTTGTTGGTGGCGCTAAGCATTCTAAAGAATTAGAAGATTATATTAATAAATTTATCTAATATAGAACATAATCTTAGTGATATATTCGTTTTCATCGCCAGTTGAAAGATAATCGTTTATCGCAAATTCATAAGAATCGGAAATGATTTCTAGTTTGTTTTCTCTACAATAGTCGATGATTCGTTTGTATGAGTTTCCAATAGATTGATAATCACCTTTATGATAGGTTGTAACGCATTTGCCTGCTGGTAATTCTTTTACATCTTTTATAGAGGTTTTTTCAATTGGTAGAAAACAATATGTAGCTTCGATGCATCTATCTTCTAGAGCGTGTTTTAGGGGTACTGAAGCACCACTTTGAAAGAATACTGGAAGATGTTCCTTATATGAACGAACAAATAGGTTTTTAGTGGCAATACTGATGTTTTCCATAGTGTAAGGTTTATCTACTTCTTGAAGTAAGATATATTGATGATTAGTGTTTTCGATGAACACTTCACTTGAAGTATCTAGGATATTAGCCGATTGTTCAAGCTGTTGGCAACGATGCTCAACACGTGTTTTTATTAATTCTAATTCTTGAATCTGATTTTGGATGATTGTTAGTTGTTTTCTAAGGGCAATAATAGAAGAATCTAGAGTGTAGTTTTTCATATGTTCTTTTATTTCTTCTAAAGAAAAACCAATTTTTTTCATGATACAAATAGTATCAAGATAATCTAATTGATTAGCACTGTAATAACGATAATTATTTTCTTCGTCAATATAGGCTGGTTTAAAAAGACCTATTTTGTCATAGAAAATAAGTGTTTGTCTAGAGATATTCTGTAGCTTAGATAGTTCACCGATAGAGAAATAATTGTTCATAAAAAACTCCTTGACTGTATAGTTACTATATAGTTTATTATAACATCGTATATCGGAGGTACTTATGAAAGAAAAAGTATTGAACTTTGGCAATAGATGTTTAGAAGAAATTACGGTAAAGAAGATCTTAATTATTATGTTAGGAGCTGGTATTTGTAGCTTTGGGATTTTTAATATTCATCAAAGAACTAATATTACTGAAGGTGGTGTTATTGGATTAATGTTACTGATAGAACATTGGTTACATATTTCACCAGCTTATATCACACCGATTCTTGATTTGGCTTGTTACTTAACCGCTTTTAAGTATTTGGGTGGAAGTTTTATTGTGATTTCAATTATCTCAACTTTCTTTGTATCTAGTTTCTATAAGCTTTGGGAACTATTTCCATTTATGTTACCAGACTTATCATCTAAACCATTATTAGCTGCGATATTAGGTGGTATCTTTGTAGGTGCTGGTGTTGGTTTAATTGTAAGACAGGATGGTTCAAGTGGAGGAGATGATGCCTTGGCATTATCAATCTCAGAGGCCTTTAAATGGAAATTGTCGCGTGCTTATTTGTTTACTGATGTAACTGTATTGATTTTATCTTTGAGTTATATACCTGTATCGCGTATAGCTTATTCATTGATTACGGTTACTATATCGTCTAACTTGATTGACTGGATTAAAGAATATTAATTCAGTCTTTTATTTTTATCGGCAAGATTACAGATTTTTGAGAGTTTCAATTTCATATGTTTGCCGATAAAATGATATACTATAAAAAACGATAGGAGCTTATATGGAATACCTTACAGTCAAAGAAATTGCGAATAAATGGAATATATCAGATCGTAGTGTTAGAAATTATTGTGCTATTGGGCGGATTCCTGGCGTTTATTTAAAGGGTAAAGTTTGGCTTATTCCTGAAGATGCAAAAAAACCGGTCCGAAATAAAAAGGAAAAGACTTTATTAGAAATTTTACAAGATGAAAAGGATAACAAATATTCTGGTGGAATTTATCATAAAACTCAAATAGATTTAACATACAATTCTAATCATATTGAAGGTAGTCGTTTGAGCCATGATCAAACACGTTATATTTTTGAAACAAACACCATTAACATGGAGGGTGAAATTGTAAATGTTGATGATGTTGTTGAAACAACTAATCATTTTCGTTGTATAGATATGATTATTGATAATGCTAGAGCACCTTTATCAGAAAAACTAATAAAAGAATTGCATTTGGTTTTAAAAAACGGTACTAGTGACTCTAGGAAAGAATGGTTTGCGATAGGTGAATATAAAAAGAAACCAAATGTAGTTGGTGGTATGGAAACGGTTTTACCGGAAGAGGTTGGCGAAAAGATAAAGAATATATTAAAGGAATATAATGGAATTAAGAAAAAGACATTTGATGATATTCTTGATTTCCATGTAAAGTTTGAGAGAATTCACCCATTTCAAGATGGCAATGGTAGAGTTGGCAGATTAATTATGTTCAAGGAGTGCTTGAAGTATAATATTGTCCCATTTATTATTGATGATAGTTTAAAAATGTTTTATTATCGTGGATTAAAAGAATGGGATAATGAAAAAGGTTATTTAAGAGATACTTGTCTAACTGGACAAGACAGATACAAAGTGTATCTAGATTACTTTAGAATTAAGTATTAATTGTTTGTATATCGTGTAAGAAAAAAGAGGTGTTATTATGGCAAAACTAGAAAGAGAAATGAATTGTAACTTTGATGAATTAATAGTGCATATTGAAAAAGGAATCTTAGATGGCAGTATTTCTGCAACTTTAGAAGATAGTAGTGATTTCATCATTGATAATGCAAGATGTAGCGTAAGAGTATTTGAAAGATATAGTGCTTTTGGTGGCAATCGTTTAAGTTTAAATGTCACACTATTTCAAGTAGGTGATGGACCGATTAAAATATCAGCTATTTCATCGGGTGGTAGTCAAGCAGTATTCTTAAAAGTTAATACTTTTGGTGAGACTGCATTTTTGGAATGTTTAGAAAATATTTTAGATAGAATGTAAGGAGAATTATTTTATGTTAGAAGTTGGAACTAAAGCACCTGATTTTGAATTACCTGATCAAAATGGAAAATTGCATAAATTGAGTGATTATTTAGGTAAGAAGGTAATTTTGTATTTTTATCCAAAAGATAATACGCCAGGTTGTACTAAACAAGCCTGTGGTTTTTCTGAATTATTTCCACAGTTTAGTGAAAAGGGTGCAGTAATACTTGGTGTTAGCAAGGATTCTATACCTTCTCATAAGAAATTTGAAGAGAAGTATGGACTTACGTTTACATTATTATCAGATACTGAACGTAAGGTTATTGAACTATATGATGTTTGGAAGGAAAAGAAGAATTACGGTAAAGTTTCAATGGGTGTAGTTAGAACTACTTACTTAATTGATGAGAATGGGGTTATTGTAAAGGCTAATGATAAGGTGAAGGCTAGTGATGATCCTAAGAATATGTTGAATGAAATTGTTTAATGAAAATTATATTATCTCCTGCTAAGAAGATGAAAAAGGATGATGATCTTGGATTTTATGACTTACCTGTTTTTTTAGATAAGACAAAAGAGATTCTTAAATGTTTAAAGAGTTTAAGTAAGAATGAATTAAAAGAAATCTGGAAGTGTAATGATAAGATTGCGGATGAAAATATAGATAGATTGGAAAAGATGAATCTAGAAAATAACTTAACACCGGCAATCTTGGCTTATGAGGGTATAGCTTATAAATATATGGCTCCTTCGGTGTTTGAAGATAGTCAATTTTCTTATATTCAAGAACATCTAAGAATATTATCAGCCTTCTATGGTGTCTTGAAGCCTATGGATGGTGTAAGACCATATCGATTAGAAATGCAGGCAAAACTAAGGGTTGGTGATTATAAAGATTTATATGCCTATTGGGGTGATAATTTATATAAATCTATAGTCGATGAAAGTCATGTGATTATTAATTTAGCATCTAAAGAGTATTCTAAATGCATTGAGAAGTATTTAAATGAAAGCGATAGATATATCACAATAACTTTTTGTGAGTTGCTTAATGGAAAACATGTGATTAAAGGAACTTATGCTAAGATGGCTCGTGGTGAAATGGTAAGATATATGGCTGAAAATAATATTTCTGATGTTGAGAATATAAAATCATTTGATAGATTAGATTATGTATATAGAGATGAATTATCTTCTGATGATGAGTATGTTTTTGAAAGGATATCTAAATGAGAAAAGTTTTGTTTGTGTGTCATGACAACATATTCCATTTGTAGTAAAGCGCTTTATATAAAGGGTAATAAACAAAATTAAGAGGATTTGTGCACCTTAAATGCACCTTTTGGATAACTTAATCAACAATTTTTATAGTATGGCCTGTCCGTACATGTTACAATATGAAAAACGGAAGGTAATTATAGATGGTTAAATATCAAGAAATATACAATCGATTGAGATCTAGGATCGTTAATAAAGAGATTAAGGCAAATACATATCTGCCTAGTGAAATGGATTTGATGAAGGAATTTGATGCATCGCGAGATACGATTCGTAAAGCATTAAATCTTCTTGCTTCCAATGGATATATTCATAAAGAAAAAGGGAAGGGGTCATTGGTTTTAGATTTATCTACAATTAATTTTCCTGTATCCGGCATCATGAGTTATAAGGAATTACAGGATAGTCATTTAGTCAGTAAATCAACGACTTTTGTGCATGAATTTAATTTGATCCCAGCCAATGAAGAAATACAGTCTTTATTAAATATGACTGGTGGAGATGTATATAAAACGGTTCGTATAAGAACAATTGATGGAGAAAACATTATTTTGGATACGGATTATTTGCGTTCGGATATTATTAAAGGTTTAGAAATTAAGCACGCTCAGAACTCTTTGTATGAGTACATTGAAAATGAGCTTGGATTAACAATTAGTTTTGCAAGAAAAGAAATTACTGTAATTCCTGCAACGGATGAAGAAAAGGAATTGTTGGATATGAAAGATTATGGACTACTTGTATGTGTTCGTTCTTGGACTTACTTAGAAGATGCAACATTATTTCAATATACAGTATCAAAGCATAGGCCGGATAAATTTAGATTTGTAGATTTCGCAAGACGTGATAAAACACAGAAGATGTAGTCGATGGGCTGCATCTTTTTTTGAATAGTTGTACGTACATGTTGACACATGTACGTACAAGATGTATATTATATGTAGTGATGTACGTACAAGTCACGTGTTTAAATTCAAGGAGAAAAAACATGGGAAAATTTACTAAGGATGCTACAGAGTTATTAAAACTTGTTGGCGGAAAAGAAAACATTCAAGCAGTATCACATTGTGTCACACGCATGCGCTTTGTACTCGTTGATCCATCAAAGGCAGATGTAAATAAAATCGAGGATCTTCCAAGTACAAAAGGAACCTTTACGCAATCTGGACAATTTCAGGTGATTATCGGAAATGAAGTACAAGAATACTACAATGAATTTACTAAGATTTCTGGTATTGAAGGTGTCAGTAAAGAAGAAGTGAAGCAGAATGCGAAGTCTCAACAAAATGTAGTTCAAAGAATAATGTCTACTATGGGTGAGATTTTTGCTCCAATTATTCCAGCTTTGATTGTTGGTGGCTTGATTCTAGGTTTTAGAAATGTCATTGACTCTATGGCTATTGTTGAAAATGGCACAAAAACATTGTGTCAAGTATCACAATTTTGGGCCGGAGTTGATAAATTCTTATGGTTGATTGGAGAAGCAATATTCCATTTCTTGCCAGTAGGAATTGTTTGGTCAATCACTAAGAAAATGGGAACTACACAGATTTTAGGTATTGTTTTAGGTATAACTTTGGTATCACCTCAATTATTAAATGCGTATGCCGTTGCAAGTACAGCACCAGCTGATATTCCAGTATGGGATTTTGGTTTTGCGACTGTAAAAATGATTGGTTATCAAGCACAAGTCATTCCAGCTATGCTTGCAGGTTTTACTCTTGTCTATTTAGAAAAATTCTTTAGAAAGATTTCACCTAGCTATATTTCAATGATAACAGTTCCATTCTTTTCACTACTATTATCTGTAATATTAGCACATACTGTATTAGGCCCAATAGGATGGGTAATAGGTGACTGGATTTCAAGTGTTGTATGGGCAGGCTTGAATTCTTCTTTAAAATGGTTGTTTGCGGCAATATTTGGATTTGTATATGCACCACTTGTTATTACAGGATTGCACCACATGACAAACGCAATTGATTCACAATTAATTTCTTCATTTGGTGGGACTAACTTATGGCCAATGATTGCACTTTCTAATATTGCCCAAGGTTCAGCTGTATTGGCTATGATTGTCCTACAAAAAAAGAATGAAAAGGCACAACAATTATCGATTCCAGCATGCATTTCTTGTTATTTAGGAGTTACAGAACCTGCTATGTTTGGAGTAAATATTAAATATGGTTTTCCATTCATAAGTGCCATGATTGGATCTGCATTAGCTGCAATAATCTCAGTTAGTACAGGTGTTACAGCTGTTTCAATTGGTGTAGGTGGACTACCTGGTATCTTATCTATTTTCCCACAATACATGATTCAATTCGCAATCGCCATGGTCATCGCAATCGTTTTTCCTTTTGCATTAACGTATGTGATGGGGAAAAAGAAATTGACTGATACAGATTTATATGGAAAACAAAATAAGAATGAAAAATTAGAATTTGTATCTCCTGTAGAAGGAAAAGTTATGGAATTAAGTGAAGTTGAAGATAAAGTTTTTTCACAAGGACTGATGGGAAATGGATTTGCGGTGGAATTAACTTCAGGCACAGTTAGAGCTCCATTTTCAGGAGAAGTGACAGTTGTATTTCCGACTGGACATGCGATTGGAATGAAAAGAGCAGATGGATTAGAAGTGTTGATTCATATTGGTATGGATACTGTAGAATTGAATGGAAAAGGTTTCTCACTACAAGTTAAACAAGGAGACTATGTAAGTGTTGGTGATGTATTAGTTGAAGTGGATTTGGATTATATTCAATCTGAAGGAAAATCATTAGTTTCACCTATAGTCTTTCCAAATGGACAAGTTGTTTCTTTGAATGTACAAGGAAATATTAAAACGGGTCAAGACGTGGTCACAATCGCATAAGGAGTAAGTGTTTGGGAAATTTTAAAGATAAAGTAGTATATCAGATTTATCCTAGATCTTTTATGGATACGAACAATGATGGGATTGGA
>CAKVAL010000035.1 GCA_934725085.1 uncultured Erysipelotrichaceae bacterium | reverse complement strand
AAGAAGGCTCAAATTGTTAAGGATGTAGAAGATGCTCAAAAGGCAGTTGATACAGCTAAGAAAAATGTAACTGATGCTGAAAATGCACTTGATGAAGCTAATAAGAATTTAGAGAACTCTGAACTAGATGCTGAAACTAAAGAAAAAAATCTTAATGAAGCTAAGGCTAAGTTAGAAGAAGCTAAGACTTTATTAAGCGAAAAAGAAAGTGTACTAGATGCTAAGAAACAAGAACTAGTTAAGCTAGAGACAGTTCGTGATGATGCTCAAACTAAGGTTGATGATGCTCAAAAGGTTGTTGATACTGCTAAGGCAGAAGAAACAAATGCTTCTAATACTGTAACCAATACTGAAAATACAATTAATGAAAAAACTAATCTAGTAAATACTTTAACTAACGGTATGGATAATTTAAAGAATAAGGTGCAAGAAGCTATGGATAAGATTAAACAGGGTTCTTTAGGCTTCTTCCAAAACTTAATTGATAAGAATACCGTTAAGTACGAAGATACTTCTACAAGAAAAGATGATAAAGGAAAGTATGGCGAATGGGTTGACAATGGTGATGGCACTGACACTTGGATTCCAAATGAATTAAAGGAAAGTCATGCTGATGTTTCAGAGGAACAAAAGGCATTAAATTATCTTAAGGAAAATGTCAAAAATATCGGTCAAGATAATGATGCAACTTCTTTAGACAATATGAAGCTTGCTATCGAACAAATCTTAAAGATGAATGAAGCTCGTGAAGGACAAGATGATCCTAGAACTGAAGAAGTTGAAAGTCTCAAGGGTTGGAGAATTTCAAGTTATGAAATGGCTAAAGCACAAGATTATGCTAATATGTCAGCCGAAGAATACAAACATCATGGTTCTTGGGAAAATCTTATGGGTTTTGGTTCTTCAAATGGTTTTGATACTCAAGAAGGATATAACGCTTGGTATTTAAGTGAAAAGGCAGTATATGAATATTGTAAGGAACATCAAGAAGAATTAGGTCTTACAGAAATTACTTCTTCTTCTGTAAAAGAATTACAGGGTAGAATTACAGAAGAACAATTGAACAAAATGGCAACTCATATTAATAAAAAATATCCAGATGTACATTTTGGTTCATTAGATGAAGTTCAAGTAGGTCACTACTTAAATGTTGTAGATAAAGACAGCAATGTTACTGGTATTGGTGTTGCTTCAACTCCACATGAAAAATGGTCACTTTATACAGTAACTCAAGAATTTAACAGTAATGGTTATATGGAATACAATCCAAATATCGGTGGTTACACCGTTCATACTGATAAATCTTCTTGGGATGCTAAAGAATACTACAACATGTTCATGGAATACTACAATGCAGTTAATCAAGAGTTAAAGGATGCCAAGGATGCTTACACTAAGGCTCAAAACGATCTTGAAACAGCTAAGGCTGATTTAGAAGATGCTAAAAAGGCTCTTGAAGAAGCTAGGGCAGAACTTGCAAGTAAGACTGGTAATAGAAAAGATGCAGAAGCTAAGTTAGAACAAGCTAAGGCAGTATTGGCTGAAAAACAAGGTGCTGTAGATTCTAAGGCTCTTGAAGTTAATAACGCTAAGGCTGAAGTTAAAACAGCTACCGATAATGTTGATAAAGCTAATAAGCTAGTAGAAGAAAAGGCTGAAATTTTAGAAGCAGCTAAGGCTACTATTGAAACTAATAAGGGTATTGTTGATGATAAGAAGGATTTAGTTCAAAAAGCTAAGGACGCTCTAACTACTAACGAAAATACACTAGCTAATAAGCAGAAGACATTAGAAGAAACTAATGCTGATATTGCGACTGCTTTAAATAATTTAGATAAGGCTAATAAGAGATACGATTCTACTAAAGATATCTTAAATAAGGCTACTGATTTATTTAACGAACTAACTACTAAGGCAAGTGATTTAGCTAAGGCACTAGGCATCAAGAAAGATACTATGGATACTGCTAAGGGCATCTATGATAAGTCAAATGAGTTATTCTTAAACGCAAGCGATAAATTAACTAAGGCAACTGAAAAATATAATAAGGCTAAGGAAGAACTTGATAGTGCTAAACAAACTGTTAAGACAACAACTGAAACTTATAATAAGGCAGTATCTAATAAGGAAATGGCTGATAAGCACTTCGATAATTGTGTAACAGCTTTAGAAGAAGCTACAACAGCTTATGAAGATGCAGTTAAGGCTAACAGAGAAGCTAAGGACACATTCGATAATGCTAAGGCTGTTGCGAATGAAAAGGCTGAAATCTTAGCTAAGGCTCAAGCTGAACTTGATAAGGCTACAAGTAATCTTGATAAGGCTAAGGAAACTAAGGAATTAGCTGATAAGACTTTAGAAAGTGCTAAGGCTAACAAGGATAAGGCTGATGAAACTTACACTACTAAGAGTGAAGCTCTTGATAAGGCTAATGCGACTTTAAAGGCAGCTAAGGATGCTAAGGCAGCTAGAGAAGAAGCAGCTAAGAAGGAAGCTGATAGATTAGCGGCAGAAGCAGCAGAAAAGGCAAGACTTGAAGCTTCTAAGGTAACTATTAAGGTTAACAAGGCTGAAAACAAGATTACTGATGTTACGGTTGATAAGCCAGAAGAAGTAACTAAGCCAACTGATAATAAAGACACTAATACTAACACTAACACTAATACAAATACTGATACTAATACTGGTAATACTGAAACTAAGGCTGAAGAAACCGAAGAAAAGAAGGCTAACCCAGCAGTGATTGTAACTGGTGTAGTAGGTGGAACTGGTGTAGTAGGCTTTGGAATCTATGAGGCACTTAAAGCACGTGGTTTACGTGCTGCTAAAGGCCTAAAAGATATAAACAACACGAAGAAATAAGTGACATAAAAAGTCTTCCTTGTCGGATAAACCAACAAGGAAGACAAAAATTAAATTTATTGTTAGACGTTTGTTATACCATATTCTATTAATTTAAAAGGACGAACCTTAATGGTTCATCCTTTTCATAATAGCTTCTTTAGCTTTTTCAATGTCACTGAATTCAATGTATTCGCCTTTGATCTCTTGCCAATCTTCACTGCCTTTACCAAGAATCATGACAAGATCGTTTTTATTGGCCATGTTAATAGCTTTGTTTATAGCTTCTTCTCGATCAATGACTGTTTCATAGTTTGTTTTGTCTTTGATAAGTTCGCATAAGTCTTTAACGACATTATATGGGTCTTCAAAGCGTGGGTCTTCATAGGTAAATATTACATGGTCATTATTATCGGCACATAATTTACCAACATATTTACGTTTAGATGCATCTCTTTCACCTGCATTACCAGTAACAACTATCTTTTTGTTTACGTCTAGTTTGTTAGTGAATTCAAATAATCTAGCTAGGCCATTTGGTGTATGTGCATAGTCTACAAGAACATAATAGTCTTGTCCTAGATCAATAGAGTTCATTCTGCCTGATATTGATAATTTATCGATATTTCTTAATAGATGATATAAGTCAAAGCCTAGTGACATACCAATTAATAGGGCACAAGACAAGTTTTCAACGTTGAATTGTCCTAATAATGGTGATTTAACCTTTACTTCTTCATCATTGATAATATAGGTGATTAAAGTACAATTTGGTTTTACTTCATAATCTTTGATATATAGGTCATTATCTTCGCTATAACCGTAAGTTTTATAATTTGTGATATCTTTTACTACTTCATCAAAATGTTTATCATTCTTATTTAAAACTGATATATCTGATTGTTTAAATAACATCTTCTTGCAGTTGATATAGTTTTCTAAGGTCTTGTGTGTATTTAAGTGTTCCTTATCGATATTAGTTAGACCACCAACCCTAAAGTGGAAGTTTTTAAGTCTTCCATAATAGAAGGCTTCAGAACTTGTTTCCATGGCTACATACTTACAACCAGCCTTAACAAATTCATCTAGCATTCTATAGATTGATTCAATACCTGGGGTAGTATTATCGGTTTCTCTATTGAATTTAGAACACGCATAACCATTAGTACCAATATAGCCACAGATATCATCTCCTAGCAATTCTTGGATGATGGTTGTGGTAGATGTTTTACCATCGGTGCCAGTAACACCAATTAGGGTTAATTTGTCTTGAGGATTGTCATAGAAGTCTCTGTATAATCTTTCATAGATTTCGTTGACATCATCTACCTTGATATAAGGGACTGTTGTATTTACATCCTTTGAGGTTACCAGTGCTACTGCACCATTTTTAACAGCTTCATCAATATAATCATGGCGATCGATAGTAGCTCCTTTGATACATAAGAAAAGATCACCTGCTTGTATTGTTTTGGTGTTGGTAGAAAGGCCTGTTATTTCGAAGTCTTCTCCGTTGTAATCTTTAAATAAATTTTTGATTTTCATCCTAGTATTATATAATGATTTCATGATTTACACGATAACAACAAATCCTTCTTTGGATTATTATTTGAAACTAAAGGACCTGAAAGTTGGTTCTTTAAACAGATCTTACGAAGAGACTTATGATGCAGCAGGAAAGGGTGTTAACGTTTCAAAGTTTTTAGATAAACTTAATATTAGATCGGTTGCCCTAGGTTTCTTGGGTGGTTTTAATAAGGAATTCTATATTTCTTTATTGTCTGATTATGTTAATATTCAACCTCAATTCACAAGAATTGAAGATAATACTCGTATCAATATTAAGTTGATGGCCAAAGAGACTACTTCATTAAATGCCTTAGGTCCTAAGATTACTGATGATGAATTTAATAAGTTTAAGGTCAGAATGAATCAAATTTATGATAATGACTTCGTGATTATGAGTGGTAATGTTCAAAAAGATCTAGCTGATAAGATGTGTGATGTGATTAAGGATTTGATTGATAATAATGTTAAGGTTATTTTGGATACAGATGATTATATTACTTCTAAGGTAAGTGCATATAAGCCATTCTTAGTTAAGATGGATAATAATGATATTGGTACTTCAAAGGAAGATATCGTTAAAACTGGTAGGGAATATATTGAAAAGGGTGCTCAATATTTCTTGTTCTCTAGTGCTCATACTAAGAGCTATTTGTTTGATTCTACAGGTTATTATGTATGCGAAAATACCAAAGATTTACAAATTGGTTCTAATGATGGTATGATTGCAGGTATCCTATGGTCAAAACTAAAGGGTGCTAATCCACTTGAATTCTTTGGTTATGGTAATGCCATTGCGGGTGGTGTTTCAATGTTAGATGAGGATGTTGATTTTGATCAGATAGAAAAAATCTATAAAGATTTAAAGATTGAAAGGATTGATTTCTAATGAAAAAAATATTAAGCATATTACTTGTTTGTCTTGTACTGTTTGGCTGTACTAAGAAGCAAGAAAAGCCAGATTTAAGCAAAGAATTTGTGATTGAAACTTATAAGGCTGATATGTCAGGTTATGAGAATTTAAAGTCATCTGGGCATATGTTTGTTGGTACTACTGTATCAGAACTTAAAAGAACTGTTGATGAGGGCGGTTATGGTGTCTTTGTCTTAAGCAGAACTGGTTGTCATTCTTGTCAATTAGCTATGCAATATCTAAATGAGGTTGCTGAAGAGTTGGGTGTTTATATTTATTATATTGATGCTCAATCAGATGCTTATCCTATTTTGGGTACTGAGAATTATGACGTCTTATATGAGGTATTATATGAGACTATTCCAGAGAATGAGAATGGTGAAAGAGATTTACAAACTCCTGAAGTAGTTACGATTGTTGATGGTAAGATTACAGGTTCTCAAATCGGTACTACTTGGGGTGGCAGCAATTATACTGATAAGGATGTTACTAAGCTTGAGGATATCTATCGCAAGCTATTAACACCATTTGTACAAGAAAGTCAAGACTAGTATTATACTTTGACTTGTATATAATTAAAAATGCCTGGTGAGCTGTTAAATTCCTACACTTTTAACTCGGACCTTAAGCGCGTTACTTGTTGGTGTCGAAAGCCTACTATAAGTGGGGATCCTGAAGGCAAGTATAGCTGGCCCACCTGACTATTCGTCAGGAAATTTACCTCATCAGGCCATAAAATTGTTAACTAAAAGGAGATTTAAATATATGTGGCAATCAATTGGTTATTTGGTTCTAGGCCTTGTGATTGGCGGTGTTGCTGGTTTCTTTATTACTAGACACTACTTTGAGAAACAAATCAAAGAAAATCCACCAATCAATGAAAAGATGATTCGTGCAATGTACTCTCAAATGGGTAGAAAACCTTCTGAGGCACAAATTCGTGCAATCATGAAATCTATGGGACAATAAGAAGCTTCGTTAAGAAGTTTTTTATTTTGGTTTTATAATTTTATTAGAGGTGATTTTTTTGAATCGTTTTATTGTATTTGATGTAGAAACACCTAATCGTTTAAATGATCGTATGAGTGCCATTGGTATCACGATTATAGAAGATGATAGGATAGTTGATTCTTTTTATTCATTGGTAAATCCTGAGACCTATTTTGATTCATTCAATAAAAGGTTAACTGGTATTGATGAATTTATGGTAGCTAATGCACCATCTTTTGATTTACTTTGGGAAAGTATAGAGCCCTTATTTAGTAGTGGCATGATAGTGGCACATAACGCAACATTCGATATGAATGTCTTAAAGAAGTGTCTAACTTATTATCATATTAATTGGAAGCCTTATGTCCATTATATGTGTACAGTACAAATGGGTAGAGTGCTTTTACCTGGTATTAGTCATAAGCTTAATGATTTGTGCGATTATTATGATATTTGTTTAAATCATCATAGAGCTGATAGTGATAGTAATGCTTGTGCTAATATCTTGTTAAGATATCTAGAAAGTGGTGTTGATACTAGTAAATTTATAAGGACTTGTAAATTATTATGACAATAGAAGAAACAATCTTTAATCGCTACTCGATTGATGAAAATAAACTGTTAGAATATGGTTTTAATAGTGATTACGTTTATACTGTCGATATATTGGATAATTCTTTTAGAGTAATTATTACTTATATTGATAAAAATATTACGGGCAAGATTATCGACTTATCTTTTGATGAGGAATATACCAATTTTAGAATCGAAAGAAGTGGTGAATTTAATCTAAAGATTAGAAGTGAATATGAAAGGATACTATTGGATATAAGAGATAAGACTTGTACAAAAAGAACTTATATCTATGATCAAGCTAATAGAATTAATGAATTTATTTATAAGAAATATAGTGTAAGTCCTGATTTCCCATTTACTTCAAGTAAGTATCATGGGGTATATAGAAACTTAGATGGTAAGTGGTTTGCTATCTTAATGGATATTCCTTTTAATAAAATAGATAAGAATAAAGAAGGTTTAATCGAAGTAATTAATGTTAAGATTGATCCAAATGTTAAATTACCAAATATAGGTATATATCCTGCTTATCATATGAACAAGAAGTCATGGATATCAATTGTTTTAGATGATACTTTAAGCGACGATTTAATTAGTGAATTAATTGACAATAGCTATAAGCTGGTTACAAAAATGGTACAATAGGGACATTAAAAGAGTGATTAATTTCACTTTTTATTTTGCCGGTTGGTACTGATGTAAGAACTTTTACAGATTTATCTGATGCAGTAATTAGATTTGCACCTATTGATATTGATAAAAAACAGTATGCTAGTGTTCATAATGATGATGAAAATTTTTCGATTGATAAGTTAGGCTTGGTTGTTAAATTCTATAAGGAATTATTAAAAAATAATCGATAATGTAATATACTTTAATAGATGTTTAATTATGAACAAGACCATCAACAACAAATTTAAATTATTATATTTATTCTTATACATCTCATATGGTGTCTTTTTCCCATATGCTAATGTATACTATTCAAGACTTGGATTTGATGGAGTGAAGATTGGCTTTATTTCATCTATAAGCGTTATTGTGTCAATGATTTTTATTCCTCTATGGGGTATCTTAGCTGGTAAGTATTCTAATAGAAGGATTTTATCAATATTGTGTTTCTTTTCAGCTTTGAGTGTATTCTTGTGGAGTCATCAAAGTATCTTCCCATTACTTTGTCTTTTATCTGTTTGTATCTATATCTTTAAGACAGATTTAGGAAGCATTTGTGATAGTTTAAGTGTTGAATATTGTAATAAGTATAAGATGAGTTTTGGTCAACTTAGATCATATGGTTCTTTTGGCTATATTGTAGGTAGTACTTTTATTGCGATAATTATGAATAAACTAGGATATAGTGGTCCTTATGTTTTCTTTTATATCTTGTCTTTGTTGCTATGTTGTCTAATAATTACTACTTTGCCTAAAAATGAAAGTGTTAGTAAGGAAGTGATTAAAGAAGATACCAATACCAAGAGCATTTTAAAGGATAAAAGATTTTTGGTGATTGTTTTGGTTACTTTATTTACAAACACAACAGTAGATACCTTAACTACTTTTGCAGGTATTCATATTACTGAGACTCTAAAGTGTAGTGATAATATGATTGGTATTGCGACCTTCATTATGGTTATTCCGGAATTATATGTAGTTAATAAAGGGAGTTTATTTATTAAGAAAGTTGGCTATCATAAGGCCTTTATAATTTCATGTATTTCAGTTGTATCAAGATGTCTAATCTGTTTTCTTACAAGAAATATCTATGTATTTATATTGGCTCAATCTTTACATGGTGTTTTAGCGATAAGTGCTATTGTTGGTAATATTGAGTATCTTAATAAAATCTATGGTGGAGCAAGTATCGCAAGAGCACTAACTTTACTTCAAACTTTTAATATGATTTATCAAGCTGTTTTGTCGCAAACATTTGGCTTTATGATGAAATATTTTGGTACTTTCAATTTGTATTTATTGGGTACCATGATAAGTGTGGCGGCATTAATAATTGTGTTAACTAATAAGAAAATATTTGAGTAATTGCTTATGCGATTACTCTTTTTTATATTTTGATGTAGGAATTTCTTCTTTTATCGTCAATAAAGATATGAAAGGAGAATGAGTATGACTTAGCTTTAAAATTAAAGTAATTATACACACGATATTAATTCATGTGTATAATTACTTTAATAGGAGATTGATATGTTGTTTTCGTATAAGGAATGTTTAGATAAATATGGTTCTGATTATCAAATTAAGAAAGAACTGGCTGAAAATAGATTATTTAAGATTGAAAAGGGTGTATATTCAGATAAGGAATACTATTCTGAATTAGAATTGATTTCTTTTAAATATCCTGATGCTATTTTTATTGGAGTCAGTGCATGCTTCTATTATGATTTAACTGACTATATACCTACAGAATATAATTTAGCTACTAGAAGAAATCACGCAAGAATCAAGGATAAGAATGTTAAGCAGTTCTTTATGAAAGATAATCTTTTTGAACAGGAACTCACTCGATTAGAATATGATGGTGTAATGATAAGGGTGCCTACAAAGGAAAGATTGTTGGTTGACTTGATTCGTTTAAAAAGTAGAATACCTTTTGATTTGTATAAAGAGATAATTAATAATTATAGAAGATTGATTTTTCAACTAGACTTCCTTGCGATAGAAGAATATGCTGGAAATTTTAAAAATGGCGAAGCAATTAGCGATGCCATTCAACTGGAGGTTTTATAATTAATTTTAAAATAAACAAAATCATCGCTAAAGGTTATAAAGAAGATGATGCAAAAACGATGCTTTGTCATGACGTCATCCTAAAGGCGATTGATCAAAGTTCTCTAAAAAAATATGTGACTATTAAAGGAGGGCTTGTTGTTCAAAAATTATCAAATAATGTAAGACGTGTGACAAAAGATATTGATTTCGATTTTATCCATTATTCATTATCTGATAGTGCTATAGAAAAATTTATTGATAGTTTAAATTGTATTGACGATTTTTCGATAACATATGTTGGTTGTTTTACTGAGTTAAATCAACAAGATTATAAAGGTAAAAGAATCCATTTAAATATAAGCGATAGTTATAATAATTCAATTGGGACTAAAATTGACATTGGTGTTCACAACAATCTAGATATTTATCAAGAAGAACTTTTGATTGATATTTGTATTCAGGAAGATGCTATACAACTGTTGGTTAATTCCAGGGAACAAATAATAGTGGAAAAACTAAAATCTTTATTGCGTTTTATGTCTAATAACACAAGATATAAAGATGTTTTTGATATTTGTTTTCTATTGGGGGATTGTGATGCTGGAATTCTTAAAAAGTATCTTAAGATTATTATTTATAGCGATAACACTATGCCTGTTAGCGATGATGAAGAATTGCTTAATCATCTTGAAAAACTGTTTGAAAATGCTAAATATATGAGTAAACTAAATGCTTCAAATAAAAATTGGCTGGATATAAGTCCTGATGAAGCTGTTTCTGAAATACTAGAATATTTCAAAAAATTATAATTTGATGTAGGAATTTCTTCTTTTATTGTCAATAAAGATATGAAAGGAGAAAAAGAGATGCCTAAGAAAAAGAAAATAATTATTGTTTTGAGTGTATTTGTGCTGTTAATTGGAGGGATGCTACTTTATTGTAGGAAAGAATTGGAACTTATTAAGGTTCCTGTAGCTACTTATTCACTGGGAAAGAGAGCTTTAATAGATGAATCAACTTACAAACTTATATCGGTTCCTAAAAGATACTTGAATAGTGAGGTTGTCGTGGATAGGGAAGATCTAAATAACAAATGTGTACGTATTGATGGTTTTGTGCCCAAGGGTTCTTTCTTTTATAAGAGTGTATTAGACGATATAGGAAGCATTGATGATAAGTTAACTTATGATTTAAGAGAAGATGAGGTTGCTTATGATATTAATATTAATGATTTAAAGGTTAATCAAGCTTATTTAAAAGAAGGCATGTATGTTGACATATATTTGACCATTAGTAAAGATAGTGTCTTAAGTGACTTATTAATAAGCAATGTAAGAATAATTGGCTTGTATGATTTGAATCATAAGAAGATTCTTGATTTTGATAATAGTGCAGTCTTACAAAATATTACTTTAGCCTTACCTAATGATGCGGTTAGCTACATTAATAAGGCATTAGCGATAGGTAGCTTGAATGCGGTTATAGGCAAAGATTGTTACCAGGATGTTGGAAGTAAACTTAATGATGAATCAATGGTTTTTAATTATCTTAGATGATATTATTATTGAATGAAAAAGATTATAAAAACACTTTTATTTGTAAGCTGGCTTATCTTGATATATTTGTTATCAGCGGAAACAGGCGACCAATCAGGCAGTCTATCTAATGGTATTTTATTAAGCATCGCGAAGCTGTTAAAGATAAGTGATACAAAGGCTTTTGTAGATACCTTTGGTTTCTTTATTCGTAAGTTAGCTCATTTTAGCGAATATTTTATTTTATATATCTTAACCTATGAATGTTTCAAAGAATATAATTGTCCAAAGTTAATTGTTGTGTCTGTTCTATTTTGTGTTCTATATGCTTCGTTTGATGAGTTTCATCAATTGTTTGTTGATGGTAGATGTGGTCAATTGAGTGATGTGGTGATTGATTCTTCTGGCAGTATTGTTTCATGTTTCTTATGGCGTCTTGTTTGTGAAAAATGAACGAATTATTACCTAGAGAAAAAGCTTTAAACTATGGGATTTCATCTTTAAACAATGATGAATTATTGGCACTGATATTAAAATCAGCTTATCATAATTCAAATGTTTTAACATTATCTAATGACTTGATTAAAAAGGCTGGTGGTTTTAACAATCTCTTGTCTTTAGATTATGATGAACTAGTTGAAATTAAAGGGATTAAGAAGGCAAAGGCTTTAGAAATATTGGCAATCCTTGAGATCTTTAGACGCTTATCTAAAGTAGATACAATACAAGATGCGAATAATTTGATTGATCCCTTGATGCTGGTGGATTATATAAGATTTAATATAGGCTTTAAGGAGCAAGAAGAATTCTTTTTGGTTCTGTTGAATAATAAAGGCAAGGTTATTAAGGCCGAAAGTATGTACAAGGGTACTAGTGATGCTTCTACGGTAGCTATTGATGAAGTGCTTAGAAAAGCGTTATTACTAAAGACAAAATATATTGTGATAGCTCATAATCACCCAAGTGGTAATATCAATCCATCTGAGGCTGATATCAAGATTACTAACGCGATATTTAGTGGTTGTCGTCATGTTGGGCTTGTGTTTTTGGATCATTTGATTGTTTCAACCGATTCATATTTCAGTTTTAAAAAACAAGGATTATTGGTAAAATAACTTGGATGAAAAACCTATTGATTGTTTTACTATTAGTATTAATGTGTGGTTGCAGTTCAAACGGAACTAATATCACAAACGATTTGGACGTTCTTTTAAGTGATACAAATAAGATTACATCTAATCATCCTAATAATAGTCTTGAGTATTATGACTATTATCTTCCAAGTGACATGGGAGAGGTGAGCTTTGAACAAGAGAGTTTAGTTTTAAAATACTTAGATAATAAGATAGTTGTTAATATTAATATCAATGACATCATCAATAATAAATATTATCCTGAACAATATTTAACAAATTCATCTTTGTTAGATCAAAACAAGCTTGTTTATTCTAATGGTGGTAAATATTTAACTATTAAGGATATAGAGAGAGATTATATATTGAATTTATATCAAAATAATGAGTACTATGTTATTGAATTAATCACAAGTGATTTAACTTATATCACTTCTTCTAAGTCTTATGTAAAAGATATTGTAAAACATTTGTTTACGATTGCTAGGTCTGTTGATTTAGATGAAGATTTGATTATTAACAATTATTCAGATAAAAATGTAGTTGATTATAAGAAGAAACAAATCGACTTGTTTGATTCTACAAGGCCTACCAGTGGCAATTTAAGTGAACTTTTGATAGGTAATGCAGTAGTTGGCAATCAAACCAATGAATCTATTGAAGGGGAAAACGAAAATACTCAAGAGGAAATCGTTAACGAAGAAAATACTGAAGAATGAAACCGTTTGGTTTCGTTTTTTTATGTTATAATTAATACATAGATAGTGGGATATCCCACGAGGTATTATTATGAAAAACGATAAAGAGTATACGGCAAAGTTAGATAGCAAGAAAAGGGTAGTGATTAGAGGCGCAAAGTATGATTACTATGAGGTTAAGGAATATCCTAGTGGTAAGGTTGTATTAGAGCCAAGAGTTTTATCTAATCCCCAATTAAAGAAAACTGATAATGAAAGTGTAGTAGAATAAAAGAAGGTAGGTTAAGTTATGGCAAGTTCACAAACATTGAAACAAAAATTTATTGATTTATTATTTGAAGACGAATATGATGTCTCTAATCCAGAGGTTAAGAATAGAAGACCTGAAAGTAGGATGAAGGCTTCGGATATTTTATATAAGAAGCCTGAAGTTAAAAAGGAAGAAACTGTTGTTAAGGTTGAAGAAGTAAAAAGAGTAGTAGAAGAACCTAAGACTAATAATACTTTTATTAATTATGAACAAAAGGAGGAACGTAATGACTTTATTGATGTTATTAAGACTCCTGTTTATGATGAGGTTAAAAGAGAAGAGCCTGAGGAAAAGTATGTGGCTCAACCTTTCTTGAGTCCTATGTTTGGTAGTCTTGAAAAGGATGAGAAGAAGGCTAAGGAACCCATTTCTGATGTAAGTTATGCATGTTTAGAAAAGCCTCGTTCAAGTTACTTAGGAACTGTTTTATCTCCTATTTATGGTTATGAGTCTATTACTAATGTTCAAAAGGAAACAAAGAAAGTAGATAATTCAAAGAAAGTGGCTACTGATGTTACTAGTGATTTGGCTGATATCTTTTCTAGTGTTGATTTTAATGAAAAAGACGATATGGATAAGACAGCTGAAATTAATTTGTTTGATGAATTATATAAGACAAAGGACTAAAATATGTTTTATTTCATTGGTATAAAGGGTTCTGGTATGGCGGCATTAGCTGTCATGTTAAAAGAAATTGGAAATGAGGTAATGGGTTCAGATTTAGATAAGCATTTCTTTACTGAAGATGAACTTATTAAGCATGATATTAAGATTGTTAATTTTGATCCTAATAATATTAAAGATAACTATACAGTAATTATTGGTAATGCTTTTTTGGAGGATTTCCCTGAGGTTATTGCAGCTAGAAATAATCCAACATGTAAGTGTTATAGATATCATGAGTATCTTGGTGAACTTATGAAGAATTATAAGTCTGTTTCATTATGCGGTTCTCATGGTAAGACAACAACTACTACAATGTGTAAGAATGTCTTGTCTTGTTTCTTTAAGACAGCTTATTTGATTGGTGATGGAGAAGGTTATTTGACTAAGGATAGTGAATATTTGTGTGTTGAATCTGATGAATTCAGAAATCATTTCCATTCATATTATCCTGATTATGCAGTTATCAATAATATTGAAATTGATCATGTAGATTTCTTTAAGGATGAGGATGATTATTTCAATTCTTATCAAAAATTTATTGGTAATGTAAAAAAGATTACTTTCTATTATGGTGATGATGTTTGGTGTAAGAAATTAGACTTTAATGGTAAAGAAAACTATAGTTTTGGTTTTGAAGAGTGTGATGATTTCTATGCGAATAATCTAGTTGAGACTAATAAGGGTGCTACTTTTGATTTATATTTTAAAGGCGAATTTGTTAAGACATTTAATTTGCCTTTGATTGGTAGACACTTATTGATTGATGCCTTAGGTGTTATATCTTTGGCTTATAAATTGGGTTTGGACTTAAATGTGGTTGAAGAATCATTTACTGATTATAAGGGTCCAAAACGTAGATATATCGTAGAGGAATATCATAATTCAATTCTTGTTGATGATTATGCACATCATCCAACCGAAGTTGCAGTTACTTTAAAGGCTACAAGACTTCGCTATCCTGATAAGAAAGTTGTGGCAATCTTTAAACCACATCGTGCTTCTAGAGTTCTTCATTTTGCGAAAGATTTTAAGGAAGCTTTAGAGCTAGCTGATAAGATTTATCTATTAGATTTTACTTCAATTGATGACAAGCAAGATGGCACTGATATCGATATCAATTATTTAGCAAAGATGATTGATGGTTCTGTTGTATTAAGCGAGGATGAAGAAGGTGCTAAGTTATTAGCTTCAAATGGCGATGCGGTATATGTGTTCATGTCTAGTAAGGACATTTATAACTTGGCTCATTTGACTAAGAAATATTTGTAGTGAGAGGGCTTACAATATCCTTGAAAAAGTTTTCATTATTTTATAGAATGTTTGTAGAGGTACAGATACATGGCAAGTTTTTTTTATTTATGTAAAGAATTACTCCCAATATTAGGAGTGATCGCATTAATATTTTTGATTATTTTCTTATTTAAACTGATTAAGTTAATCGTTTCATTGGATGTAACTGTAAATAAGACACATGGTTCTATTGAAATGGTTGAAAAATCACTTGATAAGGTACAAGCACCACTTGATACTGCTGTAAATGTTTCTAAGCATATTGATGATGCTTGTGAGGCAACTGGTAAGGCTATAAATGATGCAAAGGACTATGTTTCTAAAAACTTGGATAATATTAAGGATAAGGTTTCAAGTTTTGTGAAAAAGGAAGAAAAGACTAATGAAGTGCCTGAGGAATTAAAGGAAGTTAGTCTTGACGATATTTTAAGTAAAGGAGAATAAGAGTATGACTGATGAAATTAAAATTGAAGAACAAATTGATGAAACAGTTGAAGAGATGAAGAAGAAGATTGATGAAATCTCTAAGGGTGCCGATGAAGTTGATGGCGATCTTCAAGATAAGGCTAAAGAAGTTAAGGAAAAGTCTGTTGAAGTTTTAAATAAGGCTATCGATAAACTTAAGGAACTTTATTCTCAAGCAACAGATCCTGAAGAAGTTAAGAAAACATTGGATTTTGTGAAGACTAAGGCTAAGGAACTTAGTGATGGTGCTAACAAAGCTTTCAAAGAACTTAAGGAAAAGGAAGAAGTTAAGAAGGCAGCAAGTACTGTAGAGGCTTATGCTAAAGAGGCTAGTGAGAAGGTGAGTGAGGCTGTAGATAATCTTAAGGCAAATGAAAATGTTAAGAAGGTTACTGATAAGATTACTGATACTTATGAAAAGGCAGCTAAGGGTGTGAATGACTATTTAAGCAAGCCTGGAGTTCAAGAAGGTATTGAACATGCTAAGGATGTTACAATTGATGTTGCTGAAAAGGCAAAGGATGTAACTATTGATGTTGCTGAAAAAGCTGTTGCAGCTTTAAAGAACTGGTTAAAACCAGAAGATAAAGAAAATTCAGATAAGGAATAATAATTATGAAACGTGTAACTATTTACGATGTAGCTAGACAAGCTAATGTTTCCCTAGCCACCGTATCTAGGGTAATGAACGGTTCAGATGTTGTTAAAAAGGCGACAAAAGAGAAGGTTGAAGAAGCAATTAAGACCCTGGGCTATAAACCGAATGCTATAGCTCAGGGCTTAGCTTTGCAAAGAACAACTACTATTGGTTTGATTTTTCCTGAAGAATCAATTGGTACCACAGGCCAATTAATTAATGGCTTGTGCGATGTTGCAAAAATCTATGACTACAACATCTATTTACATGCAGTTACCCAAGGTATTACTAATATCCAAGAAGCTGTTGATGAAGTGATTAAGTCAAGAGTTGATGGTGTGGTTATCTATTGCAACAATGGTCTAGATGATGAGGCTACTAAGGAATTGGATGCTTATAATATCCCAATCGTTGCGGTTGGTGATCGCATTATCGCTAATTCTATTTGTTCTGTTTGTGTTGACTATCGTAAGGCAGTCTATGATACTTGTGATGAATATATTAACAAGGGAATCAAAGATATTGCGATATTAGATGATAGAAGAAACCACAACATGTCAAAGGAAATGGTAGAGGGGGCAGCTAAGTGCTTCAAGGATCACAATTTAACTTTTAAGGGCTATTTAGATTTCTCTAGTGATGAACGTTCTACTTATAAGTTCTTAAAGAGTTATTTTAAGAACCATAGACATCAATTGATGATTGTTAATCGTGATTCCCAAGCTTTAGCATGTTTAAACGCATGTAACGAGAATGGTGTCAAAGTTCCTGAGGAAATGGAAATCATTTGTTTAAATGATACAAAATATCTATCAATGGTAAGACCTGAGGTTAGTGCTTTTGAAGTACCAACCTATGACCTAGGTGCTGTTTCTATGCGTCTAATGACTAAGATGCTTAAGAATGAAAAGGTCGAAGATAAACAAAAAGTATTAGGTTATATTTATAAGGAAAGAAAGACTACAAAATAAAATATGGGTATATATGAAGAATTAGAGTGGAGAGGACTTATCAAGGATTGTTCATCTCCTGATATTAAAGAAAAATTAAATGCAGGAGGCATGACATTCTATATTGGAACCGATCCAACAGGTGATTCCTTACACATTGGTCATTTCTCTAGCTTTTTGATTTCAAAGAGATTAAAGGATGCAGGACACAATCCTGTATTACTAGTTGGTGGGGGAACTGGTTTGATTGGTGACCCTAAACCAGATAGCGAAAGACCAATGATTACTAAAGAAGAAGTTCAACATAACTTCGATTGCTTAAGTAAACAAGCTACTAAGCTATTTGGTTTTAAAGTGGTTAATAACTATGATTGGCTACATAGCTTTTCATATTTAGAATTCTTAAGAGATGTAGGTAAGTATTTTAATATTAACTACATGTTAAATAAGGATATTATCAAGAGAAGATTGGATGAGGGTATTACTTATACTGAATTCTCTTATATGTTGCTTCAAGCTTATGACTTCTTACATTTATATGAAAATGAAGATGTAACATTACAGGTTGCTGGTCAAGACCAATGGGGTAATATTACTGCTGGTATTGAGCTTATTAGAAAGAAACTTGGTAAGGAAGCTTATGGTTTTACAATGCCCTTATTAACAAAGTCTGATGGTTCTAAGTTTGGTAAGACTAATGGTAAGGCTATTTGGTTAGATGCTAATAAGACTAGTCCTTATGAAATGTATCAATTCTTTATCAATTCTGAGGATGAAAAAGTTATTGATTACTTGAAATTCTTAACTTTCTTAAGTAGAGAAGAAATTGAAGAATTAGAGAGATCAAACAAAGAAGAACCACATTTGCGTTTAGCTCATAAGGCTCTAGCAAAAGAAGTTATTACTTTCATTCATGGTGAAGAGGCTTACAATACAGCTGTAAAGATTGCAGATACTTTCTTTAAGGGAAATATCAAGGATTTAACATATAGTGAATTAAAGGATGCGACTAATGATTTAGAAAAGACAGTTGTTGTAAGTGGTACACCTTTAGTTGATGTATTAATTTCTGCTGGTGTATGTAAGTCTAAAAGGGAAGCTAGAGATTTAATTAGTGGCAATTCTATCAGTGTTAATGGTGACAAGGTTAATTCATTAGACTTTGTGCTTAATGCTGAGGATGCTTTTGATTCGAAGCTTACTATTATTAAAAAAGGTAAGAAATTCTATTACGCTATTAACTTTGAATAAAATGATTAAAAAAATATTCCTATGCTTTTTGATGGTGCTTTTATTAACATCTTGTTCTAATAGTAAGGACATTGATGCTGGTGCTATGGAAAGATATAATTCGATGATAGAACAATTGAGCACTCGTGCTGATTTTAAAACTAAGAGTGAGTATTTTGATATTAGTCTTGATGTTGGTTCAATTGATGGTGCTTATCGTTTTTATGTGACAATCGATAATCCTAAAGTTGCTATGTATAATGTGGAGGCTATTGCGATTGAAAGTGATGTTGACTATTCAAATGAAATGGCAGCTAATATAGGCTTATTTGAAGATACTAAATATTCAATGATACCGAATCAAACAAATGCTTCTAAGGGTTTTGTTAAGGGCATTAACATTTCAGGTGTTACTAAAAACGAGAATCCTGTATTGTATATTTTGGTTACTTGGACTAACAAGGATGCCAGTGCAACTAAGAGAGAATTTTTTAAGTTAGGAGGCTAAGATATGAAAGACAATAAAAAAAGTCAGTCGTTGATGATTGCGACCCTAACTTCTTCTTTTGGAATTTTTATTTCTAAGACTTTAGGCCTTATTTATTACTCACCGCTAAGTTCTTTTGCGGGTGAGGCTAATATGGCCTTTTATTCTATCGCCTATACTTATTATGATTTATTATTAAAGATTTCTAGTGCCGGTATTCCTTTTGCGATTGCGGCATTAGTATCTAGATACTATGCTAAGGAGGACTATAAAACTGTTCTTTTAGTTAAAAAACTTGGCATTTCAATTGTAATGGGACTAACATTTATTGTAGCTATTGTCTTTGGCTTATTATCGCCATCTCTAGCTAGACAATCAATGGGTGCAAGTGCAAGTGCTACTGATATTGAGAATTTGAAGATGATTTTTTCAATTCTTCTATTAGCAGTGATTCTTGTACCTTATTTAAGTGCTATAAGAGGCTATTATCAAGGATTAAAAAGACTAGACTTATATGGCTCTTCTCAAGCTTTGGAACAATTTGTTAGAGTCTTCTGCATTATATTCTTTGGCTTTTTATTAACAAGAGTGTTTGCACTTGAATCAATATATGCGATTTATGCAGCTATTGGTGCTGCTAGTGTGGCTGCTTTTGTTACTATTATCTTCTTTATGTTTTTCACAAAGGAAGATGATCAAAGAATAGATGAACTAGTAAAAGGACAGACTACTAAGGCTGTTAGTAAGAAAATACTTGTTGTTGAAATTATTTCGCTTAGTGTTCCTTACTTATTAATTTCGTTTCTAGGTTCTTTAAGTGCTTTAGTTAACTCTACTTTCTTTATGGATACTGTAACTAAGGCTGGTGTTCTTTCTGTTGGTCAGGCAAAACTTGAAATGGGTATCTTATTAGCTAACTG
>CAKVAL010000034.1 GCA_934725085.1 uncultured Erysipelotrichaceae bacterium | reverse complement strand
TGTTTTATGAATAGTATCAATGGTTCTAGTGGAGTTATCCTGATCTCTAAGCATTGATGTAACAAATAAAGCGTTGATAATGCAATATTGAGATACTCTAGAAGGCATAGACTCAGATCTATAAGTTAGTTCATCAGTAGCAGATTGTAATAAGATGTTAGCTGCTTTAGCGATAGGAGATATAGGATTAGAAGATATCGCAATAACAGGAACTTTGTTTTCAAGACAAATATTCTCTATTTCTATAGTACCAGAAGTTTTTCCTGAGTGAGATATGATAATCGCAACATCTTCTTTTGATAATAGAGAAGCTGCCATAGTTTGCATATCATAGTCACAATTATAGATGCATTTAAAAGGTGATCTCATAAATAAATGATAGGCATCAAAGGCCATAACATTAGATCCACCAAGTCCAAAGAAAGCAACTTGTCTAGCTGTTGTAATATAATCAACAGCTTTTTTAAATGTCTTAGAATCAATTAATTCTATGGTGTTGTTTATAGAACGCTTGCTAGATTCACATATTTTCTTGGCAATGGTAGAATCATCATCTTTCGTGTTCAGTTCTTTCTTTAAAGAAATTTCGGGATCGAAGTCTTCTGTTAATAAGGCAATCTTAAAATCGGTGAAGCCATCATAGCCTAACATTTTAGTGAATTTAAAGAAAGTTGAATCGGCAACGCCAATGGCACTAGAAATTTGACTAATAGTAGAATGTGATACGACTTTAATGTTGTTAGAAATATAATCAGCAATCCTTTTTTCAGTATCGTTCAAAGAAGGATATACTGAGTTAATTCTTGTCGTATATGACAGTGATTTTGTTTTTTTCATAAATTATTATTCCTTTAACAATTCTATTATTGCCTATTTTAAAGGGTTTTTAAATACTTTTTTGTAAAAAAGAAAAATATTTTTTATTTAGTGTTGCAAAAAGAAAAAAATTCGATACAATAAAAGTGTCGAAATTGAAACCGCTTGCAGGAGGAAGATTAAATGATAGATATGACAACGGCTTTAGATGAAAGTAGAATTGATTTTCATCTAAAAGGAACTACTAAAGATGAGATCTTAAAAGAGATAGTAGATATCTTTGATAAGAGTGGTGTTCTTAATGATAAGGAACAATTTCTAAAAGATGTTTATGAAAGAGAAAAAGAGGGTCCAACTGGAATGGTTAACAATTTATGTATTCCTCATGGCAAATCTGATGGTGTAAACAAATCTTGTATAGCAGTTTGTAGAAGTGATAAGTTGATTCCTTGGGAATCAATCGATAATCAGCCAGTTAACGTATTTGTAATGATGGCTATCGCTAATAAAGATAAGGCAGAACTAGTTAAGGTGCTATCTCGTGTAGCAATGAAACTATGTGATCAAAGTATAGTAGAGACCTTAAAGACTACAGAAGATAAGGAAGTAGTCATAAACATATTCAGTAAAGAATAGAAAGGAGAAAAGATGAATATTGTAGGTATTTCTGCATGTCCAGCAGGAATTGCACATACCTATATGTGCAGGGAAGTGTTGATACAAGCAGCTGAGCAAAGAGGACATAGCTGCAAAATTGAGACACAAGGTACTATCGGTGTTGAGTTTGAATTAACACCGGATGATATTAAAAATGCTGATGTTGTTGTCTTGGCAGCTGATGTAAGAGTTTCTGGAGAAGAGAGGTTTGAGGGGAAGCCAATTGTTAGGATCGGTACTGCAAAAGTAATTTCTAATCCGTTAGGATTTATCGCTAAGCTTGAAAAGGCAATGGAAAGTAAGTTAAAGAAATAATTTTCGAAGGGGGTTAATATGAAAAAGTTCGAAATTAAAAAACATGTTATGACAGCAATCGGTTACATGATTCCGCTTGTTGTCGCTGCTGGTCTAAGTATGGCTCTTGGTCAAGTAATTGATCCAAACGTTAGACAAGCTACTGAAGGATTAGGTTTCTACCTATATAGTATTGGTGGATTTGGTATGAACCTAGTTGTTCCTGTTATCGCTGCAGGTACTGCATACTCTATTTGTGGAAGATTAGGTATTGCGCCTGGTATCATCATGGGCTTTGTATGTACTAGTATCAAATCAGGATTTATTGGTGGTATCGTTGGTGGCTTCTTAATTGGTTACTTCGTATTATTCTTACAAAAGTACCTAGCTCCTCATACTCCAGCTTGGATGAAGGGTTTATTACCTGTAATGATTATTCCATTCTTAACAACTGTTGTATGTTGTTTATTGATGTACTATGTTCTAGGTATTCCATTCGCATGGGTAATTAATTCATTACAAGGTTGGTTAGCTAGCATGAGCAACGGTTCTAAGTTTGTCTTTGGTGCAATCGTTGGCGCAATGGCATGTTTCGACTTTGGTGGTCCTATCAACAAAACAGCTTCTACTTTCGTAAATGGTCTATTAGCTGATGGTGTATATGGCCCAGAATCAATTAAGTTCTTAGGCTCTATGGTTCCTCCATTTGGTATCGCAGTTGCATGTCTATTACAACCTAAGAAGTTCACAAGTGCTGAAAAAGAACAACTAAAGGCTGCAGTTCCAATGGGAATTTGTATGATTACTGAAGGTGTCATCCCAATTGCTGCTAGAGACTTAGTAAGAGTTGTTATCGCTTGTTGTATCGGCAGTGCTATCGGCGGTGGTCTATGTATGGTATGGGGAACTGAAGCTCCAGTAGTACATGGTGGTATGTTAACAGTTCCACTATTCACAAACCCAGGCATGTTCTGTTTAGCTCTTGCGATTGGTTCAGTAATTACGGGTGTTGTTCTTGCGATTATTAAAAAGCCAGTTACAGAAGCTGATGAAAAAGCAGGTCTTGTAAATCTTGGTTCAGCTGATGTTGATGATTCTGATGATTTAGTTATCGAATAGGAGATAAAAGTATGTTGGTAAGTATGAAATATCTTTTGGACAAGGCAAAAGATAGAGACTATGCTGTTGGTGCGTTCAACGCTACTGAGTTAGCTCTTGTTAGGTCGGTAGTTGAACAAGCTGAAGAGAGTGATTCTCCAGCTATCATTGAAGCTTCTGCAGGTGAATTTGAATTCGTTACAAAAGATTTCTATAAATATGTAATTGAAAGATGTAAGGATTCTAGGGTGCCATTTGCACTACACCTAGATCATGGTCATACGGTTGAA
Source organism: uncultured Erysipelotrichaceae bacterium (assembly GCA_934725085.1). GTDB lineage: Bacteria > Bacillota_I > Bacilli_A > Erysipelotrichales > Erysipelotrichaceae > Colivicinus. Next base: position 16,911 of record CAKVAL010000034.1, on the reverse strand, counting down.
GAGTGTGTTAGGGCGATTCAAGCTGGTTTCACAAGTGTAATGATTGATGGTTCTACTCTTCCTTATGAAGAAAATGTTGCGTTGACTAAGAAGGTAGTAGAAATTGCTCATGCAGCTGGTGTTACAGTTGAAGGTGAAATCGGTACTATTGGTGCTATTGGTAATTCTGATGAAGGTGGTGTAACTAATATTACTTATACTCGTCCTGAGGATGTAGTTGATTTTGTGGAAAAGACTGGTGTTGACTGTTTGGCTATCGCTATTGGTACAGCACATGGTATTTATCCAAAGGGCTATACTCCAAAGTTACAACTTGAATTATTAGAAGAAATCAAAAAGATTGCTCCTGTACCTCTAGTATTACATGGCGGTTCTAATAATCCAGATGATGAAATTGCTAAGGCTTGTAAGATTGGTATTGCCAAGGTAAATATTTCAAGTGATATCAAGTATGCATATTTCAAAAAATTAGATGAAGTATATAGAGAAACAGGTGGCTTTGTTCCTGCTAAAGTAATGGGACCAGCTATTGTTGATACTAAGGCAGTAGTTAAGAATAAAATGGAATTGTTTAATTCTGTAGGCAAGGCAAGCTTATATAGATAAGGTGGTATTTTATGGAAGATTTTGTGTTTACATATGTAACTCAAGTAATATTTGGGAAAGATGGAGTATCTAAACTAGCGAAAAAGATTAGAGAAAATAGTCCTAATGCTAAGAAGGTAATGATTGTCTATGGCTCTGATCGTATTAAAACTAATGGCTTATTTAATAAGGTTGTAGATAATCTTAAATCAGCAGAAATAGATTATGTAGAGTTGGGTGGTGTTAAACCTAATCCTCGATTAAGTAAAGTATATGAAGGTATTGAAATCTGCAAGAAACAGCCTATTGATTTCATTGTAGCTATCGGTGGTGGCAGTGTAATTGACACTGCCAAGGCCGTTGGCTGTGGTGCTAAATACAATGGTGATGTATGGGATTTCTTTAATGGCAAAGCTCCTACAGATACAATTAAAGTATGTTCTATCTTAACTATTCCAGCTGCAGGAAGCGAAACTAGTTTAAGCTGTGTAGTAACTAATGAAGATGGATGGTTAAAGAAGAGCATTAATAATGATGCGATTAGACCTGTATTTGCAATACTAGATCCTGAACTAACTTATTCATTACCTAAGTATCAAATTGGTGCTGGTGTCTTCGATATGTTGTCTCATGTTATGGAAAGATATTTCACTAATACTGAGCATGTTGATTTAACCGATAGGATGTGTGAAGCGGTCATGAAGACTATTATCAACTATGGTCCAAAGACTTATGCAGAACCTGATAATTATCAATATCGTTCTGAGATTATGTGGGCTGGTTCTATTGCACATAATGGCTTATTAAATACTGGTCGTGAACAAGATTGGGCAAGTCATAGAATTGGTATGGAACTAAGTGGTATTTATGATACAACTCATGGAGCATCACTTGCTATTATTACTCCACATTGGATGGAATATGTTTATAAGCATAATATTGATCGTTTTGTTCAATGGGCTGAAAATGTATGGGATGTTAAGTTATCTCATGATGATAAGGATGCTATTGTTAAGGAAGGTATTAATAGATTAGTTGCTTGGTCTAAGTCAATTGGCATGCCTACAACATTATCAGAAGCTAATATTCCATTTGATAGATTCGAGGAAATGGCAGATAAGTGTACAACACAAGATAAGGTTCCTGTAGGTCACTTTGTTCCTATGTATAAAAAGGATGTAATGGCCATCTACGAATTAAGTAAATAGGTAATATAATCAAGCATGTATAATCGTGCTTGATTTTAATTTTGAGGTATATATGGAATTAAAAAGTAGAAAAATGAGAGAACTAGCACCAGAACTTGATCCCTTAAGAATTGGTACCGGTTGGAAAAAGGAAGATTTAGATAAACCACAAATCTTTATTGAATCAACATTTGGAGATAGTCACCCAGGTAGTGGTCATTTAGACAAGCTAGTTGAAGAAGTTAGAAATGGTGTATATGAAGCTGGTGGCTTTGGTGCAAGATATTTTGTCACAGATATTTGTGATGGTGAAAGCCAAGGAACAGATGGCATTAACTATAGTTTAGCAAGTAGAGAAATGATAGCTAACATGATTGAAATACAGGGTAATGCGACTGTTTTTGATGGTGCTGTTTATTTAGCAAGTTGTGATAAGGGTTTACCGGGAAATATGATTGGTATGTTAAGAGTGAATGTACCTTCAATTATCGTACCAGGTGGTACTATGAAGGCTGGTCCTAAAATGTTAACACTTGAACAGCTTGGCATGTATAGTGCAAGGTATCAAAGAAATGAAATATCTAAGGAAGAATTGGATTGGGCTAAGTGTAATGCTTGTCCAAGTTGTGGTGCTTGCAGTTTTATTGGCACCGCTTCTAGCATGCAAATAATGGCTGAAAGCTTAGGCTTAGCATTACCCGGTAGTGCACTTATGCCAAGTGATAGTCCTGACTTACTAGAATATGCTAAGAAAGCAGGTGAACGTGTTGTTGAAATGGCTTATGAAGACAATATGAAACCAAGCGATATTCTTACTTTAAAGAGCTTTGAGAATGCAATCATGGTTCATGCTGCTATTTCAGGTAGTACAAATTGCTTATTACATATTCCTGCAATTGCTCATGAATTAGGCATTGAATTAGATGCAGATACTTTTGATAGATTACATCGTAATGCTAAATACTTATTAGATATAAGACCCAGTGGTAAATGGCCTGCTGAAGTTTTCTATTATGCAGGTGGTGTTCCAGCTATTATGGAAGAAATTAAAGATTGCCTTCATTTGGATGTTATGACTGTTACTGGAAAAACCCTAGGTGAGAATCTGGAAGAATTAAGAAATAGTGGTTTCTATGATAGATGTAATAAGTGGTTAGAGGATTTCGGTAAGAGAAACAATGTTGAAATCAAGAAAGAAGATGTTATTCATACTATTGGTACTGATGGTTCTATTGCTATATTAAAGGGCAATCTTGCACCCGAAGGAGCGGTTATTAAGCATACTGCTTGTCCAAAAGAAATGTTTGTAGCTAAGTTAAACGCAAGAGTCTTTGATAGTGAAGAAGAGTGCCTTGATGCAGTATTACATCATAAGATAAACAAGGGTGATGCAGTGTTTATAAGATATGAAGGTCCAAAGGGCTCTGGCATGCCTGAAATGTTTTATACTTCAGAGGCTATTAGTTCTGATAAAGAACTAGGTAGAAGTATTGCGTTAATTACTGATGGTAGATTTTCAGGTGCTTCAACAGGTCCGGTTATTGGACATTGTAGTCCTGAAGCTCAAAGTGGTGGTTCAATTGCTTTAGTAGAAGATGGCGATATCATTGAAATTAATGTTCCTTTAAGAAAACTAAATGTAGTTGGTATTAAGGGAAAAGAGATGCCAATAGAAGAAGTAAATAAAGTGTTAGAAAAGCGTAAACAAACTTGGACTCCTAAACCACCTAAGTATAAAACAGGTGTCTTAAGGATGTTTGCAAGACATGCAGTAAGTCCAATGAAAGGCGCTTATCTAGAATATGATGATTAGTTATAAGAGAGTCTAGTTTATTCTAGATTCTTTTTAAATTCAAAGAAAAAAACTAGCCTCAGGAGCATGAGCATCTAGATTAAATCTTACTGACACAGCCAGCTCAACTTTATTCCACGCGAGTTAGTTTTTACATATTCATTATAATAGTTTTTATTCGTTTTATCCTAGGAGCAGATCTTAGGAATTTTTTTGTTTGTGTTTAATAAGCATAAAACTTGCCACAATAGGTGAAATGATTTATGATTTATATAATTTATAGGCAATGGGATAATCAAGTTAGGAGTAGTTATGATTGAATTAACCAAAAGACAAAGAGACATCCTATGTACACTAATTAAAGCTGATGATTATATGACATTAGATGCATTGGCAGAAACTTTTAATGTGTCCAAAAGAACTATTCAAAATGAACTAAACTACATTGAATTAAATAATATTACACTAATAAAGAAACCATCACATGGCATTAAGATTGATGGTGATATAGAAAAATATAAAGAATTAATAAATGATTCAGAGAATAGGTTCTTAGATAAGAACGAGAGAATCGATTATTTAATCATTCATCTTTAAATGAGAATAACACTACCTATTTAAAAATAGCTGATGTACTTATCGTACATTCAGTTTCTGGAAGAAATCCTGTTGGTATTGAAATAGCTAAGGTAGCTAAGGAAAAGGGTGCTAAGGTAATAGTACTAACAAACCTTACCTATTCTAAGACAGTTAGCTCAAGACATCCATCTGGTAAAAAGCTTTATGAGTTTGCAGACATCATCATTGATAACCATGGTGTTGTTGGTGATGCTTGTGTAGAGATTAAAGGAGTTAAACAAAAGGTTGCTCCTACATCTAGTGTGATTGCTTGTGTTGTCATGAATTCAATACTAGCTGCATTAACTCAAAAGTTAGTAGATAATGGTATGGAGAATCCACCTATCTTCTATAGTGCTAATATTGATGGTGGCGCAGAGCTTAATCAAAAATTATATGAAGAATATAAGGATTCTATCCACTATAAGTTTTAACTAATAAGGTCCACATTGTGGGCCTTATTTAATATATTAAGAAATTCATTGCGTCACTCATAAAGTACAAAATTAGGGTATGTGGCCGATTACTAATTTGTGCACTTTAAAAAGAACTTCCAATAAGTGTTGATGATTTGTTCTGCTTGTTATTAAAAAGTATTAATGGTATATTTAAGGTATCTTGGAGGAATATAGATTAAAAATAGCTTATAATCCTCCAAAACAAATAATTATTAATGCATTTTGGAGAATTAGGAGGTTTTTTCGATGATTGGACGTAAAAAAGAACAAATAATATTACAGAATTGTTTAGAGTCACCAAGGGCGGAATTTGTTGTTGTTTATGGTAGAAGAAGAGTAGGAAAGACCTTTCTAATTAAAGAGTATTTTAATAATTCTTTTGCATTTTATGCAACAGGATTATCAAACGCAAAAACAAAAGAACAATTAAAAGTATTCAATGGCAGTCTTGTTGAATATGGGTTAATGAATAATAAACAACCAAAAGACTGGTATGAAGCATTTATGAGTTTAAAACAACTACTTCTTAATGATAATGTAAGAAGAGATCCAGTTAGTGGTAAAAAAGTTGTTTTCTTAGATGAATTACCTTGGATGGATACGACAAGATCAGATTTTAAGAGCGCTCTTGAATATTTCTGGAATAGTTTTGCGTCAACACAAAATGATCTAGTACTTATTGTGTGTGGTTCTGCTACATCGTGGATTATTAATAATCTTCTAGGAGATAGAGGTGGCTTTTACAATCGAATCACAAGACAAATACACTTATTTCCTTTTACTTTAAAGGAATGCGAAGACTTGTATCGTTTAAATGGAATACAGATGACAAGGCAACAGGTTGTTGAGAGTTACATGGTGTTCGGGGGAATTCCTTATTATATAAATTGTTTTGATAAACGATTAAGTTTGGCACAAAATATTGATGAATTGTTATTTAAGGAGAGCGGACAATTATATTATGAGTATGACACGCTTCTAAAGTCTTTGTTTAAAAATTACGAAAGACATGCTGCAATAATTAATGCGATATCTAAAAGCAAGGGTGGTATGCAAAGAACTGACTTAGCTAAGATTGCGGAAATTGGCGGTGGTGAGCCTCTAACAAAAGCGCTTAACGAACTTGAACAATGTGGCTTTATTAGAAAGTATAAGAATTATACAAAAGAAAATAGTAAATTCAATTTTCAATTAATTGATCCTTTCATGAATTTTTGTTTCAAGTTCATAAAAATTAGAGAACATGAAAGCTGGATGTCATATATAAATACTCCTAGTTATTTTTCATGGTCAGGAAATGCGTTTGAACTAGTGTGTTTGTTACATGTAAATCAAATTAAAAATGCATTAGGTATATCAGGCGTTGAGACAATGGAATATGCATGGAGAAGTACTAAAAAAGAAAATGGAGCTCAAATAGATCTATTGATAGATAGAAAAGATGGTGTGATAAATGTCTGCGAGATTAAATACACAGTTCTTCCATTTGAAATAGATTCGAAATATGAGATGGAACTTAGAAATAAACTTGCTGTCTTCATTAGTGAAACGTCTTGCAATAAAGCTCTTCATTTAACTATGATTTCTGCAAATGGATTAAAACACAATGTTCATAGTGGTGTAGTACAAAATGAGATAACTGGTGACGATTTGTTTGCTATTTAAATAAGATCCACATTTGTGAATCTTTTCAATGCCTAAAACAAAAAAAGAGTAACTACTGCTCTTATATACAATCAGATGCAAATATCCTAGAAAGGAGGTAGGGCGGCTTAGGAGAAAACGACTAAACCACCCCTGAAGTTTGAAAAAAATCTAAGATATATAAATAATTAGAAATTTAATAAGGGAAGCTAGTACCTATTTGGAACGATAGGTGATAATTATAATTAGAAATAAGTACTAGCTTTGTACCTTTATTATACTGCTTTAAAAGGGCTTTCTATAGAGATAAATATAAGAAAGTTATATTAATCTTCAGCATTCAAATCATCCATTAGCTCTTTTATAGAGGTGAATGGTTTACTTAAATTAATACCATTATGGGCATCTTCAATAGCTTGTTTTGTTACAGGATTTGGTGTTTCATCACCTATCTCGAAAGGGATACGATACTCACGCACTGCTTTCTTTCCAAAGATATTAAATGCGGATGTCGTTGTCATTCCCATATCCGAACAAAAATTTTCAAATTGTTTTTTTAAATCACTGTCCACTCTTATTTTAATTCTTGTAGATGTCATAAAAACCCTTATTACTTGTCTAAATCTTTCTTATTTAACAAGATTTAGACCACTAATATTTATTTAAATAAATCAGCTAAAGTTACTTGACTTCCAACAATACTACTATATTTATTTTCTTTTACACCATAAGTAGTAATCATTGTTAACTGTAAGCCATAGTTTGTTTTTGTAGCAAGTCTAAAAGCTTCCATCTTATTTCTAAGTTTTAAATCATAATCCTTATCGATCACAAATTCTCTTGTAGAAAACTTTATTTCACACAAATTAATAATCCTATCTCTTCTTTCAATTAACAAGTCTATCTGAGCACCAGACGTTCCAAGTTCCTCATTAGTCTTTGTATACCAAATGTATTCTTCTGTTAATACACCTGAAATACCAAGTTTGGTTTTTATTTGTTCAATATGGTCTTTGCACAATTGTTCAAAAGTGAAACCAGCCCAGCTTTTTCTAGAAGGATTGTCTATAGCCTTGCTCCAATAATGTTCGTCTTTACCATGATTATCTTTTAAAAAACGGAAGTAAAAATTAGTATAATAATCAGCTGATTCATACAAAGTTTCTTTCTTTTTTTTGCCATAAAAAGAAGAAGCCTTAACAAAACCAGAATTAACTAAATCATCAAGAATCTTTGTAAGCTTACCATTAGCTTCGATTTCACATTTTTCTGAGATTTCTTTTCTTGTATAACCACTTCTTTTTTCTGATAAACATTTCATAATTTGAATGTATTTATCGCTATTTTTAAATAAAGTTTGGTACAGATGATCAAACTCATCCCATAGTTCGGCTTTTTTTCTGAAAAATAAATTATCAATATTTAAAACATAAGATAAACTTGCATCTAGTAAACTCAAATAATAAGGAATACCACCCATTATCATATAACATTCCGCAATATCATAATCTGACCAAGAAATGCCTTGATCTAATAAGAACTCTTTAGTTTGTTTAAGTGTAAAAGGTTCTAAATAAATACGGCATGTTTGTCTATTAAATAAACCGCCTTTATTATTTGCGATATTATCAACCATCCATGAAGTAGCTGAACCACATATTACAAAAATTAAGTTGTTTTTGCTTGTTCCATAATCATTCCAAAAATATTCAAAAGCAGCCAAGAACTTTGACTTATGATTATCAAGCCAAGGCATTTCATCAATAAAAAATACTAGTTTCTTTTTACTGGATAGTTCTTCAATATATTCTCTAAGATTATTAAAAGCCTCAAACCAGTCTTTTGGGATGGCTCTTTTCTTTTTGGATCTTCTATTTAATTCATCAGAAAAATTTCTGAGCTGAATTTCTTTTGATTGACCATAAGCACCAGTAACTTTAAAAACAATGTTATCTTTAAAATAATGATTTACAAGATAAGTCTTGCCTATTCTTCTTCGCCCATAGACTACGACAAGTTGAGCTGTTTTAGCTTGTATGCACTTATCAAGACGCTTACATTCTGTTTCTCTACCAATTATTGTTTTCATGTCTAAATTATACATCAAAATAATTATTAGTTGTCTAAATCTATCTTTTTTAACCACATTTAGACCATTAATATTTCTTTTTATTAATTTGCTACTTAATGCTCTCTAGATATTTGCATTGTCAATTACTCACCATTTATGGAAGTTAGAGCTTCCTGCTTTTGGTTTGGTGAAGCTTTGTTAAATGCATTGTGCCATAAACAATATCAGTCTGGCATTCCAATTCAGATTAGTGTGTATGATGATAGATTATATATCGCTAACTGTGGATGCTTACCAGAAAACTGGACATTAGAGAACTTGATGCGTAAACATGCTTCTAGTTCTTATAACCCTAATATTGCCCATGTATTTTATTTAGCGGGTTTCATAGAAAGCTGGGGACGAGGAATTGAGAAAATTTGTTCTACCTGCAAGAAAGATGGTGTTCCTCAACCAGTTTACACAATTAACCAAGCGACATTATGATTGAGTTTAAAGCACCTGAAGATAGAGTTATTCGTTTAGATAGGGTGACTGATGATGAACGCACATTGTTGTCACTTCTTATTGAAGACCCTGGATACACAGTTTCTCAACTTTCTGAAAAAATGGGAATTAGTAGAAAAACAGTGGCGCAAAAAATGAAACAACTAAAAGAAAAAGATATTATTGAGCGTATTGGTTCTGACAGAAAAGGCTATTGGAAAATTAATAACAAATATTAAACACAAAACAGACACTTTAACATAAAAAATAATTCAAATTGCCTTGACTTACTGTTGTATAAGCCATCATCATAAGCATAGGGTGAATGATAGGGTGACTGATCGATACTTAAAGTAATAATAACTACACTAGTGGCATTGATATCTGTGATTATTGATTATAAAGATAAAAGATAATAATATGAAGTTATGTCAAGGCATATAGATATATTGAATAAACTAAAAAGCGATACTTATATTACTTCTAAACAAATCGCTGCTAGTTTGAATGTTTCTGATAGAACAATTAGAGAAGATTTAAAAGAATTGTCCCTCATTGGCAAAAAGAATGGTTTTTCTATTGTTTCTAAACCACACTATGGAAATTCAATCTATATCTTTGATAATGATAAATATGAAAAGTATCTAGCAACTAATACAAAAGTACCTCAAGATTCTACTAATCGTATGGCCTATGTAATCTTGTTTTTGTTGGATAATGATCATCATTATGTGTCTACCACAAAAATCGCAAACCAATTATATATTTCTGAATCTAGAGTAAGCATACTAATGAAGAATATAGATAGCGTTCTATCTGACTTTCATTTAAGCTTTGAAAACAAGAAAAACCACGGAATACATATTAATGGTACGGAAGAAAATAAAAGAATGTGTATAGCTTCTATCCTTACACGCTTTGATGTATCTGGGTATTTTAGAGACATTGAAGGAGAAGCCAGTATTAATTCCATTAACAAAGTGGTTATTGAAATATTTGATAAATATAATTTGTTTCTGGATGAAGTGTTCTATGACCAATTTATTATTTTGTTGTTTGTAAATATTAGACGTATTAAACAAAATAAGAATATTTGTTCATCACATATTGATCAAAATTCATATGAATACAAACTTATAAAAGATTTATTTAAAGTGTTGAATAAAATGTATGCGATTGAATTTTCAGAAGATGAAATATGTAATCTAGCTATAAGATTATCGGGAATGAGAAACAGTTCAAGTTTTGAAATTAAGAACGCTAATATTTATATCAAAGAAGATGTATATGCTTTATCTCAAAAAATGATAGAAACAGTAGATTCGACTTATGCGATAAATTTGATGAATGATTTTGATTTACAACTTAATTTAGCAAGGCATTTAGTGCCCATGATCATTAGAATCAAATATGGTATTATTGCTAAGAATCCACTTAAAGAAAAGATTAAACAAAAGTATTCCTTTGGTTACCAGATGGCAATAGAAGCATCTAAGTTAATAGAAAATAGTTTGGGTGTAAAAATAAATGATGATGAGATATCTTATCTAGCCCTTATATTTTCATTAAGCATCGAGAAAGAAAAAAGACAGGACAATTCTTTTCAAAAAAAGAATATTATTCTAGTTTGTGGCTCTAGTAATGGTTCTGCTCACTTATTGAAATACAAGTATAAGAATGAGTTCACTGCTTTCTTAAATGAAATAGAAGTGTGTTCGCTAAGAGATTTAAAAGACATAGACTTTAGCCATTTTGATTATATTTTTACTACTGTTCCTATTGTTTCCAAGGTACCTATTCCAATAGTACAAGTAGGCTATTTTCTAGATACGAAAGACAAGGAAAAAGTAATCAATATTTTTAATACAGTGAAAAATGATGTTTTGAGTGAGTATTATGCGAAAGACCAATTCATACCTCATTTAAAGTCAAATGATAGAATATCGGTTATTAAGGAAATGTATGAATATGCCAAAGATAAGTATCACTTAAATAAAGAATATTACGATAGTGTTATCACTAGAGAACATTTGGCAAAGACAGCATTTGGTAATTATGTTGCCATGCCACATACTGTTGAATCTATTTGTGATGAAAACTTTGTTTATATAGGAATTTTAGATAAGCCAATTTTATGGGAAAATGAAATGGTTCAAGTGGTCTTTTTAACAAACATTGGAAAAAATAGAGGTAAGAATTTAGTTAAGTTCTATGATCTTACAATGCGTTTCTTCTTGAACGATGATTATGTAAAAAAGCTAATAAATGATAAGAGTTTTGAAGGTTTTATCGAAATGTTAGCGAGTCTAGATACGATTGAATAAGCATCCAATACGGGTGCTTTTTTTATTTCCACAATATATGCGGAAATAATGGATAAGCTCAATATTTTACAAAATATAAAATCTAGTTATAAGGAGGACACTATATGAGAAGAATTGTATTATTATGCGCAAATGGAATGTCTACTAGTATGATGGTTAAGAAAATGCAAACTAGTGCAGAACAAATGGGCTATGATTGTCAAATCGAAGCTCATCCAATTGATGAAGTAAAAGAATATGCAGATGTTGATATTATTTTGCTTGGACCACAAGTTAAGTTTCAACTTAACAAGATTAAATCATTAGTTAATTGTCCAGTAGAAGTAATCGACATGGCTGCATATGGAACAATGAATGGTTCAAAAGTTTTAGAAGAGGCTAGAAAGGTTATTGGAGACTAATCTATGGATGAGAAATTAGCAGAAATTTGTTTCCATGTGATTTCAGAAGTTGGACTAGCTAGAAGTTGTTTCATTGATTCAATTGAGGCTATGAAAAATGGGGATGAAAAAGAAAGTCAAAGATTAAGACAAGAGGGTGAAGAGCATTTCAATGTTGGACACAAGATTCATGCAGACTTGATTCAAAAGGAAGTAAATGGAGAGGGAGTAACACCAAATCTATTCCTAATTCATGCTGAAGATATTCTAATGAGCGCAGAGACTTTCAAAATTATTAGCGAACAATATATAGATCTTTTAAAAAGAATTAAATAAAGAGGAGAAAAATTATGTTTCAAAAAATTCAAGCTTTACTAGAAAAGTACATAGCACCGCTTGCTGAAAAGATTAACGGCAGTGATACTATTAAAGCTTTATCTAGAGGTATGATGTATACTATGCCTATTACATTAGGCGTTTGTATCTTAGCTATTCTTGTTAACCTACCTATTCCTGCTTGGTCAGCATTCTTATCAAGCACTGGTTTATCAGGAGTATGTAATGAAGTATTAACAGTAACAATGAACATGTTAGCTTTATATATCGTTATTTCTATTGCCTACAACAATGGTAAACAAAAGGGTATTAACGGTATTACTACAGCGGTTGTTACATTAGGTGTGTTCTTGGTATTAATGCCACTTGTTGTTAATGTTGAAGGAAGATCAACTACATATTTAATTAATACTGCATATTTAGGTTCAAAGGGCATTTTCGTAGCAATTTTATTGGGTATGATTGTATCTAATATTTACGTTTTCTTAATGAAGAAGATGTCTATTAAATTACCTGATTCAGTTCCAACAATGGTTACAGATTCATTATCTCCAACATTTGTTGCGATTATCATTTTCACTGTAGCATTCTTAATTAAATGGGCATTAAGCTTAACTGCATTTAATAACTTATTTGATTTGATTAACCAACTATTGGCTACTCCAATCATGAATGTTGGTTCATCTCCTTGGGCAATAATTATTGCGTATACTTTCTCAAACTTATTATGGTTCTTTGGTGTTCATCCAAGTGCTGTTATGAACGTATTCTCACCTGCAATTTCATTTTGCTTACTTGGAAATTTAGAAGCTTACATGGCTGGAACTCCAGTTGCTGAACTTCCTAACTTAGCGTTCGTAACTATTTATGCAGCTATGAGTTTAGGTGGCAGTGGCAATTTGATTGGTCTAGCAATTTCAATGTTGACAGCTAAGTCTGAACGTTATAAATCACTTGCTAAGATTTCAACAGTTCCATGCTTATTCAATATTTCTGAACCAATGATGTTTGGTGTACCAGTTGTATTAAATCCAATTTTCTTTATTCCAATGGTACTATCTACTCCAATTTGTAGTTTAGTTGCATGGGGCTTATGTAAATTAGGCTTCGCAAACAGCATTAATCCAGCTGTAATGGCTCCATGGGTAATGCCTAAGTTTATTTCAGGCTTTATGTCAGGTGGTGTAAAATTATTGGCTGTTGTATTGATTTGTACAGTTATTTCTGTTGTCCTATATTATCCTTTCTTTAAAGTAGCAGATAATGAAGCTCTAAAAGAAGAAACAGAGAACGCATAATGCCATTTCCAAAAGATTTTTTATGGGGCGGAGCTACTGCTGCAAACCAATTTGAAGGAGCTTATCTTGAAGATGGGAAGGGTCTATGCATAGCTGATGTGATGACCTGTGGTGGTCATAGCAAGTTCAATGTTGACTTACCTAATATTAACCCCGAATATAAAAAATTCTTAAGTAGCATGCGTTATGTTACTTATGAAAATAGTGGGGAAGAGAAGGCTTGTATTGCGTTTAAAAAAGAAACTTATCCAGAAAACGGTGTGCCTAAGATAGTGGATGGTGAATATTATCCTAATCATAAAGCTAGTGATTTTTATCATCATTATAAAGAAGATATCGCTTTGTTGGCTAAGATGGGTTTTAAGGCTTATCGTATGTCAATCGCATGGAGCCGTATATTTCCTAACGGTGATGATGAAGTTCCTAATGAACTCGGCTTAAAGTTCTATGATTCTGTTTTTGATGAATTATTAAAATATGGCATAGAACCTGTTGTAACTATCTCTCATTATGAAATGCCATTGGCCCTATGTGTTAAATATAATGGCTTTGCGGATAGAAGAGTTGTAGACTTGTTCTTAAAATATAGTGAGACATTATTTAATAGGTATTCAGGTAAAGTAAAATATTGGTTAACTTTTAATGAAATTAATTCGATAGTTCATAGTGGTTATGCGAATGCTGGAGTATTTTCTAAGGATACAAAACTATGCGAAATTGCTTCTTATCATCAGATGTTAGCAAGCGCTAAAGTGTGTAAACTAGCACACGAAAGATATCCTGATATGAAGATAGGTTGTATGATTAGTTCTTCTATTCCATACGCATATACTTGTAAACCAGAGGATAATTTTGAAGCTTTAAAGAGCTATGATCTAAGAGTTAATTACTATAGTGATACGATGGTAAGAGGATATTTACCAGAATATAAATTAATTGATTTAAGAAACAGGGGGATTGTTCTTCCAATTGAAGATGGTGACCTAGAGTTATTAAAAGAGGGAACTGTTGATTTTATATCAATTAGTTATTATCAAACTTCAATTGCTGCCGCAAAAGAAGAGGGATTAAAGATGGCTGAAGGAAATATGATAAGGCATATTTCTAATCCTCATTTAAAAATTAGTGAATGGGGTTGGGCCGTTGATCCTGTGGGATTAAGATATACCTTAAACTATTTATATGATCGTTATCATAAGCCAATAATGATTGTTGAAAATGGTCTTGGCGCCAAAGATGTATTAAATGAAGATAATAAGGTTCATGATGATTATCGTATTGCTTATTTAAAAGACCATTTAAGCGAAGTTAAAAAAGCGATAGAAATAGATGGTGTTGACGTAATTGGTTATACATCTTGGGGCTGTATTGATTTGATAAGTTGTTCAACCGGTCAAATGTCTAAAAGATATGGTTTTGTATATGTTGATTGTGATGATTTAGGAAATGGTTCTTATAATCGTTATCCAAAAGATTCATTTTATTGGTATAAACATATAATTGAAACTAATGGTGAAGAATTATAAAAAATTGAGCATCTATGGCTAAATAAGCTGTAGATGCTTTTTATGTTAAGGACTTAATTACATTCTTGTCAATAATTCTGTTGGAGTTAGAGAAAGAATCTTGCTTTCGATAAATTCTTTTACATAATACATTAGTGTCAATAAGAAGAACCATATTTCTTCATTAACTCTTCTTCTTTTACTTTATCCAAATCATAAGATTCTTTAATGATTCCAGTTAGGGAGTCAGTTAAATAAGATACAGCAGTATCTTTTGGAACTAAACGACCTACTTCTTTGCCATTTCTTGTGATAATAACTTCTTGTCCAGACATTACAAGACTTAGATATTTTTCAAAATTATTTTGTATCTCGGTAGATGTAACAACTATGATTTTCATGAATTAATTTCCCTGATTTAATTATATTAAATATTAGCTAATAGTAATTCAATACAATCAAAATTACTTCGTTGTTGAGTCTTAACACTTATTTTGTATCTTAACTTAATTAAAGTTAAGATACATAAAACCCCATCTTTGACAGTTAATAAAAGTAATAAAGCTAGAATACCGCATAAATAGGCCGTATTCTAGCTTTTTTGATTTTTTTAAAGTGTTGTATGGAAATACTTAACTTATATTTTTTTAGCTATTTTGTTTAATGTGCTTGGTTGAAAGTATGCTTTGTTTAAATTTAAGTTAAATACTTGTTCTAATGAATCTAATACATTAGAGCCTGTGTAACATGATTTATAGAAGACTCCTTCACAATCTAGAACATTCATGTTTTTTAAAGTAGTGATGATTTGACCTGTTGTAAAATGAGAATTATTTCTATCAAGCTTCACTTCAAGTAATCTATATATCAATAGAGCGGTATAACAGATTAGAAAGTGAGCTTTGATTCTTTCTTCTTTATAGTGGTGTACAGGTCTTGTATGAAAGTGTGTCTTTAATACTCTAAAACAGTCTTCTATCTTATATCTATTTCTTTGAATATCAATTATTTCTCTTTCATCTTTATCAAAAATGTTGGTAGCTACACAATAGAAACCATCATACTTTTCTTCTTCTTTGATTCTTTCTTCATCTAGATAATAATCGGTCTTACTGTTTTTCTTACTAGACTTTATAAAACGAGTGACATCGTTTGGCCCTTTCTTATAAGCATCTGGGTCAATATGTTCTAATAGGCTCTTAGCTCTTTCTATTTGTCTATTCCTTATGGTCTTTTGGTATTCAGCCATCTTTCTATTGTAAGTAACTATAATTCTTTGTTTAAGTGTTCCTTTTGATTTCACTTTTCTAGTATTACCGTTTTTAAGAAGTTTGGTTTCAGTTAAACCTAAATCTACAAGACTATCTACTTCAATAGATTTATAGATATAGCCATTATAGAAATCAAGATTATTAGTATCGTTTTTATCAAATGTTTTCATAAACTCTAATGAAGCTTTCTTACCGGTAGACGAAAACTTATATTCATAATTATTAAAAACAGCTTGTTTAACAACTTCACTTAACTTCTTAATTGATTGAGTTACTACGAATTTTCTACCACCCATATCATTAAAGACACGGATGTTTGTATATCCTAGCCCTGCATTGGCACAATAGATGATGTCTTTTCCTTCAAACATCTTTAATAGTTTCTTTTCACTAGGTACTGCTGATAATGATTCATTATCACTTCCAGGATTTACACACATACTTAAAGGAATACCATCACCATCCATAAATAGTCCCATTTGTACTATAGGATTTGGTCTGTGTTCTTTAGATACACCATATTTTAATAAACCTTTTATTAGTTCACCAGTTACATCATCATAATAGTCCTCATCTTCCTCTTCTTTTTCAAAGTAAAAGTTTGTGCAGTCAAAATAACATACATCAGTGTTTCTTTTGATTATGTTATTACTAGAATCAAATAAGTAAGACAAATAATCATCATAATTATCTTCTAAGATATCCATAAATCTTGGAATATGTTGATAAGGGAAACAAACATCACCATATAAAGAAGATAATTTAGATTGCGAGTATAACTTACTTCCAGGATCAAGTATTCGAAGCATAACAAGAGCCATATTTATAAGATTTGGATCATATGTAATCTTTCTTCCTTTACATACCTTATCAAAGAAATCTTTTAAGTTTAAAGAAGCATAGATATCTTTTAAGAAAAAGTAACCAATATTTCTACATAAAGAAGAAGAGGCTAT
>CAKVAL010000033.1 GCA_934725085.1 uncultured Erysipelotrichaceae bacterium | reverse complement strand
ACGAAATACAATCAGTTATTAACTAAAGGTGACATTATCCCTTAATCAAGAAGTGACAAAATCGATTAACCGCGACACATTTTAGCATAATAGCTTGCACAAGCTTGACAATGCGCATAAAATAGTGGGGTATGGAATTTAGGAAGATTATTAACGTGGCAGTTATTGCCCATGTAGATGCAGGCAAATCAACCTTGGTTGATGCGTTTTTAGCACAATCACATGTTTTCTCAGATCACGATGAAGTGGTTGAACAGGTAATGGATTCTAATGATTTGGAAAGAGAAAGAGGAATTACAATTTATTCTAAGAACTGTTCAGTTAATTATAAGGACTATAAGATTAACATCGTAGATACTCCAGGACATGCTGATTTCTCAAGTGAAGTTGAAAGAATTATTAAGACAGTAGATACTGTTATCTTGTTAGTAGACTCAAGTGAGGGTCCAATGCCTCAAACTCGTTTCGTATTGAAGAAGTCATTGGAGGCTAATTTAAGACCTATTCTATTAATTAATAAGATTGATAAGAAGGACCAAAGAGCAATTCAAGTAATAGATGAAGTTTATGACTTATTCTTAGATTTGAAAGCTACTGATAATCAATTAGATTTCCCTATCCTTTATGGTATTGCCAAAGAGGGTATTGTTAGATATGAGATGGACGATACAAACAATGATATCGAACCATTATTTGAAACAATTGTTAAGCATGTACAACCTTATCCAAATGTTATGGATAAGCCACTTAGAATGCAAGTTAGTGCCCTAGCTTATGATGACTATATCGGTAGAATTGGTATCGGTAGAGTTTATGATGGTGTTATTAAGGCTAATGAAATGGTCACTGTTTGTGATTGCGATATTAAGAAGGAGAATCGTAAGATTGCCAATCTTTATAACTATCAAGGTTTAAAAAGAACTGCAATTACTGAGGCTCAATGTGGTGATATCGTATTAATTAGTGGTATTGATAATATTGAAATTGGTGATACTATTTGCCAATTAGGGGATGTTGACCCAATGCCTCAAATTGATATTGAAGAGCCTACTATGTCTATGAACTTCATGGTTAACTCTTCTCCTTTCCAAGGTAAGTCTGGTAAGTTTGTTACTTCTAGAAATATTCGTGAAAGACTTGAAAGAGAACTAGAGGTAAATGTTGGTCTTAAGGTTGAAGAGACTGATTCTACAGATACATTTAAGGTTTCAGGTAGAGGTGAACTTCACTTGTCTATTCTTTTAGAGAATATGAGAAGAGAGGGTTATGAAGTTGCGGTATCTAGACCAGAGGTTATTTTTAGAACTATTAATGGTCAACTTTGCGAACCAATTGAAGAAGTAGTTTGTTCAGTACCTAATGATTATAGTGGTACTGTTATCAATTCATTGAACTTAAGAAAGGGTGAAATGGTTGATATTGAAGATGAAGGTTCTTATACAAAGATTATTTATCATGCTCCTACAAGAGGTTTGATGGGCTTTAGATCTGAGTTCATTAACTCTACTAAGGGTGAGGGTGTTCTTGTTAGAAAGTTCATCGAATATAAGCCTTATAAGGGTGAAATTCCTGAGAGAACAAATGGTGCTATGATTTCTTGTGCTACTGGTAAGACAATGACTTATTCATTGTGGAATTTACAAGAAAGAGGTCAATTGTTTGTTGGTGCTGCTGAAGAAGTATATGAGGGTCAAATCGTTGGTGTTTCTAGTAAGATGCAAGATATGGAAGTTAATCCTACTGTAAACAAGAAGATGACTGCTGTTAGATCTACTGGTAATGATGAGGCTATGAAGCTTGTTCCTCATAAGCAATTCTCTCTTGAAGAAGCTCTTGAGTTTATCAATGATGATGAACTTGTAGAAATTACACCTGATGCGATTCGTATTCGTAAGAAGTATTTGACTAACTTAGATAGAAGACGTCATTTACGTGAGGTTAATAAAGGTTAATAGGAAGTGCGTTTGCACTTCTTTTTGTTTGCATGCTAAAATGGTAAAAAATCTAATGGTAGATAGTTAGACAAATAATTCGATTAAGGAGGGTGACTTATATGAAGAAGTTTTTGTGTATCTTTTTACTTTTAACGCTATTTGCGTGTGCTGATTCTATGGATTATTCATACAAGTTTAAGGACTTAACCATCAATATTCCTGTCGATGTTGTATTAGAAAGCAAGGTAATAACTGGTGATTATACTGATTTAAGAGGGGATGATTATGTGATTACTATGCAGAAACTGCATAATAAAAATAACTTATCTTTCTATGATTTGAGAAAACAGTATGAAAGTACAGCAATTTTTGAAAGTGGATGTGCTTTGATTACTAATGATAATAAACATGCGGTATATAAGTATGGTGATTGCGGTTTAGCTTGTATCTATATGGGCAATGATAATTCTTATTATTCTTTGATAGCCCAAGGTGAAAAAGAAGCTCTTAAGACTAACTATAATTGGATTCTTAAGGCGTTTAAGAATATTAAAGTGTAACGATGATTAAGTTCATCGTTTTTATTTGGTGAAATCACAAAATGTGATTTCACCAAAAAAGAAAAGGCATATTCAGCCTTTATTCAGAATATGATACAAATAGTGCAGCATAGTCATCTGATGATTTAAGATAAGCCTTCAAAGCTTGTTTAGCACTTTCATAGTCGTTGGCATTGTGTTCAAATGAAGCAGTAATGCCCATGGTTTTGCCGGTGTATTTGAAAGTTACACCGTTGATTTCTTTTCCATCAATTTCTTTAATAATGTCCTTGATTTTTGTTGTTCCGACTTTAATAATCATTTTAATTTCCTCCTGTTATTTCAATAAAAAATATAAAAAGTCATCTAAGTTTTTAATCTTATCTATGTTGTTAAAAAGAAGACTGTTGTCATATAAAATATCGCTTAAACCAGCATATAGTTTTCTAAAATCATCATTTGTATCTCTTTTTATTAGTATTAAACAAACTAAATTAATCTTTGATTTATTCCAAGTGACTTTAGTGTTGTTTACCATTACATATAATTTTGTGCTCAAGGCATTTTGAATATTTGAATGTGGTATCGCAAACTTATCAAAGAAACATGTTGATGATAAATTTTCTCTACTTATCACTTGATTGTGAAAATCTTCTAAGACATCGTTATTGTCTAATGCCTTTTCACATAAGAAGTTAATCGCTTCATATTTATCCATCTTTTCATTTAAGACATAGAAAGTATCTTTTGTAAGATATTTATTAATCAAATTAGAAACTTCATTAGCATTCTTTTCTTTTATAAATGTAGTAATTGCTTCCTGTACCTTGATAATATCTTTATCAGAGGCAAATGGAGATACTATACATTTTCTAATGTTTCTATTAACATCTTCTTCTGTAGTGATAATCAGACAACTCTTATATAGTCTATAAGGAATATCAGATGTTGAGCTATAAAAGCCCATTATCTGAACCTTATAGCCAATTTCCTTAACGATCTTATCAGCCAAGATGGTGTTACTTCCTGGGAAAGATGATACTAAAATAATTGGGGCAATTGATGCTTTTTCGGCAGCTTGCTCAATCGCATAGCCAATGTGAATGGCAATTAAATTAATTTCAACTTCTGGAATATTTATATTAAAGTTCTTTGCGATTTTAGAGGCAATGGATACAGCTACTTCATATACATATGGTGCGTTTTGTTTAATAGAAATATTAGTTGGAACATAACTAATGGAGTTCATGCATCTTTTGATCATTTCAGATACATGAAGACAAAAGACGCTTAAGAATTCTTGATAATCTATAGAAGTTAAATAATAGTAATTAAAAGTATCTTCGACAATTTCTCTTATCATTTTTATAAAAGAATCTGACAAGTCAAAGACTCTAGGCTTTTCACCATTTCTAGAAATAAAGCCATCAAGAGTTTGTTCAATTTCCTTAATAGTTAATAATTTATTGATATAGTGCATATGAAATTTAGTTTCCAACATTTCATTAATCTTATAAGCCAAGATTCTAGCATCATAGTTTCTGATTGTACTTGGTGATTTTTCATAGGCATTAGAAATAATAAAAGGATTTCTAGAGATAGTAACTAAGAGATTAATCAAAAAGTTTATTTCATAGTATTTTGGAATAGTGTAACCATATTCATTTATTAGATTTTCTGTTTCTAAACATATTTCATTTACGAGAATATTAGGAAAATAGTCTTTAAAATTATCGATATCTGAAAAGAAAGAATAAGATTCATTGTGAATAATATTTCCTAATAGTTGTCTCTTATTTTGTTCATCTCCGATAATGCTTACATGATTGTTTTTTCTTTCAATTTTTAAATCATATAATTTTAATTGAGCATTAATTTGAGGAAGCAACTTTAAAAATTTACTATTCGAAATATAAAAATATTCAGTAATCTCATTTACAGTTAAACTATTATTTTTAATTAGAATATATTTAATTATCTTATCGACATTTTCTTCTTCTATTTGATAATCTGCTAAAATATCGTCTATTTCTTCAATAAATGAATCATTTATAAGATAACCCTTATTATTCGAAATTATGATTTCTTTTTCTTGATTTATATATTTAATATCGTTGATTAAAGTTCTTCTTGTGATATCTAAGTCAGAGGTAATTGTTTTTGAAGTAATATACTCATTACAAGAAGAGATTATCTTTAATATTTCAAGCTGTCTTATGGTGAATTTAACCATATTTATATTAAAACACAAAATGAATTATATTTTTTCACAATGGTGTGAAATATAAGAAACTATAATCATTTTACAAAGTGATATATTGCTCATGTGAGGTAAACATATGACTGGTAGAAAGTTTTTGTGGGGCGGTGCTACTGCTTCATATCAGTGCGAAGGTGCTTGGAACGAAGACGATAAGGCTCTAAGTATGTGGGACAAATATCTTCATGACAATAATTTAGAAAATGGAGATGTAGCTAGTGATCATTATCATAAGTATAAGGAAGATATTAAGCTTATGGCTGAGGGTGGTCATAATGCTTATAGATTTTCTATTTCTTGGCCTAGAATCATTAAAAACAAGGAAGGCGAAGTAAACAAGAAGGGAATTGAATTCTATAGATCTTTAATTGATGAATGTAGAAAATATGATATTGAACCTTTTGTTACTTGTTATCACTGGGACTTACCAGAATATTGGCAAGAATGCGGTGGTTGGTTGAATAAGGATGTTGTCTATGCTTTTGCGAACTATTGTGAAGTATTGTTTAAGGAGTTTAGTGATGTAAAATTCTTTTCAACATTCAATGAACCAAAGTGGTTTATATTTAGCGGCTATATGTCAGGCAACTATCCACCAAATCATGTTGGTAATGTTCAAGAAGTAATTGAATGCTGTTATAACGTGATGTTGGCTAGTGCTTTGGCTGTTAAGAAATATAAAGAAGGCAACTATAATGGTGAGATTGGTTTAGTTGCTTCTTATCAAACAATTTATTCAGTTGGTGATAATAGAGAGGCTATTAGAAATGCTGAGAATTATTGTAATAATTGGCAAACAGAAACAGCATGTCTTGGAAGATTTCCTGCTGATATGGTAGAGAAACTAAAAAATAGTGGTTATGACTTTAGTTTTGTGAAAGAAGAAGACTTAGAAATTATTAAAGATAATACAGTAGATTTCATCGGCCTTAATTATTATTCTCCACAATATGTGCTTCCATATAGTGGTGGTGAGACAAACGTTAAAGTTAATAATTTAGGTAAGAATTATAAGGGTGATATGAGAAGTGTTGTTAAGGGTTGGTTTGAAATTGATAACGACACTATGCAAAAGCTTCCTCATAATCCTTGGAACATGGTTAATAAGCCTGAGACGATGTATGATGCGGTAGCTAGAAATAATTATTTAAATAAGCCTATGTATCTTACTGAAAATGGTTTGGGTATGTATGAGGATATTCATGGTGATTTAAATGATGATGAAAGAATTGAGTATATCAAAGAGAATGTTAGAGCTTTATTGAAGGCTAAAAAAGATGGTTCTGATATTAATGGTTACTTTGTATGGTCACCATTTGACTTATATTCTTGGAAAAATGGAACTGAAAAAAGATATGGTTTAATCGCGGTAGACTTTGAAGATAACTGCAAGAGAATTCCAAAGAAGTCATATTATTGGTATCGCGATGAAATAAATAGTGATTGGGAGGATGTAAGATGATCAATATAGTTTTAGTTTGTAATGCTGGTATGTCAACAAGTATGTTGGCAAAAAGAATGGTTGAAGCAGGAAAGGGCGAATTTGATGTTAATGCTTATAGTGAACAAGAGTATCTAAAGCACACTGATGTAGCCGACATCATCATGGTTGGCCCGCAAGTACGTTATTTAATTGACCAAATTAAAGAGAGTACTAAAAATCGTATTCCGGTTGTAAGTATCAATCCACTTGCTTATGGAAGAATGAATGCAGCTGAAGTTCTTAAGCAAGCTAAAGAGATACTAAACAAATAAATTTAAGAGGAGATATTTATTATGGAAAAATTTATTGCGTGGCTTGAGAAGCATCTAATGCCTATCGCCAACAAAATTGCTAAACAAAGACATTTGATGGCTATTCGTGATACTTTCATGACTATTTTGCCACCTCTATTCTTTGGTGCAATCATTGCTGTTATTAACGCTGGTTCAGGTTTTGAATCAACTAATGCTTTCTTAGTAGCTTGGAAAAACTTTGCAACTAACAACTCATTAATTCTTGGCTGGTTAAATTTAATCACAATGAGCGTTATGTCATTATATGTATGTATTGGTATTACATATTACTTATCAAAGAGATATGAACTAAATGTATTTATGCCACTTATTACAGCAGTTGCTGGTTTTGTAATGTTGGCTAGTTATCCACAAGAATTAGGCTATGGTAATGCTTTAGTTCAAATCACATATTGGGATGGTAAGGGTATTTTGGTTGCAATTTTTGTAGCTATCTTTACTGTTGAAATGTTTAAGCTAATGAGAGATAAGAAAGTTGGCTATATTAAGATGCCGGATTCAGTACCTGCTGCATTATCTGATACTTTCGCTTCTCTTGTTCCAACAATCATTATTTTAACTATTGATTCTATTATCTTCACTATTTGTTCAAAGGCTGCTGGAACTTCTTTAGCTGGAGTTGTAATCAACATTTTATCACCTGCCTTTGAAGTAGCTGATTCACTACCTGTAGCTATGTTGGTAGCATTCCTTCTAAATGTTGGTTGGTTCTTTGGTATCCATGATGCTGTATGGAGTGGCTTATTAGCTCCAATTGAATATGGTACTTTATCAATCAATGCTGCTGCTAAAGCTGCTGGCGCTGTTTTACCGCATGTATTTACTGTATCATTCTGGTGCTACTTTGGTATTATCGGTGGTCTAGGTAACTGTTTAGCCTTGGGTATTTTATGTTTAACTTCTAAGAAAGAAGATATTAAGATGGTTGGTAAGCTTGGTATTATTCCTGCTTTCTTTGGAATCTCAGAACCTATTACATTTGGTCTTCCTATCATGCTTAATCCAATTTTGTTTATTCCATGTTTCTTAACTTCTATTGTTAATGTTACTGTTTCATACTTATTGATGTCTGCTGATGTTATTGGTAGAACTTTCGCAATGTTGTCATATAATATGCCATCTATCTTTGGTTCATATTTAGCAACAGGTGATATTAAAGCTGCAGTATTGATTGTAGTGTTGATACTTGTTGATATTGTGATCTATTATCCGTTCTTTAAGGCTCACGAGAGAAACTGTGATAAGCTAATGTCAGAATAATTAATTAGGAGCCGCTTATGGCTCCTAATTTTAGAAAGGGTTTTATGGAAAATATAATTACTGAGGAACAATCATTTACGCTTATATTGCATGCAGGCAACGCTAAGAGTAGTTTTATGGAAGCTGTTAATTTTGCCAATAAGGGTGAATTTGATAAGGCTGAAGATAAGATGAAAGAGGCTGAAGTTGAGCTTAATGAGGCTCATCAGATGCAAACAGATCTTTTGGTTAAGATGGCCAATGGTGAAGCTTGTTATACAGATCTTTTAATGGTTCATGCTCAAGATCATTTAAATAATGCGATTATGATGAAGGATCTTGCTAGACAAATCATTTACATGCAAAAAGAAATATATGATTTAAAAAAGGATAAATAATGACATTAAGAAAAGACTTTTTATGGGGTGGTGCCACTGCCTCTTATCAATGTGAAGGTGCTTGGAATGAGGATGATAAGGCTCTAAGCATGTGGGACAAATATTTACATGAAGGTGGATATGAAACAGGTGATGTAGCTAGTGATCATTATCATCATTTTAGAGAAGATATTAAGATGATGAAGGATGGTGGTCAAAACTCTTATCGTTTTTCTATTTCTTGGCCAAGAATTATTAAAAATATTGAAGGTGAAATTAATCCAAAGGGAATTAAGTTTTATAGAGATTTACTTCTTTGTTTAAAAGAAAATGGCATTACTCCTTTTGTTACTATATATCATTGGGATTTACCACAATATCTTGAGGACAAGGGTGGCTGGTTGAATGAAGAAACATGTTATGCGTATCAATATTTCGCTAAGGTATGTTTTGACAACTTTGGTGATTTAGTTAAACATTGGGTGACTTTTAATGAACCTAAGTGGTGTACAGCTTCTGGTTATCTTATAGGCAATTATCCACCAGGTCACAAAGATCCTTATGAGATGATAGTAGCTGCTTATCACATTATGTTTGCGAGTGCTTTGGCTGTTAAAGAGTTTAAAGAAAATAATTATGAGGGTCAAATTGGTATTGTGCATTCATTTTCTCCTGTTAATGGTGTTGATAATACTTTAAAGACTAGAATTGCTATGCGTTTTGCGGATAATTATGCAAATAGATGGGTTCTTGACACAGCTGCTAAGGGTGAATTGCCTTTTGATTTATTAGAGTCTTTGAGTGAAAAGTTTGATTTGTCTTTTATTAAAGATGAACATTTACCTATTATTAAGAATAATACTGTTGATTTCTTGGGTTTAAATTATTATTCACATACTTTGGTGAAGCCTTATACAGAAGGTGAAACTAATTTTGTCGTTAATAATAGTGGTAAGAGCTTTAAAGGAAAGAATACTGTAATCATTAAAGGATGGTTTGAACAAATCTTTGATAACCCAAATGCTACTTATACTGAATGGGGAACCGAGATTTATCCTCAAGGTTTAGAAAAAGGTTTAATTGAAGCTTATAATGATTATCATTTGCCTATTTATATTACTGAAAATGGTATAGGTGTTAGAGAAGATGTTAAGGTAAGCCAGGTTCAAGATGATTATCGTATTTCATTTATGAACGATCATATTAATGCCATTATGAATGCAGTTGATAAGGGTGTTGATGTAAGAGGTTATTATGCATGGAGTTCTTTTGACTTGTATTCTTGGAAAAACGGTGTTGAGAAAAGATATGGTTTAGTAGCTATAGACTTTGATGATGAGAATCTAAAGAGAACACCTAAGAAGAGTTACTATTGGTTTAAGGATATTATCGAAAGCAATGGAGATAAGATTAAGCGTAAGAAGAACTTTTAATTTATAATAAATTGGTGAGGTATTTTGAATGAATTATGATGTAGTTATTATAGGTGCAGGACCTGGTGGTATTTATTCTGCATATGAACTGGTAAAAAAAGACCCTAGTCTAAAGATTTGTCTATTAGACAGTGGTAATGCTCTAAACAAGAGACATTGTCCGATTGATGGTAAGAATATTAAGTCATGTATCAATTGTAAATCATGCTCAATCATGTCAGGCTTTGGTGGAGCAGGTGCTTTCTCTGATGGCAAATATAATATTACCAACGACTTTGGTGGTACTCTATATGAATACATTGGTTATGAACAAGCACTAGACTTAATGAACTATGTAGATGAAATCAATGTTGAACATGGTGGTCAAAACTGTAAGAAATATTCTACAGCTGGAACTAAATTAAAGAAGATTTGTATGCAAAACTCTTTAAAGCTATTAGATGCTGAAGTAAGACACTTAGGAACTGATGTTAACTATATCGTTTTAGAGAATATTTACAATGAAATTAAGGATCATGCAGATATCATCTTTAATACACCTGTAACTGATGTTATTGCCAATGGCGATAATGACTTTAGTGTAGTAACTGATAAGGAAACATATAACTGTAAAGACTTAATCATTTCAGTAGGAAGATCTGGTTCATCTTGGATGGAAAAGATTTGTAAGAGCCTAGATATCCCAACTAAATCAAATAGAGTAGATATCGGTGTTAGAGTAGAAATACCTGCTGTAATCTTCTCAGACATTACTGATGAACTATATGAATCAAAGATTGTCTATCGTACTCCACACTGGGAAGATAATGTTAGAACCTTCTGTATGAATCCTAATGGTATTGTCGTAAACGAGAATACTAACGGTATTATTACTGTAAATGGTCACTCATATGAGGGCGATGATAAAAAGACTGAGAATACCAACTTTGCCCTACTTGTATCTAAAAACTTCTCATATCCATTTAAAGATTCTAATGGTTATGGTGAATCAATAGCTAGATTATCTAATATGTTAGGTGGTGGTGTCATTGTTCAAAGATTTGGTGACCTTGAAAGAGGAAGAAGATCAACACCTGCAAGAATTGCCGAAGGTTGTGTTAGACCTACATTAAATGCTACTCCAGGTGATTTATCTCTAGTGCTTCCAAAGAGAATCCTAGACTCTATCATTGACATGATTCATGCATTAGATAAGATTGCCCCAGGTATGGCTAATGATGATACATTGTTGTATGGTGTAGAAGTTAAGTTCTATAACATGACAGTAGAAGTAGATAATAATCTAATGTCTAAATACAAGGGACTATTTGTCATTGGTGATGGTTCTGGTATTACCCACTCACTATCACATGCATCTGCAAGTGGTGTCTATGTAGCAAGATATATTACTAATAATTTATAAAAATATAAGGTGTCTTCATAAATGGGACATCTTTTATTATGTTGCAAAACAAAAATATCTAATTTTTATGAAAAGGGCTTTCATTATTTTTTGTTTGTGTTAAGATACTTACATATACATCGTATAATCCTTTGGATATGGCAAGGGAGTTTCTACATTGCTACCGTAAATAGCATTACTATGAATGAGCCGTCTTTTGTATCTGGCTTGTCCCTTGACGATGTTAGGATACTTAGGGGGGCTTTTCTTTTTGAAACTTTTAGAAGATAAAATCTTAAGTGATGGCATTATTTTAAATGGTGACATCTTAAAGATTGATAATTTTTTGAATCATCAAATCGATGTTGAATTATTGGACCAAATGGGCCAAGAATTCAAGAGACTTTATTCTGACAGCAAAATTAATAAGATATTAACAATCGAATCTAGTGGTATTGGTATTGCGGTAATGGCTGCAAGATATTTTGATAATTGTCCTGTTGTTTATGCGAAAAAGGGCAAGTCATCAAATATTGGTGGCGAAGTTTATGAGTGTGTGGAGAAGTCATATACTCGTAATGTTGAATATCATATTCAGGTTTCTAAGAGATATTTAAATGAAAATGATAATGTATTAATTATTGATGATTTCTTAGCTAATGGTGAGGCTTTAAATGCGCTTATTAATATTTGTAAGCAAGCAGGCGCAACAGTTGAGGGTTGTGGTATTGCGGTAAGTAAGTCTTATCAACCAGGTGAAGAGAGAATTAAGAATATGGGAGTTAGGGTTGAATCTCTTGCACGTATTAAGTCTATGCATGATGGTTCAATCGAGTTTTTTGGTTAATGCAAGGTGTTCTTGTTTAACATAAATAAAGGAGAGACAAATGAAAAAATTAATTGCTTTACTGTTAGCTCTACTAATGGTATTTACTCTAGTTGGCTGTTCATCTGATGAGGGTGATAAGACAACTGGTGATGCTGATGTTAAGATTGGTGCAATCATCTTAGGTGATGAGAATGAAGGCTATAGCTATGCACATATCGCTGGTATTAAGGCTGCTGCTGAGAAGCTAGGTATTCCTGAATCTAACATTATTTGGAAGTATAACATTAAGGAAGATCAAGGTTGTTATGATGCTGCTGTTGACTGCATTGAAAATGGTGCGTCTTTAGTATTATCAAACTCTTATGGTCATCAAACTTATATGGAACAAGTTGCTAGTGAGTATCCTGAAGTAACTGTTATCGCTGTTACAGGTGATAGAGCTGCTGTTTCTGGTTTAAGCAATTTACATAATGCCTTTACAAGAATATTTGAAGCTAGATATGTTTCAGGTGTTGTAGCAGGTTTAAAATTAAAGGAATTAGATGAAAAGGGCGAATTAATCCCTGCTAACTATAATGAAGATGGTGAAGTTAAGCTTGGTTATGTTGGTGCATATCCATATTCAGAAGTTGTTTCTGGTTTCACTGCTTTCTATTTGGGTGTTAAGTCAGTTTATGAAAACGTACATATGTATGTTGAATACACTAACTCTTGGGCTGATTTAACTGCTGAGGGTACAGTTGCTGATGATTTGATGTCTAGAGGTTGTGTAATTATTTCTCAACATGCTGATACAACTGGTGCTCCAAGTACAGTTCAAAACAACAACGATTCTAACAAGTATGGTTTCAATGCTTATGAAGTAGGTTATAACATTTCTATGTTAGATGTTGCTCCTACTGCAGCATTAACTAGTGCTACTAATAACTGGGAAGTATTCTATGAATATGCATTCTCTTGCTTATTAAATAAAACTGAAATGGATACTGACTGGAGTGATGGTTTCGCTTCTAATGCAGTTGGTATTACTGACTTAGGTACTTCTTGTGCTGAGGGTACTGCTGATGCTGTTAAGGCTGTTGAAGATGATATCGCTTCTGGCAAGTTGCATGTATTTGATACAACAACTTTCACAATTGATGGTGTTAATCCTACTAGCATGTTGGGTGATGTTGATGCTGACTTTGTTCCTGAAACAGAGGGTGTGGCTGATGGATACTTCCATGAATCAGAATTTAGAAGTGCTCCATACTTCCCTAATGCTCAATTGATTGATGGTATCACTGCTTTAGGTGAATAATTAATTAAATATCTTAGCTACAGGCCTGTTTGTGACCTGTAGCTTTTTTTGGAGGTTTTATGCAAAACGCAATTGAAATGGTGAATATCACTAAGACATTTGGTGATAAGGTTGTGGCAAATAGTAATGTCACAATGAATATCAGACATAAAGAAATACTTTCTTTGTTGGGAGAGAATGGTTCTGGTAAGACTACTCTTATGAATATGCTTGCAGGCATTTATTATCCTGACTCTGGTCAAATCTTTTTTGATGGCAAAGAAGTTAGTATTACTTCTCCTAGTGATGCGTATCATTTGGGCATCGGTATGGTGCATCAACACTTTAAGCTGATTGATGTTTTTTCTGCCCTAGAAAATATTCTACTTGGTCTTCCTAGTAAATTAGATGCTAAGGAAGTAAGAAGCAAGGTAGAAGAAATCTGTAATAAGTATGGTTTTGAATTAAATCTAGACGCAAAAGTCTATGATATGTCAGTGTCAGAGAAACAAACATTAGAGATTGTTAAGACCTTATATCGTGGTGCTGAAGTGCTTATTTTAGATGAACCTACGGCTGTATTAACGCCACAAGAGACAAGAAAATTGTTTAATGTCATTAAGAACATGAGGGATGATGGTAAGGCTGTTGTTATTATTACTCATAAGTTGAATGAGGTTCTTGAGGTTTCTGATAGGGTAACAATTTTAAGAAAAGGTGAATATGTGGGTACTGTTGATACTAAGGATGCCACTGAACAATTATTAACCGAGATGATGGTAGGTCAAAAGGTTGAGCTTAATATCAATCGTGATTTAATTGAACATAAGGAGAAGAGATTAGAGGTAGCTCATTTAACAGTTACTAATAATGATGGTAAGAAGGTTGTCAATGATGCTACGTTTGACTTATATTCTGGTGAGATCATGGGTATAGCTGGTATCTCAGGTTGTGGTCAAAAAGAATTATTGGAGGCAATAATGGGTTTGACTAAGGCTGATGATGATTCTTCAGTAATCTACCATTCTACTGCTCATGGTGATCATCAATTAGTTGGCTTGTCTACTGAGAAGATTAGAGGCTTTGGCTTGCACTTAGCTTTTGTGCCTGAAGATAGATTGGGTATGGGTCTTGTTGGTAATATGGGCATGACTGAGAATGTCTTGTTGAAGAGATATAAGAAGGGTTCTGGGCCTTTCTTGCATACAAAAAAGCCTACCGAGATGGCTCAAAAGATTATGAATGATTTGGATGTTAAGACACCATCTTTAGAATATCCACTTCGTAGATTGTCTGGTGGTAATATCCAAAAGGTCTTAGTTGGTAGAGAGGTTGCAGCTAAGCCTACAGTACTTATGACTGCTTATGCGGTAAGAGGCTTGGATATTAATACTTCTTATACAATTTATAATTTATTAAATGAAGAGAAGAAAAAGGGTGTAGCAGTAATTTATGTAGGTGAGGACCTAGATGTATTGTTGGCACTTTGCGATAGAATTCTTGTAATGTGTGATGGTCATGTCAATGGTATCTTGGATGGCCGTAAGTGTAGTAAGGA
This sequence comes from uncultured Erysipelotrichaceae bacterium, assembly GCA_934725085.1. Taxonomy (GTDB): domain Bacteria; phylum Bacillota_I; class Bacilli_A; order Erysipelotrichales; family Erysipelotrichaceae; genus Colivicinus. The sequence continues at coordinate 5,578 of CAKVAL010000033.1, read as the reverse complement.
AGAGCTTGGTTATTTGATGACCAATCTAAAGGAGGCATAATGGCTAAGGAACCTAAATTTACAATTAGTAAAAAAGATGATAGTCCTCTTTGGCAAACTATTTTGATTAAGGCTATTGCGGTTATTCTTTCATTAATTGTTTCAGCTTTATTCTTATATTTTGTGACTAAGCTAGACCCTATTTCTGTTTATGCTTCTATGTATAAGGGTGCCTTTGGTACTCCTAGAAGATTCTGGATTACTATTAGAGATACTGTGTTCTTGTTACTAGTGGCAGTGTCGCTTACTCCAGCATTTAAAATGAGATTCTGGAACTGTGGTGCAGAAGGACAAATTTTAATTGGTGGTTTGGTTACTGCTGCTTTGATGATTAATTATGGTAATACTATTTCTACTCCAGTATTGTTGTTAATTATGTTTATTACTTCAGTAATTTGTGGTGCTTTGTGGGCTTTCTTGCCTGCTTATTTTAAGGCTAAGTATAATACCAATGAAACTTTGTTTACTTTGATGATGAATTATGTTGCGATTCAATTAGTAGAATTCTTCGTTGACTTCTGGGATAAGAAACAAGCCCATTCGGTAGGTATTATTAATATGAATACTCATGGTGGTTGGTTTATGTCTATTGGTGAGTATCAATATTTGTTGAACGTCATTATTGTCTTATTGATCTCGGTTCTTGTTTATATTTATTTAAAATATTCTAAACATGGTTTTGAATTGGCTGTAGTTGGTGAATCTGAGGCTACTGCTAAATATGCTGGTATTAATGTCAAGAATACCATTATTAGAACTGTTTTATTATCAGGTGGTATTGCCGGTATTGCAGGTTTTGTAGAGGTAGCTGGTATGTCTCATACTATTTCTAAACAAACTGCAGGCGGTAGAGGTTTTACAGCGATCATCGTATGTTGGCTGGCTAAGTTTAATATCTTGTCTATGGCCTTTATTTCTTTGTTGATAGTGTTCTTGAATAAGGGCGCTTCTCAAATTGCCTCAGACTTTGGCTTAAATGAATATGCTTCTAATATTATTACAGGTATTATTTTGTTCTTTATTTTAGGATCTGAATTCTTTGTCAATTATAAGTTTGTTAAGCATTCACATAAGGAGGAAGCATAATGACTAGTGCACAATTAATTTCTTGGGTTGTTTCAGCCATTACTTTTGGAACTGTTATTATGTTTGGCTGTATTGGCGAGACTATCAATCAAAAGGCTGGTAATTTGAATTTGGGTGTTCCAGGTATTATGCAGCTAGGTGGTATTGGTGCTTTGACTGGTGCTTTTATTTATGAGAGCAGTACTGCTACGCCTAATGGTACCATTGGTATGATTTGTGCATTACTGTGTGCAATACTTGCGAGTGCTTTAGGTAGTTTGATTTATAGTTTCTTAACTGTTACTTTAAAGGCTAATCAAAATGTTACTGGTTTAACACTTACTATTTTTGGAACTGGTATCGCTAATTTCTTTGGTGGCTCTTTGATGAAACTGTCAGGTGGTGTTGGTTCTATTTCGGTAGCTACTACTGCCAATGTGTTTAAATTACGTTTACCATTTATTTCAGGTAAGTTAGGGCTATTTGGTTCTTTATTCTTGAATTATGGTTGGATGGCTTATTTCTGTTTAGTTTTGGCTTTTGTGGCTAATTATTTCTTAACAAAGACAAGAACTGGTTTGAATCTAAGAGCGGTTGGCGAGAATCCAGCTACTGCTGATGCGGCTGGTATTAATGTTACTAAGTATAAGTATTTAGCTTCTATTATTGGTGGTGCTATTTGTGGTCTTGGTGGTTTGTTTTATGTAATGGACTATATCCAAGGAACATGGGCTAATGATAATACTATTGAGGCCTTAGGTTGGTTGGCTGTTGCACTTGTTATTTTCACTTCTTGGAAGCCTAAGAATGCAACATGGGGTGCTTACTTGTTTGGCTTGTGTTATTGGGCTTATATTTATATTCCTGCAGAAATCTCTAGGGCTTTGGCTGATGTCTTGAAGGTAGAAAGAGTAACTTATCTTCAAAATCTTTATAAGATGTTGCCTTATATTGTTACCATTGTGGTATTGTGTGTGGTTTCTGCTAAGAAGAAGAAGGAGAATCAAGCACCAGGCCATTTAGGTGTGTCTTACTTTAGAGAAGAGAGATAGATTATAAAAGGAGCATAATAATTTGCTCCTTTTGTGACTTTGCGTCAAACTGTTTAATTCTCATTTTACGGTAGTGAAGCACCGAATGTTTATCTTCTCATTTTACGGTAGTGAAGCGCCGTTTGTTTATTCTACATTTGCGGTAGTAGGGCACCGAATGTTTAACTATTATTAATATATCATGAATAGAGATGTAAGCAAACCATCAGCAATTTATTATCAATATATGACTTTATTACATAGTAAAATATAACAGGAATAGGAATATTCTCGATGTAAGAGCATCGTTAAAAGTTGTGCTGGTATGGAACAGGTAATTTCCATTCGGATACTGATTTTGTATCATCTTCGTAGCTGAGAGATAGTCACAGTCCACGTGGGGGACTTAATGATTTCCACGTCTTTAAGGCATTTTAACTGGGTACCGAGGCTGACAACCAGCAGAAAACTCTATAGTAGTTAGTTAAATGTGGCTATGTGGCTGCATTTTTTTATTAGACCGAAGAATTATAATGTTTACTAAAATAGACAAAAAGATAGATAATGTATATAATAGTGAACAATAAGAGAGGTATAAAAGCAAATGAAGAAAGCAGCTTACAATATTCTTCCAAAAACAGAGGGAATATTAAGAACTATGGGCGAACAGATTAAACTTGCTAGATTAAGACGAGATTTATCTGTTGAGTTGGTTTCAGAGCGTGCAGGTATTAGTAGAGCTTCTCTTTGGAAGGTTGAAAAGGGTGATCCTTCGGTGGCAATGGGTATTTATGCAGCTGTTTTGCATGCGTTAAATAACATGGATAAAGATTTACTACTTGTTGCCAAAGATGATGAATTGGGTAGACAATTACGGGATTTAGATTTGATTACAAGAAGACGTGCTTCTAGAAGAAAATGATTTGTGAAGAATGATTAATTATTTGTTGTTTACATGCGCTTGCGTTAATACGTTAAAAGTGTATAATTTAGAATACAAATAAAACATGGGGATGTCTTGGTTTCGACAGGTTTATGTTGGATTTGGATTGCAGTGGAGTGGTTACCTTATAACCAAACAAAATTATTCGGCAATAACGAATTAGCATTTGCTTAATCGGTTGAGCGACGTTAGCTCCCAAAGCAGCTTCTGATTGTAAAGTTTGTAGCAATCAGTCGTAAACACAAACTAGGTGAAGAAAGTTAGCCTTATCTTTCAATCCGAAAACCGAAAAGGCAAATTCAATACTTGGTAGTTTAGGTCGTTTGTATTGTCTTATTAAAAGCTAAACTAAACTGTAGAAGTCTGAATGTGGGACTATTCTTGGACAGGGGTTCAATCCCCCTCATCTCCACCAGACAGTTATTTGTGCTCTAGAACTGATAAGGTTTTAGGGCTTTTTAATTTAAAAAGGCAATTCATGATTGCCTTGATTGCTAGATATTAAGATTGATGATAATATCTTCAGATTTGTTATCACCAAATAGACCTGTCATGTAGATAGGTAGATAGATGTTTTTATCATCAATTTCTATATTAGATGGTGATAGAATATAAGCTTTCTTAATAGAATATTCTCTAGTATTTAATAAATTATCTAATGCCTTATGAAACTTATAATCTTTACCTGATTTAATTTCAAGTGGAATGATTTGATTGTCATATTCCATCAAAAAGTCAATTTCTCCAATGTTCTTGTTCTTAAAATAATATGGTGTGATATTGTTGCTTATTAACTCTTCAGCAATATAATTTTCAAATAATGCACCATTATTAATTTCGTAATCAGGATTCATATCAAGAAGTTCTTTACTAACATAGTCTGGGTAACATGATGTTAATAATCCGACATCAGACATAAATAACTTAAATTGGTTTGTAGACTTCGAAAGAATTAATGGAGCTTTTGGCTCATTCGCAATGTAAATTGGTATAGCCACTGCAGCATCTTTAAGCCATAAGAAACTGTTTTCGTAACGATCAAACTTTAATTCTTTGTCTAATTGTGTAAACACAAATCTTCTATTTTGTTGATTAAGTTGAGCTGGAATAGAATCAAAGATTGAAATGATTTTTAGCTTCTTATCATCATTCTCATATCTAATAAAATCAGTTTTGTATTGTCTTATGATATTCTGCTGTTCATCACGAACTTCACGTAAATTTCTTGTTTTGACAAAAGTATCAACAACAGAGGGCATACCACCACAAATTAGATAATAATAAAAGGTGTTTAACATACGTTTATGAATTATTTCATCAACTGGTTCTAATTTTTCAAAACAATCTTTTAAATATTTGATTGTAGTATCGTTAATTCCGATTGCATTAACAAATTCGAATAAGTTCAAGGGGAACATTTGAAACATATCCACATAGCCAACAGGAATACTCTTTATGCCTTTTAATTCAACACCTAAGTTAGAGCCACTTAGAATATATCTATACTTTCCTTCATCAACTAAAAATTTAATTTTGGTGATTATTTCAGGATATAGTTGCACCTCATCTAAAAAGATAACTGATTCGCCTTCTATTAGTGAGGTATCAGAATATAGTGCTAATTTCATCGAAATATCTTCAGCATTACTTAAATCTTTAATCGCATTTAAGATATCTTCTCTTTCTTGGAAGTTAACCTCAAAATAAGAAATATTATTTCTCTTCAGCATTTCTCTTATTAGATAAGTCTTGCCCACTTGTCTTGCACCATATATAAGTAAGGCTTTTTTACTATCGTTTATCCAATTTTGAATCTTATCTTCATATTGTCTTTTCATCCTAAATGCTCCTTTTTCTTTATAATACATCATTTTGCCCCGTTTTTCATGACTTTTAAACACTATTTTGCCCCGTTTTTCTCAAGATTTAGGTATCATTTTGCCCCGTTTTTCTAAAATATTTGATTCAGCATTTTTTTTGCTACAATGAAGATGTAAATAAGAGGAGGGAAAATCCATGAAAAAGAAAATCTCAATAATTGTGATTTCATGCTTGTGCGTTGGTCTTTTGACTGTGTTATCTCTGTTGTGGAAAGAGAAGGATGACTTTAATAAGTATAATAATCCAAAGACTATTGTGGGTACCTTCTCGATGAATATGCCATCTGAATGTGTCCATTTTGTATTCACTCAAGATGGTAAGGCACAAAGATATGTTCAGTTTGGTGAATTAGAAGAAGGCACTTTAAAGAGAATTGGTGATTCGAATAAGTATGATGTAAAGTTTGGTGATGATGAGTATGTAGTTACTTATCATACTGATAGTATAGACTTACTATATGATGGATATACTTCAGAAATTCCAAAGATTAGTGAAGTTCCAACTTATATTAATGTAGAAGGAAAAGGTATATAGTTTATAACACAAAAGGGGCTGATTGCTAATGTCATTAAGTTAATTGCATTAGATGGCAAAGTTCAATTAGGTACTTACTAAAAAT
>CAKVAL010000032.1 GCA_934725085.1 uncultured Erysipelotrichaceae bacterium | reverse complement strand
TTGTTGATGTTGTTTTCAAAGTTAATTGATAAGACAGGTCATAAGAAGTTGTTGCCTGAGATTGATGCAGTTGGTAAGTTTGCGAATAAGACTAAATATATCATTCCACCTATTTTCTTGGTGGTGATTTGTGTTGCCTTCTTCTTTTCAAATAATTGTCCTTATGTCTATTCATATAATGATTTAGAGACAGCTAAGGCAAGTGATGCTCAGATCGCAAGAAGTCATATTAAGGCTAATTTTGGCAACAACAATATGGTGGCTGTTATTGTGCCTAGTGGTAATTATGATAGCCAACGTAATATTTTAAAAGAGATAGACAGACTAGATGGCGTTAAGTCATCTATGGGTTTAGCTAATATTGAGGCTATGGATGGCTATATGTTGGCTGATGCCCTAAGTCCTAGGGAATTTTCTGAGTTAGCTAATTTGGATTATGAAGTAGCTAAGGTTTTATATTCAGCTTATGCGGTTAAATACGATCAATATGGTGAACTTATTAATGGCATAGGTAATTATAAGGTGCCTTTGTTTGATATGTTCATGTTTCTAAAGGGTGAGATGGATGATGGCAATGTATATCTAAATGGTGATGTGCAGGAAACATTAGATGACTTATTTGATCAATTAGATAAGGCTAAACTACAACTACAGTCAGATGATTATTCTAGAATGGTTGTTTATTTGGATTTACCAGAAGAGAGTGAGGCGACAACCTTATGTCTTGATAAGATTCATGAGATTATCGCTAAGTATTATGATGAAGATTATTATGTGGTTGGTAATTCTACTTCAGCTATTGATTTGTCTTCTTCATTTATTGGCGATAATACTTTGATTTCTATTTTATCTGCGTTGTTTGTAATTATTATCTTATTGTTTACATTCCAATCAGCAGGTTTACCAATACTACTTATTATCGTTATTCAGGGTTCTATTTGGATTAACTTTGCGGTTCCGACATTAATGGATGAACCATTATATTTCCTAGGATATTTAATTGTTAATTCTATTCAAATGGGCGCTAATATCGACTATGCGATTGTTATTTCAAGTCACTATAGTGAGTTGAAGAAGAAAATGGAGTCTAAGGAGGCTATTGTTGAGGCCTTGAATAGTTCTTTCCCTACTATCTTTACTTCTGGTTCTATTTTGGCTTCTGCTGGTGTGTTGATTTCTAAGATGACAACTAATCCGGTTATCGCGGCTATTGGTGAGTGTTTAGGTAGGGGTACTATTGTGTCTATTATCTTAGTATTCTTTGTACTACCTCAGATTCTTGTTTTGGGAGATAAGATTATTGAAAAGACTTCGTTTAAGATTGAGACTCCTATTGGTAAGAATATGCAAAGTACTAGCGGTACTATGGCTTTGAATGGTCGTGTTAGGGGTAAGATTAATGGTTATGTTGATGGTGAGTTCAAGGGCGTTTTGACAGGTCAGTTGAATGCACTTGTTTCTACTAAAGAGGAAAATGGTGATAATGATGAAAAAGAAGCTTAGCTTGATGGTTACTTTGTTGTTGATGTTGACTTTATTTCCTTATGCAGTACATGGCGAGGATAATGTTTTTGAGCTTAATAATCTAAATGATTGGAATAAATTAGTTAAGTTGTGTGTTCTTGATACTAATAGTGAGGGTTTGATTGTTTCTTTGAATGCTGATTTGGATTTTAAGGATGGTTTTACTCCTATTCCTTATTTCAATGGTACTTTTAATGGTAATAATCATAAATTAGTAAATATTACTTTAGATAGCGATGAAACAAATGTTGGTGTTTTTAGAATTACTGGTAAGAAGGCCGATATCAATAATGTAAATGTTGAATATAGTGTTGATAGTAAGGCTAATAATCTAGGTTTTATAGGTTATAACCAGGGTAAAGTTTCAAATATTAATGTTGATTCTAAGGTGCTTGCTAATAGTGATGTTGGTATGGTAGTTGGTTATAATGCCAGTGGTGCTTCAATCATTGATTGCCAAAGTTATGGTGATATTTATGGTAAGCATTATGTTGGTGGTATCGTGGGTGTTAACTATGGTTTGGTTAAGAATTGTTTCAATAGAGCTAGGGTTAATGATTATGTTTTAGATGATAATGTGGATATTAATGCCATTAGTTTAGAGACTTTAAAGTCTAGTGAGAATGTTGCTAGTATTACTGATATTGGTGGCGTTGTTGGTAGCAATTTTGGTTCTATTAAAACGTGTGTTAATTATTCTGTAGTTGGTTATGAACATGTTGGCTATAACATTGGCGGTGTTTGCGGAAGTCATTCAGGTTATATTGAGTCTTGTGTTAATTATGGTGAGGTCTATGGTCGTAAAGAAGTAGGCGGTATTGTAGGCCAGTTTGAGCCTTGTATGGAGCTTAATTTTAATGAGGATTATCTTCAAAGGATGCAAAGACAAATTAAGAGTGTTTCAAGTTCTGTTGATGCGTCTATTAATGAGGTTAAAAATATCAACGATAATAGTACTAATGGTTTGAAGGATATTTCTAATAGTTTAAAAGAGGCTAATGATGCAATTGATGTCTTGTTGAAGAGCGGTTTTGTCTATAACGAAGAGGACCATACTTTCTCAAGAAGTGATGAGTATGAGAGTGCGAGGGCTTCCTTGTCTGCTTGTTTATCTAATGCGTTTAATACGATGGAGAATCTTTCTAATTCTAATAAGGATGCAAGTAGTAATTTAAATGATGATTTGAAGAATGTTAATAATAATTTGAAAGCCTTAAGTAATACTATGGTTAATTTTGCGGATTCTTTGACTAATGAGAAACCGACTTTTGAGGATGTTTCTCTTAAAAGTAGTGAGGATATTGTAGAAGGTAAGTTAACTAAGTGTAGTAATAAGGGTAGTGTCAGTGGTGATATCAATGTTGGTGGTATTGCGGGTGCTGTGGCTAAGGAGAATGATTTAGATCCTGAGGATGATTTTTCTATTACTGGTCAAACATCTTTGAATATGACTTATAAAGTTAGGGCAGTGCTTATTGATAGTGTTAATGAGGGTACTATCTTTTTGAAGAAGAACAATGCGGGTGGTATTGTTGGTAATCAGGATTTAGGTTTGATTAAGAATAATATCAATTATGGCTTATTAGATTGTGAAGATGGTTCTTATATTGGCGGTATTGTTGGATTATCTTTGGCTAATGTGAATAATAATTATGCGAAGTGTTTTATCTATGGCAGTGATTATGTAGGTGGCATTGCAGGAAGAGGTAAGAAGCTTAATAATAATGGTTCTTTGGCTCAAATTAAAGAGGCTACAAATAATGTTGGTATGATTATGGGCGGTCTTGTAGGTGATGAGTTAGCTGAAAACAGTGAGGATATTAATGGTAATTATTATCTTTATGATAATTATGGAGCTATTGATAATATTTCTTATGGTGAAAAGGCTTATCCTATTTCTTATGATGAGTTAAAGGATTTGGATATCGTTGATGATTTAAAGAAGATTAATATTTATTTTGTGAATGATAAAAAGTGTATCTTGAAAGAGACTATTGAATACGGTGATTCTTTACCTTTAAGTAAGGTTCCATATATTGATGATCAAGATAATGATTATGCACTTTGGGATGGTTTGAGCGATGGCATCCTTAATAATGTCACAAGGGATTTGTTGTTTAAGTGTGATTTTAATGATGTTTATCCATCTATTTCAACAAATGAAGAGCCTTTAGCATATGTGGTTGCTGATGGTAAGTTCTTTATGGGCGATAGCTTATCTTGTATGGTTGAGGCTAAGGATAATAACGAAGTAACTTATAAGCTTAACTTTAAGCTAGATAATAATTCTTTGTGTGATGATTTAAGAATTTATACCAATAACTATGATAAGTATGAAGTGTATGTAAATGGTGAGAAGGTTGATTATACAGAAGATGGTAGGTACTGTGTAATTGTCTATGATAATAAGATTGATAGTATTACTGTTAAGAAGCTTAATGATTATTCTTACTTGTTGTATTGTGTTTTAGGTGGTGTTGTAGTCGTTGTGATTTTTGGTGTTGTAAGAAGGAAACACAAGAAGAAAAAGTAATAATTAATGAAATATTTTTTCATAAATAATTGTCGTGATTCTAGTGTATACTATAAGTAGGCGTTCAGCTAAAACTCGATAGAATCTGCCTCGGCCTTGGGTCGGCGAGGTTAAATAAAAAAATCCCAATCGTTACTTGCTTCGGCCTTGGGTCGGCGAAGAGAAACAAAGAAATCCCAATCGAGCGAAGTTTAAAAGGTGGTGTCATGATTAGTGCTGCCTTTTTTTGTGCTCATTTTGGAGGAAAGATGGAATTAAAAAGATTAAGTAATAAGTTTTATTCGGTTTATAACAAAAAAGATTATCCTTATATATTAAGAAAGATTAACAGATCATATTCTGTATATAAGGTTGAGATTGAGGGGATTAATTATTGTATCCCTGTTAAGACAAATATTAAGCATTCTTCTAGTTTCTTATTTAAGGATAGCAGTAGAAGAAAAGATGGCGAAAGACCAGGCTTAGATTTTAAGTATTCGGTAGTCGTAAGAGACGAAAGTTTTATCGGTGATGATGGCCATATTGATTTAGAAGAAATGAAATATTTGACAAAGAATGAGAAAAATATTATCTATCAATATCTAAGATATATAAAGGATTATAAGAAGTTTATATCTAATCCAATATCAAAGTTCTGGGATTCATGGAGGTTTTCTCATACATCTTTAGAATACTTTTGGGATGAGATGGGTTTTGAGGTTGATGATAAGGAATCAAAGAAAAAAGAAATAGAAATATCCTATAACTTATATTGTCTTATTAAGGAATTATGCAATGATGGTGGTTTTAAGTTAAGTGACTTCTATGTTCGTAGACTTGATGAGAATACTATTTCAATAAGTTGTCTAGGTAAATTTTTAATCAAAGAATTAAGTCTTGAAGATGTTGAAAAGTATTTAAAAATCATTGTGATGTATGATGAGTTCTGTAACATAAATTATGGTATGACTAAGAGTGATTTGTATGATGAGTTATTAAAGAAATTATTATCATTTTCACATGATTTACACACAATAGTGGTATAAAGTAATCAAATAAATGATTAATGATTTTTTCATTTAATACCTTCCAGCGTAAAAAGCCCCAATAAGGCTTTTTACTTTTGACTGATTGTTGATATAAAATATCTAATGTTAGGAGAAAAAATTATGACAAATTATGTTGTTACTTGTTGTTCTACTGCTGATTTAAGTGAAGATATTTTTACTAAGAGAAATATTCCTTATGTACCATTTACTTTTACAGTTAATGGTAAGACATATAATGATGACTATGGTAAGTCTTATCCAATTGATAAGTTCTATGCAGATATCAAAAATGGTATGCAGCCAATGACATCACAGGTTAATGTGGAAACCTATATGGAAATGTTTGAGCCTATTTTAAAAGAAGGTAAGGATATTTTACATTTAACATTAACAAGTGGTATTTCTGGTTCTATTAATTCTGCCAATAGTGCTGCAGCTTTATTAAATGATAAATATGATAATAAGGTCCATGTGGTAGATTCATTATGTGCAAGTTCTGGCTATGGTTTATTAGTTACTATGGTTAAGGATAATCAAGATGTAGGTATGTCTTTAGAAGATAATCTAGCTTGGATTGAAGAGAATAAGAGAAAGATTATTCACTGGTTCTTCTCTTCTGATTTATCTTCTTATGTAAGAGGTGGCCGTATTTCTAAGGCTGCTGGTTTAATTGGTGGTGCTTTACAAATTTGTCCTCTTATGACTGTTTCTGATGCTGGTAAGCTTGAGATCTTTGAGAAGATTAGAACTAAGAAGAAGGCTATGAAAAGACTGGTTGAGAAGATGATGGAAGAGGTTGGACCTGATTATGATGGTTATGTATATATGTGTAATTCAGCTTGTTATGACGATGCATGCGCAATGACCGAGATGATTAAGGAAAGTTTCCATAATGTGAAGGAAGTTAGTATCTTTAATATCGGTACTGTTATTGGTTCCCATACAGGTCCGGGAACAATCGCTGTGTTCTTTAAGGGAAATAAGAGGGCTTTATAAAATATTAAAGGCACCGTTTGGTGCCTTTAATCATGTTGACTATTTAAGAACGTATTCTTTAGTTTCGCCATTAACCTTTACTACTAGGTATTTAGCTTCTGGCTTAACATATACATCTACTCCCTCAACGCTTTTTAAAGTGATTTTATTATCTTTAAGTACAGCTTTGATTTCAGCATCAAGATCAGTAATGTTTACATCTTTTTCATCAAATTGAACAACAGTGTTAATTTTCATAAGAAATGTCCTCCCTATAACAACAATTCTATTCTTTTTTTAATCAAAATCAAATTTTTCCAATAATTCCCTTAATTCCATCAAAGGACGATTAGGCTTGTGCTCAATTTTATAGTCTTTCTTAAATAGCTCATATCTTTCAATAAATTCTCTAGATGACATTCTATTAGCACCATTGGCGAAGACTCTTAATTGTTCAAGATAATCACTAGTTACAACAATCACCTTATAGTCTTTGGTCAATTCTTTAGTTTTAACTTCGATATATTCATCTGCTGTTTGTTTATTCTTGGTATAGACAATAGTGATGTTGTCATGAGTTATTGTTCTAGCTCTTTTTTCTTCTGTCTTATAAGCGTCAAAGACAAGAACACATTGAGCATTCACATAACCACCAAAGTCACAGACCATATCAACTACCTTATCCCTTAAGATTTGAAAGTCTTCTTCCCTATATTCTTTAAGTGTATGTAAAAGGTTATAGCCATCCACGATATAGATAATCTCTTTATAGACAACCTCTTTCTTTTCTTCTTTAGCTTCTTCTTTCTTGGTATATACCCTAGTCTTTTGTTTATAAGTGTTATTAAAGACACGGTTTAATTCTTCGTTAGAAATAGTTTGCCTTTCATATGTATATGGAACATATGGCTTTTCTTCATCTAAAGGAGTATCATCATCAACTTCAAATTCAGGTTCCTCTGCATAGTACGCGATAGAGGCATCAATATTAAATCTATCTTTCAATAGCTTTAAAACAATTTCTTCCATTAAAGGACTATTAATATAGATGGTGACCTTATCATCTACTAATTGAATATTTAATTCAGGTAGTTGTTTATTAATAGATTTAATCTTGTTGAATAAGTCGAAACTACTTAGATTAGTTTCGATTACCTTGTTGTTTATAGGCTGTATGTTTAGGATGTTTTCTAAACTTGGTAAATAAGTACCAGCATCATACTTAAGGCCTTTAATGGCTACAATATCATTTTGATTAGCTACTTGAATAGGCGTATAGTTGTTGCCACTTATTTGATACATTTCATTAATCTTATTGTCCTTATCAAATTGAGTTTTGTTTAATAGGGTACCACTTAAAACTTTTACAATCGCATTGCCATTTTCATCATAACGATAAATGTAGGCATTAAGATTATTGTTGTTTGTGTTTGGTGTTGTGTAGTTTTTGATTGTATTAAGTAGACAATCGATATTAACATCCTTCAAGGCAGAACCCTTAACCAAAGGAATAATATTATGACTAGTAAGTTCTTGATTTACATTTGTGATTAGTCCTTCGTTTATAAGTTCTTCTAAATCATTGACTTCTAAGATATTAGGACTGATATCCTTCTTTAATCTATTTAAAATAGTTTCATCATCTTCCTTGGCAATGTCCATCTTATTAAGAAAGATAAAAGTCTTAATCTTGTTTCTTTTAAGTTCCTCATAAATAATCTTGGTATTAGTAAGATTTTGTTCGATAGCTGATACTACAAGAATGGCATAGTCTAAGATTTTAAAAGCTCTTTGTCTTTCGGCTACAAAGTCTTTGTGTCCTGGTGTGTCGATGTAGATAAAGTCTTGATTATCATATTTAAAGAAGGCTTCTTTATTAAAAAGGGTGATGCCTTTTTCTTTTTCAATCTTATCAAAATCAAGAAAAGTATCTTGATGATCGACTCTTCCTTTCTTTCTAATCATGCCGCATTTATATAAAAAGCATTCCGCAAGGGTTGTTTTTCCTGCATCTACATCGGCTAGCGCTCCAATAACTATTTTTTGCATGCTATAATTGTATAATAATTGGATTAAAACAGGGGGAAAAGTATGAATGATGTAAGAGTCATTGAGGTAAAGCAGTCCGTTTTCGCCAATAACGAAAAGAGGGCTTCTTTGTTGCGAGATGAACTAAAGAAGAAGAAAACTTATTTATTGAATGTGATGTCTTCACCTGGTTCTGGCAAGACTACTACTTTAGTTAAGACTATTAATTTATTAAAGAATGATTTAAAGATTGCGGTTATGGAAGCTGATATTGATTCTGATAAGGATGCGATTACTGTTTCAAGAGAGACAGGGGTTGATTCTATTCAAATCCATACTGGTGGTATGTGCCATTTGGATGCTGATATGACGGCACAGGGAATTAATGAATTAAGTGGTGAATATGATTTGATTATTTTGGAGAATGTAGGAAATCTTGTATGTCCTGCAGAATTTGATACAGGTGCTTGTAAGTCTATAAGTATCTTGTCAGTGCCTGAGGGTGATGATAAGCCACTTAAGTATCCTTTGATGTATCAAGTGTGTTCGCTTGTGTTGATTAATAAAATTGATGTCTTACCTTATTTCGACTTTGATGTTGAGAAATGTAAGGAATATATAAACAAACGTAATCCGAAGTGTGGGGTTTTAAAGATTAGTGCTAAAAACGGGGATGGCATCAAGCAGTTTGTAGAATGGCTTAAAAAAGAAGTTGCAGATTGGAAGGAGAATTAATAATGCCAGAGATGTCTAAGACGATCGTTCCGCCAAAGATGGGGGACAAAGAACCTAGTGAGAAGATTCTTGCCTTAGGTAAGAAGATTACTGACGTAGCTAAACATAAGCTACACGGGCTTACTTCAGATGATCCAGAATATTGGGGTTTAGCTGGAATTGTTTCTGAAAAGATGGCCGATGTTGCCTTAAAGATGGATTTACGTACACCATATACTTTTAATGAATTGGTTAAGTTGAATCCTGAATTAAGTGAAGAGAAATTACAAGAATTATTGGATCAAATGTCTTTTATAGGACTATTGGAATATGATTATGGTTATCATTATGATCATAATGGTAGAACAGCTCCTCAAAGTGAGAGACGTTATATTCTTCCTATGTTTGTGCCAGGTTCTGCTGAATTATTTAATATGGATGAAGATCCTGTGACTGGTGAGAATAATAGATTAAAGACTAATCCTGAATTAGCTACTTTCTTTGAGAGAATGACTTATATCCCTCTTAAGGGTATTACGCAATTAGTACCTCCAGGTGGTGCTGGTATTGGTATGCATGTTGTTCCAGTTGAGAAGGCTATTTCAATGGAGAATAAGAAAGTTGATCTTGAGCAATTATCATATTGGTTAGATAAGTATGAAGGTAAGATTGGTGTTGGTCAATGTTCATGCCGTGCTAGCCGTAAGGTTTTAAATGAGGGTTGTGGGGATGATCCTCAAGCATGGTGTATTGGTGTTGGTGATTTCGCTGACTACTGTGTTGAGACTGGTAAGGGTAGAAATATTACCAAGGAAGAAGCACTAGAGATTTTAAAGAAGGCTGAGGATTTAGGTTATGTTCATCAAATTACTAATATTGATGGTGATAATAAGATCTTTGGTATTTGTAACTGTAATGTAAATATTTGTAACGCTTTACGTACTTCACAATTATTTAATACACCTAATATGTCTGCGAGTGCTTATCGTGCTAAGGTTGAGGCAAGTAAGTGTGTTGCCTGTGGTAAGTGCGTAGAGGTTTGTCCTGCTGGTGCTGTTAAGCTTGGTCAAAAGTTATGTAAGGCTGATGGTTCAATGGTTAAGTATCCTCGTCATGAACTTCCTGATGCGATGAAGTGGGGGGAAGATAAGTATGATGAGAACTATCGTGATAATAATAGAATAAATTGTTACGACAGCGGTACTGCACCATGTAAGACAGCTTGTCCGGCTCATGTTTCTGTTCAGGGTTATTTGAAGAAGGCTGCAGAAGGGAAGTATGATGAGGCTTTAGCTTTAATCAAGAAGGATAATCCATTCCCTGCAATTTGTGGTCGTGTATGTAATAAGAGATGTGAGGATGCATGTACTAGAGGCACTATTGATAGAGCTGTTGCGATTGATGATGTTAAGAAGTTTATCGCTGACTTAGAGCTTAAGGAAGAGAACCGTTATGTTCCTAAGGTTAATATGGCTGTCTCTCCTGCTAGAAAGATTAAGATGGATAAGTGGCCACAAAAGATTGCGATCATTGGTGCTGGCCCTGCAGGTTTAAGTGCTGCTTATTATTTAGCTACTATGGGTTATGTTCCTACAGTGTTTGAAAAGAATGCAGAACTAGGTGGTATGATGCGTTATGGTATTCCTTCATATAAGTTAGAGAAGGATGTTATTGATGCTGAAATCGATGTTCTTAAGAACCTAGGTGTTGAGTTTAGATGCAATACTGAAGTAGGTAAGGATGTTACTATTGCTGATCTTAAAAAGGATGGTTATAAGGCGTTCTATGTAGCTATCGGTTGTCAAGGCGGTAGATATCCTGATGTTGATAATGATCATGCTGATGGTACTTATATCGCTGTTGATTATCTAAAGGATGCTTATGAAAATAGAGATGCTAAGTTTGATGGTGATGTAGTTGTTGTAGGTGGCGGTAATGTTGCGATTGATTGCGCTAGGACTGCTCATCGTCAGGGTGCTAAGAATGTTAATATGTTCGCTCTTGAGACTAGAGAATCTATGCCTGCATCAATAGATGAAATCAAAGAGGCTCTTGAAGAGAATGTTGTGATTAATAATTCTTGGGGTCCTAAGGAGCTTAAGGTTGATGAGAGTGGTAAGGTTACTTCTATTGTGTTTAAGAAGTGTACAGCTACTATTGTTGATGGCAAGTTTAATCCTCAATATGATGAAAATGAAACTATGGAAATTGATGCTGATAAGGTAATCTTTGCGATTGGCCAAGCTGTTGTATGGGGTGATATGTTAAAGGGAACTAGTGTTAAGTTCCATCATGGTAATTATCCAGTTGCTGATAAGCTTACTTATCAAACAGATGATGAGGATATCTTTGTCGGTGGTGATGTTTATACAGGTCCTAAGTTTGTGATTGATGCGATTGCACAGGGTCATATGGCTGCTGAAAGATTGCATAGACATGTTCATGAGGGTGCAAGTTTAACAATTGGTCTTGATAGAAGAGAGTTCATTGAATTTAATAAGAATGATATCTTGGTTAATGATTATGATCATGCTCAAAGACAAGTTGAGGGTCTAAAGGGCATTAAGAATCCTGATATGTCTTTCAAGGATAATAGAGCTGGTTTAACTGAGGAACAAGTTCGTATTGAGACTAAGAGATGTTTAGGTTGTGGTGCTTCTGTAGTGGATCCTCATAAGTGTATTGGTTGTGGTTTGTGTACTACAAGATGTGAGTTTGATGCGATTAAGTTACATAGAACTCATCCTGAGGCTACTAAGATGATTAAGGCTGAGGATAAGTTTAAGGCTATTCTTCCTTATGCTGCAAAAAGAGCTGTTAAGATTGCCTTACATATTAAGCCAAAAGAAGTTGATGACTAATGCATGAGCTTGGTGTAGTGTTTTATGTCATAGATGAGTGTGAGAAATTAGCTAAGGAAAACAATGTTGAGCATATCAATTCAGTTACGATTGAATTGGGTACGGTTAGTGGGGTAATTGATAATTATCTTGTGGATTGTTGGAATTGGGCTGTTAGTAAGCATGAGATTATGACTAATTGTGAACTGAAGATAGAGAAGATTAAGGCTATTACACATTGCGAGGATTGTGGTGAGGATTATAATACGATTGTGTATGGTAAGACTTGTCCACATTGTAAGAGTGAGAATACTTATCTTCTTCAGGGAAATGAATTTAATATAAAAGAAATGGAAGTCGTATGACTTCCATTTGCTATTTTTTAAAGTTTTTAATATCGACATCTAGTGGTTCATCTATTTTTTCGCCTACGTATTTGCCGTTTTTCTTTCTTTGTTTGACGCATTCGTTTAAGATGTATTCTATTTGACCGTTGATGCTTCTAAAGTCATCTTCTGCCCAAGCGGCAAGTTCATCATAGAGTCTTTTAGAGATTCTAAGTGGTACTTGTTTCTTGTTGTCGGCCATTAGTATAGTGATCCTGAGTTAACGATTGGTTGTGCGTCTTTGTTGCCACATAGTACTACTAGTAGGTTAGATACCATTTGGGCTTTTCTTTCATCATCAAGGTCTACTACGTTGTTTTCTTTTAGTCTGTCTAAAGCCATTTCGACCATGCCGACAGCACCATCAACAATCATTTTTCTAGCGTCGATAATAGCTGCAGCTTGTTGTCTTTGTAACATTACTGAGGCAATTTCTGGAGCATAGGCAAGGTATGTGATTCTAGCATCGATGATTTCAAGTCCTGCTTCTTGTACTTTTTCTTGAATTTCTTCTTTGATTCTTTGGGCTACTATTTCACTTGAGCCTCTTAGCGATCCATCATCGGCAATGCCGTCTCCTGTTGTGTCGATATTGCTTGAAACATCATATGGGTAGATTCTTACAACGTTTCTTAAAGCACTGTCACATTGTAAGCTTAAATATTCTTTGTAGTTGTCTACGTTGAATACAGCTTTATAAGTGTCAGATACTTTCCAGATAACGGCGATACCAATTTCTACTGGGTTACCTAAACAGTCGTTTATTTTTTGAACTGCGTTGTTTAGTGTCATCATTTTTAATGAAATTTTGTTTGATGACATTTGTACTTCATTAGCTGTTATAGTGTTCTTTTTAACATCACCACTTTGGCTAAGTGTTGTTTTGGCTGCAGGGTTGATTGATGTACAGAATGGATTGACAAAGTAGAAGCCTTCGCCTTTTAGTGTTCCAATATAGTCACCAAATAGTGTTAGTACTAATGCTTCTTGGGGTTTTAATACCTTTAGACCTGGCATTAGGAAGAAGTCGCCTACAAATAGGATTATGCTTATTACTATTAATAGTATGTTGTCACTGTTGGCTCCAAATATAAATAGTAATATTGATCCAAAGAATATAAGTGCGATTAGTATTAGCATGCTCATGCCGTTTCTTTTCTTGTTTAGGATAATTTCGTTCATATATATCCCTCCTTTGATATCAATATGATATCACTTTAATATGTGTTGTCAATTATCTTGTTTTAGCGATAAATATGTTAATTAAGGCGCAAAATTGTTATAATATGTACGGTTATAGGAGGAAATTTCGAATGGCTAAAAAATTAGTTACTGATTTAGATGTAACTGGTAAGAAAGTTATCGTCAGAGTTGATTTTAATGTTCCACTAAAGAGTGGTGAAATCACAGATGATAATCGTATCGTTGCTGCTTTACCAACTATTAAGTATTTAGTTGATAATAAGGCAAAAGTTATTTTAATGTCTCACCTTGGTAAGATTGATTACAAGAAGACTGAGGAAGAAATTGCAGCTGCTAAGAAGAAGAATAACATGGCACCTGTTGCAGTTAGACTACAAGAATATCTAAAGGATACTAAGGTAGTTTTCGTTGATGCAACTAGAGGTGAAGCTCTTGAGAAGGCTGTTGCTGAATTAAAGGACGGCGAAGTTCTTTTAATGCAAAACACTCGTTATGAAAAGGGTGAATCTAAGAATGATGAAGAACTTGGTAAGTACTGGGCTTCTTTAGGTGATTTATTCGTTTCTGATGCGTTTGGTTCAGTTCATAGAGCTCATGCAAGTACTGTTGGTATCGCTAGTCATTTACCAAATGCTGTTGGTTTCTTAATTGAAAAGGAATTAAAGTTCTTAGGTGATGCTGTTGAAAATCCTGTAAGACCTTTCGTTGGTATCTTAGGTGGTGCTAAGGTTGCTGATAAGCTTGCAGTTATTTCAAACTTACTTGAAAAGTGTGATACTTTGATTATCGGTGGTGGTATGGCTTATACTTTCTTGAAGGCTCAAGGCAAGGAAGTTGGTTTGTCACTTGTTGATGATTCAAAGTTAGATTATTGTAAAGAGATGATGGAAAAGGCAGAAAGCTTAGGTAAGAAGTTATTACTTCCTATCGATACAGTTGTTTGTGCTGGTTTCCCTGATCCAATTGATGCTCCAGTTGAGACTGAAGTTGTTGCTAGTGATGCTATTCCTAGTGATAAGGAAGGTCTTGATATTGGTCCTAAGACTGCAGAATTATTTGCTGAAGCTGTAAAGAGCGCAAAGACTGTAGTTTGGAATGGTCCTATGGGTGTATTTGAAAACCCTACTTTAGCTGTTGGCACTAATGCTGTTGCTCAGGCTTTGGCTGAATGCGAAGGTACTACTATCGTTGGTGGTGGTGATAGTGCAGCTGCTATTAAGAAGCTTGGTTATGCTGATAAGGTAAGCCATGTTTCAACAGGTGGTGGTGCTTCTCTAGAATTCTTAGAGGGCAAGGGACTTCCTGGTGTTGATGTAATTGAGGAGAAATAAGAATGAGAACACCTATTATTGTCGGCAACTGGAAAATGAATAAGACTATTGCTGAAACAGAAGAGTTTTTAAAGGAAATCGATCCATATATTGAAGGTATTACTTCAGCTCAATATGGTATTGCTACTCCTTATACTGATTTATATGTTGCAGTTAAGAATAGTAAGAATCTTGTAATTGGTGCTGAAAACTGTCACTTTGAGGACAATGGTGCTTTCACTGGTGAAGTTTCAATTCCAATGTTAAAGGAAATCGGTATCGCTTCTTGCATTATCGGTCATAGTGAGAGAAGACAAATGTTTGGTGAAACTGATGAGGCTGTTAATCTTAAGGTTAAGAAGTTATTAGCTAACGACATTATGCCTATCATGTGCTGTGGAGAAACTGAAGCAGAATTCGATGCTGGTAAGACTGAAGAAAGAATCAGATCTCAAGTTAGCTTAGGTTTAGCTGGCCTTGATGCTGAGGATGTTAAGAAGGTTGTAGTTGCTTATGAGCCAATTTGGGCTATTGGTACTGGTAAGAGTGCTAATACTGAAATTGCTGAAAAGTGCTGCGCTATTGTTAGAGATGAAATCAGAAAGATGTATGGCGATGCTGCTGATGCAGTTAGAGTTCAATACGGTGGTTCTGTAAAGCCTAACAATATTAAAGAATATATGGCTATGGAAGATATCGATGGTGCATTAATTGGTGGTGCAAGTTTAAAGGTTGATTCTTTCAAAGAAATTATTGATGCTACAAAGTAAAAGGTAAGGAGAAAAAATTAAATATGCCTGGAATTATTGATGTTTATGCAAGAGAGGTAATCGACTCTCGTGGTAATCCAACTGTTGAAGTTGAAGTTGTAACTGAATCTGGTGCTTTCGGTAGAGCTATGGTACCTTCTGGTGCTTCTACTGGTGAAAGAGAAGCTCTAGAACTAAGAGATGGCGATAAGAGCCGTTTCATGGGTAAGGGCGTTTTAAAGGCTGTTGAAAATGTTAATGCTATCATCGGTCCTGCAATCTTGGGTATGGATGTTACTGATCAAGCCGCTATTGATAAGGCTATGATCGAACTTGATGGTACTAAGGATAAGAGCAAGTTAGGTGCTAATGCTACTTTAGGTGTTTCATTGGCAGTATGTAGAGCTGCTGCTGATTACTATGGTATGCCTTTATACAAGTATATCGGTGGTGCTAATGGTAAGGTATTACCAGTTCCTATGATGAACGTATTAAATGGTGGTAAGCATGCTGATTCTTCTGTAGATATGCAAGAATTCATGATTATGCCAGTTGGTGCTCCTTCATTCAAGGAAGCTATCAGATGGTCTGCTGAAGTATTCCATACTTTAAAGAAGGTTTTAACTAAGAAGGGTTATAACACTGCTGTAGGTGATGAAGGTGGTTATGCTCCATCTTGTACAGAAGGTAACGAAGAACCTCTTAAGTTAATCGTTGAAGCTGTTAAGGAAGCTGGTTATGAACCTTGGAAGGATTTCGGTATTTGTCTAGATCCTGCTTCAAGTGAATTCTACAATCCTGAAACTGGTTGCTACGAATTAACTAAGTCTGGTCAAGGCGTTAAGACTACTGATGAAATGATCGAAATGTATGCTGATTGGTGCGAAAAGTATCCAATTCTTTCTATCGAAGATGGTCTTGCTGAAAACGACTGGGATGGTTGGAAGAAGTTAACTGATAGATTAGGTAAGAAGATCCAATTAGTTGGTGATGACCTATTCGTAACTAACGTTGAATACTTACAAAAGGGTATTGAACTTGGTGTTGCTAACTCAATCTTAATCAAGTTGAACCAAATCGGTACTTTAACTGAGACTTTAGATGCTATCGAATTAGCTAAGACTCATGGTTACACTGCTGTAGTTTCTCACAGATCTGGTGAAACTGAAGATACTACAATTGCTGATCTAGTTGTTGGTGTAAATGCTGGTCAAATTAAGACTGGTTCTATGTCGAGAACAGATAGAATCGCTAAGTACAACCAATTAATGAGAATTGAAGATGAACTTGGTGAAATCGCTCAATACAAGGGTAAGAAAGCTTACTACAACGTTGACATTAAATAATTAAAGTTAAGGAACTTCGGTTCCTTTTCTTTTATATGCGTTTAATAATTAAACGCATATAAAAGAAAACATCTTTGTGTTTGATATAATTGTGCTATGTCTTTTAAACAAAATTTTTATAAGGTACAAGGCAAATTGTCTTTGTCTATGTTTATATATGGAATACCAAAATTTATTATCTTGTTGCATTCTTCGTTGGAACTAAAGGCAATAATTGTTTGGTTGGAGGCTATTCATTGTCTAGGTGATACTTTTAATTCGCTGATTGTTTCTATGTTGTGTAAAATATTTGGTAAAAATAAGCATGAATTAAATGATACAAAGGTTGAGAAAATAGAAACGATAGTTGGTATTGTTTGTGATTTGGCTATTGTGCTAGGCTTGTGTTCAACGGTGTTTATTTCTATTGCGGATGTTGTTCATCCTCATAAGACTAATAGTAATTTGTTTTTGGTTGTATTTATAACGATTATAAGTATAACTTTTGATACGATTTTTTTAAAAAGGCAGAAAGCTGTATTAATTAATAACGATCATATTTTGGCTAAAACGGAGTTATCAACATGTATAGATGATATCTTGTTTGATAGTATTGAACTTGTTTTTTTGCTGATTATTGTGATTTTTAAAAGAGATCGTTTTATAAAATATTTGGCTCCTATTTTGTGCATTTTGATTAGTATTGTGGCAATTCATGAAAGTATTATTAGAATTATTAATCAAAGGGAATTATTAAATAAAATATGTGTTTAGATGTCATAAAAAAATTTTCATATATTGAAGGTATTGCTGGTGATTTTGTAAAGTCTAATAACATCAAAAAATGGCTATGTTAAATTAAATACTTGTAGAAGAAAAACATATTGAAATACGTAATATTACGTATTATAATTGAATTGTGGAGGAGGATGCCATATGCCTATGACGTCTAAGGAAATGGCGAGTCTTCTTAAGAAAAATGGTTTTGTAGAGCTTAAATTAAATGGTGGTTCTCACCGTAAGTTTTACAACTCATCGACTAAGAAGACGGTTATTGTCCCATTTCACAGTAAAGATTTGGGTAAAGGTTTGGAACAAACCATTTTGAAACAAGCAGGGCTTAAATAGCCCTCCCCAATCTTTGAAAAGGAGGAACACAGTATGTCAAGAATTGCATATCCAGCATTATTTCATGAAGAAGGTGGTTCATATTGGGTGGAATTTCCTGATTTAGAAGGATGTCTAACTGATGGTGGCACCGTTGAAGAAGCTTATGAACATGCAAAAGAAGCTCTTGGATTTTATTTGGATCAAGATGATGACCCCTATGAAAGAAACATTAATAAACCAAGTGATATAAAAAAGATCGTCGATGCTAATCCGGGAAGTTTAGTAATGTTTATTGAATACGATTCATTAGAATACGCTAAGAAGTATAAAACGAAGGCAGTTAAGAAAACATTATCTATTCCTGAGTGGCTGAATGATTTAGCCATTAAACAAAATATTAATTTTTCAAGCGTACTTCAAGATGCATTAATTAAGAAGTTACAACAATAAAAGATGAGGAACTATATAGTTCCTCGTATTTACTTTTTGGAGCTTAAATATGTCGATTGATTTAATTAAAAACTATACAAGTGATATTGAACAAGAAATCTATGATAAGAAAAGAATCTTAGATGCCTATGATAAATATGGGAATGAGCTTTTCTATAGAGAATGTGAGATGATGCATTTTACAAGTAGTTCTTTGATTTTAAATAAGAATAGAGATAAGGTTTTGATGGTTTATCATAATATCTATGATTCTTATTCATGGACTGGTGGTCATAATGATGGTGATGTGGATTTCTTGAATGTGGCTTTAAAAGAGGCTAAAGAAGAGACTTCTTTAAGTGAATTAAAGGTGTTAGGAGATGGTCCTTGTTCGATAGAAGTTTTGACTGTTAAGCCTCATACTAAAAGAGGAAAGTATGTTGGCGGTCATTTACATTTGAATGTGAGTTTCTTGTTTGAGGCAGATGAGAATGCTTATGTTCATATTAAAGA
The DNA here is from genome assembly GCA_934725085.1 of uncultured Erysipelotrichaceae bacterium. Classification (GTDB taxonomy): domain Bacteria; phylum Bacillota_I; class Bacilli_A; order Erysipelotrichales; family Erysipelotrichaceae; genus Colivicinus. Next base: position 1,712 of record CAKVAL010000032.1, on the reverse strand, counting down.
GGATGAGAATAGTAGGATAAAGTGGATTCCTATTAACGAGCTAGATAAAAATATTTCTATAAGTGATATAGAAATGCTTCCAGTGTATAGGAAAATTTTAAGGAATTATTTATAATATTGAAATATCGGAGGAAACTGATGGATAGAGAGTTAGTTTTAGTTGTTGATTTTGGTGGCCAATATAATCAGTTGGTTGCTAGAAGAGTTAGAGAATGTAACGTATACTGTGAGATTTATTCTTATCGTAACGCTATTGAAAAGATAAAAGAAAAGAATCCTAAGGGCATTATTCTTACAGGTGGTCCTAATTCTGTTTATGAAGAGGGTGCTCCTACTTGCGGTAGAGAACTTTTTGAATTGGGTATTCCTGTTTTAGGGTTATGTTATGGAGCTCAACTTATGGCTCATGTTATGGGTGGTGAAGTTAAAAGGGCTGATCATAGAGAATATGGTAAGACTGATATTAAGTTAGATTCTTCTTCTGTGTTGTTTGAGGCAATTAAAGAAGATAATACTTGTTGGATGTCTCATTTTGATTATATTTCTAGATTGCCTGAAGGCTTTAAGTCTATTGCTCATACTGATAATTGTCCTGTTGGTGCTATGAGTAATGATGAACATAAGTTATATGGTATTCAGTTCCATCCAGAAGTGTTACATACACCTGATGGTACAAAGATGCTTTATAACTTTGTAAGAAATGTTTGTGCTTGTAAGGGCGATTGGAAGATGGATTCTTTTGTGGAAGAATCAATTAAGTCTATTAAGGAAAAAGTTGGTGATGGTAGAGTTTTGTTGGCTTTATCAGGTGGTGTAGATTCTTCTGTTTGTGCAGGTCTTCTTTCTAAGGCTATTGGTAAACAATTAACTTGTGTGTTTGTTGATCATGGTTTGCTTAGAAAGGATGAGGGTGATGAAGTTGAAAACATCTTTGGTCCTAAGGGTAATTTTGATTTGAGTTTTATTAGAGTTAATGCTCAAGAACGTTATTATGAGAAACTAAAAGGTGTTACTGATCCTGAAACAAAGAGAAAGATTATTGGTGAAGAGTTTATTAGAGTCTTTGAAGAAGAGTCTAAGAAGATTGGTAGTGTTGAGTTCTTAGCTCAAGGTACTATTTATCCAGATGTTGTTGAATCAGGACTTGGTGGTGAGTCTGCTGTTATTAAGTCTCATCATAATGTCGGTGGTTTACCTGATTATGTTGATTTCAAGGAAATCATTGAACCTTTAAGAGACTTGTTTAAGGATGAAGTTAGAAAAGTTGGTCTTGAATTAGGTTTACCTGAAAGCTTAGTATTTAGACAACCTTTCCCAGGTCCAGGTTTGGGTATTAGAATCATTGGTGAGATTACAGCTGAGAAGGTTAAGATTGTTCAAGATGCCGATTATATCTATCGTGATGAGATTGCTAAGGCTGGCTTGAGCCAAGATATTAATCAATATTTTGCTGCCTTAACAAACGTTAGATCTGTTGGTGTTATGGGTGATGAGAGAACTTATGACTATGCAGTTGTTTTAAGAGCTGTTAAGACTATTGATTTCATGACTGCTGAGGCTGCAGATATTCCTTTTGAGGTTCTTCAAACAGTTATGTCTAGAATTATTAATGAGGTAAGAGGGGTTAATAGAGTATTCTATGATATTACTTCTAAACCTCCTGGTACTATTGAGTTTGAGTAAGAATATATTTTAAAAAAGCTACATTATGT
>CAKVAL010000031.1 GCA_934725085.1 uncultured Erysipelotrichaceae bacterium | reverse complement strand
ATAATTAATACCCATTAGTTTACCCCAATGAGTTGCTTCCTTGAATGCTTCATACAACAATACTTGGTCACTATATTCAGGAATTGATAGTGGATCACTAGGGTGTGGATATCTTAAGAGTACTGCATTCTTATAATATCTTAGTTCAAACAGGCTTAAGAAAGATGTTGATGGTACCATTAGACCATAGAAAATATCAATTTCATCATCTAATGAATAGATTTCAACATCACCTATATTAGTAATTGATGAAAGTAAGTCATAAGTGTCTTGTAGCTTATGAGTCTTGGTTAATTCCATTGCCTTTTCCTTGGACATATATTCTTTCTTAATAGGAAGATCTAAGGCAACTAATTGACACATTCTATTTTCAATCTCAGCTACTTGTTTCTCATTTACATCAACTTTAATATCGGTATATAAGCCTTTGTTTAAAGAATTGTTGATAGATACCTTAACATTTTTGCCTAAGACATCATGTACTGCCTTTATATATAGTAGTACTAAACTATTTTGGTAGATTAGCCAAGTAGCTTGGTTTTTAATGTCTAATAGTTCAACCTTTGAATCGTGATTAAGTTTATGGTTTAATGCACGATACATATTATCAACTTTACATGCATAAACAGGATATGTTAATTTACTTCTATAGTTAGGTAGAAGCTCTAGCATACTTGTATTTTCATTGACACTTACTGTATCAAGGTTTTCTTTTCCGTAATAAATTTCAATTTTAATCATCTTCGTACCTCTTTATTATTTTAGCAAATAAGATATAATATTGAATATCCATTGGGGAGTAGCTATGGCTTGTCCATCTATTGCCGTCAAATCGTTGAGGTATTCAGCCGGTAATAGACAACATATAAATAGTTGATGCAAGACCTTTGGTAGATGAAGGTCTACTGAAGGCCTTATTTTTTAGGAGGAAATATGAATTTTTATCAGAATAGTTGCGATGAAGTTATCAAAGAACTTAAGACTACTAAAGATGGTTTAAGTGTTCAAGAAGCTAATAGGCGTCTAAGTGAAAATGGTAAGAACAAACTGCAAGAAAAAGAGGGTGATCCACTTTGGAAGAAGTTTCTAGCTCAATTAAATGATCCAATGATTATCATTTTGATTGTTGCGGCTGTTATCTCAGCTTTCACATCTGCTTATGAGGCTAAGATGGATGGAACGACTTTCTTTCCAACTGATACTTTGATTATTATGATTGTTGTTTTAATCAATGCGATTCTTGGTGTTTTACAAGAATCTAAGGCTGAAAAGGCTATTGATGCCCTACAAAAGATGTCTCAAGCTACATGTAAGGTGTTAAGAGATGGCAAGATTACACATATCAGTACTGAAGATGTAGTTGTTGGTGATGTGATGGTGCTTGAAGCAGGTGATGCGATTCCTGCTGATGGTCGTTTGATTGAAAGTGCTACTTTAACAGTTGAAGAATCTTCTTTGACAGGTGAAAGTATTCCGGTTAAGAAGATTATTGATACTTTAAATTTAACTGAAACTAAGGTTGCCTTAGGTGATAGAAGTAATATGGTTTATACAGGTAGTAGTATTGTCTATGGTCGTGGTAAGGCTATTGTGACTGCTACTGGTATGGATACTGAAATTGGTAAGATTGCTGATGCGATTGCCAATGCTAGTGAAACAAAGACTCCTTTACAAATTAAGTTAGCTGAATTATCTAAGATTTTAACTAAGTTAGTGCTTGGTATTTGTGTCTTCATCTTTGCCTTCTCTTTGTTTATGCATAGAGAAATCTTGGCAAGTGGTGATACTGTGGCAATTTTCTCTGAAGTAATCAATGTCTTTATGGTTGCGGTATCTTTAGCTGTTGCAGCAATTCCAGAAGGTCTTGCAGCTGTAGTTACTATTGTATTGTCAATCGGTGTAACTAAGATGAGTGAAAAGAATGCCATTATTAGAAAACTAACTGCAGTTGAAACATTGGGTTGTGCTCAAATTATTTGTTCTGATAAGACTGGTACTCTAACTCAAAACAAGATGACTGTTGTTGAACATTTTGGTGATGAAAAGTGGCTTGCAGAAGGTATGAGCTTATGTAACGATGCAAGTGTTAATGATGATAACGAAGTTATTGGTGAACCTACTGAGGCAGCTCTTGTAGCTTATGGTTTAAAGCTAGGCTTAAACCAAAATGATTTATTAGAGAAGTTACCAAGAGTTAGTGAAGTCCCTTTTGATTCATCTAGAAAGATGATGTCTACTATTCACAAGACAGAAAAAGGTTTTTTACAATTTACTAAGGGTGCTCCTGATGTATTGTTAGATAGATGTGATCGTATTTTAGTTGATGGTAAGGTTGTAAAACTTGATACTAAGTTAAAAGAAGAAGTTAAGAAGGCTAATAAAGAAATGGCTCATAAGGCTTTAAGAGTGTTAGCTCTTGCTTATGTTGAACATGATGATATGCCAAAGGAAGTTTCTTCTATTGCGATTGAAAAGGATATGATCTTTGTTGGTTTAACTGGTATGATTGACCCAGTTCGTCCTGAAGTTATTCCAGCTATTAAAGAAGCTAAGAAGGCTGGTACAATTCCAGTTATGATTACAGGTGACCACTTGGACACAGCTGTAGCTATTGCGAAACAAATTGGCATTTGTGATGATGAATCTGAGGCTATTACAGGCCTAGAACTAGACGGCTTAAGTGAAGAAGAATTTGATCAAAGAGTAAGTAGCTTGCGTGTATATGCAAGAGTACAACCAGAACATAAGACTCGTATTGTTAAGGCTTGGCAAAAACAAGGTAAAGTTGTTTCAATGAGTGGTGATGGTGTTAATGATGCACCTAGTATTAAGAATGCTGATATCGGTGTAGGTATGGGCATTACTGGTACTGATGTTACTAAGAATGTTGCGGATATGGTATTGGCAGATGATAACTTTGCGACAATTGTTTCAGCAATTGAAGAGGGTAGAAGAATCTATGACAATATCAGAAAAGCAATTCAATTCTTACTTGGTAGTAATTTAGCTGAAGTATTGAGTATCTTTATTGCGACTTTATTGTCATTTACAATCCTAAGAGCTCCACACTTATTATTTATTAATCTTGTTACTGACTGTTTCCCAGCCCTAGCATTAGGTGTTGAAGAGGCTGAAAAGGATATCATGGATAGAAGTCCTCGTAGTAAACAAGATGGTATTTTTGCGGGTGGTTTAGGCATTGATGCCTTGTATCAAGGTGCTCTAGTTACTATCTTAACTCTAGCCGCTTTCTTTATTGGTGAAAGATTAGAATCAGGATATTGGGCATTTATGCATATCGCTGATTGTGAAGAAGGTATTACAATGGCTTTCTTAACGATGAGTATGTGTGAAATTTTCCATTCATTTAATATGAGAAGCCAAAGAGGTTCTGTAATTAAGATGTCATTAGAAGGTAATCATAATAAGATGTTAACTCTTAGTATGATTGCATCTTTGGTTCTTACAACATGTGTAATTGAAATTCCTTTCTTGGCTAATGCGTTTGGCTTTACTCCTATTGGTATTGAAGAATATGCAATTTCTCTTGCCTTAGCTGTTTCAATTATTCCTTTAGTTGAACTTATTAAGTATTTCCAAAGAAAGAAAAATGTTTAAGAGCGAAATAATCGCTCTTTTTTGAAAAAAGTGTTGACCTTCTACTTAGTATAAGGAATAGACTTGGTTTGTAAATGGAGGTAAATGTGATGAACATTAAAGAAGTTGAAAAAATAACAGGCATTTCTAGCCAAAATATTCGTTTTTATGAGAAAGAAGGTTTGGTTAAACCACTTAGAGATGATAATAATGGATATCGCGTATATGATGAAAATGACATTAAAAGGTTAAAACTTATTAAGATGTTAAGAATGTTGGATATGCCTGTTGGTGATATCAAAGGCTTATTGGATGGTTCCGACTTGAATTCTTCTTTAGATAGACAAAAAGAATTGTTAGAGAAGAAGGTAGCTGATGCCATGTATGCAATTAAAGTGTGTGATGGTTTAAAAGATGAATATCAATTATTAAATGATATTGACGTAGATAAGTATCTAAATGAAATGGAAGAATCTAGTGATCATTATTATAATACTTGGTTAAATGACTATAAATATGTTAAGGAATACCAGCATAAAAGAGTATTTACTTTTACGCCAGATAGAGAAATAGTTGATAGATATGACTTTGCCAATGCCTTATATGATTATGGAAGAAGTGTTGGCAAGGAAATAGAAATCACAAAAGAGGGAATGTATCCTGAATTTATTATGGATGGCGAAGAATATGAAGCATGTCGTAATTATACTGCTGTAAGAGGCATTCCTGTAGCGACTATTAAATGTACTAGAAAAGGTATGGAAGAATTAACTGGCCGTAAAAAGCTTATGGCAATATTCCGTATCTGTTTACCAAGTGTTATCTTCTTTATATTATTTATAAGATGGGAAGACTTAGATTTATTAAATCCTGCTGCTAGTATTTTTATGATAGTAATGATGTTGATTTTATCTATTGCGATGTCGGTTTATAACTATCATATGTATTGGAATCGAGATTACAAGTATGAAGATAAAAAATAATGGCTGTGCCATTATTTTTTTAAATATTATCTATCTTATGATTTATTTGAACTAATAATCTAAAGCTTAATAAGGCAACTAAAGTTTCACTTATTGGGAATGACCACCACAAGGCATTTAAACCTTTTGTTAGTGAAAGAAGATATGCAAGTGGGATAAGAATAATTAGTTGTCTTAATAATGATAAGAACAATGATTGTTTACTACCATCTAATGCCTGTAGGAAGGAACAAACTTGAATATTGATAGCAGAACCAATAAATGATAATGAGCATATGCGCATAGCTACAATAGCAATATCATGCATCTTTTGATCGGGATTAAACATCGATAGTAAGGCATTGGGAAATAATAAGAAGATTATCATTCCTATAATCATGATTACACATGATGAAATTAATGTTAACTTAATACATTCTCTAATTCTGTTCTTTAATCTAGCACCATAATTAAAGCTGATGATGGCGATAACCGCATTAGAAATACCATTGATGGCCATACATAAGAATTGATATAACTTGAAATATACACCAAAGGCTGTAGTAGCAGATGGTGAATAGGCTGATAAGATTTTATTAATAAAAACAGTAGCGATTGACATAATAGAGCTCATACAAATAGCTGGTATGGCAATTTCATACATTTGTTTAAATAATTCTTTATCGAATTTAAAGTTTTTAAATGAAAGGTTTACTTCCTTAACTTTATAAATAGTTAGGATAATGCCAATAGCCATCGCAACCATTTGGCCAATTACAGTAGCGATTGCAGCACCCTTAATACCCATAGGTTCACCAATTAAGCCAAAGATTAAGATTGGATCTAGGATACAGTTAATAATAGCACCTACTGCTTGAATATATAAGTTATAAACAGCGTTGCCTGTAGCTTGCATGACTCTTTCAAACGCAATCTGAATATTGATGCCAAAGCCAAAGATAGTGCATATTCTAAAGTAAATAGCACCTTGAGCTATTAATTCTGCATCACTTGTAAAAAACATCATGAACTTTTCCGCAAAGAATAGCCCTGCTACTAGAAACAATAATGAATGAATAGCCGACATTAAAAGACCATGGCATAAGACTTGTTGAGCCTTTTCCTTGTTGTTTTCACCTAGTGATCTAGCTAGTAGTGCTTGTATACTTAGGGCAGTTCCAACAGCTACGGCAACTAATATTTGTTGAATTGGGTAACATAAAGAAACAGCATCGAATGCTGTTTTAGAATAATGTGATACGAAGACACTATCTATTATGTTATATAGAGCACTGGCTACCATTGAGATTACAATTGGTAGACTCATGTCAAATAAAAGTTTGTTCATAGGCATAACTGCCATCTTGTTTGTGTTAGTCATCTAAATCTCCTTTTCTTAAAAGACACTTTGAGATTTCTTATGCTGGCACAAAGTGAGAAACTTTTGTTTCGGCCGTTCTATTTAAACAAATAATTATATAGATGTCAAATTATACTGCTTTAAGTGTTTATATAGTTCATTAACGGGTAAACCCATGATGGCATAATAGTCACCATCGATTCTATTAATAAATTTGCTACCTAATCCTTGAATAGCATAGGCTCCTGCCTTATCTAGAGGTTCTTTAGTTAAGACATAATCTTCTATTTCTTTATCAGTTAATTCATCGAAATAAACATCAGAAACTACCGCAAAGGTATCAACCTTATCTTTAGTATAGATACAAACACCTGTGATAACCTTATGTTTATTACCTGATAATTCTTTTAACATTTCTATGGCGTGTTCAAAAGTCTTAGGCTTACCCAATACTTTATTATCGATGGTTACGATGGTATCAGATCCAATGACTAAGGCATCTTGATTACTGTCAAAAATTGATTTAGCTTTACCATAGGCAAGTCTTTTGATTTCTTCTTCTAATGGCTTATTTGAATCAATTGTTTCTTCAAAGTCAGAGACAATGATTTCAAAGTCTTTGATTAGAGTGCTTAAAAGTTCTTTTCTTCTAGGGGAACCACTAGCCAAGATAATTCTCATGTTTCAAATACCTCGAATATAAATGATTAAGACCTGTTGTTACCATATCAGGATCATAATATTCAATTTCCTTAATATCATTGACGATATCTTTGCCATAACCACCACAGGCAATAATCTTAGGGGTAACCTTTAGTTCACCCTTTAATCCTGCAAATAGATAACGAAGTGAACCGATATAGCCAAGATACAAGCCGACATTCATTGCGTCTTTTGTGTTGTTAGCTAAGAAGCTAGTTGTTCTTTGGGTTTTAAGTTCTGGCAATTTAGCTGCATTATCATATAAAGATGCTGCCACCTTGCCATATCCTGGAGCGATGATGCAGTGTTTGAATTCACCATCAGCACTGACATGGCTTATAACTGTTGCGGTACCTAAAGATACGACAAATAATTCTGTCTTATATACATCATAAGCGTAGGCACACATTACAAGTAGATCACTACCTACTTCTTCTGGATGAGGAGTATCTACTTTGATGCCTAGAGGTCTTAAAGGATCAATGAAGATTGGTTCCTTGTTTAAGATTCTTCTAACATCATTTAATAATAATTCACTTGATGCAGGTACAACAGATGAAATGATACAGTCTTCTAGCATGTTTTCACTTAGGTTGTTTCTGTATAAGAAGTTTTTGATTAAAGCTCCATAGTCATCTTGTTTTGACTCATATAGGCCATAAAATAATTTTTTGTCTTCATGGAAGATAGCTAGCTTAAGACTAGTATTTCCTAAATCGATAGTTAATAACATTTTTAATATTCCTTTATTATGCTATCTAATGATAACTTATTCTGTTAAATCTAACAAATAAAAAACGTAGTTATTATCAACTACGTTTAAGAAACAAAATGGTCCGGGCGAAGGGACTCGAACCCCCACGGTCACCCACTAGATCCTAAGTCTAGCGCGTCTGCCAATTTCGCCACGCCCGGATTGCTTATTAATGATATAGCAAATAATTTTAAAAAGCAAGGATTTATTATATAATTTCTCAAAGAACGAAAGAGTAGGGATAACGCGTTAAGTGCCTGTATACGGAACGTTGATATAGGACGAAGAGGAATCGCGGTGTTATCTCGCGTTCGCTGGAGGTTTTAGATGAAAAATAAACGTGTTGGTTCTTTAGTTATTTTAGCCTTAATGATAGGGCTAAATATTGTGTTATCACGCTTTGTATCTATTAAAGCAATGAATTTCAAAATTAGTTTTACATTCTTAACTATTGTTTTGAGTGCCTACTTTTATGGATACTATGGTGCGATTATGGTAGCTTTATTTGGTGATCTTCTTGGAGCGTTATTATTCCCAATTGGTCCGTATAATCCACTATTAACTTTAACTAGTATTATGTGTGCTGTTGTTTATGCTTATTTTTTCTATAAGAAAGATTTAAGTAACAAGAATATTATTTTAGCTTGTTTGATTAATCGTTTCATTATTAGCTTATTTATAAACACAACGATTATTTCACTTATGTATAACTTGTCATTTAAAGCAACTTTCATAACTCGTATTTATTCTTCAACAGTTATGTTTGTGGTAGAGGTACTAGCTTTGTGCTTCTTGAGGAAGTATATGAAGTATGTTGAAAACAGACGCAATTAGTTATCTTGAATCAAAAAAAGGTAATGGGAATTATTTAAAGGAAGTAATGCCTTATTTTGATAATGTTCAAGATAAGCTAAAAATCATTCATGTAGCCGGTTCTAATGGTAAGGGTTCGGTATGTGCAATGTTGTCTTCTGTTTTAAAAGAGGCTAACTATAAAGTTGGCACTTTCATTTCACCCCATTTGATTGAATATAATGAGCGTTTTTTAATCAATGGAAAATGCATTAGTGATGCTGATTTTGTTAGGTTAACGGAAAAAGTTAAAAAAGTTAGTGAAGATACAGGTTACAATTTAACTTTCTTTGAGATATTAACCTGTATTGCCTTCTTATATTTCTATGAACAAGAATGTGATGTTGTAGTGCTTGAAGTTGGCTTAGGTGGCCGATTAGATGCGACTAATGTGATTAATAATAGCGTCCTTTCTGTTATTACTAATATTGGCTTGGAACATACTGAAATACTTGGAGATACACTAGAAAAGATTGCACATGAGAAGGCGGGTATCATTAAAGAAAATGGCGATGTTTTGGTATATGGTCCTGAGTGTGTAATACCTGTTTATAAGGCTGTATGCAAAGAAAAAAATGCAAGATTATATAAGTGTAACTTTAGTTTAGTAAACAGTGATATTGAACTTGGTTTAAATGGTAAGTATCAACACTTTAATGCCAGTATCGTAGTAGATGCGATTAATATCTTAAATGATAAGGGTTTTAACATAGATAATGATGCGCTTAAACTGGGTTTAAAGAAGGCTGAATGGATGGCTAGAATGTATACTCTTTCTACTAAACCGTTATTTATGATTGATGGAGCTCATAATGTCCAATGTATTAAGGCACTAACTGATAGCCTAGATGGCAAATATACTTTTGTGATAGGCATCTTAAAAGATAAAGATTATAAAGAGATGATCAATTTGATGCTTCCATATGCATCCGAATTTGTTTGTATCAAACCTAATAGTATTCGTGCTATTGAACCTAATATCTTAAAAGAATATATTGATGAAAAGGGTATTAAGTGTTGTGTCTTTGATGATGTCTATTCGGGTATTGAATATGCATCTGATAAGGATACTGTAGTCTGTGGCTCTTTATATTTAAGTGGCGAAGTACTTATGACTTATAAGAAGATATTAAGGAAAAGATGCAAAGAGAAGCTTAATAGCTTAAGTAGAGATGAAGTTGTCTATAAGTCTAAAGTTATAGTTGACAAGATCAAGAATAGTTCAGAGTTTAAGAAAGCTAAGAATGTCATGATTTATAAGGCTTTTGGAAGTGAAGTAGATTTAAGCGAACTTGAAAAAGAAGATAAGGTCTTTAGTTATCCAGTATGCTTAAGCGACAATGAGATGAAGGCTGTTGTTCCTCTTGATGGCTTTTATCCTAATAAATACGGCATACAAGAACCTATTGGTGTAGATACTAATGATATTGACTTAGTTATTTGTCCAATTTTGGGCTTTGATTCTAATTTGTATCGTATAGGATATGGAAAAGGCTACTATGACCGTTTCTTAGAAAAGGTTGATTGTCCTGTAATTGGCGTGGCATATGAGAGTTGCAAGGTAGAAAAGGTGCCAAAGGGTTGCTTTGATAAAAAGCTTGATATTATCTATAGTGAAGAAAATATCTATTAGGGATATAATTAATAGATAATACGGAGGGGCTTTTTGATGAAGGTCGTTATTGTAGGTTGTGGTAAGGTTGGTAAGACCATCGCCGAAGAATTGGTAAAAGAAAATCACGATATTATCTTGATTGATGAGAATGCCGAACTTGTTGAGGATGTTTCTAATTCTCTTGATATCATTGGAGTGGTTGGCAATGGTGCTAGTTTAAATATTTTAAAAGAAGCAGGCATTGAGACAGCGGATGTTTTGATTGCGGTAACCAGTGCTGATGAAATAAATATGTTGTGTTGCCTATTCGCGAAAAAGGCGAATAAGGAATTAAAGACTATCGCAAGAGTCAGAAATCCAATTTATAGTTCTGAATTAAGTTATATTAAGGATGAACTTGGTCTAACAATGACGATTAATCCTGAGATGATTACAGCTAGAGAAATCTCTCGTTTGATTAGATGGCCTAGTGCTTTAAAGGTTGATTCTTTTATTAGAGGTAAGGTTGAACTTATTTCTTTTGCGGTTAATGGCAATAAAAAGCTTGTTGATAAGAGCCTTGCTCAAATTAAAAAGACCTATAGTGAAGATATTTTGTTTGTAGGTATTGAAAGAAATAAGGAAGCTATTATCCCAAATGGTGAAACTATAATTTTAGATGGTGATAAGGTTTCTGTTTGTGCTACACCTGCTGTCGCTTCTAAGTTCTTGGATAAGATTGGTATTTATCAATCTCCTATTAAGAATTGTTTTATCGTTGGTGGTAGTGATATTGCCTTCTATTTAGCTTCTATCCTACAAAAATCTAATATCGATGTAGCGATTATGGATATGGATCCAAAAAGATGTGATTATTTATCTATCAATCTTCCATATGCAAGCATTATTAATGGTTGTGCATCTGATGATAACGTTCTTATTGAAGAAGGTTTACCAGAATGTGATTCTTTCTGTTCACTTACTGGTATTGATGAAGAAAATGTTATTTTATCTTTATATGCTAAGTCTGCTAGTAAGGCTAAGGTTATTACTAAGGTAAATCATATTAGCTACGAGAGTGTTTTGAATAATTTAGATGTTGGTGCCTTGGTTTCTCCTAAGAACATTACGGCTAATAGTATTATTGCCTACATCCGAGCTTTAGCTAATTCTGGTGAGAATGAAGTTGAGACTATGCATCGTATTTTAAATGGTAAGGCTGAGGCGCTTACTTTTGTGATTAGAGAGAAGACTAAGTCTATTGGAGTTACTTTAGAGGAACTTAAGACTAAGGATAATTTGTTGATTTGTTTGATTATTAGAGGTAATCAAATCATTGTGCCTAGTGGTAAAGATAAGATTGAAATTGGTGATACGGTTCTTGTAGTTACTACGCATCAAGGCTTTAATACAATCGAGGATATTGCGAAATAGTCATGAATAAGTCGTTTATTAGGCATTCACTAAGTTTATGTATTGGCATCGAGTCACTATTTTTAATGTTGACTTCTTTAATTGCGCTTATTTATCACGAAAGAGGCTTTTTAGCATACTTCTTAACTGGTTTAATCGTTGGTCTTCCAACTCTATATAGCATTTATAAGCGTCCCAAGAATAGTGTCTTTTTTGCGAAAGAAGGCTTTGTCCTTGTTGCTTTGTCTTGGATAGTTTTGAGTATGATTGGAGCAATTCCCTTGTTACTATTGGGCGAGGCAAGTAACTTTGTCGATGCCTTATTTGAGATAGTATCTGGTTTTACTACAACTGGTGCTACTATCATGAACGATGTGACTGCACTAACTCACGCAACCTTATTTTGGCGTTCATTCACTCACTGGATTGGTGGTATGGGAATGCTAGTGTTTGCACTTGCGATATTACCAGGAACCGAGGGAAGAGCTATGTATATCATGAAAGCCGAAGCTCCAGGACCTTCTGTTGGTAAGCTTGTTTCTAAACTATCTAATACGGCAAAGATTTTATATGGTATATATGCAGGCTTAACTCTTTTACAGGTTGTCTCTTTATTATTGTGTAAGATGCCAATATTTGATTCGATAGTATTATCTTTGGCAACTGCTGGTACTGGTGGTTTTGGTATTTTGAATGATTCCTTTGTGTCTTATTCAACTAGTGCTCAGCTTGTTACTACCATCTTTATGATTATTTTTGGTGTTAACTTCAATGTTTATTATTATATCTTGATTAAAGATTTTAAAGCTGCTTATAAGTGTGAAGAAGTTCATTGGTATTTTGGGATTATTATCGTTTCAGTTTTGTTGATTGCGTTTAATATTACTTCTTATTTTGGTTCTTTCCTTGAAGCACTTAAACATGCTTTCTTTAATGTTGGTTCTGTTATTACCACAACTGGTTTTGCCTCAAATGACTTTAATACCTGGCCAGAATTTTCAAAGACTATTTTATTAATTTTAATGTTTATAGGTGCTTGTGCTGGTTCTACTGGTGGTGGTATCAAGGTAAGCAGAATCGTGATTATGTTGAAGGATTTAAAGAATACTGTTAATCATTATGTTTTCCCAAGAAAGATTAAGCATGTTTTCTTTGAGGGCAAGGCTTTAAATAATGATTTGGTTTATTCAATCCGTTCTTATATTTCCATTTATTTTTTCTTATTCTTTATATCTTTACTTTTAATAAGTTTGAATAATTTGGATTTTTCAACTAATTTTTCAGCTGTAGCGGCTTGTTTCAATAATATCGGTCCTGCTTTTGGCTTAGCTGGTCCGATGTCAAACTATAATTGTTTTAATTATTTCTCTAAGATTGTGCTAATTTTTGATATGTTGGCGGGTCGTTTAGAGTTGATTCCGATTTTGATTTTATTTAGTCTTGCGAAAAATAGACGCAAACAAGTTAAGGCGATTGAAGATGAATAGAATATTATTGATTCCAAATCCTAATCTATGTGATTTAGATAAGGCTGTTAAAGATGTGACTTCATATTTTGAGGATTTTGAGGTTTTTATTGATCCCCTTGAAACAGATATGGCTTATAAATGTCTTGATGAAAAGATGAATAATTTTGATGTGGTTGTCACACTTGGCGGTGATGGTTCGATGCTTAAGGTGGTTGAGCTTGTTTATAAACATAATTTATGTATGTTTGGGATTAATTATGGTGGTCTTGGTTATTTAACATCGCTTAAGAAGAATGAATTGGATGTTTTAAGAAACAAGACTTATATTGAAGAGAGAAGTGTTTTAGAGGTTAGTATACCAACTCTAAACTATAAACGTATCGCTTTAAATGATGCGGTTATTTTTAAGACCAATATCAATGTTCCAATTAAATTAAGTGTTGATGATGGAAGTGATACTTGTGAGCATTTTGCGGATGGTTTGATTGTAGCTACATCTACTGGTTCTACTGCTTATTCTTATTCGGCTGGGGGACCTGTTATTGATGAAGGAAAACTTATCTTGACACCAATTTCTCCAGTACTTAGAAGAAGTACTTATAAGATTTATAATGATGATGCTTGTTTTAAGATTAATTCCATTAGAGATAATCGTGATAAGGCTTATATATCAATCGACGGTTCTGATCAAATAGAGATTGATAGGGATAATACGGTGTTTGTTAAGAAAGCACCTAAGTGTTTAAAGATTGTGAGATTTGAGTATGATTGAGCGTAAAGAAATAACAATTGATTGTTTGCGTGATGAAAAAAGATATTTAACTGTATATGTGCCTGATAAAGAGGGCACATTTCCTGTTTTATATATGATGGATGGTCAGAATGTTTTTTTCGATGAGGATGCAACCTATGGTAAGTCATGGGGTATGTATGATTATCTTGTGAAAAATGATGTTGATTTGATTGTAGTAGCTATTGATTCAAGTCGTGGCAAGAATAATGAGAGATTATTTGAATATGCACCATATGACTTTGTTGATTATCAATATGGTTTGATTAAGGCTGAGGCTAAGAAATTTATTAAGTGGCTAGTAAGTGATCTTAAATCTTATATTGATGGTAAGTATCCTGTAAAAAGCGATAGGGAACATACTTTTATTGGCGGTTCTAGTATGGGCGGTTTGGTTTCTTATTACGCTTTGATGGAACATAATGATATATTTAGATGTGCTGCTTGTTTGTCTCCTTCTTTGTGGGTTGCCAACGACAAGCTTGTTAGACTTACAAAGAGAGCTTCTATTAAAAATGATACTGTGATTTATTTGGATTATGGTTCTAAGGAAGCTGGTAATAATAAGTATGCTAAAAGAGCGAAGGAAAGCTTTTGGAATTGTATTGATATTTTAAAGACTAGGCCAATTAACTTAAATGTTCACGTTATTCAAGGTGGTGAACATAATGAGGCTAGTTGGGAAAAAAGAGTTTCTATTTTTGTAGAGATGTTTTTAAGGGGGTAGATAAATGAAGAATTTTGTGTTTATTTCGCCTAATTTTCCAAGTAATTATTATCATTTTTGTCGTGAATTAAAGAATAATGGCTTAAGAGTATTGGGTATTGGTGATAGTAGTTATGAAATGTTGAGTCCTGAGCTTAAGGCTTCATTGGATGAATATTATAAGGTTGATTCATTAGAAAATTATGAGAGTGTGTTTAAGGCGGTAGCTTTTTTCTCTTTTAAATATGGCAAGATTGATTATTTAGAGTCTAATAATGAATATTGGCTTGAACAAGATGCGATGCTTAGGGATGATTTTAATATCAATACTTCTTTTCATTATGACGATATGAAGTATGTGAAGTTTAAATCTAAGATGAAGGAAAAGTATGCTTTGGCTGGTATTCCTTGTGCTAGATATTATTTAGTAGAAACATATGAAGGGTGTTTGGATTTTATTAATTGGGTAGGTTATCCGGTTATTGCCAAGCCAGATAATGGTGTTGGTGCTTGTGGTACTTATAAGATTAATAATGAAACTGATTTAAAGAATTTCATGGAAACAAAGGGTGATACTTTGTATATTATGGAAGAATATATTGATGGAACTATTGTTTCTTATGATGCGATTATTGATTCACATGGCGATCCTTTATTTGAGACAGGAAATGTGACCACTTTCTCTTTGTTGGAGGTTGTGAATAATTTGAGTGATTCAGCCTTTTATATTAGAAAAGAACTTCCTGATATTGTTAGGGAAAAGGGTAGAGCAGTTGTGAGAACTTTTGGTGTTAAGTCACGTTTCATCCATTTTGAGTTCTTTTGTTTAAATAAGGATCAATATTTGGGTAAGAAGGGTGATATTGTAGCACTAGAGGTTAATATGCGCCCTAGTGGTGGTGTTTCACCTGTGATGATGAATTATGCCAACGGTGTTGATGTTTATAAGATTTGGGCGGATATGATTGCGTTTGATAAATTGACTCATGAATATGATAGTCCACATCATTATTGTGCTTTTGTGGGAAGAAGAGATGGACTTAAGCATAAATTTACAATTGATGCCTTAAAAAAGAAGTATCCAGGTAAGATAGTTCTAGAAGAGAGAGTTGAAAAAGCTCTTTCTGGGGCTATGGGTGACTATATGTTTTTAGCGACCCTAGATAGCGAGGAAGAGCTTAATAAATATTTAAGTGATGCGCTTAAGTTAGTCTAGAAGATATGGCAGGAAGTATTTGATTTGTTTGTGCCACCAATACCAATCATGGCTGACATCGCTTCCCCAATAATCAAACCAGGCGTTAATACCTTTAGTGTTGAATAAATATTCTAGATATTTATAAGTTGGTATACCCATGTCTTCATAAGGGCCTTGTCCTATACAAAAGATTATTTTCTTTTGGTTATAAGTATTTATATATGGGTGATTATTTGGCATGTTCGGTAAGAAGACTTCGGGTGAGTTATTATATAGGTTACCATCTGAATAGTCACCATAAAAGTATCTTGAATTAAAGACGCCTGACAAAGCTAATAGTCCTGAAAACAAATCGGGTCTTCTTAAGAAACAAATAGTGGCATGATTAGCTCCTAAGGAACAACCAAAGGTTAATGGTAGTTTCTTGCATGGGGCCTTTTTGTTTATGATAGGAAGTACTTCGTTGATAATGAAGTTAAAGTATTGTTCCTGTCTATTACTTTTCCATTGTTTATCACCATATGACGACCAAGTTTCTTCATCAATTGAGTCAACGACAAATACTTGAATCTTTTCATTATTGATATAGTCAGCGATTTCATCAATTAAGCCAAAGCTTTCATAGTTGTCAGCTTTTGAGTTTTGGGTTGGGAAGGCTAGAATGGGTTGGCCATTAGAGCCATATATGTTTATATTGATGTCTTTGTCTAATATATATGAATGGTATTGAACTGTGTAAGTGTACATAAAATCTCCTTGGCGCGCCCAACAGGAATTGAACCTGCAACCTTTTGAATCGGAGTCAAACGCTCTATCCGTTGAGCTATGGGCGCATTATTTACCAGTCGAGCCAAAGCCTCCGTGTCTATTTGAGTTTATTTCTTCTTCTTGGACGGTATAAAACTTTAAGAAGATGCCTTGAACGAAGCGTTCACCTTTGTTGATGATAATATCATGTTCTCCCATATTAATGATAGAGATAATGATATGTCCTTGGTTGTTGGCGTAGTAGTAGTCGCTATCAATAATTCCTACAGTGTTTGATAGAAACATCTGGTGTTTGATGCCAAATGATGATCTTGGGTAAATGTTTAAGACATAGCCTTCTTCCATTTGACAACGAATGCCTGTTGGAATTTTAATGTTTTGACCAGGTTTAATAGTTATGTTAAAGGGGCATACAAAGTCATAACCAGCTGAGCCTGTTGTGGCTCTTTTGGGTAGAACGATGTCTTTATATATTGTGCTGTCTATATTGTTTGTATCTTTGTTGAATTGGTCGATACTGACCTTTTGAAATCTTCCTATTTGCATGTCTAAATTATAATATGGAAAATATCAATGAGAATAAGGAAAGCGAAAATATCAAAAAAAATGAATAAAAGAATCATTAGGCTATATGAGCCCTATTGATTATAGAAAATCATTTGGTTTATCATGTTAATAAAGTCCAAGAAAACATCCGCAGCTCCACCCTTATATATATCTAAACAATTACAAGATATATGTAAAGTAATTGAAGAATATGGACAAAAGGAAAAAAACTATTGGCTTACAGGCCAATAGTATAAAGATGTTATGAATTCTAAACAATATAGCAATGTTGTATTATTAGATAAAATAGCAATGAAACCATGGTTCTTAATAATATATAAAAGTGAATATGCCGGAATATGTATGAGTTGGTTTGTTCTAAAGTGTTAACTGAAATATCTTGGTTTGATTTCTCAACAGAAAATGGTGGAGCAGGATGGAGAAAATTCGAAAGAATTTTTAAGGATGTTTATCAACAAAATTATTGAACAAACTTAACAAGAAAGAAATGAAATAGTATGATCGATTGGAAAAAAATAAAAAAGATAGATGCACATATACATTTAATGCCACCAGATGTTATTGAGGCTAATAAAGAGAATGGTGGTAACTTTATAGATTTTGGTGATGTGAGAGATTATCTTGAAATAATGGATAAATATAATATTGAATCAGCCTTTATAATGCCATTTAATGATCCATATATGTTATCTATGGATTTCAATGTATGCACCGTCCATAATAATTTGTTTGATATGTGTGGCAAAGCGAAAAATAGATTGTTTTGCTTTGCCGATATTGATATTAGAAATGATTTAGAAAGAACTATTCAAATATTAGAAGATGTAGTTAAAAGAGAAGAAGTATTAGGTTTGAAAATTCATGCAACAAATACCGCTTATCCGATTGATGGCATGTATTATGATGAGGTTTTTAAATGGGCAAATAAAAATAATATTTTAGTAGAAATACATTCATATCCAAGAATACACCTTATGGATGATGTCTGTTCTCCGGCCAGGATAAAAAATGTTATAAAAAAATATCCGAAGCTACGTATATCGATTGCTCATATTGGTGGTTTTCAATATGAAGAATTAATTGACTTAGGACTGTTTTTTAATATCTCTGCAATATTGCCAGATTTGGTAGATAAGTACGGCATTGAAGATGCGAATAAAATCTTAAGAAGATTAGACGTAGAAAAATTAATATTTGCTACTGATTATCCTGATAATCGTAAACTCGAACCAAGCAAAATATATGACAAATATTTTGAAATTCTAAGCAAAATGGACTTTTCAGAGGAAGAAGCTGAGAAAATATGCAGACTAAATGCATTGGAAATGATTAATAAATATTCGCAAAAAACATCTTAAAAATTAGAATTTTTTTGGAATAGGTTGATGATATAAGAACTTATAAGTAAGGGATATTATTTACTAATCAATTTTAGTTACTTTGAAAATGAATTTTTATTTCATAAAAGTATTAATTTGTACAGTGGTGCTATCAATCTTATAATTTAAGTGGTTAGAGGTTCTAATTGGATCTTAACCACTTTTTAAATTAATGGTTATTTAGGTGAATCGCAGTAAGGAGACCACCACGTCAATGTTACTGCGATTCACCTAAATAACAGGAGATCACCACCAATGACAAAAAATAAATATATCTCTTCTTCTAGGAAGAAGACACCTTGGGATGACGTTACTACGCCATCTTGTTTACAATCTTTTATTCGTGATGAATATAAAGATCATTTTTACATGCATCATATTTCATTAGAAGAATCTAATGAAGATAAACTAGTCAATTCTTATATACCAAGTAAATGTCCTTGTTGCTTATCTACTTCTTTTAAAAAGGATGGCAAAACCAAAAACAATATACAAAGATATAAATGCCTATTATGCAATAAGACATTTACCGTTTTAACTAACACAATATTTGATAATCATAAGCTGCCTATATCAGAATGGATAGAGTTTCTTTTGAATTTATTTTCTAATTCTTCAATTAACTTAACATCAAAGGTTAATAAAAATGCTAATACTACATCTAAGTTTTGGTTAAAGAAGTTATTTCTACTACTTGAAGATTATCAGGATGATGTTGTTCTAGATGGTAGTGTATATCTTGATGAAATGTTTTATAGCGTTATTCAATCAGAAATACAAACAAAGGATAATAAACTATACCGTGGCTTATCTAGAAACAAATGCTGTATTGGTGTAATTTGTTGTATCTTTTAATGAAGATCGTATAGCTTTAAATACTTCATCATGTGATAATCTTTCTTGATTGTTTTTTGCTTCAGTATCCGCTTCATCAAGCATATCTTCGATATGTGACTCTTTTACAAGTTTCATTCCCATTTCAATTCGTATTTCATGTTTTTTTGGATCTTCATTCGAATAAGAATATAAGTCAAAACCAATGATATCAAAACCTATTTTTTGATAAAAACAAATCGCATTTTCATTACAGGATTGTGTTTCCAATACAACCATTCTTGTATTTGTTTTTATTGCTTCTGCAAGAATCGTCTGTATCAATGCAGTTCCTACCCCATTATTACGTGCAGTTTGCTCAAATATACAGATGTTACTGATTCTGAATCGGTTGTTCCATTGTTCGATGGCACCTTCAACAAATCCAATCAACTTTTCATCTTCAAATGCACCATAGGCAATGGGATTGTCCAACCACTCTCCGAAAAATTCATCTATAAAACTACGACTAACACATGTTTCAAAGGGAACATATTGTATTTTAAATCCTAATTTGTCTGGAACAATGTCATAATATCCATTGGTTTGATAACATACTTTAAATTCTTTTCCTGCATAATCATCTCTATTTAAACGTTTGATTATCATAATAATGATTCCTTCTTTCAATTTGATGTCTCACTACTAAATTCATTCTATCAATTTGAAGAAGTATTCTCAAACTCAATAAAAACTACATGAAACATATTGTTCCTTGATTTAATCAAGGCCTTAGGGATAATCCTTAAATATATGTCTTTGGTCAGTCAAAGACATTGCTTGTAATGAAAATACAGTAGTTTGTTTTGTAGAAGGCAAAGCTAAGATTTCTTCTATAAAGACACTTAAATTCTTTAAAGACCATATTATGCCTAGTAGTGTATTAAAACATGATGGTGAGAAGTCTCATAATATGTTAATCAAAGAACTGAATTTAAAAGAAGAATTCTATAAAGCTACTACACCTAATAAAGTCAAAGATGAAGATAATCCTTTAAGAAAGGTTAATCATCACTGTGCTAATATTAGAGATTTCTTAGATGCGCATCCTGGTTTTAATAGAAACGAACTTCAAGACTATTTAAATTTGTATTCATTCAAATACAACACCAAAGGAACCAATCTAGAAAAGGTTGAAAAGATATTAGAATTATCCTTAAATTCCAACAAAACGATTACTTTTAGAGAATATTATTCAAAATAAGCTAGTAAACAAAAGGATTATTAGCACCACTGTGCAAATTAATACTTTTTCATAATAAAAAAGATTTTTTCCGAATTGATTGACGACGTAATTTCCTTTAAATGATGGGTATTTTTAAGTTTTACTCACAAATTTAGTTAAAGTTTGACTATTTTATTTCAACTCAAAAAAATAATTTATATTTGAATATCAAAAAATCAAAAATCAAAAAAGGTTAAATATTAACGATATTTTCTCTTTTCATTGAAATTTTCGTTTATGTAGTTTAAAGGGTGATATTGATA
>CAKVAL010000030.1 GCA_934725085.1 uncultured Erysipelotrichaceae bacterium | reverse complement strand
ATCAAAGTCCTTTATTTATCTAGATATATTTAATTAAGAAATTTTAAATTATTGAAAATGAAGTTCTAAAGTCGGGATTCCTACTTTATACTGGTTAATACTGTTCATATAACAAGCATTATACTACAATTTGATATATAATAATTTAGGTGATTTTTATGGAAAAAGAAGAAAAAGAAAAACTTGTTATTAAAACTATTGATAAGATAAAGCCTTATTTGCAGGCTGATGGTGGCGATGTTGAATTCTCAAGACTTGAGGATGATATCGTTTATGTTAAAGTACATGGTGCATGTATTGGTTGTGGTGCTCTAGAGATGACTCTTAAGGATGGCGTTGCAGCCTTGATACTAGATGAAGTACCTGGTATTAAAGATGTAAGGCTTGATGAAAGTCAAAGTGATTTACAAATTTTCTAAGTAAAGGAGTTCGAACGAACTCCTTTAAACATCTAATAGAATCTTAAAACTGGCAAATTTGCTTTTTTATTTCTTGATTAAATGACTATTTCTCTCAACAAAAGAAAACACTTCTGGTGCATTAGTTGTCCATAACTTTTTAACATCAATTTTATGATTATCTAATACTCGACGACATTTATCATCACTTAAATTTTTAAAATCAGCTTTAAAATTACTAAGTGTTTTACTTTTGGTTATATCAAGAATATTTTTTACATCTGTACATCGTACTAACTCATCCTCAAGATTTTTGACTTGCAATAAGCAGACTATCCTTACACCATGACAATATTTTTTAATGTTGTTAATATTTGTCTTTAGAAATTGTAAATTTGTTACAACATCAGTATCAAAAACTAACGCAATACAAGAGTTTGGTTTAATCCCCAATAGAACTGACTTCGGTATTAAAGTTTGCATAACATTTAGTGTTTTTGATCTTCCTGATAATATTCTTTCAGGGTTATATTTTAAAGCATTTATTAATTTTTGATCATCTTCGCCTTCACAAAAGTATAAACAAGTATTATTCATTTTTCACCCCCACTTCTAGCTTATCGAGCAACGAATCATCCGGCAAAGAATTAAATACATCATTTTCTACAGCATTTCTAATACTATCAGTATTACGTTTTAGAATATCTGAGGCCGATAAAGCTTCAACTTTGTATTTTCCATCCCTAAATCTCTTTGATAAAAACATATACGAATGCTTAGGTAAATTTAAATCAAGCATATCTGTGTTGTGTGTTGTAAATATTAATTGTTCATTATTAGATATACGATCTAACATTAAGCCAAAAATTCTTTTTTCAATATCGCTTTGAATATATGAAAAATGTTCATCGCAATAATAGAAAGTTTTTTCTTTTGTTAGCATTGAAGCCAAAAAGATAGCAACATCAATACCCTCAGCAGTTCCGCTTGATAAAATCTCTTTATTTAAAAGTTTTCCATCTTGAATAATAATCTCTGATTTATTTCTTCTAATTATAAAAGTGTTTTTTAAATCTTTAGATATGCTCACATCTTTTAATGTAGGATCCAAAGTTCCAATTACAGCACTTAAAGTTCTTAATAATGTTTTTTTATCAATATTATTTAGTGATAAAGAAGTATCAATTTCAGGGTAAGCAAATCGATAATTAATAGTTCCAATCATTTTTTTAAGTGATGTTTTATTAAGGTCATTCGTAACGAGTTTAGACACACATTTTTCATAAGAATCATTTTTTTCTATAATTGTTGTTTGATAAGAAACACTAATCTCAGAAGAGAGTTTAATATTTGCTGATAAACGATGTAAAACAAAGCCTTCGTTGACAAAATCGATACAAAAAGACCCTTCTTTATTATCAGAAACCATTTCATATAAATAAGAAGGGTTTCCTGAATTGATATAACTAAAAATTCGAAGTAGCGCCTTTCCTAAGCTTGTCTTGCCAGTTGCGTTAGCTCCCATTAGTATAATTACTTTTTTATACCTAAACTTATCTCTTCCATCAAGATGTTCATCATTGATAAGCGAATTCACAATTTTTTTTGGATAAGTAAAATTTATTTCGAAATTTTCAAAACCATAGATACCATCTAATTTTAAATTTAATAAAATCATATTATCACCTCTTTATTATTTCGTAATTTACGAACTAATGATATCATTTTCACTATACAAAATAAAGTTTATTGTTTGTCTTAACAATCGTTCGATTGACAAGAAAAATTTAAAAACGGATTTTACGTTTTTATTTGCTAATTTATGCAGATTACTGTCGATTTTAGATATGTATTAACGAAAAACCGTTTTTATTTATATCAGTGTACATCTTGGAAATAATCAGTACATTTTATTTTTTCTCATATTTTTTTAAGCCATCATACATTTTTAATACATTGTTAGAGTCTCTAACACAGGTAGATGAATTATAGATGATATTTTCATCTATAAGCTCTTCGATTATTTCTCTAAAAGTTTTAGAAGCATTACCAGAATAACCCAAACTCCTATACAATTCATTTGCTGAATAACTTTCTTTATCTAGGGTTTCTAATATTAATTCTTTAATCTCATCCTTACTTCTACGTTTCTTTTTTATATCTTCCAATTTACTGTTTAAATAGTCATTATTTATAAATGCCTCATGTATAGGTATGATTACAGAGAAGAACGTTCTATCTTCATCGGTTAGGAATATTGGCAAAGGAGAGCCGTTTTTCTTAATCTCTCTTATAGCTATTGGTATACCAGTGTTTATTCCTTCAACCAGATGCAATTCTTTTAAGAAGTCACCAATTCTTCTATTTCTATATCTTCTAGTTCTCATTTGTAAATTTTTGATATCTTCATCAGTTATAGAACTATCAGGACCAGGGACGCTTGTGATTTCTATTTTGTCACTTTCTATCCTAACAGTAATTGGTTCGTGTATTTGATATGATTTATGATAAATAGCATTTGATAAGAATTCTTCTATAGCTTCATAGCTATAATTTTTAATTCTAATAGCTTCAGCTTGGCCACTTACCTTAAAAACTTTTTCAGCAATAACGTTACTCCGGATATAATCAAGAGCATTTCTTAATTGCACATCAATAGGACCTTGAAACACCCTTTCCACCATTCCATAGCCTGTAGGATCTGGAATATTAACAACCTCTATTTGGCTATACGGGAAAAACATATGGGGTTGATCATTAAAAAATAGTAATCCAACATTTAAAGGTTTGTAGTATTCAGTTGGACCATCAGCGATTCTTAGATTTCTAGCTAATTGATTAAGACTTAAATCGTCAACATTAATAAGTAAACTACTGTTAATATTTTGTAAATAATCATAAATACGACTTCGTTTTAAATCATTCATTTCTGCCTTTGGATTGATACGATCATCAAAAGGAATATTATGAGACAAGGAAAGCAGTTCTTTTACGTCCAAATCCGTTGCTTCAATCGTACTAGATAGTTTTCTAATATAATAAATTTTTTCACTATTCTTAGTACTAGGATATTTAGGACATGCATAGGGTCTTTCATACCCACCAGGACACCATATTAACAACAGCATTTTCCCATCAAAGTTAACAGCTTCTGTTTGAGGAATA
This sequence comes from uncultured Erysipelotrichaceae bacterium, assembly GCA_934725085.1. Classification (GTDB taxonomy): domain Bacteria; phylum Bacillota_I; class Bacilli_A; order Erysipelotrichales; family Erysipelotrichaceae; genus Colivicinus. Next base: position 17,397 of record CAKVAL010000030.1, on the reverse strand, counting down.
TATACAGGTTTTAAAAATTTGCAGTACCTTAACAATTCTTTTTGTATCTTATCTATGGATCCAGGTTCAATTCCTTTTACAGGCCTTACGACTTTCCCATCTTTTTCATTTGCACCTAAAACTATATATCCACCGCCCCAATTATCAATATCATTCGCGAATGCACTAATAGTCTTTAAAGTTGTTTCTGGATTCCAATTTTCTTTAAATTCTATTCTAGCCCACTCAACAACATTTTCATTCAATAATGTTTCAATACTAATTGGAATTGCCATTATCATATCATCCTGTGCTTACGACTTACTTACGACTATATAATTTAGTCGTAAGTAATCAGACTCAATATAACTCTACACAAAAAGTGATTCCTAATTATAATTCAGGAATCACTCAATTACTTCAATATCATTTTCCTCACACCACTCAAGGGCAATCTCTTTATATTGTTGATCACGATACTTATACCATTCATTTGCCATACCAATTTCATGTAGTTTATCTTTAAATCTTCTAAAGGCACCCCTTCCCTGTATTGCATTATATAAGATAGTTTGGTTCTTTCCTTTAGGCAAAGAATAGACAAAGTTTTCCATCATACGATATTCATTAATATCGTAACTATCAGGTAATCTAATATAGTCATCATCTTCATCATGTTCTTCTTCATCATCATCAAAATATTCTGAGAAAAAGACAATCTTCTCTTTATTTATAGAATAGCAACAGCTTATTTCATCGTTGCCAGCTTCTTCTAAAGCTAATAGAACATCTTGTAATTTTACTTTCATACTCTATAAAACTCCTTATACCATTTCGCAAAGTTTCTAAGACCTGTTCTTAAAGGTGTACTAGGTTTAAAGCCAAAGTCTTGTTCAAGTGGTGTTGTATCAGCATAAGTAATAGGAACATCACCCGGCTGCATTGGTACAAGCTTCTTATGTGCTTTGAAATCATAATCTCTAGGTAAGACACCTGCATCTATTAGTTCTTGTTGTAAGATGTCTACAAAGTCTAATAGGTTTTCAGGGTTTTGATTACCTATGTTATATACTGCATATGGAGGAATAGGTAAACCATCTTCACCTAGTTTCTTATCAGGTGCTCCTTGCATTACTCTTTTAACACCTTCTACAATATCATCAATGTATGTGAAGTCTCTTTTACAGTTACCATAGTTAAAGATCTCTATTGTCTCTCCTTTTAGTAACTTATTAGTAAAGCCAAAGTAGGCCATATCAGGTCTTCCTGCTGGTCCATATACTGTAAAGAAACGTAGTCCAGTTGAAGGAATATTATATAGCTTACTATAAGCATGAGCCATTAGTTCATTACTCTTTTTAGTAGCTGCATATAGTGATACTGGATTATCTACTTTATCATCTGTACTATATGGTACTTTCTTATTAGAGCCATATACTGATGATGAAGATGCATATACTAAGTGTTCTACTTCATTGTGTCTACAAGCTTCTAAGATATTATAGAAACCAATTAGATTAGATTTGATATAAGCATCAGGATTTGTAATACTATAGCGTACTCCTGCTTGAGCAGCTAGATTTACTACAACACTTAGTTTATACTCATTGAATAAGTTATTAATAGTATCTTTATCTGAGATATCACCCTTAATAAAGATAAAATTCTTATTTAATTTATTAATCTTTTCTAATCTATATTCCTTTATAGATACATCATAATAATCGTTCATATTATCAATACCAATGATCTTTATATCATCTACAGTATTGAATAATTCTTTTACTAGGTTACTACCAATAAAGCCTGCAGCACCAGTTATAAGTATTGTCTTTCCTTTTAAGTCTATTTTGTTCATATAAACACCCCTTATTACTATAAAATTATATGATATTTATTTTAATAACTCTTCTATTCTTTCACTAGCAGTTCTAACTGTATCTTGATTAGGTATCATAACATAAGCAGCATCGCCAAGTTCTGCACACATTTGTGTAGAATCACTTCCATCTACCATATATTGTTCAATAGTCCATTTAGGATTTTTATCTAATTGATATTTAATAAGGCTTGTAATCTCTTCATTAGACATTGTAGTAGAGAAAGTATCAGCCATAGCATCAATAATAGCTGCATAGTTTGTGATAATGCTAGGACTTGTTAACTTATCTATAATACCCATTAGTACTTGTTGTTGGTTTCTTGTACGTTGTCTATCACCTTCACTATAGGCATAACGCTCTCTAGAATAAGCTAGAGCTTGTTTACCATTTAAGTGATTAAGACCTTCTTTTACACTAAATTCAGGTCTTGTTAGGGCATAGCCTGGTTCTACATAAATATCAACCCCACCTATCGCATCAACTAAGTCAGTCACTGTGTCAAAGCCTACTTTAAATGTGTAGTTGATTTTAATTCCTAATAAGTTTTCTACTGTACGCTTAGTAGTGTTGGTACCATGAATGCCAGTGTGTGTTATCTTGTCTAATTCACCATACATGCATCTATCGTTTTCATCACAGATTGTAGTTACATAATAGTCTCTTGGAATAGAAGTTAAAAGAATAGTATGAGTATTAGGATTAACAGTAGCTACCATAATCACATCACTTCTACCGTATTCATCAAAGCCACCTCTTGTATCAGAGCCTGATATTAAGACATTGAATGATTTATTAGTAATGTTTTCTACCTTATTGGCCTTATCAGTATTTTCAATTACCATACTTTTTTGATAGATAACCTTAGTATCTTTGTCAAAGTCTTCTTTAATGTCTTTTATTTGATCTCTATATGCTTCATTAATAATGATGGCATCAACTTCACCACCATATAAAGCATCCAATAGTTCATTTAAGCTGTTATACTTAGTTGTTTTATATTCTTCTAAGTCAGTTCTAAAGTAGCCTATTGTAATATTGTTAAGATCATCAAAGTCATTGTCCTTTAAGCTTATTATGCTAATAGTACTCTTAGTTTCATGAGTATTTCTTGTAATCTTATTTAGAGCACCGCTTGTCTTTAATAAGTAATAATTGCCAAATAAAGATAAAAGTATTATTAGAATTGTTAATACCTTTCCAATTGTTTTCTTATTTAAAAGTATTAAAAACACATCTAATAAGACAATAAACACAACAAGTAATGTTGTAATAATAATCTTTTCTTTTTTCATAATGTAGACTATTGTCTCACTTTTATTTATTTTTTTAAAGGCCATTAATAAAAGGTGAACGAGTCACCTTATAACTTTGCTTCCTCAAGATATCTTCTTAGTGCATCTTGCCATGTTGGTAATGGTTTAAAACCATTTTCTATTAATTTTGATTTATCTAATCTACTGTTAAATGGTCTTTTAGCTTTAGATAAGCCATATTCTTCAGTAGTAACAGGAATTACTTTAGTATCTAATCCATATTGTTTATAGATTTCTTTAGTAAAGTCATACCAAGAGATATAACATCCCTCATTTGTAACATGGTAGTAGCCATATTTTTCTGTTTCGATCATGTCTACAAGAAGTCTTGATAAGTCTAATGTATAAGTAGGAGTACCAATTTGATCATTTACCACTCTTACTGCGTCATGGCTTTTGCCCACATTAATCATTGTCTTAATGAAGTTTTTACCATTTAAGCCAAATACCCACGCGATACGTACAATGAAATATTTATCTAAGATACTACTAACTGCAAGTTCCCCTTCTAGTTTTGTTTGGCCATAGACATTAAGTGGCTTATATTCCTTACAATCAGGTGACCAAGGTTTAGTTCCTTGTCCATCAAAGACATAGTCAGTAGAGATATAAATCATCTTAGCATCTATGTTTCTACATGCCTTGGCGATATTCTCTGTACCATGAGCATTAACGTTTCTAACAAGTTCTACCTTATCATCATCTTCCGCCATATCTACTGCTGTCCATGCTGCACAGTGGATTACTGCGTCATAGTTAGCAATAACTCTATTAACTTCTTCTGTATCGGTAATATCTAATTTAACATAAGGCATAGTAGTAACAGGACTGAAGTCATTGATACCTACATAAGTATCAGCGATATCAGAGCCTGTTGCTTCATATCCTCTTTTATATAGTTCATTCATGACATCATGGCCAAGTTGGCCATTGACGCCTGTTACAAATACTCTCATATTTATTTTCTTTCTGTATAATTCTTTTCAATCCACTTTAGGTATTCACCAGATGTACACTCCTTAGTCCATTTTCTTCCTTCATCTGACATATACCAATCAATAGTTAAGACAATACCATCTTTGAACATCGTAGTTGGTCTCCAGCCTAATTCATCCATTGCCTTTTGAGGATCAATGGCATATCTTTGATCATGACCATGTCTATCGGCAACATAAGTGATTAAGCTTTCTGGTTTATTTAGTTTATCTAGGATAATCTTAACGATTTCAATATTAGCCTTTTCATTATGACCACCTAGGTTATATACTTCACCAACTCTACCTTTTTCAATAACAGCTAGAATACCATAACAATGATCTTTTACATATAACCAGTCTCTTACGTTTAATCCTTGTCCATATACAGGAAGTGGTTTATCGTGTATTGCGTTGTTGATCATTAAGGGAATTAATTTTTCAGGGAACTGATAAGGCCCATAGTTATTTGAACATCTAGATATTGTTACAGGTAGTCCATAGGTTCTATGGTATGCAAGAACTAACAAGTCAGCACTAGCCTTAGATGTTGAATATGGAGACGATGTATGGATTGGTGTATCTTCATGGAAGAACAAGTCAGGTCTATCTAATGGTAAGTCACCATATACTTCATCTGTTGATACTTGATGGTATCTTTCAATTCCATACTTTCTACAAGCATCCATAAGTACTGCTGTACCCATGATGTTTGTTTCAAGGAAAATACCAGGATTAGTGATAGATCTATCTACATGAGATTCAGCCGCAAAGTTTACAACGATATCAGGCTTTTCTGTTTCAAAGATTTTTTCAATTTCTTCTCTATCTCTAATATCTGTTTTATAGAACTTATAATTAGGGTTTTTTAGTTCTTTTTCAATAGTAGATGGGTTAGCTGCATATGTGCATACATCCACGTTGATTACTCTATATTCAGGTCTTTCATCTAGTAATAGCTTACAGAAACAATTTCCTATAAAGCCAGTACCACCAGTTACTAAGATTGTTTTCATGTTTTATTTCTCCTTGTATATGAATTGGTTATTTGAATCAGTAAGGGTTGGACCAATCTTATCTTTTTCAGATAATACTGGTTCTATACCGTTTAATAGACTTCCCCAGTCTACGTTAACTTCAGGGGCATCGTATCTCATGCCTCCTTCTGATTCTTTGTTGTAGATGTTGTCACATTTATATCTAAATTCAACGTTGTCAGTAAGTGTTAAGAAACCGTGGGCAAAGCCTCTTGGAATATAGAATTGTCTATGGTTTTCTTCACTTAGTTCACAACTTACCCACTCTCCATATGTTGGACTGCCTTTTCTAATGTCTACTGCTACATCAATTACTTTGCCCTTTGAACAAGAAACTAATTTAGCTTGTGAATAAGGCGGATTTTGCCAATGAAGGCCACGTAGGGTACCTTTTAAGCTCGAGAATGACATGTTGTCTTGTACAAACTCAGTGGTAATGCCCAATGCTTCGTATTTTGGCTTATTATAGGTTTCAGTAAAGAAGCCTCTATTGTCTCCATATACATCAGTTTCAATAATTAGAACACCTGGAATTTTAGTTTCAATAGCTTTCATTAGCCTCTTACCTTCCCTTCTGCAACAGCCTTTAAGTGTTGGCCATATGGACTCTTACCATATTTTGCTGCTGATTCAAGTAGTTCATCCTTATTGATCCATTCATATCTAAAGGCAATTTCTTCAGGAGCTGAAATCTTAATACCTTGTCTTTTTTCAATCATTTGAACAAATGATGCTGCTTCGATTAAAGAGTCCATAGTACCTGTATCAAGCCATGCAAAGCCTCTTCCTAATAACTGTACGTCTAATTTGCCTTCATTTAGATACATTTCATTAAGTGTTGTGATTTCTAGTTCACCTCTTGGACTTGGTTTAACCATGTTGGCTTTTTTACTTACACCACTTGGATAGAAGTAAAGTCCAGTAACTGCATAGTTTGATTTAGGGTTTGTTGGTTTTTCTTCAATTGATAAAGCTTTACCTGTTTCATCAAATTCTACAACACCAAATCTTTCTGGGTCTGGTACATAGTAGCCAAATACGGTAGCTCTATTGTTTTCTTCAGCATTTTTACAAGCTGATTTAAGAATAGAACCAAAACCTGCTCCATAGAATATATTATCTCCTAGGATCATAGCTCCTGCTTCGCAATTAAGAAATTCTTCGCCAAGAATGAATGCTTGTGCTAGACCATCAGGACTTGGTTGTACCTTGTATGATAGATGTACACCAAATTGACTTCCATCACCTAAAAGCGATTCGAATCTTGGAGTGTCTGTTGGTGTTGAAATAATTAGGATGTCTTTAATACCCGCTAGCATCAATGTGCTTAATGGATAATAGATCATTGGTTTGTCATAGACTGGTAATAGTTGTTTACTTGTTACCATTGTTAGTGGATATAGTCTTGTTCCACTGCCGCCTGCTAAAATAATACCTTTCATTTTGCTTACCTCACACTCTCACTATATAGTGTGTCCTAAGGGCATAGTCAAGCAATTATTTAAAAGAAATGAAAATTCCAGCATCTTTTGTGACCTTGAAGCCATTTTTCATTTTCTTAGACACAAATAATTTAAAATCCTTAAACTTATCAACAATATATCTATTTTGATTACCATGACAAGATAGTATATAGGTTATTAGTAAATTTTCATCTGTTATGTTTAGTGAATCTAGATAGCTATACCAAGTTACATTATTAAATTCCTTACATAGTATCTCTCTACCATTTTCTTTACCAAACTTTTCATATAGTTTATCTTTAGATAATTCAATTCTTGGTTCAAATTCTTTTACTAGTTCATCTACTTCGTGCATATGTTTTGATGAATAGGTGCTACATATAAATCTACCGTTATCTTTTAGTACTCTATGTATTTCTTTTAGAGCTAAAGGTATATCGTCTAAATAGAATAACACATGGTTGGCAATAACGATGTCAAATGTTTCATCATTGAAGTTAATATATTGTCCATCAATTACCTTAAAAGTAAAACGTTTATCATTTTTAAGTTTTAAGTCGATATCTCTAATCATACCTGATGAGATATCCGATAATACGATTTCAATATTATTTGGTAATAAGTTATAGTTTTCTAACCACATAGAACCATCACCACAACCTAGTTCTAATACACGTAGATGCTCCTTAATTTCACTAAGTCTATAGATCCATTTAAACCATGATTCACTATTAGTTGAACATAATTTATGTAAAGAGATACGAGCTTCGATGTTAGAAGAATTCTCATATTGTTTCTTAATAGATTCTTCCATTTCCTTATTATTTACTTTATCAATCATAGATGCCCAATCAATCTCTTCACCCTTTTCAATCATTTCATTGGCATTGATAAGCGCATCCTTGATTCTCTTTAATTGTTCAATACGCTCATTAACAAAATAAGTTTGCATATGAAGGGATTTGTTTAAGAATGAGGTATCGTTACTATAAAAGGACATTTGTTTAATGTCAGCAAGAGAAAATCCTAAATACTTAAGAAAAAGTATTTGTTGAAGATGCCCCAAGTCCTCATCAGTATAATAGTGTTGTCCTTTTTCATCAATTAAAGTAGGATTGAGCACATTATGTTCATTATAGTAGCGTAGGGTCTTTTTAGTAATATGACCTTTTTTAATAAATTCGCCTGTAGAATAGTATCCTTGTTTTTTCATTTATATTAATTCTATAAAAAAATAAGGATAAGGTAAAACCTTATCCTGCATAGTATTCACAACCTAACGCATCAGCAAGATTCTTATTAGTAACCTTACCATCATAGATGTTAAGACCATTTCTAATGCTAGTATTCTTAATAGCTTCTTCTACTCCATTGTCAGCTATTAATAGGCCATATCTTAATGTCGCATTAGTTAAAGCTAAAGTAGAAGTATAAGGTACAGCACCTGGCATATTACCTACACAATAGTGTACTACTCCCTCTTCAATAAAGATTGGATCATCATGTACAGTTACATGACTTGATTCGCAACACCCACCTTGGTCAATCGCAATATCAACGATTACAGCACCCTTTTTCATTAGTTTTAAGTGTTCTTTTCTAACAAGCTTTGGTGTTTTACCACCTGGTATTAAGACAGAACCAATTACAAGGTCTGCAGTAGCTAATGCTTTTCTGATATTACTTTCTGTAGAATATAAAGTATTAACAGAAGCACCAAAGATGTCTTCTAGATATGCTAGTCTATTTGGATCGATATCCAAAAGGGTTACTTGAGCATCAATACCTACTGCAGCCTTAGCAGCATATGTTCCTGCAACGCCACCTCCTATAATAACAATCTTTCCTCTTTCGACTCCTGGTACACCACCTAATAAGATACCTCTACCACCATAGCTTTTTTCAATGTATTTAGCACCTTCTTGGATTGATAGTCTTCCTGCAATTTGAGACATTGGACGAAGACATGGTAGATTGCCTTGATTGTCTGTTATTGTTTCATATCCTATAGCTTTAATCTTCTTTTCTAGTAACACTTTACATAATGATGGGTTAGCTGCAAGGTGTAAGTAAGTAAATAGTATTAAACCTTCATGCATCAATTCATATTCACATTCTTCAGGTTCCTTTACCTTGATAATCATTTCTGATTTGTCCCACACTTCTTTAGCAGTACTACAAACAATACCACCGCATTCAGTATATTCCTCATCAGTAAAACCAGCGCCCTCACCAGCACCTGTTTCAATTAATACTGTATGTCCATGTCTTATATAGTCAGCTACATTGTCAGGTGTTAAACCTACTCTGTATTCATGATTCTTTAATTCTTTTGTTGTTCCTATAATCATAATAAAATCCTCATCAAAAATAATTCTAGATTATTTTACCATCTCATGCTCTTATCTTGTTTATACAATTGTAAGAATTTGTCATTGAATGAAAAATGTTACAGAGCAACTATTCGAAAATATCGAATAGTTGAACCGCCTAATGAACTATCCGAGAATAACGGATAGTTCATTGGCATTATTTATTAATGGCCTGTTTTTGTTGTTGCTTTTCAATCAAGTGATCAACTACAATAATAAAATCATCTGTATGATTTTTACAAATAGGTAATGATTCTTTTTTGTATTTGTTAGATAATTCAGTCAACATATTCTTCAATGTCAAAAAACCATTATCTTCATCTTTGATTATAAATTTGTCCCTACTTATGATTGTATTCCACAAATCATCAAAACAAACTACAAAATCATGTTTATCCATATTTGTTAAATTTTTAAAGACCTCAAATGTGGTATTAGCTAAGATGTTATCAAATGTATTAAAACGCATTCCTCTTGCATTTAATAGAGTTTCTTTTGGATTTTGTGATAATTCATTCAAATAATAATTTTTATCACCATTAAGAGTTAAAACATCATTCTTTCTAAAGTTATATATTAACTCATACGTTTCCCACTCTTCAGATGTATATGATTCTTTACTTTTTATATCAATAACGGTATTGCTTAAACTCTTCTTTTCATTAGAAGCAATCATTTTATCGAATTTTATATTAACACCTTCTTTCACTCTAATCCAATCAATTTTTGGAAGTTTAAGTTTTAAATCTCTTGCTAATTTACTATTACATATCATTACAACATAATCATTTAATTCAAGTTCACCTTCATATGATTTTTCTATTAGTTTTGGAAAACCCTTCTCAACATCCTTTTCTTCTAAATCAGTTAATCTAAAATATCTCATCTTCTCTTCAGATGTAAGAGCTTTATCTCTTTCACAGTGATAATCAAGATCGCCATTGATAGTTTCTTTATTCCATGTCCCTGTTTCGATCCAATCAATAATTCCTTTTGATATATATTTATCATTAAAGAACATTGGATACATAATGCTAACTATAGTTCCAAAATTTGTATAATTATGATTTACAGAATTATAAATAACTTTCGTTCTAAAACTTAAAAAATAAGAAACATATGAGAAAAGATAATTTTCAATATTATCAAATTCTTTTTCTTTCAACAGAATGTATATTCTTTTAAAATCATGTATAGCACATTTAAAGCTACGAATGTTATGTGGCTTGTTTTTAATAAGAGGAAGAATCTTATTTTTATAATTGCTTAGATTATCAAGCTCTTTATTAGCTAAACCATAGAAACTTCTACCTATATTATCAAATTTAACCTCATCAATTTCCTTGGATGAAAATAATTGTGCAAGCAATTTCTTATTAGACATTAGAAAATCTCTATATCCCTTTAATTCGTCATTATTATATGGCAAATCATCAATAATATTAGAGATAATTGAAGCATAATCCGGAGCATAATTTATTGTTCTATGGACTATTTTTTCTTTAATTTCATTATACTGAATTTTATCATTACGATCATTTGATATTTTATCCTCATTAGCAACTATGATTGTACTAATATGTAAATTTTCACAGTAATCATTAATGCAACCTAATAAATCAGAAGTGGAGATATTACATCTTTCTAAATCATCAAAAATTAGAATAACTTTCTTTTTATTAATTTCTGGTTTAACATCAACAAAATCTAGAAAGTTAATCGATAGAGTACCGGCTAGAAATGATTTAAATGGTTCAGGTAACAATTCTAAAGCGGCATTCATAACACTTTTAGCTCTTTTAGCTATATTATAACTTCTTTTCTTTTCTATATTAATCGGTGCAATTTGGTTTATATATACATTAAACCAACTTTTTTTAATTTCAAGTTTTACATCATTTATCGATTCCAAGCCAAATAAACTAATCCTTATAAGAACATGAGAGTCTTTTAAACTGTTTTTTAATTCATTTTCTATTAAATAAGTTTTACCACAACCCCATTCCCCTGTAAGCATCAATGCTCCAGTTGGTTGATATTCTTTACAATAGTATATAAGTTCTTCTAAAACATTCATAAGCAACTCCTTAGTTAAACATTAACAACAATGTCAAATTATTTCTTTTCATTTTCTTCTAATTCTAATAAATACTTATCAAAGTCAGATACAAACAATCTATCTTGAATAATACGATACTTCTCAAATTCTGTTTCGGCTTTTTCCTTAGCAATCTCAGCAGTGATTTTTCCAGCTTCTTGTAATACTTCTCTATCATCAGCCATCAAGAATAAGTCTAGTCTTTTTGACCAGTCTTCCATCGTCATTGATATATGGCGTTCTGCACTATCTTCTGCTAAGTCTAGGTAGGCTGATACTATACGTTCAAGTGATTTTATTTCTTGCTCACTTAAATAGTTCTTAGCGATACTTACATCACTTTTTACAATCTTCCCATCAGATTCGAGCCCCATTTTATTTAAGCCCATGTGAGGTTTATTGGCATCAGCTCTTTCATATATAAGTTCAGCAGCAGTATGGCCATGTACTGCATAATGCATCTTATTCTGTACTTTTGCAAAGAATTGTTTAGTAATCTTTGAAGCACGATCATAATCAAGAGAAGTAGCATAGATATCAGTTATCTTTTGATAGAATCTTCTTTCAGATAATCTTATTTCTCTTATTTGTTCTAATAGGCAATCAAAGTATTCTGTTGTTAATCTTGACCCACCATTCTTTAATCGTTCATCATCAATAACCCAACCTTTGATGGTATAGTCTTTTACAATCGTATTAGCCCATTTACGAAATTGGACAGCTCTTTGATTATTTACTTTAAAACCAACCGCAATAATCATTTCTAAAGAATAATGGTTTGTATTATAGTTTTTGCCATCAGAAGCAGTTATCCAAAAATTTCGGATAACTGAATCTTCTTGTAGTTCGCTATCACTAAAAATCTTTTTAATATGATAATTGATAGTACGAACATCAACATCATACAATGTAGCCATCATTTTGTGTTAACCAGATATTTTCGTCTTCATAACGCATTTCAATACTGTCAGACTGATCACCAATACTAGCAACATATGTTAAGTATTCTGCAGTACTTGAATGAATTGTTATTTCTTCTTTTTTTATTTCATCTTCTTTAATTTTCTTAGATACTAATACACTTTTTAAAAATTAGTGCAATAATATTAGTCGAATTTAATTTCTTCATCAGCCTTGTTATAGATATCAATTCTATTTTTAACATCAATTCTAGTAACATTAAAGTTATTAATCTTACATGATTGTATAAACTGGTGAATTCTATTTACACCGTTTATTTCTTTTAAGGTAACAACAATACCAAATTTTATATTGTTTCCATCGTCGGAACCTAATCTACCTTTCTTAACCATTTTTATACCCCATTTGCCACTTGGTGTTTTAAGGCTTTTTGCTTGTTTTTTTCTACCTGTAGGTGTTAAAAGATTTTCTCTTATATGTTTTACGTTATCCCATTTTCTAAAGTTTTTACGTGCATTACCTTCGTATAAGATAATTGCCCCTTCTTCAGATTGTTTGTTGTTATTTATAGTATTAATTTGTATCCTTTTATCTTTATTTTCTACTAAACATCCAAAGTGAATATCCATTTCAGTATTAGTATAATCAACTCCTTGATTTCTAGAACACTTAGGGAAATAACATAATGTAGCTTTAGAAACAAATGGTTGTGCTTGTTTGTAAATAGGAACAGGTAGATCATAGTTATAGGATTCATAACTATTAGAAACACCACTAATTAAAAATTTTATTTCATCTTCAGGAGTGTTTACTATATCACTTATCTTAATTGGTACAATCCCATATCCAATAAGTTGTGGGTTTTCTTTATTATCACTCCAGCCGGTAGCAGAATCGATAATTAAGGCTTTTGCTAGTTCCCTATTAAGTCCTAGCACCTCTATAAGATATGCTAATTTCCTAGCAATCAAAGGAGCTGCAAAAGAAGTACCTTTTACAAAACATTCTCCCATTGGTGAACACACTCTAATTTTTTCTTTTCCATCTCCTCCATAATAGCTAACATCTGGTTTGTTAAAGAAAGATAGAACCAAACCTTCCCTAGAATAAGAAGCAGGTTTATTATCAAAGCTAACAGAATTAACTACTAAAGAATTGATAGAATCAGCTGGTGCTCCTATTCTTTTTATATTAGAATTATCGTCTTTATTAGTGCCTGCAACAACAAATATCACATCATTCTCATATTGAATCTTATCTAAAATTGCAGCTTCTGGAGAAATGAAGTTTTGATTTATTTCTAGTTTAGATCCAAGAGATAGGTTCCATACTTTAATGTCTCTATTTGATTCAACTATTTCTTTAATTAATCTCAAAATGGTGAATGAGCTATTTACACCACTAGAAGCAACACCAAAGTGTCTTACTCTAAATCTTCCACAGCCATCATCTAAATTAGGGTTGATTGATGCACCATCAACTATAAGAGAAGTAACCATGGTGCCATGGTTTTTATCTTCTGGATTAGTGATTGCTTCATCTAACAAATTTTTATATTCTACCCATTCAGAAAAATAAACACTTTTGTCAAATAAAGTATCTATAACACCTATAATTGGTTCATTGCTAGGTTTAGGAATAAGGGGATTGATTTCATCACACGCTTGTACTTCTACCTTTTCTATGGTTGTAATATCAGTTACAGCCATTGATATTAAGTAAGGTGCTCTACTTTTTAATAAACTAAATTGATCTGGCGTTAGCAACAATGTTGTTTCGTCAATGCTTCTAATTTCACGGAACTTGATATCTAGCATATTCATGATGTCCACGGTCTTAACACCAGTATCATAAATATTTACGATAGATTTTTCTTCTATATCAGTATCAATTTTCTCTATACCTATATGTTCTAAATAATAAGAATCGACAACAATTTTGCCAAATCTTGTTCTTGATAATTGATTATTAAACAAGTATTCATATTTTTTGTCATTAATAAGATTAATATCTTCGAAAGTAATATTTCCGTCAAAATTATCGTTAATTATTTCTATGGCCTTTTGAAGATTGTTTATGGTATTAAGCAAATACTTATCTTCAACACAATGAGTGATTATATGTTTTTTTGAAGTATCATTTGAAAACTTAGCTCCTACAATAGAATTGTTGTTCTTATCTAAATCACCATATAAAAAACCTTTAATTCTATTACTCTTAGCAACAACATCTGTATAGTAAAAACTTACCAGAGGGTTAATGTTCAATTTTTCATTGTTGTAAAACTCTCTGACACTGATTAAGTCTAATCTAAGGTTATCAAGGTGTGAAGCACTTACGCTTTTTCCCTTTGGTAAATTACATGCTCCTGGTTTGTTATCAGATCCTTTTTGTTCAAATTTTCCTTTTAATAACAAGATTTCATTCATAAACAATTACCCCTTAAGTTCCCTTCCAACTTGGCTTTTTGATATACCGGTTAGTATCTCTATTTCTCTAACCGTGAAGCCATGTTCTTTTAATACGGTTAAATCATTATTTTTATTATTAGATACCGTTTTATAAAGCCTTCTTAAATAATCATATTCATCGTTGGCGTTGCTAAAGGCTAACGAAGTTTTGATGATATTCTTTAAATCACCTGGGTAAGGGATTGTTTCCATTGAAGAAATAATCTTTCTAAATAAACGTGTATTTTTTCCAACGCTCTTAAATTTAGTTAAATAAAAGTTCAATATAGCTTCCGCTACATCGGTTAAATCATCACGAGTGTAACGATTAAAGTCGATTATAGAATCAAATCTTCTTATTAAAGCTTTATCAAATTGATTAAACAAATTAGTAGTAGCAATCAATAGAACATTATCATTTAAATCATCTAGTCCTTTTAACACCGAGGTTGTTGCCCTCCCCATTTCTCTAAGATCTTTTGAATCAGTTCTATTTAACGCAAGAGCATCAATTTCATCAAATAAAATAACTACTTTTTCAGGATTAGAAAGATTATTAATTTCACTAAATAACTGTATAATATTTTTTCCGGTTTGCCCTAGTTTACAATCAATTAATAATGGAAAATCAACAATAAATAATTCTCTATCTAAAATTCTAGCGATTTGTTTAACACTCTCGGTCTTACCAGTCCCTGGTGCTCCCTGGAATAGAAACTTATTTACTCCTATTCCTGAAGTAATTGCATTGATAACTCCCAATATATCATCTTTTATCACATCAGGAAGTGGTAAAGGATCACCACTTGTTTCTATCTTCCTTACAAAAGTTAATTCTTGTTCATCTATTTGTGGTACAAAAGTATTAGTATCTGAAAGAAGAGCCATTATATATTCTGATAATTGATAATCACCATCATTATCAAATTCCTCAGCTATTTTATATGCCTCATTTCTAAAACCTATATCATTATTATCTACATAATATTTTATTAAATTTATAATGTTTGCCTTTTTCATATCCTATTATCTCCATATCTTCTTACACATAGATGATAACAAATATGGGACATAGTTTCAATATTTGGGACACTTTATATTTATAGTTTTAAACAGTTATGAGATAATTTAGAACAACTGCATAAATGCCACTATTTTTTTTAAACCAAATGTAAACTATTGTTTTAACCTTTTTAACTTTTTTCATTTCTAATGAAAACAGAATTAAAAAACAAAAAAACTTTCGCAAAAATTCTGTAATACCCCTAACCAGGTTTAAATACATGATTAATAAAAAAATATAAAGTTTATATATACTATAGAAATTTTGGTTAGCATACTGCTTCTATAAAAAATTATGGTGAGAAATTCGTAGAAAAGTCTAAAAGCAACTTTAGCATGGGACTTACATACATATAAGGTATATAATGATAATTGCATTGTGATCTTTGTGAAATTCAAAGTTAGAGGAGTACATTCTTGACTTCCTTTTTAATCATAGAACCTATATTTTTAACAGTTCACAATTTATATCATATTCACTTCACATATACTTACAAGGAATTTTTATACAATGGGAATTAAAACATTTGAAACACGTAATTCACTAAAAAACAAATTACATAGCAGAGAACTTATATTCTCTGAAAATGAACTTGATGAAATTTTAATTTCTCATAATTACTTTAACTTGTTCAATGGGTTAGAAACTATTTTTCTAGAATCATCTTCCCCTAAAACATATAACAAAGTAAAATTAACGGACTTCATTAATCTATATCAATTTGACAAAGAAATTCGATCAATTTTATCAAATTGTTTGGATTGCGTTGAAGAAAAATTAAAAGCATCCATAGCATATCATTTTTGCAAACGCCATTGTGTTTCACTAACAGACACAATGCAATATACAAACAAAGCACATTTTATGAATCCTGCAAACGATTCGCTTGGTACATCAACATTTTGCCCTTACTCTAGAACGTATCCGTTTGTTAACCAACAAAACCGTAAAATATATGATGATTTTGATGATTTTTGCTTATTTAAGCCTTCTTTTCTTTCTAATCTAGTTAATAGAAACGACCATATAGACATCTCATTCTATCAAGATAGTGCTTATGTTGCCCCTCTAGGAGTTGCTGTTTATCGTGATAGAAACGGTGTCAATAACCCAAACGTTGCTGTTCCATTTTGGGTTGCAATAGAAACACTCACCTTTGGCGAAATATTAAGATTATTGCACTATCTACAAGATGATGTCCTTGAAGATGTCCTAAATGATTTTAATTTACCATTATCAAAACGTACACCTTTTCTGAATATGATTGACATTTTATTATGTCTTAGAAATAACTGTGCTCATACAACGTTACTTAATAGATTTCGTACCGGAAAAAGATACCGAATCAATACATTATTAATTACTTCATTTTCATTAACACCAAAAAATTCAGATTCTGTATTGAAATTATATGATTCCATTAAAATACTAAGTTTTTTCACGGATGTATCCGCATTAAGAAAACCTTTAAAAAGATTAAAATTTAAAATGTACACTAATATGGGTATCAAAAAAGGTAAAACAACATATAACAAATTATTGGCACGAATGGGCTGTGATGATTATGAAAAATGGAATACAGCTTTGTTTAAAACAAAATATTTCTTATAATTTCTTATAATTTTCTTGACATTTGCATTCGTGAATAGTAGAATACACTTAACAAATGAAACGCTCTTAAGAGCACTAAGTAATGGTGGCATTACTTTCGATAAAAAGCCTAGCATATCATGTTAGGCTTTTTTGGTTGAAATATTATAATTATACGGCAAACCAAACTTCTTAGGGGAAAGCCAAACTCTCTAGGGGATAACTTAGGGGAGAAATAGTAAAAATAGGTGTCA
>CAKVAL010000029.1 GCA_934725085.1 uncultured Erysipelotrichaceae bacterium | reverse complement strand
TGACACCTATTTTTACTATTTCTCCCCTAAGTTATCCCCTAGAGAGTTTGGCTTTCCCCTAAGAAGTTTGGTTTGCCTATTTATTTAACTACGCAATACTTAATTGTCTTATAACCCATGCCTTCATATTGGTCACAAGCTTCCAACAACAAATCTTCATGTCCATAAGTACCTAAGTACTCGATATTACCGATTGGTGATTTACCAAATAATTCATATTTCATATATTCAAATCCTCCTTTGAACAATTGTTATTTTAGAGAAATTCATATGAAATACAATAGGTTTTTTCATGAAAACGGTTCACATTTTCAAGAAAACGGTTTCATTATTTCTTAAGCTTCAAAATAACATCCTTAGCAATCACATCAGGAATAAATTTAGAAATATCACCATTAAAAGAAGCAATTTCCTTAGCGATACTAGAACTCAAAAAAGACAATTCTGGTTTCGATACAAATAAGCATGTTTCAATATCACTATTAAGCATCAAATTGCTAGTAGCCTGTGCTAATTCATATTCATAGTCAGTAACCGCTCTAATGCCTCTTACTATAACCTTGCAGTTAAGTTCTTTAGCCTTATCTACGGTTAATCCATTAGAAGATACAACCTTCACATTAGGAATATGAGCAGTACACTTCTTAATAAATTCTATTCTCTCTTCAAGTGAAAAGGTACAAACCTTAGACTTATTAACCATAATAGCTACATAAACTTCATCAAAAGTTTTAGCAGCCCTTTCAATAATATCTAAATGACCCATCGTAATAGGATCAAAAGTACCTGGATAAATTGCGTTAGACATTTTTCCTCCTATAATACAACAACTTGCTTATGCCATATTTCTTCTCTTTATATTTCTCGAAAGAAAATAATTTATCAGCTAATTCCTTTTCCTTCTTAACTTCTACTATTATTCTACAATCATTGTTATAAAGATTTAAGCTATCAATTGTCTCAAATATTCTTTCATATTCTTCAAACGCATAGGGAGGATCTACAAATATATAATCAAACTTATTACCTTCTAATCTATTTAAACAAGAGAAATAGTCTAGGTTAAACACCCTTCTATCTTCTTTAAACTTTGAAAGATTAGCTTTAATAATCTTAACTGCATCCTTGCTTAAATCATTAAAGACAACATCCCTTGCCCCTCTTGATAAAGCCTCAATACCAATAGAACCACTACCAGAGAATAAATCTAAGAAAAGACTATCTTCTACATAAATAGATGAAAACAAAGCTTCCTTAACCATATCCTTAGTAGGACGAGTAGCTAAAGAATCTAGTGTTAATAAAGTTGATCTTTTATATTTACCAGCAACTACGCGCATAATGACCTTCTACATTTAATAATCTCAGCTTCTGATAAACCGATTGCAGTTAAAGATGCAACAAGTGAAGAACCACCAGAAGATACAAACAACAATGGTACACCAGTCAAAGGAATAATGCCTGATACACCACCAATATTTAAGACAAAGTGAATAAATAAATAGGCAAAAGTACCAACTAGTACGATCTTTCCTGACAATGTTGGTGACTTATATGAATAGCTAATCAACTTAAAGAAGATGATGCCATAACATATCATAATTGGAAGAAAACCCCAAATGATACCCATTTCTTCAACAATAATAGGCAAAATAAAGTCAGTAGTAGGATTTGGGAAGTTCATATATTTATGAATAGATTGACCATAACCCACTCCAAATAAGCCACCGGTCGCAAAAGATACAAGACCCATAATCAAGTGATAACCAGCATCATATTTATATTTAA
This sequence comes from uncultured Erysipelotrichaceae bacterium, assembly GCA_934725085.1. GTDB lineage: Bacteria > Bacillota_I > Bacilli_A > Erysipelotrichales > Erysipelotrichaceae > Colivicinus. Next base: position 19,649 of record CAKVAL010000029.1, on the reverse strand, counting down.
AAGGATTATTAGCAGCCAAGAATCTACCTATCTGATAACTAGAAGAATGTTTCTCCAAGAAAGTATTGGTAGCTGGTAACATGATAATCACAATGGCTATAATCACAAAAAGAATCGCAATTAACATCCATTTTCTAATCTTATTAAGTTCTCTATATGGCACAATAAGTAACATAATAAAGCACATACCAAGCAATACAGTAGCACTACCCAAGTCTTTTTGAATGACTAAAATAATGCCAAATAATACAAGTGATTTTGCGATATAGACATAGGCATTCCAAAGATTATCCCTGTGACTATCTACCTCAAATATCTTAGCAGCATATAGTAACATAAAGACTTTCGCAAACTCTGATGGTTGTACCGACAAACTACCTAATCTAATCCAGGCATAGGCACCATAGGTAGCTTTAAAGAAACGACAAGATAAAAGTAAAGCTACAACAGCCCAATATAAATAATTAAAATGCTTAAGTTCAAAAAAACTTAATAAGTCCATCCTGATCACAAGAACCATACAAAAGATACCCGCAACACTAAATAGAATCTGTCGCTGGAAGGTTCTTGTTACTACACCAGTATCACCTGCACCCTCACCCATAGCAGCACTTGCCACCATGATTGAAGAATAGATTACAAGGATTAAAGTCACAAAAATAAGGGCTTTATCGCAATATGCTGGGAACAATTTATATTTTTTAAATTTTCTTCTTTGTTTTTTCTTTTTCACAACCTAAATTTTAGCATACAAAACAATCTTAATCGTAATATAATTATTTATATGGTTATAAATAATGAAACAATAATTAAAGACGATAATCCTCTTATAAGAAAAAGAAGCGAGGATGTAAAACTTCCTTTATCAGATGAAGATAAAGAAATACTTTTGACTATGCATAAATATGTTGATGAATCAACAATAGATGAAATTGCTGAAGAAAAAAACTTAAGGCCAGCCGTTGGCATCAGTGCTGTTCAAATTGGTATTCTTAAGAAAATGACATCAATCATCTTAAAAGATGAAAATGGTGACATCGAAACAGAATATGCCCTAGTTAATCCAAAGATTGTATCAAGTTCTATTGAAAAAGCTTATTTAAAAACAGGAGAAGGATGCTTATCAGTAGATGATATACATAAAGGCTATATCTATAGAAGTGCAAGGGTTAAGGTTAAAGGATATGACTTATTAACTGACTCAAATGTCGAAATAAAAGCTAGTGGTTATTTGGCAATTGTCCTTCAACATGAGCTAGATCATTTCAAAGGTATCTTGTTCTATGATCATATCAATAAAAAAGATCCATTTTATGTAGATGAAAACGCATATTGTATTGAATAATCGATGTTTTTAACTTAAAATAAGGATGAAATCGGAAAGAATATAATGGAGGTAAAATGAAAGGCTCAAAACCGAATGCTTATAATGGTGTAAATTATGACGTTAAAAAAGATACACTAGTTTATGCATTAGGTGGACTTGGAGAAGTCGGTAAAAATATGTACTGTTTCCAACAGGACGACGAGATTTTAATTGTCGATGCTGGTGTTAAGTTCCCTGATGATGACTTACTAGGTGTAGAATACGTAATTCCTGATTTTACCCATTTAATAAAGAATCAAGACAAGATTAAAGGCTTAATCATCACCCATGGTCACGAAGACCATATTGGTGGTATTCCTTTCTTATTAATGGCATGTAAGATTAACAAGATCTATGCCCCAAGATTTGCGAAATCTTTGATTGAAAAGAAATTAAGTGAGCGTAGAAAAAACTTCAACGTCAAAATTGAAGAAATTGATGAAAACAGTGTTGTACAAACTAATCATTTCAGAGTAGGATTCTTCAATACAATCCACTCAATTCCTGATTCTCTTGGTGTTTTAATCAATACGCCAAATGGAAGAATCGTGGAAACGGGTGACTTTAAGTTTGACTTAACCCCTATCGGCAATAATGCTGACTATCAAAAGATGGCTTATATTGGTGCTGCAGGTGTAACCCTATTAATGTCAGATTCTACAAACTCTGAGGTTGAAGGCTTCTCAATCTCTGAAAAGAAAGTAGCTCATACAGTATATGACATTATTAAGAAGACGCCAGGTAGACTAATTGTCTCTACTTTCGCATCAAATGTTAATAGATTAGCTCAAATTATTAAATCAGCATCTATTTGTGATCGTAAGGTATTAGTACTTGGTAGATCGATGGAAAATGTTGTCGAAATTGGTAAACAATTAAAAACAATCGATGTTCCAAACGATACCTTTATTACTCAAGATATGGTAAACACCTTCCCTCCTGAGAAATTATGTATTGTATGTACAGGATCTCAAGGTGAAACATTGGCAGCTCTATCTAGAATCGCCAATGGTGTTCATAAATATATCAAGATTATCCCAGGTGATACTGTTGTCTTATCTAGTAATCCAATTCCTGGCAATGCCTTAAACGTATCAGGTATTATCAATCAACTTGTAAGAAATGGAGCTAAGGTACTTGAAAATAAGACCTTTCAATCATTACATACAACAGGACATGCATCAAGCGAGGAACAAAAATTGATGATTCAATTGATTAAACCAACATATTTCATGCCAGTACATGGTGAATATAAGATGCTTAAACTCCATGCGTCAACTGCTGTAGAAACAGGTATTCCTGAAGAAAATTGTTTCATTTGTGCTAATGGTGATGCTTTGGTACTAAGAAATGGTGAAGTATTTAGATCTAACACAAGAATACAGACTGATGCCATCTATGTAGATGGAAGAGATGTATCAGGTTTATCAACTAGTGTCTTGAAAGATCGTCAAATCTTAGCTGACAATGGTATGGTTGCGGTTGTGGTATGTATCGATTCAAGAACTAATAAGATTTTATGTAAACCAGGCATCGTCTCTAGAGGCTTTGTTTATATCAAGGAAAATCAGCCAATGATTAAGGAAGCTGAAACTCTTGTATATGACGCTTTAAAGGAAACAATGAAACAAAAAGTTACATTCAATGATTTAAAGAATTGTATCAAGAATACTTTGGAACCTTATCTTTATTCAAAGACAAATAGAAATCCAATCGTTATTCCTGTTATCTTAAATAATATTGAAGTAACTAAGAGAAAATATAAGTAAAAAGTCAGATTAAATTCTGACTTTTCTTATACAAAAAAAGAAGAAGCATTAAGCTTCTTCAATCTTTAAGACAATATAACCTGTTTTATCGATTATGTCTTTTAATAATGTTTTATCTAATGGTTTATCGCAATCGATAGTTACATCCCCATTTTTATGATTAGACTTAACCTTCTTAACCTTAAAGTTATTTCTAATACAATCATTCACATGGGCTTCACACATCGAACAAGCCATACCATCAACTTTTAATTTGTATTTCATCTTTTGCCTTCTTTAAATCTCTTTTGAGATCATCAAGCTTATGACAAGAACCATGACTTCCACAACTATTACAATCATGACTACATGATACCTTACCACTTAGCATACTCTTGATAATAAGATAAACAATAATTATTAAGATGATTACAACAATTGCAGTTCCCATAAATTTCTCCTTATTCTAATGTAGTAGCTTCCTTATATTTCTTAAAGAATAACATATAAATCATACAAGCTAAGATGGCTACTGAAATAATTATACCTAAGATATTAACACTTCCAACAAAGGCATTACCAATTTGAGTAACTAAGAATGCGATAACATAGGCAAAGCCACATTGATATAAAATAGCAAACCATGTCCACTTAGGATTGTTCATTTCTCTTTTGATTGCACCAATTGCTGCAAAGCATGGAGCACATAATAAGTTAAATACTAAGAATGAATAGCCAGTAATAGCAGTGAAATGAGTAGCTAAAGTAGCATAAGTAGATAATTCACCACCACCATACAATATTGACATTGTAGCTACAATATTCTCCTTAGCAACAAGTCCTGTGATACTAGCAACAGCTGCTTGCCAATTACCCCAACCAAGTGGAACAAAGATCCATGCGATTAAGTTACCAATTGTCGCAAGTATTGAAGAATCAATTTGGTCTTCACTTAACATTGTAAAATGTCCATCCACAAAACCAAAGTAAGAAGTAAACCATACAAAGATAGTTGAAAGCACAATAATAGTACCAGCTTTCTTAATAAATGACCAACCTCTTTCCCACATTGAACGTAATACATCAATTAATCTTGGCATATGATAAGCAGGAAGTTCCATAACAAATGGTGCAGGATCACCAGAGAACATCTTTGTCTTCTTTAGGATAATACCGGATACCACAATCGCTGCCATACCGACAAAGTATGCACTAGTAGATACCCATGGTGAATTATTAAATAAAGCACCGGCGATCATTGAAATAAATGGAACCTTAGCACCACATGGAATAAATGTAGTAGTCATGATAGTCATACGTCTATCTCTTTCATTTTCAATGGTTCTAGATGCCATAATGCCTGGAACACCACAACCTGTACCAATTAACATTGGGATAAATGACTTACCAGATAAACCAAACTTTCTAAAGATTCTATCTAAGACAAAGGCAATACGAGCCATATAACCACATGCTTCTAAGAATGCTAATAGGAAGAACAAGACTAACATCTGAGGTACAAAGCCTAATACTGCACCAGCACCTGCAACAATGCCATCAAGGATTAAACCTTTTAACCAATCAGCACAATTAATTTTATCTAATAGATTCTCAATTAATACCGGAACACCTGGTACCCAAATGCCATAAGTAGATGTATCAGGAGCACCATATCCTTCTTTGTATTCTGTATTTAGATAATTATCAATTGCTTCCTTTAAATCATCTTTATTAGCTTCAAAGTCTTCTGTAGCTAATGTTTCTTCATCTTCTACTGTATATGTAACAGAAGCATTATCATCAACTAATGAATATAGTTCATCTAGTGCTGACTTAGCCTTAGTTTCATCATATTCTTCATTCTCTAAATCAACTGAATAAGAAATATCATCATTACCATATTCATTATTAAATGCTTCGATGATCAAATCAGAATCACCATATTCTTCACTTGCCTCTTCATAAACACTTGTACCAATGCCCAACAAATGCCATCCATCACCAAAGATACCATCATTTGTAAAATCAGTAGCTGAAGCACCAAAAGTAACCATTGAGATATAATAAACAAGGAACATAATTACCGCAAAGATTGGTAAACCCAACCATCTATTAGTAACAATTCTATCAATCTTATCTGAAGTACTTAAGGCCTCCTTATCTTTCTTAACTAAGACATCATGAATAATTGAAGAAATGAAATTATATCTTTCATTAGTAATGATGCTTTCAGAATCATCATCATATTTCTTTTCAATATGTTTAATATCAGCTTCAATTAGTTCAGTATTAATACCCAAACTTTCAATAGCCTTGCTGTCTCTTTCAAACAACTTAATGGCATACCATCTTTTGTTAGAAACATTGCTTAAGACCTTATCTTCAATGTTTTTAAGTGTATCTTCAATATCTTCAGCATACTTATGATTTACTACTTGTATCTTACCAGCTGCCTTAACAGCTTCCTTAGCACAATCTTCAACACCTGTTCCTTTTAAAGCAGATATTTCAACTACCTTACAACCAAGTTCCTTAGATAGCTTATCAACATTAATCTTATCGCCATTTTTATTAACGACATCCATCATATTGATAGCACAAACTACTGGAATTCCTATTTCAAGAAGTTGTGTTGTTAAATACAAGTTTCTTTCCAAATTTGAACCATCAATAATATTCAAGATAACATCAGGCTTTTCATTAATTAGATAGTTTCTCGCAACTACTTCTTCTAATGTATAAGGAGACAATGAATAAATACCTGGTAAATCGGTAATAATCACGCCCTCATATTTCTTTAATTTACCTTCTTTTTTTTCTACAGTAACACCTGGCCAGTTTCCAACAAATTGATTTGATCCTGTTAGACTATTAAACAATGTTGTCTTACCACAGTTAGGATTACCTGCTAATGCAATTTTAATTTCCATAATAACCTTCCCTAGTTAGCTCTAGCTAACTTATACTTAAAAAAATTTAACAAACCTCAATAAGATCAGCATCAGCCTTTCTTAAAGACAATTCATATCCTCTAACATTAATCTCAATCGGATCACCAAGTGGCGCAACCTTAACAACTTTAATCACAACACCTTTAGTGATGCCCATATCCATAATTCTTCTTTTAATGGCACCCTCACCATGTAACTTTACAACAGTGCAAGTTTCACCAATTTTTACATCTCTTAAAGTAAGCATACTTCCCCTTTCTAATCAACCATAATCTTATTAGCTAAGTTTCTATCTATTGCCACTCTACTTTCTTTGACATTGACAATAATATTACCGGCCAATTCATTAACCACACTAATATCAGCTCCTAAGACAAATCCCAAGTCTTTTAAATGAGCTTTAACTTCATTGTTACCTATAATGTTAGTAACTTTTCCTACTTGTCCTTTTCTTAAAAATGATAGTGGCATCATATTACCTCCTTAGCCTTTGCTAACTAGTTAGCACTAGCTAACATCAATAATATATACCTCCTGTTTTTTAATGTCAATAAGTGTTATGATAATTATATGAAAATACTTGAATCGGGTGAAATGTACCTTGAAACAATCTTAAGACTATCTAATGAAAAACCTTATGTTATTTCTCTTGATGTTGCAGAAGCTATGAATTATTCTAAGCCTTCGGTCTCAAGAGCGATGAAAATCCTAAAAGAAAATCATTATATTTCAATAGATGGTAATGGCCATATAAAATTACTTAAAAAAGGTAAAGAATTGGCTACTAAGATTTATGAAAGACATGTAGTAATTACTGAAGCTTTAATTAGTATTGGAGTTGAAGAAAAACAAGCTGAAGAAGATGCATGTAAGATTGAACATTGTTTATCTGATGAATCATTTATTAAAATCAAGGAACATTTAGAAAAGCACAAGGTTTAAACCCTGTGCTTTTTCTTAGAAGGAAATCTCCTTATTACCAGTAACTTTCATATAAATAAATAGTGACAACGTTGTAGCTATTGTTAAGATTGTGGCATAAGCTGCCGCTATACCATAGTTGCCTCTTGAAACATATGTATATGTCGCAAGTGTCAAGGTAATTGTATTCAAGTTATATAAAATAATAGCAGTAGATAATTCAGTAATAATAGTTACCCAAGACATTATTGCACCAGACAAGATACCATTAGCCATCATTGGTACTGTAATCTTAAAGAAAGCCTTTAACTTACTAGAACCTAATGATATTGCAGCTTCTTCAACTGAAATAGAAATTTGTTGAAGTGTTGCCGTAGAAGATCTAATAGTATATGGAATACGTCTAATAACAAGCGCAATTATCATAATTATCATCGTACCCGTTAAGACAAATGGTTTCTTATTGAAGGCCATAACAAGGGCAATGCCCACAACAGAACCTGGAATAATATAAGGAACCATAGAAATAGTATCAATAATCTTATTTAGGATATTATTTCTTCTAACAACCAAGTAAGCAATTAAAATAGCCAATACAATAATTATCACTAAGGCTAAACCACCGATAATAAAGGTATTAGGAATAGCCTTCTTTAAATGGCTAAAGGCATAGCGATATGAGTCTAATGAATAGCCTTTTAAGAAAATCTTGCCACTAGTCTTTAAGAATGATGTATAAATTACATATACCTGTGGTAAGAAGGCTACAGCTACTACAAACCATGAATATAGATTAACTAAGAAACTATGGATACCATGAATCTCTTTTCTTTCAATTGAATGTAATGCAGACATTGTGAAAGTAAACTTACCATTAATATATTTTTGAATCAAGAAAATAATGGCTGTAATTATAATCGCAATAACTGAAATAGCAGCACCAAAATTATGATCACCACCAGTTTCCGCAAAATATGAGTTATAGATAATAACTGGGAAAGTTTGATAACCCTCACCAATCAAAAGAGGTGTACCAAAGTCCGCAAAAGCCCTCATAAAAACCATTAGAGCAGCCGCAATAATAGTTGGCATACATAAAGGTATAACGATGGTAAAGAAACGTTTAAACCCACTACAACCCATATTCTCACTAGCTTCAAGTAATGAATTATCAATATTCTTTAAAGCACCTGATACATATAAGAAAACAAGTGGAAATAATTGTAAAGATAATACTAGTAAAATTCCATTAAATCCATAGATATTCGGTACTCTAACAGGAATAATACTTTCAATAAATTTAGTAATAACCCCACTTCTTCCAAGTAACATGATCCAAGAATAAGCACCAATAAATGGAGCCGACATCGAACATAAGATTACAAGAACTTGTAAAATTGTCTTACCTTTTAAATCATACATTTGATAAAAGTATGCAAGTGGAATACCAATAGCTAAAGATAAGATTGTTGCACATATACTTACTTTTAAAGAATTAAAGATTGATCTTACATAATAATTTTGGGCAAAGAAATTCTGGAAATATTGTGTTGTGAATTCTCCATTATAGAAAAAGGCATTATATAAAAGTTTAAATAATGGATACAACAAAAATAATCCATATAGACATAAGATTACAATGGATACCACTTTCCAAATATCAAAATATTTGTTAGCTGTCTTATTCATAAACTAATCCTTATAAACATCATAATCATTGACAACGCCCTTAACTAAATTACGATTACCTTCGCTGTCAAAGATATTAATCTTCTCTTGTTTAATTCCTAAACTAATTTCAGTTCCCTTTTCAATCATCGAATCAATTTGTGATTCTTGAATGATTTCAAGTTCTTCACCATCAACCGAATGAACAAAATAATGAGTATTTAAGCCCAAGAATACCGCATCATCAACAATAGCCTTTAAACCATCATTATTATCTTTCTTAACGATTAATTCTTCAGGTCTAATACTAGCCTTAACTACTTGATCTTTTAGTTCATCTTCCTTTATAGTATCAACCAATACTTCATAGCCACCAGCCAATTGCAAATAAGCTTTATTATTCTTAACACAAAGTTTGCCATCCAAAACATTAGTATGACCAATGAAAGTTGCGACAAATAAATTAGTAGGTCTTTGGTATAAAACCTTAGGAGTACCAATTTGTTGAATATCGCCATGGTTCATGACCGCAATTCTATCACTGACAGCCATCGCCTCTTCTTGGTCATGAGTAACATAGACAGTCGTGATACCAACGTTATTTTGAATTTGTTTAATAACATTACGCATCTCAACCCTTAGTTTTGCATCTAGATTACATAAAGGTTCATCCATCAAAAGAACATCAGGTGTAATCGCTAAAGCTCTAGCAAGGGCAACACGCTGTTGTTGACCACCCGATAGTCTTTCAGGCATTCTATCGCGATATTCATCAATCTTCATAAGTTTCAAGAATTCATCAGTCTTAGACTTAATCTCATCTTTTGGAAGCTTACGATTCTTTAAACCAAAGGCCACATTCTTTTCAACATTCATATTTGGAAAAATCGCATAGTTTTGGAAAACCATACCGATATTTCTCTTGGCAGGATCGATATCATTGATTCTTGTCTCACCAAAATAAAAATCGCCGCCTTCAATACTATTAAAGCCAGCAATCATTCTAAGCAAAGTAGTCTTACCACAACCAGAAGGACCAAGGAGAGTGAAAAACTCACCCTCCTTGATATCTAGCGATAAGTTAGAAATGATTGTCTGGTCACCATACTTTTTAACCGCATTACGTATTTTAATATACTTGCTCATATTCTAACCCCTCAAATTATTCAATTATTGAGCAGCGTTAAATAATTCTGTCCAACGTTCTTGCCAAGCCTTCTTACTAGTACCACATAATTCCATATCTTCATACTTAACATTAATATCAGTAAATGGAGTCATTTCCTTAGCGGTATTCGCAATTTCTGGATTTACAGGTCTAGCAGTTGTTTTAGCTACCTCAGCTTGACCCTCATCAGAAATAATCCAATCAACAAACTTTTTAGCGTTTTCCATATTTGGAGCATTCTTAACAATAGATACACCAGCAGGAAGCCATACAGCGCCTTCTTCTGGATATACTAGTTTAACATTATCAGCACCATCAACTAACAAAGATACACATGGATCTTCATAAGATACACCAACAACATACTCGCCAGCTACAACACCCTTATAGATTGCTGAAGAAGAAGATAAGATAATGCCATTTAAGTTACCAATAAAAGTATTAACCCATTCCCAAGCTTTCTCATCATATGGCTCATCACCCATAACAAGTAACATATTGGTCAATTCAGCCCAAGCACTAGATGAGTTAGCAGGGTCACCCATTGCGATCTTACCCTTTAATTCAGGTCTTAATAAGTCAGCATAACCCTTGAATTCATCAATATTTAAGCCAAGCTTTTCATATTCTTCAACATTAATTAACAATGCTGCAGAACCATCTAGACAATAGTGAGTAGTAATACCATTGAAATTTTGATATGCTTCAGGAAGCTTATCATCCCCAGCAGCTACATATTCTTCAAAAAGAGGAACATAGTCTGGATTGTATGAGTTAGCATATGTCATACCACCATACATCAAATCTGCCTGAGGATTATCCTTTTCAGCAGAAATTCTTTCAAGACATTCACCAGTACCAGCTGAAACAACCTGTACATTGATGCCATACTTTTCACCAAATGTCTCTGCAACATCGATTAAAGCGTCTGAGTTAGGTGAATAAATTATAAGGTCACCACCACCCTCAGTTTGATCATCTGTATTAGTATCACCACCACATCCAGTGAATGCTAATAACATCAATACAGATAATAGAATTGTTAATAATTTTTTCATAAAATCTCCTTTTGGTATTATTAACCTTTATCTATATTTTACTACTTTTGTAAGCCCTTACAATACAATATTCAGATTTTTGAGTATATTGAAAAGTATGAAAAAAAGACGAGAGCCTCGCCTTTAATCTAATTCCTTTAATGATTCAATAGTATTATCATAACTAGCTTTAATACTATCAAACAATTCAGCTGTGCCATCTAAAGAACCACCTCTTAAGATTTCAGTAATAGCAACCGCATCTTTACTTAGTTGATCAAAACCCAAGTTTAAACAAATACCCTTCAAAGTATGAGCAGCTCTAAAAGCTAAATCAACATTATTCTCTTTTAAAGCCTCTTCAAGTTGTTTAAATGATAGATCATCGGCAAATTTTTTTACAATCCTTGTAATCAACATCTCGTTGTTTAATCTTGATAAGACATCATTGTAGTTTCCACCTACTATTTCATAGAATTCTTTAATATTCATAATTACCCCAAAATATAACCTTTTTACAACATCAAATTATACTACAGAATATTCGCGAATATTCTTTAATCGCTTCTCACAAGACTTCAACACTTCCATAAGCAAAGGATTAAACTGACCACATTCACCATTAATAATCATATTAATAGCTTGTTCATGACTAAAAGCTGGTTTATATACTCTAGGTGAAACTAGCGCATCATAACAATCCGCCACTGAAACAACTTGAGCCCAAATTGGAATCTCATCACCCTTTAGATGGTCTGGATAACCCCTACCATCCCATTTCTCATGATGCCAACGGCAAATATCATGGACATAATGAATAAATGGTTCATCCTTGAATTCATCAAGATTATCAATCATCGAAGCACCAATAGTTGTATGCTTCTTCATCTCTTCAAACTCTTCATTAGTTAACTTGCCAGGTTTATTAAGAATCTTTTCATCTACACCAATCTTACCAATATCATGTAAGGCACTTGCATTGACAATATTCTTCTTGTCTTCTTTAGACAAACTATACTTATCACTAATAAAAGTTAATTCATTTAAAAGAATCTCGGTAATATTCTCAACATGAACAACATGGGGACCAGACTCACCGTTACGATAGCCAACAATATGAGACAAGACAGAAGTCATCATCAAAGAAATCTTATTATTCTCATCAATTTGTTCCTTGATATTACTCTTATACTTTCTTTGTTTCTCATATAATTTAACGATATTATCAACACGCTTCTTAACAATACTAGCCACAAAAGGTCTAGAAACAAAATCCGAAGCCCCTAAGTTATAACACTTCATAATAGCCTCATAACCCTGTTCACCAGATATCATAATAACTGGAATATCACTTAAGAAACCACGACGGTTAAGTATATCCAACAATTCATAACCATTCATATTTGGCATATTGATATCAAGAAGAATAGCAGAAATATTTAGATTATATTCTTCAACTAAAGACAGGGCAACCTTACCATCTTCAGCCTCAATCAAATCAAAATCATCTTTTAATAATTCCATTAAAGTAAATCTATTAAGAAGTGCATCATCAACAATAAGAATCAAAGGCTTAGCATGCTTAATTTCAACATTAGCCACTTCCCTATCCCAAGAAGTAACCACCTTATCATTAGCTTCCTTAGCCTTATACATCAACTTATCAGCCTTATCAACAGCGCTAGCTAAAGTTATATCCTCTCCAACAAGAGCGCCAATAGACAAAGTGAAGTTAGTATGATTGCCATGAATAATAGAAGCATCCTTTACATCCTTTTTAATCTTCTCTAGTTTTACCTTAAAGTTTTCTTCAGAAATATTATCAACAATCAAAACAAATTCATCGCCACCAATACGGATAATCGCATCATTACTACGAATATTCTTTTTAATAGTCTTAACAACTTCCACCAAAACCTGATCACCGTATTTATGACCAAAGATATCATTACACATCTTAAAATTATCGACATCAATCATCGCAATCCCTGTATTATGAACAACATCATTTTTATGATTTTCATAAAATAGACGATTATATGCAGTAGTCAAAGGATCAGTATATAACCTAGTTTCTGATTCAATATTGGCATCCAAAAGAAAATTATAAGCCTCTGGATCAATAAAAGTATTAGATTCAAGCAACTTAGCTAATTCAATTACCGCTGGCTTTCCATCTATCGTACAATACTTCGAAATAACCTGATAAACCCTATCTCCCACAAAGCCTAATTTTGCGCCATCTTTTTTGGTCTTCAAAGTATCCATTGAAATACAATGACTACAAGGTTCATCCTTATTCCACAATTCATAGCACTTACAAGGAATTATTTCACCACTAAGTGCACACTTGCCGTTAACCTCATCTTCTTTTAAAATACGCGCAATTGGGAAAATACAACGATAAAGGACTAATAAATCTTCAGCTTCAGTTTGTGTTAAATGTAATTCATTAAGCATATTAAACCCCTACATCATGCTATACATTGTAAACATTGGCAAGTAAATAGCCATTACAATATATCCCGCAAAAATAGCTAATATAATTAACATCGTAGGCTCAAGCTTAGCCAAAGCTGCCTTAGTCGCATAATCAGCCTCATTTGTATAATAATCACCAATTGTCTTTAAAGTAGACACTAACTCACCACTTTTTTCACCAATGCCACACATTTCCTTTAAAGTAAGAGGCAAATACTTGCTATTAGACATAGTCTCACTTAAAGAAGAACCAGTATCAATCTTCTCAGCCATTGCATAAATTTCTTTACTTAATGCAGCATTAGTTAAACACTTAGAAGTAGTTCTTAAAGCCTCAGAAACAGTTAAACCAGCATCTAATAAAGTAGACATCGTACATGCAAATTCTTGAGAATTACTTAAAAGATTGATATTACCAATTATTGGAATATTTAAACTCTTTTCCGCAACCCTAATCTTATTATCTTCATTTGATACATAAACCTTATAAATAATATATAGTAAAAAGATAATACCAAGTAGTAACATCCAGTACTTGCCAAACCAATCAGAGACATTAATTAAAACTTGGGTAATCATAGGAAGTTCACCACCTAGTTCTGCAAAGACACTTGTTAAAGTAGGAATAACCTTAACCATTACTACTATTACAACAACTACCGCAACACATAAGACAAAGATAGGATAGGTAGTAGCTGATTTTAATTTTTGTTTATTCTTAAATGAATTCTCAAAATAAATTTGCATATTCTCAAAACTTGTAGCTAATTTACCTGATTTTTCACCAGCCTTTAAAGTCTCTAAAAAGACCGGCGGCAATGCTTTAGCATTCTTTCTAAAAGCAGCCTCAACACTACTACCATGAGTAACATCTAAATAGACATTATCTAGAATCTTCTTCAATTTCTTATCCTGTGTTTGACCAGCAATCATCTTAATAGTCACATCAATTGGTGTGCCTGCGTTTAATATAATCGCAAACTGTGAACACATAACAGCTAAAGGCTTTATCTTAACCTTAGGATTAATCTCCGCATTTAAAATACTATTAAGACTACTATTTTTAATAGCTTCAATATCCAAGACAATTGAATTGTTTGACTTAATCTTTTCTATCGCATCATATTCATCAACAGCATCAATAACACCCTTAACCTTGACACCATCTTTTGAAAGAGCAGAATACTTATAACTAATCATAATTATTCTACCGTAACTACATTATCAACAATCTCATCGACTGTTGTAACGCCCTTTTCTACTAAATCTCTACCATTGACAATCATTGGAGTAAAACTACCTCTTTCACTTACTAATTTTCTAAGTTCATTACCATTAATACCCTTAGAAATTTGATCACGCAAGAAAGAATCGATAGTTAATATTTCAAAAACACCAGTTCTACCCTTATAACCACTATCAAAACACATATAACAACCCTTTCCCTTATAAAAATGTTTATTTAAAGGATTGATACCAGCTAAATCTATAATTTCAGAATCTGGAACATATTCTTCTTTACAATTTGGACAAATCTTACGAACTAGACGTTGTGAAACAACACCACGCAAAGAACCACCGATTAAATATGGCTCTACTCCTAAATCTCTTAATCTATCAATAGCGCTAACCGCATCCTCTGTATGTACAGTAGTTAAAACCAAGTGACCAGTCATAGCTGCACGTAAGGCAATAGAAGCAGTTTCACCATCTCTAATTTCACCAATTGAAATAATATCTGGGTCTTGTCTTAAACAAGAACGCAAAGCACTCGCAAAAGTTAGTCCAATCTTCTCATTAATCGCCACCTGAGTAACTCCTTCAATTTGAAATTCTACTGGATCTTCCAAAGAAATCATATTAACAGTCTCAGACTTTAATTCTTCAATCATGGTATATAAAGTACTAGTCTTACCAGAACCTGTTGGACCAACAATCATAATTAAGCCAGATGAATTCTTTAAAATACGAGAGAATCTTTCATTATCCTTTTCAGTAATACCAATACCAGTACGTGTTAAAGAATTCTTATCTCTTGTTAAAATACGAATAACAATCTTTTCACCATAAATAGTAGGTAAAGAAGAAAGACGCAAGTCTACTACATTGCCATCACTAGATGTCATTTGAGCTCTACCATCCTGTGGAATACGATGCTCAGTAATATTCATCTCAGACATAATCTTAAAACGAGAAATAACCGCATCTTGTAAACCTTTTGGAATAGTAAGCATTTGATTTAGTCTACCATCAACTCTGATACGAACAACCATATCATTTTCTCTAGGTTCAATATGAATATCACTAGCACCTTCGGCTAAAGATCTTTCCAAAATTGAATTAACTAGCTTAACAGTTGGAGCAGCACTACTTTTAGAAGCGACATCACTTTGTTTAGCAACTTCCTCAAACGTTGCATCGATGCCCCTTTCCTGTTTCATCTGTTCTATCGCAATACTTGCACCTTCATTTTCATACAAGACTAAAATAGCTCTTTCAACAGCACTAGCATAAGCGATATATGGGGTTACTTTATATTTAGTTATTTGTTTAACAGCCTCTAGAGCACGGAAATTAAGAGGGTCTTCCATCGCTAAAATTAGCTTGTCCTTTTCAAGCTTAATAGGAACAACATGATACTGTTCCGCTATTGACTTAGGTACAATTGAAGCCA
This sequence comes from uncultured Erysipelotrichaceae bacterium, assembly GCA_934725085.1. Lineage (GTDB taxonomy): Bacteria > Bacillota_I > Bacilli_A > Erysipelotrichales > Erysipelotrichaceae > Colivicinus. The sequence goes on along the minus strand of CAKVAL010000029.1, from coordinate 3,635 downwards.
TTGAAGGATCAATTGTCTCCTTATTTACATCTATAAAATCGATACCTAATTGTATCTTTAAAACATCAATTAATTGTGTCTCAGTGATATAACCATTTTCAAGTAAAACAGCGCCTAGTCTTTTACCACTATTTGCCTGTAACTTAACAGCTTCCTCTACTTTATCCTGACTAAGTATATGAGCATCAACTAACATTTCTCCTAATCTTTTATTCTTCATATATATTTAACCCCTCATCATACAATTATAGCGTATTTTATAACCAATATTAAAGTGGTCTATAAGTATATTTGATTTTAAAAGAATCTTTATTATATTTTAAAGACATGCCAACGATTATACGACTATATAAGAATTCATGATCACCACTCTTTTTAAGAGCCGAAATAGAATAAATATGATTCTTATCAGTATAAATAGTATCCGTGCTTCTTAAAGTTAAAGAAACAACGTTTAAAAAGTCAGAAATACTAACTTCATCGCTAACAAGTTCAAAATCAAACAAATAGAAAGATAAACCATAACGATTCATTAGTCTTCTATCAGACTCCATGATTGATAAAAAATTATGCTTATCTACAAGATATGGACCATAAGCAGTGTCATTATCTTTTATATCAATCACAATATTAGTACTGCAATTATTAATTAAATCTGCAATCGTATCTTTATTAATAAGTAATGAGTTATATTTTCTTTTTCTTGCTTGACGCAAAATATCTTCGTAGATATCATCTATTTCATCAGCCTTACCCAATTTAATTAAAGCTTCAAAATAAGTAAGAATTATCTTTTCGCTAAAGGGTCTAAACTTAAGAGCCTTATTGCATACTTCGATGCATTCTTGATATTTCATATAATGTAAATAACGTTCAGATAAAAACTCAGCTACATCACAGAATTGATCTAGATAATATGTACGATATGGCTTTATATAATCAAACTCTAGTCCATATAAAAAATCACCGTTATATGTTTCGATTACTTCTTTATATAAGTTGAAATCATTATTCACTTTTGCATTAGTTAGAATACTATTAAAATCTTCGACATCTAGATATATTTTGTAGTCCTTGTTGATGTAATAATAACCATTGGAACTGATAATGAAGTTTTTATCTGACAACTCAGGAATTTTCTCTAATGCCTTTCTTAATCTAAATATGCCAAACTTAATCGCATTCTCAGGATTGGTACTCTTTGACCAAAAAGCCTCAAATAAAGTCTCTTTAGCAACTTTATTTTTGTGGTTAAATAATAAATACGCCAACAACAATAATGGCTGTTTCTCCATTATGATTTCTTCATACTCCCCATTAGAATTTTTCAAACTAATAGGGCCTAAAAACTTAAAATATAACTCTTTCATACCTAGATTATATATATAAAACAATTATTTGAGAACGATTATTTGATTTTTATAACTTAAATACTTCAAATTTCCTATAAAAATAAACTTAATATTACCAAGTTCCTTAGTAATTAAGATATCAACTAGATAAGAATTTAAAGTATCAAGCGTTTCCTTGTGAGGATGATTATATTTCCCATTGGTTGAAATAATCGCATAATCAGGTAGTATCTTACCCACAAAATAACTTGAAGTTCCAGTTGCACTACCGTGATGAGACACCTTAAGACAATTTACCTTATCTAATGCATACCTATTCACAATCAAGCTTTCAACATTCTTAGAAATATCACCTGTAAAAAGAAAAGAATAGTCATTAAGATCTAAATAATAAACAACAGAATTATCATTATCATTGTCAAAAATACCTACATCTAAACAGTTAAAATATAAATCTTTATACGCAATATCATATTTATCATAGACAATCTTCTTAATTTTAAAATCTCTCATCAAATTATCTACATTACCACAGTGATCTTCATCATTATGTGATATTAATAAGTAATCTAAGGTATACACTCCTTCCTCATATAAAGTTTTCTTTAATTTGTGATAATTGTATGCAGAACCCGTATCAATCAAAATCTTATAATTTAAATTTGATATTAAAGTTGCATCACCTTGCTCTACATCGATAAAAGTTACATGTTTAATGGGATTATTTAATGTCAACAAACACATTAGTAATAATAGATATAATTGATAATCTTTCTTTATACCAAATAGATAACTTATTAAAAGAATCATTAAGGTAATAATCGATATTTTGCCTCTTATACTGATTAAAAAGATATATATGATACAAGATAACACTTTCATTACTAATAAATAAATCGGTAATAATAAAGGACACACAAAGCTGAATAAAGAAATAATAAATATAAATATTCTAATATTTAAGTACCAATTATAAACAAGACAGCTCAAGATGTTTACTTGCCCAAAGAAAAAAGATTGAACTAAGCCTATTAAAAACTTACTCTTATAATAATTGGTCTTATAAATAAAAGAAAATATAAGCGTCAACAATATTGAATAATTAAGAAATAAATTTATATCTATTAACGTTATTACAATTATCTTAATCGATAGATTATTTATATTGTCTACTTCAAAGAAAGATAGTATAAAGTCAATAATCAAGAATAATAATTTAAGTTCAAAGTCAAAGAATATCGAATAGATAAACAATAAAAATAATGATAAATATTTATTCTTATCAAAGATTTTTCTTAATAAAAAATACAAGCCAAAACCATAACCGATATTAAACAATAAATCAATATCACTTACATAATCATTAAATAAGATCTTCTTAAACAAATTGCTTACATCCTTATCAAAACTATTTAAATGATTCAACGATACTTTATATGGTGTATTTTTATATACATGTTCATTTAAAATAAAATCACCAACTTCATACCCTAAATCATCTACTTCACAATTATTGATAATCGCAATTCCATCCTTAACTCTACTTACATAACCAATAGTGGGTATATCAAAATGAACAAGTGAAATCAACAATATAATAATAAGGATTACACTTTCTTTCTTATCAATTAAAAACAATATAAAAAGACTAAAAATAAGAATAAAGATATTCTTAAAATAAACATTCAAGAAAAATAAGACTGTAAGCCTAAATAGTAATATATTCTTTAAGCTTTGCATACTTCTTATCCCCTATTCCCTTTACCTTCTTAATATCTTCTAAACTCCAAAAAGACCCATAGGTATTACGATATTCAATAATTTTTTCAGCAGTCTTAGGCCCAATGCCTGGTAAAGTAATTAATTCCTCATAAGTAGCCTTATTAATAGAAATCTTTCCAGTATTATCATTATTATCTACTTCTTGATTTTCATATAAGATAGCCTCATCAGCCACATTACTAGAAGCATCTAAATCATATTCTTCTTTTAATTCCTTATAAGTAGTACCAACATCAACAGAGTACTCTTGATCATTTACTTTAACCTTAATTTTCTTATCATCAATACTTTTAGAAACAAAGAAATTACTAAAGATGGAATAAATAAGTATCAAAATAAAGATACATAGTAATAAATATTTTTTAATCATCACTATATAATTGCCGCCAAAACTTAAAATTCCTACATTAAAAAAAGCCTTTTTATAAACTGAAACCCAAGGAGTGGACACTCAAATAAAAAGGTGTAACCCATCCTTGGGTTTTTGTATACTTATAGAAA
>CAKVAL010000028.1 GCA_934725085.1 uncultured Erysipelotrichaceae bacterium | reverse complement strand
AAACAGCTGTAAATATGAAACACAAATCCACAGTACTAAATAAGCATATCAGTTTGGCCGACTGAATGCTTAACAAACATATAGGCCAAGAAAGGAAAAAACATAAATTCCTGACCTAAATTTATGATACGAAAATATGACAAGCAAATTATTAGAACCAATTAAAGTTGGCAATTTGACTTTCAAAAACAGAATCATGTTCCCACCTCTAACAACAGGTTATGAGGAAAGAGATGGTTCAATTGGGCCTCGTTCATTAGCTTTCTATAAAAGACTAGCAATGGGTGGTGTATCTTATATCGTTATTGGTGACGTGGCTCCAGTTCGTACTGCTAGCCCTACTCCAAAGCTATATGATGATAGCCAAATTGAAATGTATAAAAAGCTAGCTGATACTTTACATGAATATGATTGTAAGGTAGCTTTGCAATTATTCCACCCAGAATATGATGTACCAGGTGTTGGCAAGATGATTATGCAAGCTGGTATGGCTAGAGGTGCTGCTGCCAAGGCTAAAGAATCAGGTGATGAAGAAGAAGCTGCTAAACAAATGGCTATTTGTGATGAACTAACTAAGGGTGCTTATGCTAAGTTACACCACGATATGCAACACTTCGTTACAGAAGCCACTGTAGAACAATTAACTGAAATCAAAAACAGTATTGCAGAATGTGCTAAAAAGGCTCAAAAGGCTGGCATTGATGCAATTGAAATTCATGGTGATAGACTTGTTGGTTCTTTATGCTCAACTATATTAAACCATCGTGAAGACCAATATGGTGGTAGTCTAGAAAACCGTACTCGTTACGCTCTTGAAGTTTTACAAGCTATCAAGGAAGCTGCTCCTGGCATGATGGTTGAATATAAGTTACCAATCATCACAGTTAACCCAGATGGTAGCCTTCGTGGTAAGGGTGGTTTACTAGTTGATGAAGCCGTTGAATTCGCTAAGATGTTAGATGCAGCTGGTATCGATATGATTCAAGTTGCTCAAGCTAACCACACTGGTAACATGGGTGATACAATCCCTCCTATGGGCGCTGTACCTTATAACTGGACTCTAGATGCTTGTGAAAAGGTTAAGGCTGTTGTATCTTGCCCTGTAGCTACTGTTGGTAGAGTTGTAAGTGTAGAAGCTGGTTTAAAGATTCTTGAAGATGGTAGTGCTGATATTATCGGTTATGGTAGAAGTTTATTAACTGATCCAGATATCGCAAATAAAGTTGAAAAGGGTGAATGCATCCGTGAATGTCTAAACTGTAACAAGGGTTGTGTAGATGCAATCCAAGGTCGTCGTTACTTAAGCTGTGTATTAAATGCTGAAAACGGTGATGAAGAGACAATTTTCTTAAAACCTACTGTTGAAGCTAAGAAAGTAGCTGTTGTTGGTGGTGGTTTAGCGGGTCTTGAAGCTGCAAGAGTTGCTGCTAAGCGTGGACATACAGTTACATTATTTGAAAAGACTGATCGTTTAGGTGGTCAAATCAATATTGCATGTGTACCTCCAAGAAAAGATGAAATCTTAAGATCTGTTAAGTACTATGAGAATGTACTTCCAACAATGGCTGATATTAAGATGAATCATGAACCAAGCTTTGATGAATTAAATGCATTTGATCATGTGATCCTTGCGATTGGTGCTCACAACATGGATCTTCCTATGCCAGTAGTAAATTCTAATGTTGTATCTAGCTGGGATGTATTAAACGGCTTAGATGTAACTGGTAAGGTTGTTGTCTTAGGTGGCGGTTTAGTAGGTGCTGAAACTGCTGAATACTTAGCTAATAAGGGTCTTGATGTAACTATCGTTGAAATGATGGACAAGATTGCCACTCAAGAATCTGAAACAGTATTGCCTTTAATGCAAGAAGATTTCGCTAAGCATGATGTTAAACAATTAGTTAACACAAGAGTTAGTGAAATTAAAAATAATGTTATTTATGCAACTAATACAACTGATAATACAAGTGTTGAATTAAATGCTGAAGTAATTGTTAATGCGTTAGGTTCTAAAAAGAATTTATTTGATGATTCTAAGTTAACTGTTCCATTCACTTACGTTGGTGACTGTTCAGGTGAAAGAACTGCCGATATTGCTAGTGCTATACGTACTGGCTATAAGGCTGCTAACGAAATATAAATGTTTTTATGAAACTGAGTTAGTTTATTACTAACTCAGTTTTTAAAAATTTATAGAATTATAAAAAATATTAATATTTTTTATATCATTAATTAGACTTTACAAGAATTTGATAAATTATTTAAAATTTTTAAATGTGGTAAAGCACTCTAATATTGGACTTTTTGTGGTTTTTTAGAAAAATTTTTTAAAAAAGTTTAAAAAAGTACTTGTATTATTTTGTGGGTATGGTATTATTAATAGGCACTGATAAGAGAAGTGCGATGGGCCTGTAGCTCAGGTGGTTAGAGCGCACCCCTGATAAGGGTGAGGTCGTTGGTTCAAGTCCATTCAGGCCCACCAAAAAACTTGAATATTTACTTGGGGCATTAGCTCAGCTGGGAGAGCGCCTGCTTTGCACGCAGGAGGTCAGCGGTTCGATCCCGCTATGCTCCACCATGTAAATCAATTAAAGCCTTGTGAAAGGCTTTTTTTCATGCTTATAATAGTTGTATGATAATCGCAATTGTATTAATATTTATATTCTTAGTTGTGGCAGGTATGTCTGTTAAGAACCAAAACAACGAAAGATCCCCTTATCATGGAGAACGTTTTAGAAGTAATCCATTATTTAGAAGAAAAAGGTAGGAATTTTAAAGTTTATCGTCAATTATATAGTGATGATATGTAAAAGATGTGGAAATAAAGATCCAAGATATTTTTATTATGGTTCAAAAGGCTATTATTGCCGTAAATGCGTTTCTTTTAAGAGAATGCTGCTTGAGGATGATTTAAATACTTTTGACTATAATGTTTCTCAAGATAGTTATGAATATAACTTTGATTATCCTTTGACTGTTTATCAACAAGAAATCAGCGATAAATGCGCGTTTAATGTTCAATTTAAAGATGTTTTGTTGAAAGCGGTTTGTGGAGCTGGTAAAACAGAAATCGTTGTAGAAAGTATCTCAAATTACTTAAAAAGAGGTTTAAAGGTTTGTTATGCCATAGCTAGAAGAGAAGTTGTTATTGATTTGTATCAAAGGTTTAAGACAATCTTTAATAATGCTGATGTGGTTGCCTTATATGGTGGCCATCATGAGAAGATTTATGGCGATTTGATTATATGCACAACACATCAATTATTTAGATACTATCAAAACTTTGATTTGTTGATTTTAGATGAAGTTGATGCCTTTCCCTTATCTGGTAATAAAGAACTAATGCATATAGCTTTAAATAGCTGTAGGGGGCATATTATCTTTTCAACGGCCACTACTAATGATTTTTTGAATAACATACTTAAAGAAAGAGATTATGTTGAACTTAATTTATTTGTAAGACCTAGTCTTAAACCTTTGATAGTGCCTAATGTTAAGTATAATTTTAGATTTATACTAGTTTTTGAATTGTATATCTATCTAAAGAAAATGAAGAATCAATGTATAATCTTTGTCTCTAGTAAACAGTTGTGTCTAACGATATATAAAATATTTAATAATTTATTAAATTGTACTTATGTCTATTCTGATTTGGAAGATAGGGATAAGAACATTATGGGCTTTAAGGACAAGAAGTATCAATTCATCTTTGCAACAACGGTTTTAGAAAGAGGAATCACCATAAAAGATGTAAATGTGGTGGTCCTTATATTTAATAAACAGGTATTTGATAAGAGTAGCTTGGTTCAAATGCTTGGAAGAGTAGGCAGAAACTTCAATAATCCATATGGGGAAGCTTATATTTTTAGTAGTGTCTTTGATAAAGAAATTACCTTGGCAATAGATGATATAAAGGAGGCTAATAGAAAATATGAATTGTCTGTATTGTGATAAGGTGATTAATCATTACTCTTTATATGATTTGTTTATAGAGAAGGATCTATTGTGTGATACATGTCGCAAGGAACTTAATTTAAAGATAGAAAAGTTTAAGGTTGAGGACTTGGAATGTATTTGTTTATATAAATATGATTCTTTGTTTAAAACGTTATTACTTCAATATAAAGAATGTTACGATGAGGCCTTGCGTGATGTATTTTTATACAAAGTAGAATTATTAATAAAACTAAAATATCTAGGATATAAGGTGGTATATGCGCCAAGCAGCGAGGAAAAAAGAAACAAACGAGGTTTTGATCATTTGAAGTTGATATTTGATAGATTAGGCTTTGAAGTCGTGAAGGTTGAAAAAAAGCATGAGTATATCCAAGAAGGCAAATGTTTAAGTGAGAGAAAACAAATGATAGATAACTATTACTATGATGGAGGTCAAATAGATAAATTATTGATTGTTGATGATGTATGTACAACCGGTTCCACTCTACTAGGAATTTATAATGCATTCAAATGCAAAACGAATGTAATAAATGCTTTAGTTTTAGCAAAGGTTTAAGAAAACGCTTTCAGTTTTGAAAATTATTGTATAATTAAGTAAAGGAGAGCGGGATATTCTCATGCAAGGAGTAGTTAAACGTTTTAACAAGACTAAGGGTTTTGGCTTTATCACATGTGATGATGGTCAAGATGCTTTCTTCCATTATTCTGAATTAGTCATGGACGGGTTTAAGACTATAGAAGAGAGTTCAAAGGTAGAATTTGACTTGGTAGAAGGCGAAAGAGGCCTTCAAGCCCATAATATAAAGAAAGTAGATTAGGTTTTATATCATGGTTAAAAGATAGACTTAGGTTTATCTTTTTTTCTTATTAGCACTCGTATAAATAAGGAAATTAGGCTAGTATGATACAATAATACGGATAGAAGAGGTTTTCGTATGGGAATATTTGATAAATTATTTAATACAGATAAAAAAATCTTAGCTGAAGTTGAAGCTCAAGTAAAGCCAACATTAAATTATGAAAATGAAATGGCAGCTTTAAGTGATGAACAATTAAAGGCTAAGACTCAAGAATTTAAAGATAGACTAGCTAAGGGTGAAACACTTGATGACATTATGTGTGAGGCTTTTGCGGTAGTAAGAGAAGCAGCCAAAAGAGTAATCGGCGAATTCCCTTATTTTTGCCAGTTAGAAGGTGCTTGTGTTTTACATCGTGGCGATATCGCTGAAATGAAAACAGGTGAAGGCAAAACTTTAACATCTGTTATGGCCGTATATCTAAATGCACTAAGTGGCAAGGGCGTGCATGTTATTACTGTTAATGAATACTTGGCACAACGTGATGCTGAGTGGATGGGCCAAATCCATAAGTTCTTAGGCTTAACTGTTGCGGTTAACTTAAGATCTATGACCCCAGCTGAAAAAAGAAAAGCTTACTTATGTGATATTACCTATTCAACATGTTCCGAAGTTGGTTTTGATTATCTAAGAGACAACATGGTTACTCGTGTTGAAGATAGAGTATTAAGAGAATTAAACTTTGCGTTAGTCGATGAAGTTGACTCTATTTTGATTGATGAATCTAGAACTCCATTAATCATTTCAGGTAGCCAAAGACAAACTGCTAATTTATATGTGAATGCTGATAGATTTGTAAAGAGGCTTCATGAAGATGAAGATTATGAAATTGATATCAAGGGAAAGAATATCCAGTTAACTGAGGAAGGTATCGCTAAGGCTGAAAAGGCATTCAAGGTAAATAATATCTATGACCCTGAAAATACAGCATTAGTACACTATATTGCTCAAGCTTTAAAGGCCAACTATATCATGCATAATGATGTTGACTATGTAGTTGAAGAAAATCAAGTAGTTATCGTTGACCAAAATACTGGTCGTAAGATGCCAGGTAGAGAATGGTCTGATGGTTTACATCAAGCTATTCAAGCTAAGGAAAATGTTCCGATTAAGAGTGAAACAGTTACTATGGCAACTATCACTTATCAAAATTTCTTTAGACTTTATAACAAGCTTGCTGGTATGACTGGTACTGCAAAGACTGAGGAAGAAGAATTCTTATCAATCTATAACATGCGTGTTGTAGAGATTCCTACAAATAGACCAGTGGCAAGAAAAGATGAACCTGATTTAATCTTTGGTACTAAGAAGGCTAAATATAATGCCTTGATTAATGAAATCATCGAGCTTCATCAAAAGGGTCAGCCAGTACTTGTTGGTACTATTTCAGTTGAAACCAGTGAACTTCTTTCTAAGATGTTAAAGGAAAGAAGAATTAGACATGAAGTATTAAATGCCAAGAATCATGCTCGTGAAGCTGAGATCATTAAGAATGCTGGCCAAAAGGGTGCTGTTACTATCGCAACAAATATGGCTGGTCGTGGTACTGATATTAAGTTAGGCGAAGGCGTTAAGGAACTTGGTGGTTTAGCGGTTCTAGGCAGTGAAAGACATGAATCTAGACGTATAGATAATCAGTTAAGAGGTAGAAGTGGCAGACAGGGTGACCCTGGTTATTCACGTTTCTATGTATCTTTAGAAGATGAATTGATGGTTCGTTTCGGTAGTGATAGAATGCAGGGATTATTTAATCAAATGGGTGATATGCCAATCGAGAATAAGACTGTTTCTAAGGCTATTTCTAGTGCTCAAAAGCGTGTTGAGGGTATTAACTTTGATGCTCGTAAGGCTCTACTTGATTATGATGATGTAATGCGTCTTCAAAGAGAGACAATGTATGAACAAAGAAATTATATTCTTGAACATGATGATATCCATTCAGTAATCGAAGATATGTATAAGAGAGTTATGTCTCGTATTGTGAGTGAACATACAAGTCATGATGGCAAGAAGGATGTAGTTGATTATGCGGGTATCGTGGATTCACTTAAGGTAATTGGTTCAGAGGTTAAGGAAGATGATATTAATAATCTGGATCCAAATGAATGTATTGATCGTTTAGTTGAGATTACTTTTGGTGCTTATAATAAGAAAATTGAAGAGTTTAAGGATCAAATTAAGCCACTTGAGAAGACTATGGTTTTAAGAACTTTAGATAGAGCTTGGGTAAATCATATCGATGTTATGTCTAAATTAAGAGATGGTATCGGTCTTAGAAGTTATGCTCAAAATAATCCTTTACAAGCTTATGTTGAAGAGGGTTATGAGTTGTTTGAGACAATGATGAATTCAATTTCTGATCAAGTTGTTGTTTTCTGCAACAATGTCAAGATTGAAAGGAAGGATGCATAATGGAATTATATGAGATGAAGCAAGGCTTAAATGCCGCTTCTAAAAAGCTTTTAGAGCTTGGGAGTTCACTTTGACTTAGCTAAATTAAGTCAAAGAGTGAATGAATTAGATAAGTTACAAGAGGCTGAGGATTTCTGGAATGATACTAAGAAGGCTCAGACAATCATTAAAGAAGCCAATATCGATAGGAATCTATTGAGTACTTATGATAAGAATAAGAAGACTTTAGATGATTTGAGTGCTTCTATTGATGAACTATCGAAGGACTATGATGAAGATTTGATGGCTCTAGTGGAAGATGACTATGATGGTGCAATGAAGCAGTTTACAGATTTTGAGATGCAAGTTCTGTTGTCTAATGACTATGATCATGCTAATGCGATATTAGAGATTCATCCAGGTGCTGGTGGCACTGAGTCTCAAGACTGGGCTTTAATGTTATTTAGAATGTATCAAAGATATGCTCAAAAAAATGGCTATGGCTTTGAGGTTATCGACTATGAAGATGGTGATGAGGCAGGTCTAAAGTCTTGTAGTGTTCTTATTAAAGGTGATTTAGCCTATGGCTATTTAAAGGGTGAAAGTGGAGTACATCGTCTTGTTCGTATTTCACCATTTGATGCCAATAGTAGAAGGCATACATCGTTTGCCTCTGTTGAGGTAACTCCTGAATTTAATGATGAGATTGATATTACTATTGATGATAAGGATTTAGAGGTTGACACTATGCGTTCTAGTGGTGCTGGTGGGCAACATATTAATAAGACCGATAGTGCTGTTAGAATTAAGCATATTCCAACTGGTATTGTGGTTTTCTCACAAACTGAGAGAAGTCAGATTCTTAATCGCGAAAGATGTATGACAGTTTTGAAGTCGAAGTTATATCAAAAAGCGATTGAGGAAAGAGAAGCTGAGAAGCGTGCTTTAAAGGGTGATCAAAAGAAGATTGAGTGGGGTTCTCAGATTAGATCTTATGTCTTCTGTCCTTATACATTGGTGAAGGATCATCGTACTAATGAGGAAGAGGGTAATATAAATAAGGTCATGGATGGAGATATTTCGAAGTTCTTGTTCGCTTATTTAAAGTCACAAATATAAAAATATGAAAATGCTACTTGATTGCTAGCATTTTTTTATTATAATAAGGTTATTGTCTATAAAACAATTAGTTTAGTAACACTAAACTTAGGGAAGGGGGATTGCTTGGATATAGGTAAAAGAATAAAAGCGTTGAGAACTAAAAGTGGCTTGACTTTAGAAGAGTTGGCCTCCAGATGCGAGCTTACCAAGGGCTTTTTGTCGCAACTGGAAAATAATCTAACGTCCCCGAGTATCTCCACTTTGGAAGATATTACCGAGGTGTTGGGTGTTAGCTTAGAAACTTTTTTTAAAGAGGAGAAAGAGGAACAGATACGTTTCAATTCAGATGATTATTTTGTGGATGAAAAGGATAAGTCGACAATTACTTGGTTAGTTCCTAATGCACAAAAGAATGAGATGGAGCCTATTCATTTGACTTTACAGTATAAGGGAGAGTCAGGCGAGATAGAACCTCATGAGGGAGAAGAGTTCGCTTATGTTTTGGAAGGCAAGGTGGATTTGATTGATCTTAATAGTAAGAAGAAGATTACTTTAAAAAAAGGTGAAACATTTTATTTAAAGGGCAATTTTAGTCATAAGATTGTTAATAATTCAAAGCAGGTGGCAGAGATTATATGGATCACAACACCACCGTTATTTTAAGGGGAGAAAATGGAAAAATTAATTGAGTTTAGAAATATCGTCAAAGAGTTTGATGGTCAAATTGTTTTAAAGGGTATTAACCTTGATATTTATAAGAACGAGTTTGTTACTTTGCTTGGTCCTTCAGGCTGTGGTAAGACAACATTATTAAGAATCCTAGGTGGTTTCTTGGATTGTGATGAGGGTAGTGTTATTTTCAATGGTGAAGAAATTTCTAAGACACCAGCATATCACCGTCCTATCAATACAGTTTTCCAAAAGTATGCGTTGTTTCCACATTTAAATGTTTATGAAAATGTTGCGTTTGGTTTAAAGATTAAGAAAGTTCCTAATGACCTAATCGAACCTAAGGTTAATAGAATGATTGGTCTTGTAGGTCTTGATGGTTTCCAAAACAAGGATGTTACTTTATTGTCTGGTGGTCAACAACAAAGAGTTGCGATTGCTAGAGCTTTGGTTAATGAACCAGATGTATTGTTGCTAGATGAACCTTTAAGTGCTTTGGATGCAAAGCTTAGAAAAGAGATGCAACAAGAATTAAAGCGTATTCAACAAGAAGTAGGTATCACTTTCATCTTTGTTACACATGATCAAGAAGAAGCTTTAACTATGTCTGATAAGATTGTGGTTTTAAAGGATGGCGTTATTGAACAAATCGGTACTCCTACTGAGATTTATAATGAGCCAAAGAATAAGTATGTTGCGAAGTTTATTGGTGAGTCAAATATAGTTGATGGCATTATGAAGAAGGATTATCTTGTTAATTTTGATAATGAAGATTTCAAGTGTGTTGACTATGACTTTAAGCCAAATGAGCCAGTTGATGTCATTATTAGACCTGAGGATATCGAGATTAAGAAGAAGAATATGGGCAAGATGAATGGCCAAGTAATTTCAGTATTATTCAAGGGTGTTCATTACGAAGTAATTGTAGAAACTAAGCGTGGTGCTGCTAAGACTATTAAGTTACATGTTTTTGATGATAAGGATGTTGTTAATAGCGAGGCAAATGAGAATATGCATGCTACTGATTTCATCATGGATATTGAGGACGTTGAGGCTTTGAATGATTCAGAATTAATTCAAAGAGCGAATGCCCAAGCATGGAATCCAGATACTAATGAGGATATCTTGATTAGCACTGTTGAAAGCGAGATCAAGGAAGAGGCTGGTAGTTATCCTGTAACATTCAAAACTGATGCAGGTACAAGCATTACTATTAATGTTTCTGTTGTTGTTCCTCGTGTAAATAAGGATAAGGAAGATAATATCGGTATTCAGGCTTTTGATGTTTATAAGTCAGTTGATGAAATTAAGGAGTCTATGGCTATTTCTTATGACTTACAAACTTGGGCTGATGCTTATGCATGGTATTTGGATACAGATGAGAAGGTTGAGATTGATGATGTTCGTTTCAATTTTGATCCAAACGAGATTACGGCTGGTGATTATGATGTTACTTTCGTTACTGAAGGTAGAACTTATAAGATTCATACTACTAGTGTTCAAAAAGAGGGCAGTGTTGTATCTATTGATTTTGAACCAGATGCAATTCATGTAATGGAAAAGAGTATCGGGTAATGAAGAGTTTTAGAAGACTTGTTTACCCATATATGGTGTGGGCGTTCATCATTATTGTTTTGCCAATGTTGATTATGCTATTTTATGCGTTCACCATTGATGGCAATAGTGTTTTGAATGTTAAATTTTCTTTTGATAACTTTGTAAGATTCTTTAGTGATCCTATCTTCTTTAATGTTTTATTAAGAAGTATAAAGATCGCCCTAGTTACAACAGTTATTTGTATTGTGGTTGGTTATCCTGCTGCGTATTTTATTTCGAGTTTAAAGCCTAATTCACAGGCTCTAATGGTTTTGATGGTTACTTTACCTCAACTTATCAATATGCTGGTTAGAACTTATGCTTGGCGTGGTATTTTGTTGAATACTGACTTTGGCCCTGAGTTAAAGATTTATATTGGTATGGTTTATAACTTCTTACCTTTCATGATTCTTCAAATCTATACTTCTTTGGCTAAGATGGATAAGTCATTGTTGGTAGCAGCTATGGACTTGGGTTGTGATAGTGTTAAGGCTTTCTTAAAGGTCACTTTACCGTTAAGTGTTCCTGGCATTATTTCAGGTATTACCCTTGTATTCCTACCAGCTGTAAGTAGTTTCTTTATTCCTAAGTTGTTGGGCGGTGGTTCTTATGTTCTTGTTGGTAATTTGATTGAAAACTATTTCATTACTACTGGTGACTGGAATTTTGGTGCGGCAGTAAGTTTGATTATGACTGTGGTTATTTTGATTAGTATGTATTTTACTAGAAAACTAGATTATGATAAGGAGAATCGCTAATGAAGAAGAAGTTTGATTTTAAGAAGCTTTATTTAGCTTTAATTATTATTTTCTTTTATGCGCCTATCGTATATGTGATTTTCTTTTCTTTTAATTCATCTAGATCTTTGACTACTTTTACAGGCTTCTCTTTAAAATGGTATGAGAAGATGTTTAGATCTCGTAGCATGATGGAGTCTGTCTACTATTCAGTGATTATTGCGGTTATTGCGACTGTTGTGTCTACTATTGCGGGTACTTTGGCTTCAATTGGTTTAAGTAAGTCTAGAAAATTAGTTAGGGAAGTGGTTACTCAGGTTAATAATCTTCCTATGCTTAATCCTGATATTGTTACTGCAATTGGTTTTATGTTGTTTTTCTCAACTTTACAAATTCCAACTGGATTTGGGACTTTGTTGCTTGCACATATTGCCTTCTGTATTCCTTATGTAATGTTGTCAGTTACACCAAAATTAAGACAGCTTGATGATAATTTGGCTGAGGCAGCGTTAGACTTGGGCTGTACTCCTTTGCAGGCTTTGACTAAGGTTATTCTTCCTCAAATTAAAGAGGGCGTGTTCTCAGGTGCTTTGGTAGCGTTTATGATGTCTTTTGATGATTTCGTAATTTCTTACTTTACTACAGGCCCAGGAATTAATAATATTTCTACTTATGTTTATTCTACTAGTAAACGTATTAATCCTAGTATTAATGCTTTAAGTACTTTGATTGTTTTAGGTATTACCGTTATACTTATATTGGTAAATGTGATTCCAATGTTAAGACAAAGGAGACTAAAACATGAGAAAGTTATGTAGTTTATTGTTGGTTTTAGTATTATTAAGTGGCTGTGTCAAAACCAACTACAACAATGGTGAATTGAATATTTTCATGCCTGGTGAGTATATCAGCGATGAGGTAGTGGAACAATTTGAATATGAATATGGTGTAAAGGTTAAGATTACATTGTTTGATACAAACGAATCAATGTATACTAAGCTTTTAACGAATACTTCAAGTTATGACATCATTATTCCAAGTGATTATATGATTGAAAGATTAATCAATGAGGATATGTTACAAAAGTTAGATAAGAGTCAACTACCTTGTCTTGAATATTTGTATGATGGTGTTAAGAATATGGATTATGATCCTGATAATGATTATTCAGTTCCATATTTTTGGGGCAATGGCGGTATTGTCTATGATAGTACCATTGTTGATTCCAAAGATGTAGAAACTCAAGGGTGGGCAGTACTTAAGAATACTAAGTATAAGGGTCAAATCTATATGTATGATTCTATTAGAGATATTTTCATGGTTGCGTTTAAGGATTTGGGCTATTCAATGGGCACTAATGATCCAAAGGAAATTAACGATGCCTATAACTGGTTGGTAGATGTAGCTAAGACTATGGCTCCTGCTTATGCGACTGATGAGTGTATTGATGGTTTGGCTTATGGTGAGAAGGCTATGGGCTTTATGTATTCAGGTGATGCAGCTTATATCTTGTCTGAGAATGAAAATATGAGGTATTATGCACCAGATGAGGGTACTAACTATTTCGTTGATGCGATGGTTATTCAAAAGGGTGCTAAGAATGTTGAGAATGCTTATAAGTTTATGAATTATATTACAGACTATGATGCAGCTTTTGAGAATAGTTTGTATGTAGGTTATGCTTCTGTTAATAAGGAAGTCTTACGTGATTTGACTTTACCGGATGGTGATTTTGATGGTAATGAGGCTTATATTCCTCGTGACAGGAATAGTCATGATGAGGTTTTCCATAATAATGAGAAGCAATTAGCTACTATTTCAGAGCTTTGGGTTAAGGTTAAGAATCATTAGGAGTGTATTTTGCACTCCTTTCTTATAAAATGTAGGTATGGCACTATTTTTAGATACATTTTTTTATGAATTTGATTATTTCTTTTTAAAGCTTTTCCATGAATTAGCTTTAACAGCCGGTAATGTACTAACGCCAATTAGCAAGTTTTTGGCAGTTACTGGTAATGTACCTTTTCTAATAGCTTTATATATTGGAGTAATCTTATTGTTTATTCCTAAATATAGAAAGTATGGAATAGTGATGATTACATCTATTGTCATAGGGGCTATTTTAACTAATCTGGCTGTCAAACCTGTTGTCTTTAGAATGAGACCTTATCAAAGTAATGTCCTCGAATATAGGAAATGGTGGGAGTTTGTAGGTTGTGCAACAGAGGCTGATTCTTCTTTCCCTAGTGGCCATACAACTGCAGCTAGCGCAGCTTCACTTGGTTTCTTTTTAATAAGTAAACGTAAGAGAATAAATTGGGTTGTGCTTTTATATCCAATTATCATGGCATGTTCAAGGGTTTATCTTTGTGTTCATTATCCAAGTGATGTCTTAGCTGGTTTGATTGTTGGTTCTATTGCGGCAATATTGGCGTACAATTTGATTAATTATATATACACAAAAAGAAGGCTTGCGTAGTCTTCTTTTTGTACTATAATAAATTTAGTTTTCAGGGCAGGGTTAGATTCCCGATCGGTGGTTATACCCCACGAGCGTAAGCTGAACTTGTGTGATTCAAGTGGCGACAGTACAGTCTGGATGGAAGGAGATTTTTTTTATGTTGAAGACTAATTCTAAAACACATTTTATAGTGTGTATCGCAATACTTGGCGCTTTGTCAGGTGTTTTAATGTTGTTGGAGTTTCCACTTCCAATAGCTCCACCTTTCTATAAGGTTGATTTATCTGATGTGGCAGCTTTGATTGGTGGTTTTGGCTTAGGACCTATGGCTGGTGTACTTATTTGTTTAGTTAAAGTACTTATTTCTATTGTCTTAGATGGTACTAAAACAGCTTTTGTGGGTGAGTTTGCAGCATTTTTAATGGATGGAACATTCGTCTTTGTCTCAAGTCTTATCTATCAAAAGAAACATGATAAGAAGGGTGCTATTATTTCATTATTATGTGGTGTAATCGCCTTAACTTTAATGGGTATGATAGCTAATTATTATTTAATGGTTCCAGCTTATGTTAAGTTTATGAATTTCCCATTAGAAGCTATTATTGGTATGGGTAGCGTAATCAATGCCAATGTTAATTCTTTATGGACACTAATTCTATTCTGTACAGCACCATTTAATCTTGTTAAGGGTTTAATTATTAGTGTCTTAACGTTTGTCTTATATAAGCGTGTATCACCATTGTTAAAGTAATTAAAAAATACTTCATATGAAGTATTTTTTAATTAGTCTTTCTTTTCGGTTTTAGTCTTAACTTTTTCTAAGAAACCAATCATCTTATCTAGGCTCTTATCAGCGATGTCTAGGGCACCCATTTTAACGTCTTTGATAGTTTGTTGAGTTTCAGGCTTGTTGATAAAGTCGACGATTGAATCTTTAATGTCGGTGGCTACTTTGATGGCACCTTGGACGTTTTCATTTTCTACAAACTTTTCCATTGTTGATTTGCCAATATCATCATTGTCGATTTTTACATATCTAGCATCGGTTCCTGGTTTGATTTCTTCGAATTTAGCGAAGGCAAAGTTTGCAGCTTGTTTGCATTTTTCATCAACGCGGTCTAAGAACTTGTTTAGTTCGTCTTCGTCTTTAATTTGTTCAACGACATTTCTTAGCTTAATTCCTGCTTCATCGATAGTACCGATTGTCTTTTCAGCTACAGTTTTGATTTTTAAAGCTTCATCTTCGTTAGCGTCTTGTAGTTTTCTATTTGCGGCTTCTTTAATGTCGCCTGCGATTTCTTGCATATTCTTAATTGTTTCATCAAATCTACTCATTATATGCACCTCCACATATAATTATACTATTAAAAATATTGTATAATTGTTGTCATGAGAAGAAATGGAAGCGGATTTGGTTTTTTTGGTTTAATATTATTTTTTATGATTTTTGGTGATCTTATTGGTGGGATTACGGTTGCATTGATGTCACTTATTCCTTTGGGTGCTATTGGTCTTTTGGTTTATTCGATTGTTAAGGGTGGTGATTCTAATAAGAAGAATGATTTTAAAAGAACTGTACCTAAGAAAAAGGCATATTCTATGAAGAATGGCGATTTGAATAAGATTGACAAGAAACTTGCGAATTATTTTAAGCATAATATTTCTTTGCCAGTAGTTGATGATATTTCTTTGACAACACAATCTGGTAAGTTTACAACAGCTGATCAATTGTATCTTACTTATAAGGATGAGAAGATTTGTAAACTGGGTGAATTTAATTCACAATATGGTGATGTTTATAAGAAGATCATGGACTTGTTGCTGGTATTTTCTACTAAGGATGAGGATTTCTTGAAGGCTGAGGTTAAGGTAGATGAGTCTAAGAAGAAGAATAAGTTGAGTAGTGGTGAGAAGTATATTGAGCGTATTAATGAGCTTAATAATTCTATTCCACAAGAGGAAATAACTAATGGTTTGTATCAAACTTGTGATCTTTTGAAACAATTAAATTATTTGACTGAGAATAAGGATGATAATCCTAAGGTTACTAAGCTGTATGATTATTACTTGCCTATTCTAGTTTCAGCTTTAGAGAAGTATAAGAAGTTACAGGATTCTAAGGTGATTAATGATGATTTTAAGCAAACTGAGGCTGGTTTGATTAAGACTATTGTGCTTATTAATGAGGCTTTGAAGACTATTATCGGAAGTATGCAAGAAGATGATTATATGAATATTAATGCGGATGTGAGTACTTTACAATCTTTATTAAAGAAGGATGGTTATGGAAGTGATCCGTTTGGGAGTGATAAATAATGGTTGATCAAGATATTTATAAAATTGTTGAGCAGATGAATAAGAATAAGGAGTCTACTAATTCTAAGGTGGATGAGATTTTTGATATGTTGGATTCTATTAAGGCTGAGCCTAATAATTCAAGCGTTTCATATAATTCTAATTATTCTAGTGCAACAAAACGTTCTTTGTCTGATTTAAAGAATAGTATTAAGCCTGTTAAGAAGCCAATTTTTCCAAATGAAATTAATGTTTATGAAAACCGCTCTGATTGTTTTATAAATATTCTTAAAGAGGTTGTTTATACTGACGATAATAATGTTGATTATGTTAAGGGGCATCGTGATGCTTTAGAGAAGTATTATACGGTTGCTGGTAATAATGTGAAGGACTTGTCTATTGTGGAAGGACAGGTTAATGATGAATTGAAGAATAGAAGTAGGGCTAATGCAGCCGATATGTATGCAAGAGGTTATTATGATGGTCTTGAGTATGTCTCTAGGGCTTTAGTTACTTCTAAGAACCTTGTTAGTAAGAAGATTTATCAAAAGTTGTTAAGTGAGTTAAGTTAATGAAAAAAGAAGATAGAGAGAAGCTTTTAGAAGAAGTTTTAAATAAGAGAAGAAATATCAGTATTGATGAGTCAATGAAGATTATTGAGTCAACGGAGAATGAGTTGAATCGTCTTTTGAGTGCGAATAAGAAAGATATCAATGAGTTGGTTAAGGATAATGGTGATGTTTCTAGTGAAGTTTATCTTTCTTCTTTAAAGAAAGAGATGGAATCAGACTTAGGCACTGCTATTGAGGCTCCTGAGAATGTGGTGGTTGGTAAGGCTTCTAAGGAAGTTTTTGATAAGATTAATGCCGAACTTAAACAGAAGGTTATTGGTCAAGACAGAGCTTGTGATGATTTGACTATTGCGTTTAGAAGACCTTATGTTGTTGGTAGTGATCCTAGGTCAATTAGAAGTTCTATTATTGTCTATGGTAGTAATGGTACTGGTCGTCATTTGATGGTAGAGACGATGGCTAAGTTGCTTCATAAGTATGGTTTAACCGTTTCTAGTGAAGTGTGTAAGCTTGATATGAAAAGGTATCAATCTAGTTCTCAAGAGATTTTGTTTCTTCAGGACCTTTATGTAGCATTAAGTGGTCGTAATCCAATTATTTTGATTGAGAATAATAAGGAGAGTTCTCCTGTCTTTAATATGATGTTGAGTGATTTAGTTCTAAGCGGTAAGGTACTTTTGAATCAAAGATATACTTTTGTGAATAATCAATTACAGGAGGCTACTTCTAAGTTGAGTAAGGATGTGATTGATCATTTAGATGGCAATAATAAGACTTTGGTGTTTATCACAAATGATAAGCCTAGTAAGTTGTTGGATGTCTTTGGTAAGTCTTTTGTGGAAAAGGTTGAGGATAAGGTTCAAACTTCTTTGTTGGAGGAAGAAGCTCTTAAACAAATTGTTGCTGGTTTATTAAAGGACTTAGAGACTAAGAGTGAGACTCAGTTTGAGTTGGATTTGGTGATTGAGGATAATATCAAGGATTATCTATTGAAGAACTATGAGCCTAATAATGGTATTGATTCTTTGACTCCAATTATCGATAAGATTTATAGGGGTTTAGTGAACATTACTTTGAAGGATAATGATATCAACGTTTTAACTTTAAAGTATGATGGTTCGATTAAGGCTTTATATAAGGATGAATCTTTTGACTTGGATATTGAGGATGATGTGTCTAAGGAGAGAGAAGAGATTCAAAGAGAATTGGATGAGATTGTTGGTCTTAAGAATGTTAAGGATTATTTGTTGTCTTTAGAGGATCATATTAAGATTACTCAGATTCGTAAACAAAAGGGTCTTAAGACGGCAGAAGTTTCTAAGCATATGATTTTTACTGGTAATCCAGGTACTGGTAAGACTACTATTGCCCGTATTGTGTCTCGTATGATGAAGGCTTGCGGTATTTTGAAGCAAGGTCAATTAGTAGAGGTTACAAGGGCTGATTTGGTTGGCAAGTATGTAGGCCATACAGCACCGCTTACTATGAATGTGATTAATAGTGCTTTGGGTGGTGTTTTGTTTATAGATGAGGCTTATTCGTTATATAGGGGTAAGGATGATTCTTTTGGACTAGAGGCTATTGATACTTTAGTTAAGGGTATGGAAGATCATCGTGATGATTTGATTGTAATATTGGCTGGTTATTCTAGGGAAATGGAAGAGTTCTTGACGGCTAATTCTGGTTTGAAGTCTAGATTTGCGAATATTATTCATTTTGATGATTATACTGGTGAAGAGATGATGTTGATTGCCAAGAGTATTGCCAAGTCTAAGGGTTACTATATTAGTGATGAGTTGACTAAACCTTTAACTGATTACTTTACAATTATTCAGGGTAAAGATGATCCAAATAGTGGTAATGGTCGTTTGGCTCGTAATAAGGTTGAAGAGGCTATTTTGAAACAATCTAAGCGTTTATTGGATAATCCTGATGATGATATTAGTGAATTGAAGCTTGTTGATTTTAATTTGGATGATAAATAAGGATGGGTAAAACTGTCCTTTTTTAAATAGTGAAAAAATAGTGAAAATTTAGTGAAATTTTAATATAATTAGTATAAAGAAAAAGGTAAAAATGATAAAAGTAACATTAACTAATCAAATATTAAAATACATAACTGAGATAGATAAGAATAGATATAATGTGTCTTCTATTAAATTGTCTAAAAGTGTCGCTAATAAACTTCGTAAGAATTCTAAGAAGAAGAGTTCTTATGCATCTAATAAGATTGAGGGTAATCCTTTATCAGAACAACAAGTTGATGAAGTAATCGAAAGCGATGAAAGAAAGCATTTCTTAAAGCCTGAACAAGAAGTAAGGAATTATTTTTTAGCTCTTAATTATTTGGAGGAAATGGCTTTAAAAAAGGAACCTTTCTCAAAGAAGATGATTCTTGATGTTCAAAAGTTAGTAGAAAAAGGTGCTTCTAAGGAAAAGATCGGCCTTAGAGGGCCAATGCCACCTGGGGTTTTGTTTGCGGTGTATGATTCAAAAACAGGCAATCCAGATTACATACCACCTGAATATTCTGATATTCCTGGTTTGTTAGAAGAACTTGTTAATTATGTTAATACAACAGATGACCATCCGTTAATTGTTGCTGCGATTGTGCATTATCAAATGGTTACTATTCATCCGTTTGAAGATGGTAATGGAAGAACAGCTAGATTAATATCTGGCTATATCATGGATTTAAATGGCTATGGTTTTAATGGTATAGGTTCTCTTGAAGAGTATTTTGCCTATGATATAGATGAATATTATGAGTCAATTCAAATGGGCTTACCTGCGTTGTATTATTCGGGACGTGAAAATCCACCTCATCCAGAGATTTGGATTAATTATTTTTTAAGGATGGTTTTATTGTATTCTAATAAAGTGTGTGACTTACAAGCTAGTAATAATCAAGATGAAGTAGCGTCAAGTCTTTCTTATCTTAAGGCGCGTGAAAAAGAATTGTTATTGTTGCTGATGGAAAAGTATAAAGGAAAATTTACTCCTATCGAAGTTAGTCGTCTTCTTGATGTGACGAATAGAACTGTTATTAATAGATTAGCAACATTAACGAGAAATGGTTTTGTAAATCCTGAGATTGTAAATCAAAGAATTAGATCATATGAACTTAGTGATTTCACAAAGGATCACATGGAAGTAATTAAGGAACTAGTTAGAAATGACTAGTTTTTTAAATAGTGAAAAAATAGTGAAAATTTAGTGAAATAGCTTTATTTGAGATATATATAGTATAATTAATACAGATAATACAGATAGGGAGGTACTGATATGAAAAAGACTGTATTAATTATTGTTAGTATGTTGTTGTGTTTGTTTGGTTGTCAAAAAGATGAGCCAAAAGAATTTAATGCTGGTATCACTTCTCTAGAGGTTGTTGAGGATGAAGGCGTTTGGAATTTTAGGGTAGATGTAAATGATAGCGAAGGTAAGAAGGCAGTATTTACTTTACATACTTTAAATGAAGATGGTGTTTGGGAATCAAAGGAAATACATACTTCTACATTAAAGGATAATACTTATAAGTTTGGTATTGGTTTTACAAACGAAGATAAGACAGTTTCTGATATTTTGTATTCTACGATAGATATTTATGAGTATGATAATGATTTAAATATTCTTGAAAAATATAATTATGATCGTTATATTCCTTTTAATTGTGTTGGCTTTAATACAGCAGCTTTCTTTGAAGGAACAAGAGATTTAAAACTTGATGAAGAAGTAATTGTCTATGGGGAATATTCAAGCGGTGATGATGTTGGCGAACCCAATACTAATGTTTTGTTTAATGAGGATTTTGTAGAAAACTTTAAGTATGATAATGCTGAAATTCTTACACTAAAGATTGTTAAATAAATCACTTTGACTTCGCATTTTTTTTTCATAAAAGTCCTTATTTGCACATGAAGGATAAAGTTTCCCTTATTTAGGCACTTTAACCTTCATTGCATCTCTATATTTCACTTTTTTTGGCGAATTTATAGCTAATTCTATAAATTTAAGTACCTTAGCATACTTATCATATGGCTCATTTAATATAAACCATAATAAGTTCATCCAGTCTTGTAAGTTATCTCTATTGTATGATCCATGTTGTCTCATAAAGTTTTTAGCCAATGCATGTAAGCTATTAACTGGCGCAAGTGGATTGTCTTTATCTTCAATGTTCTTTAATTCTTCACTTGAATAATCTTCACTAATAAGATTAAGCTTATCAACTAATATGTTATGAGACTTCTCTTTATCATGAACAATAGTGGAACCTTCCTTAATATGCTTGCCATAAGCTAAAAGTGTTGATTTTTCGCTCGGCTTTGAAGTACCAGTGACGATAAATATAGATTTACTTAAATCTGTAGCTACGGCAACTCCTAGTTTATTTCTAGATATACCTCTTAGTTTTTTACCGTTTATAGTTACATTGTGACTTTCGATTTTAGAGAAGTATGTTTCATCTAGATATATTCTTCCATCAAGTACAACATCATCTTGAATACCTTTAAGAACTTCAAACACTTTAATAAGCCAATAAGTACCAGTGGAATTAGCGTTTCTATTATCATATGAACTTGATTTAATAGAATGGAATTCAAATAGATGTAACAAGTATTCAAACCATTCTGATATAGGAATCTTGTGACTATCAAATATTGTGTTTGTAATTGGTGTAAAACTTCTATTACAGCTAATGCATTTGTACTTTTGGATTCCATCTTTTCTATGTCCATTTTTTACAAAAGAAGATGAACCACAATAGGAACATTTATTGATAGTAACACTATTTATAAAGTTTACTTCATCATCACTGATGGTTCTATGTTTAGCGTTATACCATTCATTAATAGTAGACTTAAAAAGTTTCTCTTCTGGTGTAGGATCATCATCACTAAAAGGAAAAGCCCTAAGCGACTTAGTTATATATTTATTTTTCATTTCTGGCGGTTTGAAATTTCAAGAGATGAATAATCAAAACCGCCAAGTTTTTCAACAACTATTCACCTCGTGAAATTTCTTGAATGCTTGCCTTTCTACAAGCATCGATATTATACCACTAGTGAATAATTAAAGATTTTATCCTTCATGTGCAAATAAGGACTTTTTTCATATAATGAAAGAAAGAAAAGGGATAAAAAATATGCTCAAGTATAATCTGCACAGGTATAAGAATGGTGATGTAGCACTTTAATTAAAGTTTTAAAAGGAAAGGATTTTTAATTATGAAGAAAGTTACATTAATATTAATAAGTTTACTGTTATGCCTATGTTTAGTAGGCTGTGATGATGATCATGATGATGTTGTAGATAATGATATAGATGATGTTGTGGAAGTTAAAAATACTATTACGCCATTAGAAGATAAGAAGATCACTGGCTATACTAGCTATGATATTGTTCCTTATAAACTAAATGTTGATGAAGGTGCTAGTATTACTTTTAGATTTAATACTTATGAAAATGGTGAATGGACTTCTAATGATTGGGTTATGGATACAGCAGACGATGATTCTTTGATATTTGGCTTAGGTGTTAATACTTATCCTGAGTTGAAACTTGATAATCTTCCTACAACCCTTATTTATTATCGGTTTGATGATGACTTAGGGGTAACGACTAAGGTTACAAGTCCGATACCTATCAGTTTTAAGGATATGAAAGGCGTTTCAACTGCTTGGCTACCAGAAGCCCGTAAAATTGTAGATGGTGAAGAATTGGTTATTTTGGCTATGTTTGGAACAAGTGGTAATATGTTAACTTCACCAGGTAGAGATGTATTTGATGATAACTATAAAAATGGTGATTGGGTATATGATAAAGCTATTGTGATTACCTTGATAGTGACTTATAAAGGATAATGGGCGGCAAGCTCATTTTCTTTTTGTGTGAAAATTGTATAATTATAGGCATGTTAAACGATACTATATGTGCGATTAGTACTAGTCTTAAGGATGGTGCTATATCTATTGTAAGATTATCTGGTGATGATACTTTTGAGATCATTCAGAAGATAAGTGATATTAAAAAGATTGAGGCCAATAAGATTAAGTATGGTCATATCTTTGATAATGGTGAGATGATTGATGAAGTGTTAATCTCTTTCTTTGTGGGACCTAAGTCTTTCACAAGAGAAGATATGGCTGAAATTAATTGTCATGGTGGTGTATATGTTACACGTCTTATTCTTAATCTTTTACTGGCTAATGGGGCAAGACTTGCTGAGCCTGGTGAGTTTACTAAGAGGGCTTATTTGAATGGAAGAATTGATTTATCTGAGGCTGAGTCAACAAATGATTTGATTAACGCAACAAATCATCTACAGGCAAAGAGTGCTATTAAGGGTATTAATGGTTCTATTGAAAGATTGCTTAGTCCTTTGATGGAAGAGATTAAGACGGTGATAGCTCAAATTGAGGTTAATATTGATTATCCTGAATATGAGGATGTTTTAGAGATGACTAATGAATTAGTTAAGCCTCATATTAATAAGTGGATTAAAGAGATGAAGGATATGATCAATAAGGCTGATCGTTTTAGAGTGGTTAAAGATGGTATTAAGACAGTTATTGTTGGTAAGCCTAATGTTGGCAAGTCATCTTTATTGAATACCTTGTTAGAAAAAGAGAAGGCTATCGTAACTGATATCGCAGGTACTACAAGAGATTTGGTTGAGGGTGTGGTTAAGCTTGATAATATTACTCTTAATTTAATTGATACGGCTGGTATTAGAGATAGTGAAGATATTATCGAACAAATTGGTATTGAAAAGTCTAAGGAAGCTTTAAAGGAGGCTGACTTGGTTATTATGGTTCTTGATGGTAATAATATCGATGAACAAGATGAAGAGTTATTGAAGTTAACAAGTGATAAGAAGCGTATTGTTGTCTACAATAAGAAAGACTTAAAGGAACATGAGGGTATTAATATTTCGTGTTTAAATAATGATATTAAAGAGCTTGTTGATTATTTGAATAATGAATATAAGGAAGATATTTCTTTGGTTGATGAGGATATCTTGAATAATGAAAGACAAATTTCTTTGATGCGTAAGGCTTTAATGAGTTTGGATAATATGTTAGTTGATATTGATGAGATTTCACTTGATATTGTGATGCTTAATCTTGAGGAAGCATTCCATTATTTGTGTGAGATAGTAG
>CAKVAL010000027.1 GCA_934725085.1 uncultured Erysipelotrichaceae bacterium | reverse complement strand
GAATCATCTGTTATTTCATTGTTCGGATACATAATAGTTGCTGGTATAGCATTTTTTATGATTAAATCAAGAAAAAATTGATATATAGGTTTGAAAATATGAAGCTATAAGGTACTTGTCAAATTCCAGTTTATAGTATTAAACAAATTGATAGTTATGGAGGGTTAAAAGATGATTCAAAAGATATATTCATTTGATGAGTATGAGGATTTTATTAATGAAATGGCTAATCATCCACAATATTCAGATCCTCATTTTACTTATGATAAGAATAATCTATATCGTTGTTTAAATTCTAAAGATAAACATGCTTTTGTTGTTTCAAAAGATGGAGTAATTGAAGGACTTTTTGTCTTTATTATTCTTCCAGATGATAGATATGTTGAGATGCTTATAGGGTTTACTAAGGTTGAAGAAGTATTTACCGAAATGCTTGAGTATATAGAAAATAATTATTATGGATATCAGATGGATTTTGTGTTTAATCCACTTAATACTGCAATCTTTGAACCATTAAAGTCGAAGGGTGCAATATTTGAATCTGAGCAGATGAAAATGATTCAAGATGGATCTGTACCTAATGTATCAACTAATAGTATTAAACTTTTATCAGATAAGTTGGTGAAACAATATTGTGATCTTCATAGCACTGATACATATTGGACTGGTGAGCGTATTGTTTCTGCTTTAGATAAATTCAGAGTTCTTCTTGCGGTAAAAGATGGACAAGTTCTAGGCTATCTAGATGTCCAAAGTTGTTTTGATATCAATGAAATCTACGCCTTGTATATAAAGCCTGAAGTAGCATCTCAAGGCTATGAACTATCATTATTGGCGAAGGCGATAGAATTAAACAAGCCAAATCAAATGATGGTGGTTGTTGATGTTGATAACAAGGAAGAAGTAGATTTATATACCACTGCTGGTTTTGTTAAGTTAGAAGGACAAAATAGTATTACTGCTTATATTAAGGAGACTTGATGGGAATAGATATTAGAAAAGTTAAACAAGGTGATGCTGATACACTTGCATATATTCAAACTGAAAGTTGGAAGGCAGCATTTAAAGGAATCATAGATGCTGAGATGTTAGAAAAATGTACTAATATCGATAAGGCAAGACTTATGTATCAAAGGCTTTTGGATGATAATAAGGGAAATGGCTATATTCTAACTGTTGATGATAAGCCTCATTGTATCGCATATTGGGATAAAGCTAGAGATCTTGAACTAGCTGAAAAGGCTGAACTTATTTGTATTCATAGTTTACCTGATAATTGGCATAAGGGCTTTGGAAGTAAGATGATGGATTTGGTTTTAGAAGATATCAAAAAGTCTGGATATTCTGAAGTAGCGCTATGGGTGTTTAGAGATAATCTTCGTGCTAGAGCCTTCTATGAAGCAAAGGGATTTGTACTAAATGATGTCACAAAAGCTGCTTTTGACAGCGAAGAAGTTCTTTATTCTAAGGTGTTATAAAAAGAAAAAAACTATTTGTAAAATTATAAATTGGAGATATATGGTAAAAGATTATATCAAATGGATCAGAAGTAAGGTGGGTCACGAAAAAGTTGTTCTTGTTTTTGCTGGTGGATGCGTGCTTGATGAACGCGGACGAGTGCTTTTACAAAAACGTGGTGACAGCGAAAACTGGGGATTTCCAGGTGGAGCGATTGAATTGGGCGAGACACCAGAAAATGCTGCCATACGTGAATTAAAAGAAGAAACGGGTTTAGATGTTGTTGTTAACTCGCTCATTGGAATCTATACAGATAGTGATATGAGATATCCAAATGGGGACCAAGCGCATAGCATTTGTATTGTATATGAACTTAAAGAAATTGGTGGCAAATTGAAATGTGATAATCTGGAAACTTTAGAGCTAAAGTATTTTGATATAGATGAATTGCCAGTAATGTTCTGCAAACAGCATGAGGAAATAAAAGCGGATTTGATAAATAAATATGGAAGAGGATAACTTACTTCTTAGTGCTTGAAGTTTAACAAATTCAAGTTAGCAGAATTAATCAATTAAAAAACACTTGTCAAAGAATCTTTGCGTTACTATATATGCAATGTAATGTTATGATTGCTTTACCAAATGTTAATCCACAATATATGATTTGGATGCAAGGAGGAAATTATTATGAATGTAGGAAATCAAATATCAAATATTCGTAAAGAAAAGCAATTAACACAAGAGGAATTTGGTAAATTGTTTTATGTAACTCGACAGACTGTTTCAAATTGGGAAAACGGTAAAAGTTATCCAGATTTACAAACATTGATAGACATAAGTAATCAATTTGGCGTTTCTCTTGATGTGTTGTTAAAGGAGGATCCAAAAATGGTAAAGACAATCGATAAAGAAAGAGTTTTGGGAAAAATTAAGAAAGAAAAATCAATCATTGATTTTTTCATTGGTGCAGGAACTGGCATTATTATATCTTGTTTCTTTTCACCAGATTCAACTATAAGAACTGCAAGTATTGTTGTTGGAATTGTGATGGTGTGTATTGGTCGTTATAAAAAAACAAAGAGTGACAAAATGGTATTTCAATATATTGAAGACCATGATTAAATTTCTTCAATAATATAAATCTAATAATTTTAACTCCTACAATCCTTATTTTATTTCTAATGGAATTTAATGAGGATTGTTTTATTTTTGTTGTTGCAATTGACTTTCTTGCTTGGTTTATATGATAATATAAGCAAGAAAGTCAATAAACTAGGTAAATGCACGATGGAAACAAGTCAGATTTTAGAATTCGCAAAAAAGAATAACGGTGTGATTACCACAGCAATGATTGTGGATGCCGGGTTTTCGCGTGGTGTTTTAAAATATCTTGCAGATAAGGGTGACCTTGAAAAAGCTTCACGTGGTGTCTATACATTGCCTGAAGTATGGGAAGATGAATTTGTTAATATACAAAGCCGTTATAAAAAAGGAATATATTCTTTGGATACAGCACTGTTTTTGAGCGGGTTGATTGATAGGACTCCTGCAAAGTATCATATGGTTTTTCCATCTACTTATAATTTAACTAACCCAAAGCAAGATGGTATCGTTTGTAGTGGCTCTAATGAAACTCTTTATAATTTAGGAATAACAGAGCTTGTTACTCCTGGTGGCAATTATGTTAAAGCTTATTGTGAGGAAAGAACTCTATGCGATATATTAAGAAAAAGAAATCATGTAGATGTACAAATAGTTACGGATGCGTTTAAGACATATTGTTCAAGGAATAAAAAGAATATCCCATTGTTGTCTGAATATGCAAAAGAGCTTAAAGTTGAGGATAAATTAAGATCGTATTTGGAGGTACTACTATGAAAAACGCGATGCAATTAAAAGCGATAATAAAAAATATAGCTAAGGAGAAACACATATCAGCACAACTTGTTCTACAAAACTATATGCTTGAGCGTTTTTTAGAAAGAGTGTCACTTTCAAAATATAGTGAAAATTATATAATCAAAGGTGGTTTTTTGATTGCGTCAATGGTGGGTTTTGATTCTAGAACAACGATGGATATGGATGCAACGATTAAGGGTTATCCTGTAAATGAAAATACAATACGTAAGATGATTGAGGATATTATAGAAGTTCCTGTAGCAGACGATATAACTTTTAGACTTAGCAGTATCAGTGAGATAAGAGAAAGCGATGAGTATACTGGTTATCGTGTGGCGCTTTATGCAGATTATGAAAAGATGGCTGTGCCATTAAAACTTGATATCACAACAGGCGATATGATTACACCAAGAGAAATAGAATATAGTTATAAGTTAATGTTGGAAGATCGTAATATAAATGTCTTAGCATACAACTTATCAACAATTCTAGCCGAGAAATTGGAAACAGTAATTTCAAGAGGCGATCAAAACACTAGGCCGAGAGATTATTATGATATTTATATTTTGACAAAAATTCAGACTGATAATATTGATATAGCAACCCTTAAAGTTGCGATAAAGGCAACTGCACAAAGAAGGGATTCGATTGAGATTTTAAAACATTACGCTGAAATAATACAAACAGTTAAAAACAGTAGTGTGATGAAACAACAATGGGAAGATTACAAGAAAGATTTTGATTATGTTTCGGGGATTGAATTTGAAGACGCTTGCGATGCGGTTGTTGCTGTAATGAATCTTATTCAGATGGATAATGAATAATAAATTTATTTGTTTTTATTGATTGCGGGATTATTAATAGGTGATTGTTTATGCTAGGAAAAGAACTTTGGGAACTATTTGTAAAGAAAAATGATATTGCTGAAACTGATTATGAGGAGTTTGCGTTTGGAGATGATCCTGATTTATTGGCTCATCTTGTTAAAATTGGTGAGAAAACAGCTACTGCCTCAGCTTATCCTTTATATGAATTAGAAGATGAACCCTTGCCTAAAGTAGGGTCTTATAGTGTTGTTTTAGATTCTAAGGATAATGCGGTTTGTATTATACAAACTACAAAGGTAAGTGTTGTTCCTTTTAATGAAATTTCTAAGGAACATGCATATAAAGAGGGAGAAGGGGATAAATCTCTAGATTATTGGAAAAGAGTTCATGAAGATTTCTTCAGTAAATGTTTAAATGAAGTTGGATTAAAGTTTACTTTTGATATGAAAGTTGTGTGTGAAGAATTTGTAGTAGTGGAAGGTGCGTAGATGATAATAAAGAACGAAATACCAGTATTAGAATATGATGATTGTTCTATAGAAGTAATAAGACCAAATCATGGTTGTGAAGAGTTAAGATTGCCTGAGAAGTGTGTGTTTGCGTTTCTTAGAGAATGTGTTGATGAATATGCGCTTAATAATGACGCAAAGATTGTAGAACAATTTGAGAATTGTAATAGGACTACAAATATATATGTAGTTAATTATAAGGGAGAAGAAGTATGCCTTGTTCGTCCTAATATTGGTGCAGCTGCTGCAACTCAATTATTAGATATGTTGATTGCGTGTGGTTGTAAGAAGATTATCGCAACTGGTTCTTGTGGTGTTTTAACTGATATAAAGGAAAATGCTTTTATAATTCCTACTAAGGCATTAAGAGATGAGGGAACTTCATATAAATATTTACCTGCTTCTCGTTATATTGATTTAAATAATGAAATGATTGATGGGATTATTAATGGTTTTAAAAGATTGGATATTCCTTATATTGAGTGTATGACATGGACAACAGATGGCTTCTTTAGAGAAACTCAAGATATGGTTGAGTATAGA
Organism: uncultured Erysipelotrichaceae bacterium; assembly: GCA_934725085.1. Taxonomy (GTDB): domain Bacteria; phylum Bacillota_I; class Bacilli_A; order Erysipelotrichales; family Erysipelotrichaceae; genus Colivicinus. The sequence goes on along the minus strand of CAKVAL010000027.1, from coordinate 18,567 downwards.
TTGAGTGAGGGCTGTTCTGTTGTAGATATGGAATGTGCTAGTCTTGCTGCATGTGCTAAGAAAAGGGGTGCTATGTTTGGTCAATTCTTCTTTACAGCTGATTCGCTTGCAAATGTAAGGGAACATGATGAAAGAAATTGGGGATTAGAATCACATGTTTTAGCACTAGAAATTGCTTTAGAGATTGTAAAAGGTTTTTGATATAGTCGATGTAAAAGACTTTTGATAGAGGAACTATTCTATTTTTAGGAGGTCATTATGGAAAATATTATAATGTTGATTTTGGGAGTGTTCATATCTGCTGTGGGAATTGTAAATATCAAAGGCAATATCAGCACAATTCATTCTTACAATAGACGAAGAGTAAAAGAAGAAGATATACCGAAGTATGGAAAAGCTGTTGGAACAGGAACACTGATTATAGGAATATCTCTTGTATTAGGCTTTATTGTTTCGTTTTGGAGCGAAAAAATTATGGGATATATCATTCTTCTAGCAGTTATTGTCGGATTAGGCTTTATATTGTATGGACAGTTCAAATACAATAAAGGAATTTTTTGAGAATCAGGGAGCTAAAGATGGAACTTGGTAAACAAATTAGAATGTATCGTTTAGAAAATAAATTATCTCAAGAAGAACTAGCTGATCGAATCTATGTTTCAAGACAAACAATATCTAATTGGGAAAATGATAAGAATTATCCAGATATCAATAGTTTGGTGTTGTTGAGTGAAGTCTTTAAAGTCTCTCTTGATAAGTTAATCAAAGGAGATATTGATGTTATGAAAGACGTAATTAAAAAAGAAGAAGTCGACAAGATGAATCGTTATGGAAAAATCTATACCATAATGCTTATTGTAACGGTTGTTTCTGCTGTTCCACTATTTATGTGGCTTGGTCTTTGGGTGTTAATACCATGGGGAATCGTTTGGATGGTTTCTATGTATTTTGCGTCTAAGATAGAAAAGATTAAGAAAGACAACGATGTTCAAACTTACAAGGAAATTGTGGCTTTCTCTGAAGGAAAACTATTGGATGATATCCATAAACAACAAGAAATAGGTAAGCGTCCATATCAGAAGATATTGTTAGTTATTGGCAGTGCACTTATAACTCTTTGCGTTTGCATATTAATCGGTTTACTGATGCATATATTTTTAAACTAATCAGTTATTCGAAAAAATAGAATAAGTGAATATAAAAATCCCTCAGAAATGAGGGATTGATTTTAGTTACAGCTTACGCCACCATCGATAACGATTTCAGCGCCTGTCATGAATTTAGCATCATCACTAGCAATATATAGAACGGCTGTAGAGATATCTTCTACCTTACCTGCAGGAATAGAAGTATCAAGTCCTGCCATGATTCTACCTACACCAAATTGACTGATATTAGTTTGACTGTTCATAACTTCAGTTTCAACGCCACCTGGGCATACAACATTACAACGAATCTTGCCAGCATACATGTATGCAGTATTCTTAGTAGCACCAACAATAGCATGTTTAGATGCAGTATAAGCAACACCAGCTCTAGCACCACATACACCACCAATAGATGCGATGTTTACAATGTTGCCCTTTGTTTCTTTTTCTAGCATAACTTGTACAGCTTTTCTCATGGCGTAGATTGGACCATTTAAGTTAACCGCCATTACTTTGTTGTATAGTTCATTAGTTAATTCACCAATTGGAGTAAATTCGTCCATGATACCAGCGTTATTTACAAGAACATCTAATTTACCACATTCTTTAACAGCGTAGTCAATCATGCCATTATTTACTTCTTCTAAAGAAATATCACCTTGATATGGAAGAATCTTTCCTGCAAAGCCTTCAGCTTCTTTAGCGATTTCTTCTAGTCTTTCTAGTCTTCTAGCTACCGCAATTACAGTTGCACCTTCTTTGGCAAAGTCTAGGGCAATCTTACGTCCCATACCAGAGCTAGCTCCAGTAACAACAACACATTTTCCTTCAAATCTCATTGTCTTTTATCTCCTTGTTAATTTATGCACATATTATATAACAATGGAAAATCAGATTAAATCGAGTTCACCTATAATTTACAAAAAATATTAAAATTAATCCTTGAAATATAGATGACGAATGACTATAATTTTTTAGAAGACTTTAATATAGTACGAGATACTATGAAGGCCGGGAATTATTATATGTTTTTTCATAAGGTTCACCCCATAGTATCAACTTATGGGGTTTTTGTTTACAGGAGGATGTTATGGAAAAGTCAAAAATGTCATTAGCTAAGAAGATGGCTATTGCCCTTGTTCTTGGCGTTGTAGTTGGTATTGGAGCTATTTTATTAAGAGTTAAGTTAGTTGAAGGTGGTAATCCAGAAACTTGGAATACTATCAATAATTTGTTGTTCGCAGATATTACTGCTGAGGGCAATGAAAAAGCTATTGGTTTATTTTATATAATTGGTCAATTGTTCGTTAAGGCAATGCAAGTTATTATCATTCCTATGGTATTCACATCAATTGTTATCGCAATGATTAGAATATCAGATGCTAAGAAGCTTGGTAGAATTGCTTCTAAGACAATTGGCTATTTTTTACTTACAACTATTATCGCAATCTTAATTGCCTCAGTATGTGGTATGTTAAGTTATAATGCAGGCTTATTTAAATCAGTTGAAACAGGTCTTGAGGCTACAACTGGTAAGAGCGCTAGTAACCCATTATTAATCCTAATTAATGCGGTACCAAATAACTTTGTATCAGCATTAAGTAATAACGGTGGTGTTCTTGCGATTGTTGTGTGTGCTGTTGCGGTAGGTTTAGGTATTAATTCAAATCCTGAAAAGTTTAGTTCTGTTTCAAAATTATGTTCAGAAATTTCAGAACTAGTTACAGTTATCTTGTCATTTATCGTAAACAAGTTTGCACCAGTTGCGATCTTCTGTTTATTAACTAGAACTTGTGCTGCTTATGGTGTTTCTTACTTAAGACCAGCATTAAGTTATATTGTTTTGACTACAGTATTATTGTTGTTGTTCTTGTTTGTGTTCTATCCTTTGTTTGTATCAGCTACAACAAAGTGTAATCCTATTACTTTCGCTAAGAAGATTGCTAAGGTTGCCTTATTTGGTTTCTCAACTTCTTCTAGTGCTGCAACATTGCCAATGAATATGGAAACTGCTAAAGTAGAATTAGGTGTAAGCGATGAAATCGCATCATTTGTATTACCTTTGGGTATGACTATTAATATGGATGGTACTGCTTTGATGCAAGTAGTTGCGACAATCTTCATTGCGGGTGTTGCTGGTTATAGCGTAAGCTTCACACAAATTGTATTAATTGGTTTATTAGCGGTTATCGCATCAGTAGGTACTCCTGCCGCTCCTGGTGCCGGTGCTGTAATCTTGTTTACAATTCTTTCAGGTGTGGGTTTCACAAATGAAATCGCCTTGTCTGTATATGCTTTAATCTTAGCTATCAATAGACCAATTGAAATGCTAGTTACTGCGTTGAATGTTACAGGTGATACTGCTTGTGCTATGGCTGTTGCCAAGAGTGAAGATGGCCTTGATGAAAAGGCATTTAATGCAGAAAGTGGAGAGTATGGAGAAGAAATTACTAAAAGTTTTATCTAACGAAGGTAGTGGCTGTTACTTCACTATGAAGTTGGCTACTGATGAGAATCTTGATATTAAACCAGGTCAATTCTTGAATCTTCAGATTAAGGAAAAGAGTTTAAGAAGACCTATTTCTATCAGTGACTATAAGGATGGCGTTATTACTTTAGCTATTAAGATTAATGGTGAGGGTACTAAGATTTTATCTGAAATTCCTGTAGGTGAAGAAATCGATACTTTATTACCTTTGGGCAATGGTATTGATTTAGATTTATTCAAAGATGAAATTCTATTAGTTGGTGGTGGTATTGGTGTAGCACCATTACTATATATCGCAAGAGAGGCTAAAAATAAAGGCCTAAAGGTTACAACAGTACTTGGCTTTAGTAATAGGGATAATACGATTCTTTTAGAAGAGATTAAGGCTTATAGTGATAATTTCTATGTAAGTTATGACAGTGATGGCTTAAATGTTGTTGATGTCTTAAAAAAAGAGGGCTTAGATAATATTAAATATTTTGCGTGTGGTCCTCTTGTTATGTTAAGAGGTGTGACTTCATATTGTAAGGAAGGCTACTGTTCTTTGGAAGCTAGAATGGGCTGTGGCTTTGGTGCTTGTATGGGCTGTTCAGCTACGTTTAAGAGTGGTCGTAAGAGAATTTGTAAAGAAGGTCCAGTATTTGAAGCGGAGGATATTATATGGGAAAACTTGATGTAGAATTATCAAATTTAAAATTAAAGAATCCTTTGATTCCTGCTTCTGGTACTTTCGGCTATGGTTTTGAGTTTGCAGAGTTCTATGATATTAATGAGCTTGGTTCATTTTCTATTAAGGGAACTACTTTAGAGCCTCGTGATGGTAATAGACTACCAAGAATTGCTGAATATGCAGGTGGTATGTTAAATAGTGTAGGTTTAGAAAATCCTGGTGTTGATAAAGTAGTTAATGAATATTTCCCTAAGTTAAAGGAAATTTATCACGGTAAGGTTTTTGCGAACGTTTCTGGTTTTTCTCTTGAACAATATAGAGAGTGTGCAAGAAAACTAGATAAGGAAGAGCTTGTGGGTATAATTGAGCTTAATATCTCTTGTCCTAATGTGCATGGTGGTGGTATGTCATTTGGGACTGATATCGATAGTGCGGTTAGCGTTTTAAAAGAGGTAAAGAGTGTTTGTACAAAACCGGTTTATGTAAAGTGTACTCCTCAATGTAAGGATATCGTTAAGATGGCTAAGGCACTAGAGGAAAATGGTGCTGATGGATTAGTGTTGTTAAATACTTTCTTAGGCATGCGTTTTGATTTAAAGACAGGTAAGCCAATCTTAGATAATCTAACAGGTGGTGTTTCTGGCAAGGGTATTTATCCAATTGTTTTAGAGACAATATATAAGGTATATAAAGAAGTTAATATTCCAATCGTTGGTTGTGGTGGTGTGTCTTGTGCAAGTGATGTAGTTGAGATGATGTCTGCTGGTGCTAGTGCGGTTGAGATTGGTACCGAGAATCTAATTAATCCTTATGCTTGTAAAGAAATAATTGATGATTTAGGTCTTTTATTAGATGAATTAAAAATAGATAATATAAGTAGTATTATTGGAAGGAGTCATAATGTCTAGAGAAGTTATAGTTGCGTGCGATTTTAAGGATAAGGAAACTTTATTTTCTTTCCTTGATAAGTTTGATGGTGATAAGAAGCCTTTCTTAAAGATTGGTATGGAAATTTTCTATGGTCAAGGACCTGAACTTGTAAGAGAGATTAAGAAAAGAGGCCATAAGGTTTTCCTTGATCTTAAGTTACATGATATTCCAAATACTGTTTATAAAGCTATGTTGAATCTTGCTGATCTTGATGTAGATATGGTTAATGTTCATGCCGGTGGCGGTATTGAAATGATGAAGGCAGCTAAAAGAGCACTAACTGAAAAGGGTAAGGATACAAAGTTACTTGCGGTTACTATTTTGACTAGTTTAAATAGCGAGAGTATCGCTAATGAGTTATTAATTTCTAAGGATTTAAATGAAACTGTAGTTCATTATGCTAAGAATGCTAAAGAAGCAGGTTGTGATGGTGTTGTTTGTTCACCTTTAGAGAGTGGTGTTGTTAAGGAAAACTGTGGTAGTGATTTCTTAACTGTTACTCCTGGTGTTCGTTTTGCGGATGATGACAAGGGTGATCAAAAAAGAGTTACTACTCCAGCTTTAGCTAAGGAATTGGGCTCTTCTTATATTGTTGTAGGAAGAAGTATTACAGCTGCTGGGGATCCAAAGGCTGCTTATTTAAGAGCTTGTGAAGAATTTGAAGGGGAATAATCATGGAAAGAAAAATTGCTGAAGATTTATTAAAGATTAAGGCCGTGTTCTTAAGACCAGAGGAACCATTTACTTGGGCTAGTGGTATTAAGTCACCTATTTATTGTGATAATCGTTTAACATTATCTGATGTTGAGGTTAGAAATGATGTTGAAAATGCTATTGCAGAAATTATTAAGAAGTATTATCCAGAGACTGAGATGGTAATTGGAACTTCTACTGCTGGTATTGCGCATGCTGCTATTGTAGCTACTATCTTAAACTTACCTATGGGTTATGTTAGAGGTTCTAACAAGGACCATGGTAGAAACAATAAGATTGAGGGTAAGGTTGAACCTGGTACTAAGTGCGTTGTAGTTGAGGATTTAATTTCTACTGCTAAGTCTGCAATCGAAGTTTGTGAGACTTTAAGAGAAGTTGGTGCTGAAGTATTAGGTATCGCATCTATTTTCACTTATGGTATGACTAAGTCTTCTGATAAGTTGGCTGAACATAATATCGTTAATTATTCAGCAAGTAACTATGATACTTTGATTGATGTCGCAATCGAATGTGGTTATATTAAGGCTGAACAAAAGGAGGCTTTATTAGCTTTCAGAAATAATCCAGATGATGAATCTTGGATTAATAAATAATTCATCTAAAGAAGTTGCTTACTGTATATGTAGGCAACTTTTTATATATCTTTACTGTATTCTACAAAGGTTCTAATCACATGTAATCCATTTCTTTCATAATATCTTTTTCCATCTTCATCGGTTGTCATAAAAAACATATGATAAATACCTTTTTTAGTCATATCAAGTAGACAAAAGTTAAGTAAAACGCTTCCTATTCCTTCGTTTCGATAATCCTTGCCGATGCCTATAGGACCAAAACGCATTTCGTTGTCGTCAATTGCTCTATTTGCACAGCCACATATTTTATTATTGGGGTCTAGTACTAAGATAATTCTTTCTTCAGCTTTACTTTTTTGCATGGCAATTAGAGCGTTTCTTTTCCAACCACCACCAAATTCATTTTTAAGAAATTCAAGCAGTTCTAAAGAGTATTCGTATTTGAAATTGATAAATTTATATCCTTTGTTTAATAGAGTTTGATATTTGTTGAAAGTTTTTTCATCAAAGTGAAAACCATGCAAGTCTCTTGCCATAGAATAATGGTTTGATCCTTGGACGTATCCTAGTTTATCTAAGAATGGTTTACTTTCTGGGTAATTTTCTATGTCAACACCGTAAAAGAAGTAATTAGGGGAATAAGAAGCGATTATTATTTTTTTAGTGTCTTTAAGTTTTTTAATAATGATGTCATGCATAGCTTTGCCAATGCCTTTATTACGATATTTTTCTTCTACAAAGAAAACATTTATCCATGCTTTTTCACTTTCTAATCCTCTTTCTAAATATGGGAATTTTCTTTTGGTTGCCATTAGAAACCCAATTACTTTATTATTATTTAGAGCTAAGACCGTTAGATATTTATCAAAGTTTTCATCAAAAAGAGCTTTGTTTTCAAATATTTCTTTTGAAATAACATCGTGTAATAAACACTTATTCCAAAGGTCAATTACTTCATTTTCATAGGTCTGATTAAATTCTATATATTCCATACGCTAATAATATAAAGCGATTTTTTAAAAAACAAGAGTTTGAATATAAGTGTTTCGAAAATGTTAAAAAGTTAAACTTTATTGTTATTTACGTGCTTACATTCTTTTTTTATTATGAAGAAAACAAGGATGGATTAATGTATGAAAAAAGGATTAGCTTATTTATTACCGAATACTAAAGAATTTAAGGAAATAATTGATTATGATTATCGTTTCTTGTGTGCCTTTAAACATAAGGATGAATTACCAAAGTCATATCTTAAAGGTTATGAATGGAAGATGACTGTTGTATATAGGAAGTTTCAAGTTAACCAAGATAATATTTGGGGAAGGTATTATAAATGGAAACTTCATCGTTGGGAATTAAAGACCGGCATTAGTTTTGAAGATAATACAAGTATTGGCAAGGGCTTTATTATTGGACACTGGGGTAAGATTGTGATTAATGGTAAGGCTAAATTTGGTAATCAATTCTTTGTGACTCATAATGTGACAATTGGAAGAGATATAAGGGGTAAAAGAAAAGGAACGCCTACTTTTGGTGATAGAGTAGTTATTAGGACTAATTCTACTGTTACGGGAAATATTCATATTGGTAATGATGTTTTGATTGCACCGAATACTTTCGTGAATTTTGATGTACCAGATCATAGTGTTGTAATTGGTAATCCTGCAACAATTCATCATCGAGATAATGCAACGGAAGGCCATTTACCAGATTTTGATTTACAATAGTATATAAATAAATTTTTTACACGAGGTGAGCAGATGGAAGTGTTAGAAAAATTAAGATTTCATAGTATTACTAGGTTTCAATTCAAGACTTATAAAGAAGGTGTGAATAAACATATTGAAAAGAGACCACACTATGGTTTTATATTTTGTATACAAGGAAGCGCTATGTTTATTTATGGTGACAAGAAATATAAATGTGATCAGAAACATGTTATTTTAGTTCCTAAGAATTGCACCTATGATTTTCATATTAATGCAGATAATATTTTTCCAATCATTGATTTTGAATTAGATGACGGTTTCTTTGATGAAGTCTATAGTATAGATTGTTTTGAGAGTAATACTTTTTATAAGAATTTTCTAAAGATGGAAAAAAGATATTTATACAATCTTGAATCAAGAGAACTTATGGGCTTAAGTGAACTATATGATATTACCGCAAGGCTTAATGGGTATGGCCATTATGATCATAAATATGACATTATAAAGCCTTGTGAACAATATATTAGAGAGAATGTTTATAAGGAAATTAAGATGTGCGAGGTGGCTAAGAAAGCTAATATTTCCGAAGTTTATTTTCGTCGTCTATTTAAAGAGAAGTATCATTTTTCTCCTCTTGAATATATCGAAGAAATGCGTATGCATAGAGCTAAAGAGTTACTTATAAGTGATGAAAATCTAAATATTGGTGAGATTGCGATTGAGTGTGGATATGATAGTGTCTATGCTTTTTCTAGGGCTTTTAAGAACATGGTAGGCATGTCTCCTAACAAATTTAGGAAAATGTATACTGTTTCGAAATAGATAAATTTTTTATCGGCGTAGCCATTTTTGTTAAAAATAATGAAATCTATAATGAAAGCGGTTCCAAAAAGAGATGCTGCCTCTTTTATAAAAACAGCAATTTTTACTCAAGGGGAGGATTATTATGAGTGAAAAATCACTTGCCACTTTAATCGTAGAAGGTTTGGGTGGAGTTGAGAATGTGGTTTCCATTGAAAACTGTATGACTCGTTTAAGAACAGTTGTCAAAGATCCCACAAAGGTTGACAAAGGCGCTCTTAAGGCTATTAAGGGTGTCATGAGAATTGCTGGTACAGATAATGAACCACAAATCATCGTTGGTCCAGGTGTCGCTGATACAGCATGTGAAGAAATTAAGAGTATGCCTGGTATTAAACTTACTGTTAATACAGAAGCAGTGATGACTAAGAAGGACGCAAAAGGTATTTTCTCAATTTTCGCTAAAGTATTTACACCATTAATTCCAGTGTTTGCAGGAGCAGGCTTGATCTTTGGTGTAATGAATATTTTCAAGGCTATTTGGAATGTTAATCCTGGAATTACCTTATTTAATCCAAATGATTCAACATTCATGTTGGCTTTACAAGTATTAGCTAGTACTTTCTTTACATACTTGAATATCGCAGTTGCAGCCAGTGCTGCTAAGGTAATGGGTGGTAACCCATACTTAGGTTTGGTTGCAGGTGGTATCATTATTAATCTTGGTGGCTTGGCTGGTAAACCTGGTTTATTTGGTGAGACTATCGTTAATGGCCGTGGTGGCACTTTGGCTGCTTTGGCCGCTGGTATTCTAATCGCCTTGGTTGAAAGAAAAGTTAAGAAGCATTGTCCAGATGCATTGAAGATTCATGTACCACCAATTGTTTCAATTGTTGTGGTTGGTTTACTTGTAATCTATGTAATTCAACCTGTTGCTGGTTTAATTTCTGATGGTATTACTAATGGCTTCTTATGGTTGCTAGATAATGTTGGACCATTCGCATATGGTATTATTGCCGCTTTCTTCTTACCTTTAGTTATGACTGGTATGCACCATGGTTTGTCTCCAGTTCATACTACTTTCATTGAAACTCTTGGCTATACACCAATCTACTCTTGTTGTTCTCTAGCTGGTGGTGGTCAAGTAGGTGCTGCTCTAGCTTTACTTGTTAAGTATAAGAAAGAAAAAGGTTTGAAGGAAGCTTGTATCGGTGGTCTTCCTGCTGGTATCTTAGGTATTGGTGAACCATTGATCTTTGGTGTATCATTACCACTTGGACGTCCATTCATTTGTGCTTGTGCTGGCGCCTTTGTAGGTGGTTGTGTTCTAGGCATGTTCCCAGGACAAGGTGCAATTACTATGAATGTTTCTGGTATCCTTGGTGGTATTGTTAATACAAGACCTTTAGCGTATTACTTGGCTTATTTGGTATCTGTTGTTGCTGCTTTCATCATTACTATTGGTGTTGGTGTTAAGGACAAAGCTTTGGATGCGTTTAGGGACTAGTAAATAGCTTAAGATAATTTATGAAAGTAATCCTTTAAAACTTACGAATTAGAGGATTACTTTTTAATTTCGAAAATGTTAAAAATATAAACTTTATAGTCATTTACTTGTTTTTGCATCTTGATATTATTGATTTATAAATGGAGAAAAAGATGCGTTTTGACAATTTGATAATTTATAGTGATGTAGATGGAACGGCAACCTATTCTATAGGCAGGAAAGCTTATGTTTCAAAGGAAAACAAAGATGCGATTAATGATTTTGTGAAAAATGGCGGTTTATTTGGAGTGGCCAGTGGTAGAAGCCATAATTCGACATTAAAAACTTTTGTGGATATAAATATCAATATGCCTTTGGTTGAATCTAATGGTGCCGCTGTCTATGATTTTGATAAACAAGAGTATTTATTTATTAATTTTATAAGTAATGAGGCCAAAAAATTCGTTTATAAGCTTATCTTGAGTAATAAAAATTTAATGATGACAGCATTAGATGAATTTGATACATATAAGATTATCACTAATGATGAAAGGGATGCTTGGGTTCTTGATTTTAAAAGGGATTTGATTTCTTATGATGAGCTTATGGATAAAAGAATACTAAAGTGTGCAATTTTAGCTTTGAAAGAAGATATTGATTCTATACTTAATGTGATTAAAGATAATGAATATTTATATCATTTAAAATCTGCTAGAAGTGCCGATATATATCTAGAAATGTTCGATTTATTTGCAGGTAAGGATCTTGGCATTAAGAGGGTTATTGAGGAATATAGCTTAGATAATAAAACATTGGTATGTATAGGTGATCATTATAACGATATCGAGATGCTGAAGATGGCGGATATTGCGATTTGTCCTAAGAATGCTGTAGATGAAGTTAAAAATATTTGTGAGTATGTTGCTGATGATTGTCATAATAACGCAATAAAAGGTGCTATAGAGTATCTAAGGAGTAGATGATGAAAGAAGTTGAATTATTGAGTATTGGTGATGGAAGGGTTGCTAAGTTAGAAACTTTTCCTGATGAAGTAATTTCTGATGGTACATTGGGCGATGGCTTTGTGCTTAATTTAAAGGATAATGTTTTGGTTGCGCCGTTTTCTGGAGAAATAACAGTAGTTTATCCAACTGGGCATGCGATTTGTATGGTTGGTGATAATGGTGTTCAAATGATGATTCATATTGGAGCTGAAACTTACAACATCGTAGGTTTGAATAAAACTTTAGTTAAGGTTGGCGATAGGGTTGAAGCCGGTGATAAATTGGTTAAGACTGATGTTAAAAAACTGATTAAAAAAACAGGTAGTGATGCGATTGCGGTTGTGTTTTTAAATGGAGAAAAAGTTGTTGATTTAAAGAATGAATGTAATGTAAAGCATCTAGAAAATATGGCTAAGTTGGCGGTTGAATGATGATTAAATGTCTTGCGATTTATCCAAATAAATTGGATAAAGAATATGTTGATAAAGTTAATTCAACATTAGAACTTGCTAATAAGTATTCTTATAACGAAGTTTTTACAACCATTCATTTGCCAGAGCTTTCTTTGAAGACGCAACTTAAAGCGTTGAAATATATTTCTAAAGAAAGAAAAAAATATAATTTAGAGCTAACGGTTGATGTTGGTGGTAGTTATATTTGCGATGTTTTAAATAGTGAATTGATAATTCAACTATTAAAAGAAAGTGAAATCGATTTTATTAGATTGGATTATGGTTATTTAATCGATGATGTAAGAACTTTATATAAAAGATTAAATTTAAAGGGTTTTGTGTTAAATGCTTCAATCTTTAATGAAAAAGAGTTTATTGAACAAGTAGATAAATTAAAAAATATTGACAATAATATTCAAATAAGGGCTTGTCATAATTTCTATGTTAGAGAAGAAACAGGATTGGATGAAACATTTGCGTTTAAACAAGATGCTTATATAAGAAAATATAATATTCCTATTTATTATTGTATTCCATCACATTCAAGTCCTAGACCTCCTTTATATCAAGGCTTATGTACTTTAGAGAAACATAGAAATATGGGACTGGAAGATATAATTTGTGACTTATATATAAATCATAATTTAAATGCTTATATGTTAGCTGATGAGTGGTTTAATGAAAACGAATTTAAAGTGATTGATGATACGTTAAATGGTTTATGTAAAGAACTTAATGATGTTGAGGATATAAAGGTTCGTGTATTTAATGTAACAACAAAAGAGGAAGAGGAAATCATCCTTAAGGAACATGAATTTAGATTGGATTCCCCATATAACTTATTAAGATCTCTGTCTTCTAGACAAATGGCAGAGTTTTCTAAGGAGATTGAACCAAATAATACCATTTTGCGTAGGAAGGCTTATATAACTATAGATAACTTGCTTAATAAGAGGTATTCTGGTGAACTTCAGGTTGTATTAGAGGATAAATGTGAGAAAGTATCTTGTAATGTTGTTGGCGAAATTGTTGATATGCAAGATTTAATTAAGCTTAGAAGATTTAAAGAAGGTATTAAATATCGTTTTGTGAGGGAATTATGAAAGTAACAGCAGAGATTGATGTGATGCCAAAGGAATACTTCAAACATTTGTGTGATATTACGATAAAAGATATTAAGAAGTCTACAAATAAAGAGGTGTCTTTAAAAGATTTGTTAGATGGATATCATTATGAAAAGATAGTTCCTTTTAAGAAAAGAGAAGCGATTATTTCCATGAGTGTAGGTCCTTTGATTGAAGATAAATATTTTATTATGAAATATGAAACTAAGGATACAAAGTGTATATATTATTATGATTTTTCATCTAAGGATGGAAAGAACTATGTAACTTATTCTGAAGAAAATAATTATAAAAAGGATACGATAGGGAATAAACTTGGGACTTTGAAGCGTAAGTTTGATGAAAAGGCTTTGAAGAGAAGAATTTTTAACAATATTGAATTAACAACCACATATATAAAGAATCACAGGGAGGAAAAATAAGATGGTGGATATTAAAAATTTAGGTACTGAACAAAGAAACGAAAAGACAAAGGATTTGGATTTACTTTCTACAATGGACATCCTAAAGATTATGAATGAAGAGGATTTAAATGTTGTAGCAGGAGTAAAGAAAGCTTTACCACAAATTGAAAAAGTAGTTGAGGCTATGATTGTAGCTTTGAAAAATGGTGGTCGCGTTATCTATGTTGGAGCAGGAACTTCTGGTAGAACAGGTATTATCGATGCGGTAGAATGTGGCCCAACATTTAGTTGTACATATGAGTTCTTAGGCTTAATTGCTGGTGGCTATGGCGCTATTGTTAAGGCTGTTGAAGGCGCGGAAGATAAGAAAGAATTGTGTGTAGAAGATTTAAAGAATAATAATTTTACTAGTAAGGACTTACTTGTTGGTGTAGCAGCATCTGGTAGAACACCATATGTTATCGGTGGTATTGAGTATGCTAAAGAGATTGGTGCTAAGACAGCTTGTGTATGTTGTAATTTGAATACTAAGATTGGTGCGATGGTTGATTATCCAATTGAGGTTAGTGCTGGTCCTGAAATATTAACAGGTTCTACAAGACTTAAGTCAGGAACTTGCCAAAAGGTAATCATTAATATGTTATCAACAGCTTCAATGGTTGGTCTTGGCAAAGTGTATAAGAATCTAATGGTAGATGTTATGGCTACTAATGAAAAGCTTGTAGAAAGATGTAGACAAATTGTTATGGCTGCAACTGATTGTGATTGGGAAAAGGCTGATGAAGCTTTAAAGATTTCTAATAATCATTGTAAGGAAGCTATTGTGATGATTCTTTTGAATGTTGATTTAAATACCGCAAAAGAAAAGTTAGCTAATGCTGATGGTTTTGTAAGAAAAGCGGTAGAACATGAATGAGCATTTTGATGTAGTTGTAATAGGTGGCGGTATAGCTGGTGTTGCGAGTGCTTTAAGTGCTGCTAGAGATAATAAAAATGTAGCTTTAATTGAGAAACAGTGTGTTCTTGGTGGCTTAGCTACATCTGGTTTAATAGCTATTTATCTTCCTATATGTGATGGTCTTGGACATCAAGTTTCATTTGGAATTAGCGAAGAACTTTTAAGATTGTCGATTCAAATGGGCTGTCAACGAAAATATCCAAAAGCTTGGCTTGAGGATGGAGACTTAAAAGAAAAGGCTAAACAACGTTTTGAAGCTCAATATAATCCCAATTACTTTGCTTTATTATTAGAAAAACTGTTATTGGAGAATAATGTAACTATTTATTATGATGCTTTGTTGACAAGGGCATCAATAAATAAGGGACTGATAAGTTCTATTAGTGTAGAGACGCTAGAGGGTGAAAAGATAATTTTTGGTGCTTCTTTTGTGGATTGCAGTGGCGATGCCAAGCTTGCTTATTTGGTTAATGAGAAGACAAGGGTTTATCAAAATGGTAATATCGTAGCTGGTTGGTATTATTACATGGAAGATGGCAAATTGTTGTTGAATAAGCTTGGTGTTGTTGAGAAGACTAATTCGATTGATTCAGATCGAAAGAGTGAAGAACCTTTAACTAAAAGCCGTTTCTTTGGTGGTTCATATGATGACCAAACTAGTTTTATATTAGAGTCGCATCAACAAACTTTGTTGGACATCAATAATAAAAGGAAACATAGTGATAGTTTTGAAGTAACTACATTGCCTATGATGCCTGAAATGAGGATGACAAGGTGTGTTGAATGTGGTGATGTACTGTTGGATGATGTCAATAATAAACACGTTGATAGTATAGGGCTTATTGCTGATTGGCGAAGAAGAGGTTATGTCTATGAACTTCCTTTTAGAACAATAGAAACAAGCATAAGTAATTTGTTTGTAGCAGGTAGATGTATCAATGTTAATGATGACATGTGGGATATTACAAGAGCAATTCCTTGTTGTGCGGTTAGTGGCGAGGCTGCAGGTTTAGCTGCTAGCATGTTTGTTGATAATAAGAATGTAGATGTTAAATTGCTTCAAAGTAAACTAAAGGAAAAGGGTCAAAAATTATTTATTGAAGAAATTGAATAATTCATACTAAAACGAAGAGATTTGATGTTTTATGTCAAATCTTTTTCTTTTCATGTGTTAACATATTACTAGTCCATAAAGAGAGGCGGAGAGACAAGCTCTATGAAACCTCAGCAACCACTAGATATAGATGGTGCTAATGCTTGTATGATGGGTTGAATGTGTTTTTATGCCCATCAGTCGATGGGTTTTCTTTTCTCTTTTTGGCTAATAGGAGGAAAAATATGTTTGAAAAAGTAAATCCCTGTCATCCTGATAAGGTGGCAGATAGAATCGCAGGTGCTATTGTTGATCTAGCTTATACTAAGCAAGATAATCCAAAGGTTGCAGTTGAGGTGTTGATTGGCCATGGTGATTGTCATATTATCATGGAAACTTCTTGTGCTTTTGAAAAGAAGGAAATCGAGAGTATTGTGGCAAGAATTGCTGGTAATGTAAGATGTGATATTGTGGCGGTTGCTCAAGATGAACATCTAGCTGGTAATCAAAAGGGTAAGGTAAGATGTGGTGATAATGGTATCTTTAAGGGTATGCCAGTTACTGCTGAACAAGCTAAGTTGTCTAAGATTGCTAGAGATATTTATAATAGATATCCAAGTGATGGTAAGTATGTATTGAGTGGTGATCGTTTGATTATTTGCCAAAGTAGAGCGAGTAGCGATGAACTTCTTGAATTATATCCAAATAGTGAAGTTAATCCTTTAGGTGATTGGGATGGTGGCTACAATGTTGATAGTGGGGCTACTAATAGAAAACTAGGCAGTGATATGGGTGATGGTGTTACTGGTGGCGGTTTACATGGTAAGGATTTGTCTAAGGCTGATGTGAGTGTTAATATCTATGCACATTTAAAGGCACAAGAACTAAATAAGCCAGTTACCTTATGTTGTGCTATTGGTGATGAAACTATTGATGGTAGACCTTATAGTGAGATTGTAGAGATTGCAAAAGAGTATATTAATTCACTTGGTGGCTTTGAAGAGTTCGCTAAGTGGGGTTTAATCTAATAATACTGTATAATATAAGTGGAGGACGAAGATGAAAAAGATTTTAACTACACTTATGGCTATGCTTGCACTATTCACATTAGTTGCATGTTCAAAGGGAAATGATGAAAAGTTTCCAACTGATTTAAATAAGCTTATGGATGCAGTTTATGCAGGGCTAGATGATGAAGTTCCTTCAACTAGAAGAGAAAAGGTTACTGCTGATAATGTAGAGTATTATTTGGGTCTAAGTGAATGTAACTTTGAAGAGGCTTTAGCTAGTGAACCTGATATGAGTTCAATTGCTCATTCTGTGGTTCTTGTCAAGGCAAAGAGTGCAAGTGATATTGATGCGCTTAAGAAAGAAATTTCTGAAAACTTAAATCCTAATAAATGGATTTGTGTGGGAGTTGAAGAAATTAAGATGGCATCACATGATAACATCTTACTTGTCGTGATGGATGATGAAGTTGGCGATAAGATGATTGAGAATTTTAATAATTTAAGTAAGTAAGGGTCTTCGAAAGAAGCCTTTTCTTTTGGTACAATGACAATATGATATTCTCAAGTGTTAGTTTCTTATTTTATTTCTTTCCTATTGTGCTTATGCTTTATTTTTTAAGTCCTAGGAAATATCGTAATTTAATATTGTTTATAAGTAGTTTGTTCTTTTATTTTGTAGGAGAGAAACAATATACATTGATTCTGTTGTTTTCGTGTGTTTTTAATTATTTTTATGCGAAAAGGATTAAGGATAAAAAGACTTTATGGTTTGGTGTGATAGTCAATTTATCTTTGTTGATATATTTTAAATATACAAACTTCATTGTGAATGATGTATTAGGTTTTAATAATTTAGTAAATATTGTATTACCTATTGGTATATCATTCTTTACTTTCCAGGCAATCAGTTATTTGATTGATGTATATAGGGGTGATGTAAAGGCTAGTAAGTCATTTATTAACTTTGGCACTTACTTAACTTTCTTTCCACAACTTATCGCAGGTCCTATTGTAAGATATGAGACTGTTAATGAAGAATTGATTGATAGAAAAGAAAATGTTGATGATGCAAGTAGGGGTATAACCCGTTTTTGTGTAGGCTTATTTAAGAAAGTAGTAATCGCAGATACTTTAGGAAGTATAGTAAAACTATTAAGTGCTATTAAGGCACGCTCTAGTTTATCTTATTTCTTAGAAATGATAAGTGCTACGATGCAACTATATTATGATTTTAGTGCCTATAGTGATATGGCTATTGGCATGGCTTTGATATTTGGTTTTCATTTTTTAGAGAATTTTAATTATCCTCTAATCGCAACATCAGTTAAAGATTTTTGGCGTAGATGGCATATTTCTTTGTCGTCTTTCCTAAAAGATTATATTTATATTCCCTTAGGTGGTAGTAGATGTTCTAATTCAAGATATATCTTTAATTTGTTTGTGGTGTGGTTTTTAACAGGATTTTGGCATGGCGCTGATTATAACTTTATTCTTTGGGGCTTGTATTTTGGCTTAGTTTTAATAATTGAAAAATTTGTCTTTAGAGGTTTTTTTGATAGACATAAGATAATTGGTTTTGTGTATACAACTTTGATTGTGAATATTTCTTTTGTGATTTTTAATCATTCTAATCTTTTGGATGTTAAAAATTTCATGGTTGGATTATTTAATTTCAAATATTTAGTTGATAAGGAAACCTTATTCTATTTAAAGAACTATGTGGTGTTCTTTGTTGTGTGTATCGTTGGTATTACGCCATTATGTAAAAATATTTATTCTAGGTTAAAGAATAAAGATTTGCTTAATATAGTACTGGTGGTCTTGTTATTGATTGTATCAACAGCATATATTATTGATGCGACTTTTATGCCGTTCTTATATTTTAGGTTTTAGTTTATGAAAAAGTTATTGATTATTATATTTATATCTTTTATTAGCTTATTTGGTTTTATAAGTCTTTTTAATAAGGAAGAAATATCCATTTATGAAAGAAGGAAGTTG
>CAKVAL010000026.1 GCA_934725085.1 uncultured Erysipelotrichaceae bacterium | reverse complement strand
ACGAAATACAATCAGTTATTAACTAAAGGTGACATTATCCCTTAATCAAGAAGTGACAAAATCGATTAACCGCGACATAGCTTATAAATAACTTATTGACAAATATTTTATTTGTAGGACAATTAAGGTAAGTAATAATCTATGTTATAGAGGTAGCGACGAAAATTAGTAGTTAAGTGAAGAGGCATCTAATGATCTTAACAAAAGGTAACCGTCGCCGAATGTATTAGCTAGGCATATCTGATACATGGGGATTTAGGGAATACCTATATCACTCCTTCGTAAGAAGAGGCGCTATTGTATGTTCGGTTCATTATAGTCGTATGTGCAATTAGCACATACGATTTTTACTTTAATACATTTGGGTTTAGGAGGTAAATAAAATGAAAAGATTACTTGGTGTATTAATGGCAATTTTAATGTTGGTGACTTTAAGCGCTTGTGGTGGGGATTCATCTGCTAAAAGTGGTGTTGAAGATGGTGTTTTAACTATCGCTATGGAATGTGCTTATGCTCCATATAACTGGACACAGACAGATGATTCTAATGGTGCAGTACCAATTAAGGGCACAAATGATTACGCAAATGGTTATGATGTAATGATTGCGAAAAGAATTTGTGAGGCCAATGGATGGGAGTTAGAGGTTGTAAGAAGTGACTGGGATTCTCTTGTGCCTAGTGTACAAACTGGTGTAATTGATGCGGTTATTGCAGGACAATCAATGACTAAGGAAAGAAGTCAACAGGTAGATTTCGCTGGTCCTTACTATTATGCAAGTTTCGCCATTCTAGTTAAGGAAGATTCACCTTTAGCTAATGCAACTTCAATTATGGATTTTGCCGGCTATAAGGGCTCAGCTCAATCAGCTACAATTTGGTATTCTGAGTGTTTACCTCAAATGGAAGGTGCTTTGATTCAAACAGCTGCTGAATCAGCTCCTGCAATGATTATGGGGGTAGAAACTGGCGTCTTTGATTTTGTGGTAACTGATATGCCAACAGCTACTGGTGCTGCTATTGCCTATGATGATTTAAAGGTTTTAGATTTTAGTGGTACTGATGGTGACTTCAAGTTTAGTGAAGAAGAAAGAGAAGAAAATGTTAATATCGGTATTTCTGTAAGAAAGGGTAATACAGTTCTTAAGGAAGCAATCGATTCATATTTAGATACATTAACTGTTGATGATTTCAACGCAATAATGGATGAGGCTATTAAGGTACAACCTTTAGGGGAATAATTAAATGTTAATTGATGATGTTGTAAAAGCGTGGACGACCTATTCTTCCACCTATATGGATGGTATTAAAAATACTCTACTATTAGCTTTTGTAGGTACATTATTTGGTTGTTTAATTGGTTTCTTGTGTGGTATTCTACAAACTATTCCATATAAGAATAATGATAGTGGTGTTAAGAAGTTCTTAATTAAATTATTAAGAGGAATTATTAGGGTCTATGTTGAGTTCTTTAGAGGAACTCCGATGGTATTACAGGCAGTATTCTTCTATTATGGTCTTCCATATTTAACACAGGGTGCAAAGCTATGGAGCAGTGTATGGGCATGTGCAATGCTAGTAGTATCTATTAATACTGGTGCCTATATGGCAGAGACTGTAAGAGGCGGCATCTTATCAATCGATAAGGGTCAAACAGAGGGTGCTAAGGCTATTGGTATGAACCATTGGCAAACGATGTTATATGTAATTATGCCTCAGGTATTTAAGAACATCCTTCCTCAAATTGGCAATAACTATATTATTAACGTAAAAGATACTTCAGTAATGTTTGTCATTACTTTTACTGAATTCTTCGCAGCTCATAGAGCAGTAGTAGGTGCTACATACTTATATTTCCCTAGTGCTGTTATTGAGATGATTGGTTATTTGACAATGACATTAGTAGCTTCATTTATCTTAAGATTAATTGAAAAGAAGATGGCTGGTTCTTCTTCATATACACTAGCTACTGTTGATCAATTAGCTCCTACTAGTGGTATTTTAAATTCACCACTTAAGGGTAGTAACTATGATGAATTTCATAAGGAGGGTGCAAAATAATGGAACCTATTATTGAAATTAAACACTTATCTAAGGCCTTTGGTGATCATGTTGTTTTAAAAGATATTAACTTTAAAGTAAACAAGGGTGATGTTACTTGTATTATTGGTGCTTCTGGTTCTGGCAAGTCTACAATGTTAAGATGCATTAACTTGTTAGAGACTCCAAGTGGTGGCGATGTTCTTTATCACGGCGAATCAGTATTGGCTAAGGATTGCAAGTTAGATACTTATAGAAGTCATGTTGGTATGTGCTTCCAATCATTTAATTTATTTAATAATATGACTGTTTTAGAAAACTGCATTATTGGACAGGTTAAGGTTTTAAAGAAGTCACGTGAAGAAGCTAAAGAGAATGCACTGATGTATCTACAAAAGGTAGGTATGGCTGAATATATTAACGCAAGACCTGATCAAATTTCAGGTGGTCAGAAACAAAGAGTTGCCATCGCAAGAGCCTTGGCTATGGAACCTGAGGTATTGTTGTTTGATGAGCCTACAAGTGCCCTAGATCCTGAAATGGTTAATGAAGTATTAAATGTTATGCGAGAATTAGCTAAAGAGGGTATGACAATGATTGTTGTTACACATGAAATGGGCTTTGCGAAACAAGTTTCTAATAGAGTTATCTTTATGGAAGATGGTTTGATTGCAGAAGAGGGTAGCCCTGAAAAGATATTTGATCATCCCGATAATGAAAGAACTAAGGAATTCTTATCTAAGGTAGTAAATAAATAAGATATAAGCTGTTACTTATGTAATGGCTTTTATTTTGGGTATAAGAAAAGCTCTCGTTTGATTGAGAGCTTTAATTGTTTATTGACTATCTAGGGAACTTGATAGCAGCTTGAGCAGCAGCAAGTCTTGCGATAGGTACTCTATAAGGTGAGCAAGAAACATAATTTAATCCAACTTTATGGAAGAATTCGATAGAAGAAGGATCACCACCATGTTCACCACATACACCTAACTTGATATTAGGTCTTGTAGCTCTACCTTGGTCAGCAGCTAGTTTAACTAGTACGCCTACACCTCTTTGGTCAACTCTTTGGAATGGATCTTGTTCATAGATCTTAGCGTTGTAGTAATCGCCTAAGAACTTAGCAGCATCATCTCTTGAGAAACCAAATGTCATTTGTGTTAAGTCGTTTGTACCGAATGAGAAGAATTCAGCTTCTCTAGCGATTTCACCAGCTAAGATAGCAGCACGAGGGATTTCAATCATAGTACCAACATGGTAGCTTAACTTGATATCACTTCTAGCAATCATTTCTTGAGCAGTCTTAACAACGATATCCTTAACGAACTTTAATTCCTTAACATCACCAACAAGTGGGATCATGATTTCAGGAACTACATTCCAATCTGGATGCTTTCTTTGAGTGTTAATAGCAGCACCGATAACAGCCTTAGTTTGAGTTTCAGCAATTTCAGGATAAGTAACAGCTAATCTACAACCTCTATGGCCCATCATTGGGTTAACTTCATGTAAGTTAGCGATAATAGCCTTTAATTCATCAACTGGCATGTTCATATCAGCAGCTAATTCAACGATTTCCTTTTCACCTGTAGGAACGAATTCATGCAAAGGTGGATCTAAGTAACGAATAGTCACTGGATTGCCTTCCATAGCTTCATAGATGCCTTCGAAGTCAGCTTGTTGTAAAGCTAATACTTTTTCTAGAGCTGCTTTTCTTTGTTCAACAGTCTTAGAAACGATCATTTCTCTGATAGCCTTGATTTTAGTAGCTTCGAAGAACATATGTTCAGTTCTAACAAGACCAATACCTTCAGCACCAAATTCTAATGCTTGCTTAGCATCACGAGGAGTATCAGCATTAGTTCTAATCTTTAGATCTCTTCTCTCATCTGCCCAGTCCATGAAACGCTTGAAGTAACCAGAGATTGTAGCAGGTTCTGTAGGGATAGCTTCGCCATATACGCAACCTGTAGTACCATCTAATGAAATCCAATCGAATTCATGGTAAGTCTTACCGTTTAATTCAAATGTCTTAGTTTCATAGTTGATCTTGATATCACCACAACCAGATACACAGCATTCACCCATACCTCTAGCAACTACAGCAGCGTGAGATGTCATACCACCTCTAACTGTTAGTACGCCTTCAGCAACAGCCATACCTTCGATATCTTCTGGAGAAGTTTCAAGTCTTACTAGAACTACCTTCTTACCCTTAGCATGTTCTTCCTTAGCATCTTCAGCTGAGAATACGATTTGACCACATGCAGCACCAGGAGAAGCAGCTAGACCCTTAGTAATAGGAGTAGCATTCTTTAATGCTTCAGCATTGAATTGAGGGTGTAATAGAGAATCTAATTGCTTAGGTTCAACCATCAATAATGCCTTATCAGTATCAACTAAACCTTCATCAACCATGTCACAAGCGATCTTCAATGCAGCAGCAGCTGTACGCTTACCGTTTCTTGTTTGTAACATGAATAATTTCTTATGTTCGATAGTGAATTCCATATCTTGCATATCATGATAATGATGTTCAAGAGTATCACAAATCTTCTTGAATTCTTCATAAGCTTCAGGCATAACTTCCTTAAGTTGATCGATTGTTTGCGGAGTTCTAACACCAGCAACAACGTCTTCACCTTGAGCATTCATTAAGAATTCACCAAATAACTTATTCTCACCAGTAGCTGGGTTTCTTGTGAAGGCAACACCTGTACCACAATCATCACCCATGTTACCGAATACCATCATTTGAACGTTAACTGCAGTTCCCCAAGAAGATGGGATATCATTTTCCTTACGATAGAAGATAGCTCTTGGGTTATTCCAAGATCTGAATACTGCCTCGATAGCTCTTTCTAATTGAACATTAGTGTCTTGAGGGAAGTCTTCATTTAAGTTTTCCTTATAGAATGCCTTAAATCTTCTAACTAATTCTTCCATATCAGCTACATCAAGTTCAGTATCAAGCTTAACGCCCTTAGCTTCCTTAACTTCGTCGATAATTTCTTCGAAACGCTTCTTAGATAATTCCATTACAACGTCTGAGAACATTTGAATGAAACGTCTATAAGAGTCATAAGCGAAACGTCTATTACCAGTCTTTTCGGCAATTGTTTCAACAACCTTATCATTGATACCTAGGTTAAGAATTGTATCCATCATACCAGGCATACTTGCTCTTGCTCCAGATCTAACTGAAACAAGAAGAGGGTTGTTTTCATCACCTAACTTCTTGCCGGCTTGTTCTTCAAGTTTAGCTAAAGATTCTTTAACTTGAGCCATGATGTCGTCGTTAATTTTCTTACCGTCATCATAGTAAGCTGTACAAGCTTCAGTTGAAATTGTGAAACCAAAAGGAACAGGTAGTCCTAGACTTGACATTTCAGCTAAGTTAGCACCCTTACCACCAAGAAGTTCACGCATGCTTGCATTGCCTTCTGCAAACATATAAACATATTTCTTGCTCATCTATTTTTTTCTCCTTCTTTAATTAGCTTTATCATTATATCAATATTCTTAAATCTTTTATTGTTATTTGTATGTAAAAAAGTTTAAAACCTATATTAATTAATAAGGAAGGGGATTATCTGGTGTTTTTGACATTATAATTTTTGTATGTAAAATTGCGCATATTTGGCACTTTATTAGAAAACATGATGAAAAAGCTTGTGCTATAATACGATTATGAGTAAAAGAGGTTTTTTTAGTGAGCTTGTATTAAGTTTATTAATCGCAGCCATCTTTTTACTTATAGACTATAAGATTTCATTAGGTGTGTTACTAGGATTCACCTTTTCTTTCCTAAATTATCGCCTAATTGAATATCGTTATAATCACCTAGAACATTACAACTCTTGGGTGATTCTAGGAGCACTATTTAGCACAAGCTTATTAGCTGTTCCTCTTGTTATTAGCTTCTTATTACCAAATATATTTAATTATATTGGGGTAGTAGTAGGCTTACTTGTTATTAAGGTTAAATTGATTATCGAGGCTGTTATTAAAAAATGACTATTACAATTCAAGCACACGTATTCTCTATCCTTATTATTTCAGCTATTTTAGCAGTTATTCTGTTGATACTGAATAAGGCACTTAGAGAATTCGATCCCTATTCAGAGCCAAAGGGACTGGTATTATTGGCTCTAACTGCTGTTGAAATGGTAGATAATTCAGTTAAAGCTGACGTTAATGATGAGATTTTTGATTACTTGGGTCCTTATGTTGGATACTTATGGGGTTACATCTTCTTGTCTTCAATATCAGGATTGTTTGGTAACCAAGCTGTTCCTACCGGGAACTTCTCAGTTACTTTGACTTTAGCTATTATTACTATCACGATGGTTGAAGTAAATAGTATTAAGTACAATGGTATTAAAAACTATGTTAAGGGCTTATTTGAACCAATGTTTTTATTTTTACCAATGAACATAATTGGTAAGATTTCACCAGTTATTTCTATGTCAATGCGTCTTTTCGCTAATGTTTTAGCGGGAACGATCATTATGACATTGTTCTATACGTTCTCAGGGTATGTTTCTAGTCTTATTCCACTAATTGGAAAATTTGACTTTGTTGGTGTTGTTTTGGCACCTGTACTTCATTCATACTTTGACTTAATTTCTAGTTTGTTGCAGACGTTTATCTTTACGTCTTTAACAATTATATTTATCGGAAAAGAATTGCCAGAAAAATAAGGAGGTTTTATTTATGGAATTAGAAAGAGGATTAATCGCAATCGCTGCTGCTATTGCAGTATTCACAGGTTTTGGTACTGCATTAGGTGAAGGTAACGTAGGTGCAAAGGCTGTAGAAGCAATTGGTAAGAACCCAGATGCTGCTGATAAGATTAGATCACAAGCAATCGTTGGTGCTGCCATTTCAGAAACTTGTGCTATTTACGGTCTATTAATTTCTTTATTGTTGATTTTCGTTTACTAAGGATCAAAAGGGTAAGAGATGACTTTTGATATTCAAGGTGTACTATTTCCCAATTGGATCACGATGCTTGTCCAGCTTTGTTCAACGTTGGTTCTATTTTTGTTATGTAAGAAGTTATTATGGAAGCCTGCTAGAGACATTCTAGCTAAAAGAAGAGATAAGATGAATGAAAACCTTATGTCTAGTCAAAAGTTAAGAGAAGATGCTTCTGTTGAACTTGATAAGGCAAAAGAAGAATTAGAACATGCTCGTAACAGATCTGGTGAAATAGTTGAGAGTGCTCGTAAAGAGGCTGAAAATCTAAGAGCTGAGATTGTTAATAAGGCTAATAGTGAGGCTAGTGCTAAGTTGGCTTTGGCTGATAAGGAAATCGAACAAAAAGAGAGGGATGCTCAAGATAGAATCCACGATGAAATGGTCGATGTTGCGATGGCTGCTGTTAGTAAACTTATGCAAGATAAAGCTACGACTAGCGATGATAAGAAGGCTATTGAAGACTTTATTGGAGAGAAGAAATGAGTGTTTTAGCTAAGCGTTATGGTGAAGGACTTTTCTCTTTAGCACTTGAAAAAAATAAGGTAGCTGAATATAAGGAACAAATTGATTTTGTTAAGGTAACTTTTGATGAATCTAATGTGCTTCCTTTTATAAAAAGCTATAAGGTTTCTAAAGAGGAGAAAAAAGATCTTGTTAAGAATGCATTTGATAAGCATGTAGATCAATATGTCTTGAATTTCTTATTCTTGCTTATTGATAAAGATCGCATGGTTTATTACGATGACATTTTTGAAGAATTTCATAAGCTTTGTAACGAACAATTAAAGATAAAAGAAGGTGTTATTGAAACAGCTAGAGAACTAGATGAAGAGTCAATTTTAAGGCTTGAAAAAGCCTTAAGTGATGGTGAATATACTGTAGTTCTAAAGCCAAAAATCAATAAGGACCTTATTTCAGGTTTCCGTGTGACTATTGAAGAAAAGGTAATCGATAACACGATGAAACAAAGGATTAAACAGATGGAAGAGATTTTAAAGAGAAAGGATGGTGTCTATGGAGCTTAAGGCAAGTGAAATTAGTGCTTTAATTAAGAAACAAATTGAAAATTATAGTGCTGAAATTAAAGCTGACGATGTAGGTACTATCGTTAAAATTGGTGATGGTATCGCCATTATCCAAGGACTTGAAAATGCCATGTCTAGTGAACTATTAGAGTTCCCAGGTGGCGTTTATGGAATGGTCCTAAATCTTGAGGAAGATAGTGTTGGTGCGGTTTTACTTGGTGATGATACTAACATCAAGGAAAATGATGAAGTAAAAAGAACTGGTAGAATCGTTGAAGTTCCAGTAGGTGATGAGATGCTTGGTAGAGTTGTAAATGCTCTAGGACAAGCAATCGATGGTAAGGAACCTATTAACGCTAAGAAGTTTCGTCCTGTAGAAAGAGTTGCTCCTGGTGTTATGACTCGTAAGTCAGTATGCCAACCTCTTATGACAGGTTTAAAGGTTGTTGACTCAATGATTCCTATCGGTAAGGGTCAAAGAGAATTAATCATCGGTGATAGACAAACTGGTAAGACAGCTATCGCAACTGATGCGATTATCAACCAAAAGGGTAAGAATGTAAATTGTATTTATGTCGCTATTGGTCAAAAGGCAAGTACTGTTGCTCAAATTAGCGAAAAGTTAAGACAACATGGTGCTATGGAATATACAACTATTGTATGTGCTAGTGCCAGTGAACTTGCTCCACTTCAATATCTTGCACCTTATGCAGGTTGTGCTATTGGTGAAGAATGGATGGAACAAGGCAAGGATGTCTTAATTGTATATGATGACTTAAGTAAGCATGCGGTAGCTTATCGTACAATGTCTTTACTATTACGTCGTCCTCCAGGTAGAGAAGCTTATCCCGGTGATGTTTTCTACTTGCATTCAAGATTACTTGAAAGAGCTGCTAAGTTGTCTGATGAATTAGGTGGTGGTTCTTTAACTGCTTTACCTATTATTGAAACACAAGCTGGTGATATTTCTGCATATATTCCAACTAATGTTATTTCAATTACTGATGGTCAGATTTTCTTACAAACAGAATTATTCAATTCAGGTGTAAGACCTGCAGTTGACTCTGGTCTTTCTGTAAGTAGAGTTGGTAGTGCTGCTCAAACTAAGGCTATGAAGGCTGTATCAAGTTCATTAAAGCTTGATTTAGCTCAATACCATGAGTTATTATCATTTGCACAATTTGGTAGTGATTTGGATGCAGCTACTAAGGCTACTATTGAAAAGGGTGCTCGTTTAACTGAATTATTGAAACAAGCACAATATTCACCTCTTTCAATGAGTGAACAAGTATTATCTTTATTTGCTGCTAAGTATGGTTTCTTAAAGGAGCTTCCTATTGAAAAAGTAAGAGACTTTGAGACTTATATGCTTAAGACTTATAAGGAAAAGTATAGTGATCTTGTTAAGGAGATTGAAGAGAAACAAATTTTATCTGATGAGCTAGTTGCAAAGTTGAAAGATGCTACTGCAGCTATCTTAAAGGATTATAAAGAAATCTATGGTGCTTAATTATGGCAGGAAATAAAGCAGCTATTAAATCTAGAATTAAGTCAATTAATTCTACTAAGAAGATCACTGGTGCCATGGAACTTATTTCTAATGTCAAATTGACTAAGAATCGTTCTTTGATGCTTAAGAATAGAGCCTATGCAGGTGCTTTGGAAGATATGGTTGCGAATATGCTTAGCGGTGAGATGATTAGTGAAAACGATTATCTAACTACTAAGGATGCCAAAGAAAAATTATATTTTGTATTTACAAGTGATATGGGCTTGTGTGGTGGCTACAACATCAACATTGAAAAGCTTATTAAAGAGACTGTTTCTAAAGACGACTATATTATCTTTATTGGAAACAAGAGCTATGCTTCTATTAAGAAACTTGGCTACAACATCATTAATGAGATGACAAGCTCAGATACTGCCGATTATATGCTTATTAAAGAATATGCAGATATGGCACTAGATATGTATCGCTTGAACAAAATTAATTCAATTAATGTTATCTACACTTGTTTTGTCAACAACATCAACTTTAAGGCGACAGTGTTCTCAGTGTTGCCAGGTGAGAGTAAGAGTGAAGAGAAAAGAGAATATAAACAAATTGAATTTGAACCAAGTGCTGATGAGATCCTTAAGGATTTAATTCCGATGATGGTTGAAAGTCAAATCTATTCTAAGTATCTAGAGTCTAAGACAAGTGAACATGGTAACCGTCGTTTTGCGATGGAGAATGCAACTGATAACGCTAATGAGCTTACAGATAACTTATTGTTAGCTTATAACCAGGCAAGACAGGCCGCAATTACTCAGGAGATTACTGAGATTGTTTCTGGCGCTGATGCCCTATAGGAGAAATAAATGGAAAATATTGGAAAAGTAGTACAAATTATTGGTCCGGTAATTGACGTTCGCTTTAGTGGTGATAATTTACCTAATCTTCATAATGCAATTAAGATTGAAAAGGGAGATGGTACTTACCTTACAGTTGAAGTAGCTCAACACGTTGGTGATGATGTTGTTAGAACTATTTCAATGGGAGCTACTGATGGATTTGTTCGTGGTGCTAAGGCTATCGATACAGGAAGTCCTATTTCAGTTCCAGTTGGTGATGCAGTACTAGGCAGAATGTTTAATGTCTTAGGTGAACCAATTGATGGCTTAGGTGAGGTTGTTACTGATAAGCATATGCCAATTCACCGTAATGCGCCTTCTTTTGACGAACAAAAGACAAGTGCCGAGATCTTAGAAACAGGTATTAAAGTTATTGACTTACTATGTCCTTATGCAAGAGGTGGTAAGATTGGTCTATTCGGTGGTGCCGGTGTTGGTAAGACCGTATTGATGCAAGAATTAATCCACAATATTGCGACTGAACATGGTGGTCGTTCTGTTGTTGCTGGTGTTGGTGAAAGAACAAGAGAAGGCAACGACATGTATTTTGAAATGAAAGAATCAGGGGTTCTTGATAAGACAGTCCTAGTTTATGGTCAAATGAATGAACCACCCGGTGCGAGAATGAGAGTTGCCCTAAGTGGATTAACTATGGCTGAATATTTCAGAGATGAAGAGAAACAAGACGTTCTATTATTCATCGATAACATCTTTAGATTCACTCAAGCAGGTAGTGAGGTTTCTGCTCTTCTTGGTCGTATGCCAAGTGCTGTAGGTTACCAACCAACTCTAGCTACTGAAATGGGACAACTACAAGAAAGAATCACTTCTACAAAAGAGGGTTCTATCACTTCAGTACAAGCAATTTATGTTCCAGCTGATGACTTGACTGACCCAGCTCCAGCTACAACTTTCTCACATCTAGATGCTAAGACAGTTCTAGATAGAGGTATTGCAGCCCTAGGTATCTATCCAGCTGTTGACCCACTTGAATCAAGTTCAAGAATGCTTGATCCACTAATTGTAGGTGAGGAACACTATAAGGTTGCCAGAGGTGTACAAGAATTACTTCAAAGATATAAAGAGCTACAAGATATTATCGCAATCCTAGGTATGGATGAATTATCTGAGGAAGATAAGATTATTGTAAATCGTGCTAGAAGAGCTCGTAACTTCTTATCTCAACCTTTCTCTGTAGCTACTCAATTCTCAGGCCTTGAGGGTAAGTATGTTAAGATTGAGGATACTGTTAGAAGTTTCAAAGAACTTCTTGAAGGTAAGTATGATGATCTTCCAGAACTTGCATTCATGTCTGTAGGTGCTATTGAAGAAGTAAGAGAAAAAGCTAAGGTACTTTCAAATGATTAAGGGTCAAATCGTAACTCCTCATGGTTTATATAAGGAGTTTGAGACGCCTTTTATCAATATCACTTCTAAGGATGGTGAAAGAGGTATCCTAGAACACCATATTCCTGTTTGTTTCATGTTGGATATTGGAAAACTAGAGACTAATGAAAATGGTGAGGATAAGGTCTATGCCATCAATGGTGGTATGTTCTATTTTGAGAAAGGTGTCGCTAATATTCTAGTTGATACTATTGAGTCAAAAGAAGAGATTGACCTTAATAGAGCTATCGCAAGTAAGGATCGTTCATTGGAAAGACTTGAAAAGAGAGATCCAAATCTTGACTTGAAGCGTGCTGAATTAGCTTTAAGAAGAGCTATGAATCGTATTAAAATTGCATCTTAGGATGCAATTTTTTTTGCTCATATTATAATTTTCTTAAATAAACAAGCTGCATTTGTTTTAAGCGGAGGTCAAAATGAAAAGATATCAAAAAATAATCATTCCTATTCTTTTGTTAGTTGTTGTTTTGATTGTTGTTATGCTAAATGAAGGTTATAAAACCAAGTTAGATTCTCTTAATATCCAAGATGTTAAAATGCTTATTAATAAGATAGAATTCGAAGATGAAACAGTACAATATGGCATTGATTTATATGTTGATACTAACAAATATGAACTAGATTCCAATAATTACTTTATCAAACCTATTTTTCCTGATACTGATAAACTTAATGAGTATGCTTCAGGTGCAAAGAGAAACATACCACAAAAAGTAAAATCTCAAAGTACTTTTAATGTTTGTTCCGACTTTTTAGATGAAAAAGGCTATTTAAAACAATGTATAGGTAATGTATATGAGATAACCCTTGAACTTTATAAGGGAGAAACTAAATTAGACTCAAAAACTTATCAAGTTTTATGCGAAGCTAGCTAATTTTCTTATACATTTGTATTAGAAAAATTCTTAATGATATAATGGAATAGTTATTGGAGGTCAAAATGCCTATAAATACTAAAACAAATTACGGAGATATCAAAATATCTGATGAGGCTATCGCATCTTTAGCTGGTAGTACTGTATGTGAATGCTATGGCATCGTTGGAGTTGTCTCAAAGTCTTATGTAAAAGATAGTTACAATGCTCTTTTAAAGAAAGAAAGCTATTCAAAAGGTGTCCTTCTTTCTAAGAAAGGCAATGATTTAAAAATTGACATTTATGTTGTTGTTTCAGCAGGTGTGAAGATTTCAGAAGTTATTATGGAAGCACAAAAGCGTGTTAAGTATACTGTTGAAAAATCTATTAATATGGATGTTAAAGAAGTAAATATTCATGTTGAAAGGGTTAAAGGAAACTAATAATGAAATTATTAAACGGAAAAGATTTTAAGGAAATGCTTAGCAGTGGTGCTGCTAATCTTGATAATAATCAAGCTGAAATAAATGCACTAAATGTTTTCCCAGTACCAGATGGTGATACAGGTACTAATATGTCTATGACATTTAACAGTGGTGCCAAGGAAGCTAACCAATGTTTCTCAAATAATATTGGTGATGTAGCTAAGTCATTGTCTAAGGGTTTACTTATGGGTGCTAGAGGTAACTCTGGTGTTATTACATCTCAAATCTTTAGAGGCTTCGCTCAAAGCATTGAGGGTAAGGAAGAAATCAATACTAAGGAATTAGCTGAAGCATTTGAAAATGGTACAAGAGTTGCTTATAAGGCAATCATGAAGCCGGTTGAGGGTACTATCCTTACTGTTATTCGTGAGGCTTCTTGGTATGCAAATAGGGAAGTTAAGGAAAATCCTAAGATGGATATTGAAACATACTTCCATAGACTTGAATACTTCATGGAAGATTCTCTTGAACATACACCAGACTTATTGCCTATCTTGAAGGAAGCTAATGTAGTTGACTCAGGTGGTGCTGGTTTATTAAAGATTGTACAAGGATTTATCGCTTATATTGATGGCACACCTGTAACAACAAATGCAGTTGTAGTAGAGCTTGCTAGAAATGCTCAATCAGTATTTGAGAATGAAGAATTCGGTTATTGTACAGAATTTATCTTACGTTTAAAAGAAAACTACTTAAAGGGTTTTGATGAGAACGTATTAAAGAATAAGTTAGCTAAGGAAGGTGAATCTTTAGTCTTTGTTAGAGATGAAGACTTAATCAAGGTTCATGTTCATACTTTACATCCAGGCGATGCTTTAAATCTTGCTCAAAGATATGGTGAATTCGTTAAGATTAAAGTTGAGAACATGCAAGAACAACATTCTGAGCTTGTTAAAGAAGGTGAAGTAAAGCCTAAGGAAAAGAAGGCAATTGGTGTAATCGCTGTTGCGGCTGGCGAGGGTGTTACTAATTTAATGTATGAATTGGGTGTTGATTGTGTTATCTCAGGTGGCCAAACAATGAATCCTTCTACTAGTGATTTCATTGAAAAGATTAAGGAATTAGACCACTGCGAAAAGATTATGATTTTCCCTAATAACTCAAATATCATGTTAGCTGCTAAACAAGCTAAGGATTTGGTTGATTATAAGGAAGTTGAAGTAATCGAATGCAAGTCAATCCAAGCATGTCTAAGTGCTCTAGCTCGTTTTAGTCCTGAAAGTGACTTCAATGAATTAGTTGCTGAGTTCAATGAATTATGTCCAAGTATTAAGACTGCTAGTGTTACTTATGCAGTTAAGGATTCTTCAATTGATGGCATTGAGCTTAAGGAAGGTGATTATATGGCTATGATTGGTAAGTCAATCGTAACAAACGGTACTGACTTAAGCGAAGTATGTCGCCTAATGTTAGAAAAGTTCTTAGATGAAGATAGTGAATTATTAACTTTAATTACAGGTGAAGATGCTGATGAAGAAATCACTGATAAGATTGTTGAATATGTAGAAAACAATTCTGATATCGAAGTTGATGTGATCAAGGGTGATGTTCCTGTATATTACTACTTAATGGGTCTTGAATAAGAATTAACTTACAATTAAATATTTGATTAATGGTGTATGATACACCATTTTTTCTTTGTAATGGTTTATTTATGAGAATAGTAAAGTAGCTATAGATTTGTCGTATAATTAGTTTAGTATGAAAATTAATACTAGAAGAAAGCTCTTGGTTTTTAATATTATCATTATTGCGATTATTATGATTTCAATATCTTTCTTTTCTAAGCGAGTTTTACAACAAGAGGAAGAGGATAATCGTTATAATTTCATGACAAATGTAGAGTCAATGAAGAAAATTGCCAAGAATTATCTTATTAGTGAACAGGGCTATGTTGATAACTGGGCTTATTATATTTCTAGTAATGATATGACACTAGATGAAGCTTGGAACTTTTTAAAGAGTATTAATACTAATGAAAAGCGTATGGCTCATATTGTTGATATGGATACTTTTGAGGCATATACAACTTATTATGATAATATCTATTCCATCGCTACTTATAAACAATTAGCTTCAAAACATACAAGTGACTTGTTTGAAGAGACGCTAGATAAGATGATGAGAAGAGAATATGGTGATGATACTTTAGTTGTTTTAGGCAAATATTTACTACAAGAAAAGTTATCTGATGGTATCGCTCTAGGACATAAGATTAAGTTAAAAGATAAGAATTATCTATTATTAAGGGTACTTCCAAGTAATGAAATAAGTAATTTCTGGACTCTTTCTTCTGATTATCCTGATGGGGTCATGGGTTTAATGAATAAGGATGGTAACTATGTTATTAAGCCTATTTCTACAGATGGCGATTCTTTTATTGTGGATATCATTAAAAATAATCCTATAGAAGAGTTGGAATTAAGAGGTTTAAAAGGAATGTTCGAATATAAAGATCTAAAGGGTAGAGAGTATCTTTGGTACTATTCAGCCTTTGCGGATAATCCCGATCTTTATATCTTGGGTGGTGTACCATTAGCTAGTTTAAAAAGTAATGACATTATTGTTTACGGAGCTTTTGTGACCATTTTATTATTAATTATCTTGATTATATGTGATGCTTTCTTTGTCCGTAGTATCAACAAGAAATTAGAGACAGCTTTATATGAGGCTAATAAGGCTAACAAAGCTAAGACTGACTTCTTGTCTGCTATGTCTCATGATATTAGAACACCAATGAATATCGCCATGGGCATGACATCTTTAGCTTATAAAAATAGTGATTCTGATGATGTTAAGGATTATTTAAAGAAGTCTATGGTGGCTGGTAAACAATTATTGACTTTGATAAATGATATCTTGGATATTTCTAAGATTGAATCTGGTAAATTATATATAAATTCTAATGAGATTAGTTTAAAAGATTTTGGTAATCAATTAAAGGACCTGATGTTGCCTTATGCAAAGGAAAAGGGTATTGAGTTATCTTATGAATATGATAATTTAGATGATACTTATATCATTGGTGATGAGATAAGACTTAATCAGGTCTATGTTAACTTATTATCTAATGCGATCAAGTATACACCAAAGGATAAGAAAGTTTTTTATTCACTTAGTGCTATTAAAGAGAATGAAATGTGTAAATTAGTCTTTGTCGTAAGGGACGAGGGAATAGGTATGAGTGAAGAATTTCAAAAGACTATGTATAATTCATTTACAAGAGCTATTGATTCAAGAACTAATTCTAAGACCAGTGGTACCGGACTTGGTTTAACAATTACTAAGCGTATAGTAGATTTATTAGAAGGTGATATTGAATGTGTAAGTAAACTTAATGAGGGCACAACTTTTAGAGTTACTTTTAAGGTGCCTTTGGCTAATGTGATAGCTGATGTTAAGGATAATAATGATAAATCAATTAAAGGAATTAAGGTATTGGTTGTTGAAGATAATGACTTAAACTTTGAAATTGTTGATGCCTTATTAAATGAACAAGGATGTATTACTAAACGTTGTATTAATGGCAAGGAATGTGTTGATGAATATAATGATGATTATGATGTTATTTTGATGGATATTCAAATGCCTATCATGAATGGTTACAAGGCTTGTGAGGTATTAAGAGAAAAAGGCGTGACAACACCGATTATTGCGATGAGTGCTGATGCGTTTGAGGATGATGTGGCAAGATGTTTGAAATGTGGTATGAATGATCATGTTTCTAAGCCAATTAATGCTGAAAAGTTGTTTGATGCGATAAGGAAGGTTATTTAGATGAATGATGAATTAAGAATAAAAGAATTAAGGGATTTAATTACTAAGTGTAATTATGAATATCATGTGCTTGATAAGCCAACGATGTTGGATAGTGAATATGATATGTTGTTTAGAGAGTTGGAGGAACTAGAGGCTAAGCATCCTGAACTTTATGATCCTGCTAGTCCTACTAATAAGGTTGGCTATTCTATTATTGATTCTTTTAATAAGGTTACCCATGCTAAGCCGATGTTATCTTTGGGCGATGTCTTTTCTTATGATGAACTAAGACAATGGTCAAAGAAGATTACTGACATTTATCCAAGTGTTGAATATTGTGTCGAATATAAGATTGATGGTTTGGCAATGTCTTTAATCTATGAAGATGGACTTTTGAAACAAGCTGTTACTAGAGGTGACGGTTTAGTAGGTGAGGATGTAACTAATAATGTTAAGACTATTAAGTCTATTCCTTTAAAGATTAACTATAAGCAACGTTATGATATTAGGGGTGAAGTTTATATGCCTAAGGCTGCTTTCTATAGTTTGAATGCGAAAAGACGTGAAAATGGCGAGGATGAGTTCGCTAATCCTAGAAATGCAGCAGCTGGTTCTATTAGACAATTAGATTCAAGTGTTGCAGCTTCAAGAGGCTTAAATGGTTTCTGGTATCATGTACCAGATGATATAAATGCTTCTACTCATTATGATTCTTTGATGTATGCGAAAAGACTTGGCTTTAGAGTAAATGATACGATGCGTCTTTGTGATAATATCGAGGATGTTATTAAGGTGATTGATGATACAGCTAAGATTCGTGATGAATTACCTTATGAAATAGATGGCATGGTAATTAAGGTTAATAGTTATGCTATGCAAAAGGAATTGGGTTTTACATCACGTATTCCTAAGTGGGCAATTGCTTATAAGTTCCCAGCAGAAGAAGTTAGAACTAAGGTAGAGGATATTTTTATTACAGTAGGTAGAACTGGCAAGTGTACTCCTAACGCAAAGTTTTCTCCTGTTAAGTGTGCTGGTACTACTATTGGCTATGCGACACTTCATAATGAAGACTATATTAAAGAAAAGGATATCAGAGTAAATGATACGATTATTGTGCGTAAGGCTGGTGATATCATTCCTGAGGTTGTAAGAAGTGTTAAAGAGAATAGGGATGGTAGTCAAGTTCCTTATGTTTTCCCTGATACATGTCCGGTGTGTGGTGGCAAGTTATATCGTTTTGAAGATGAGGCTGCTCATTTCTGTATTAATAGTGATTGTCCAGCAAGACTTGTCTTTGGCATAGCACATTTTGCGAGCAGAGATGCGATGAATATTGATGGACTAGGTGAAAAGAAGGTTGAGACTTTCTTTAATCATGGCATCTTAAGTAGTTTTGAGGATATTTATAAATTATTTAACAAGAAAGATATTATCTTAAATATTGATAAGTTTGGTCTTAAGTCTTATGAAAACTTAGTGACAGCTATTGAAAATTCTAAGAAGAATTCTTTAGAAAAGTTATTATTTGGCTTAGGTATTAGACAAGTAGGTGAGAAGGCTGCTAAGATTTTAGCTTCTAACTTTAAGAATATGGACAATCTAATGAAGGCTACGGTTGAGGATTTAAGTAATATCAAGGATATTGGTCCAATAACTGCTGAGGGTATTGTTGATTACTTTAGTGATGAGAATAATGCCAAGATGATTGAACAGCTTAAGTTGTTTGGTTTGAATATGAATTATATTGATAATTCGGTTGATTCGAATAGTCCATTTAAGGATAAGACGGTTGTTTTAACGGGTACTTTAACTATTTATACTCGTAAACAGGCAAGTGAGATGTTAGAGAATCTAGGGGCACATTGTGCAAGTAGTGTTTCTAAGAATACTGATTATGTAATATATGGTGAAAGTGCTGGTTCTAAGCTTACAAAGGCTAAAGAGCTTGGTGTTACAACAATAAGCGAAGAAGAATTTGTAAACATGCTATAATTGATGGGTATGGAAAAAGAAGAGATTAAAATTTTAGCTAACAAATTGATGTTTGATGTAAGTGATAAAGAAGCTGAAGATATCGCTAATGATTTTGGCATGTTGGAGAAAATGCTAAGTTTTTTTGATGAGATTGATACAAGCGATGTTGAAGAGATGATTTATCCTTTTGATGATGAAACTGCTTATTTTAGAGAGGATGAGGTAACTAATGTCCTAAGCCAAAAGGATGCTTTGGCTAATGCGCCAAAACAAATTTCAGGGCATGTTATAGTTCCTAGGGTACTTAAATAATGAGATTTGAAAATGTATGTAGTACAAAAGAAGCTTATGAAAAGGTTTTAGCTGTTAATGAAAAGCTAAACTGCGTAGTTACGCCAATCAAACCTAATAAAGATGGTATTGCGATTGGTATTAAGGATAACGTATGTACTAAGGGTGTTTTAACTACGGCTTCATGTAAGATTTTAGAAAATTATGTTCCTGTTTATAATGCGACTATTATGGACAAGTTAGAGGCAAATGGTTTTGTGCCTGTTTGTAAGGCTTCTATGGATGAACTTGCAATGGGTGGTACAAACTTAACTGCTGTTACAGGACCTGTTAGAAATCCTTATGATTTAAATAGAATTTCTGGTGGTTCTTCTGGTGGTAGTGCTGTTCTTGTCGCTTCAGGTGCTTTAAGTTGTGCTATTGGTAGTGATACAGGTGACTCTATTAGAAAACCAGCTTCATATTGTGGTGTTGTTGGTGTTAAACCAACTTATGGTCGTATTTCTAGATATGGTATTATTCCTTATGCATCTTCTTTAGATCATGTAGGTTATTTCACATCTTGTATTGATGATGCCTGTAAGATGCTTGAGGTATTAGCTGGTAGAGATGACAGGGATATGACTTCTAGTTATAAGGAAGTTTTACCTTACTTAAGTAATCTAAATGCTGATGTTAAGGGTAAGAAGGTTTTGGTGTTTAAGAATGTCGTTGATGCGATTTCTAATAATGATGTAAAGGGCTTGTTTAATAAGGTAGTTGAAGGCTTAAAGGCTGATGGTGCTATCGTTAAAGAAGTTACTTTTGATGAAAAGTTAATGAAGGCTATTCTTCCTACTTACTATATTATTGCCAATGCTGAGGCTACTGCTAATCATTCTAATTTAGATGGTATTAATTTTGGCAGAAGAGCTGATGGCAAGACTATGGAAGAGATTATGATTAATTCTCGTAGTGAAGGCTTTGGTCCTTGGATTAAGAAGAGATTTATCTTTGGTTCTTATGCCTTATTTGAAGAGAATCAAGAAAGAATCTTGAAGAAGGCTCATAAGATTAGAAGATTAATCGTTGATGAAGTTATGAGGGAATTAAAAGAGGCTGATGTCTTGATTGCACCAGCTGCACCTAGTGTTGCGCCACTAATTGATGGTACAAGTACTGATGAATTGTCTTTAGAATATTTGATAGCTGATAATCATATGGCTATTGGTAACTTTGGTGGTTTACCTTCTTTGACTTTACCTATGGGGTTAGTTGGTGGTTTACCAGTTGGTGTTAATGTTACTGCTAATCCTTTTGATGAACAGACAATGTTTGATTTATCTAAGGCAATCGAAAATAGAACTGGTCTTATGGGTATGACAAAGGAGGATTTTTAATATGGAATATGATGTAGTTGTTGGTATTGAAATTCACCTTGAGTTAAATACAGTTACTAAGATGTTCTCTGGTGCTCCTTATAAGTTTAAACAAGAGGCTAATACTTGTACTAATGAAGTAGACTTGGGTATGCCAGGTACTTTGCCTTGTTTAAATAAGGGTGCAGTAAAGAAGGCTATCGCTTTATGTAGTGCCTTACATATGGATATTGATACTTTAGTTAAGTTTGATCGTAAGAATTATTACTATAGTGACTTGCCTAAGGGTTTTCAAATTACCCAACAGTTTCATCCAATTGGTTCTAATGGTTATATCGATATTTATTTAAATAATGAATATAAGCGTATTAGAATTAATCGCTGTCATATGGAAGAGGATACTGCGAAACAGTTCCATTTAAACGATTTTACTTTGATTGACTATAACAGAAGTGGTGTTCCTTTGTGTGAGATTGTTTCTGAGCCAGATATTACAAGTGGTATTGAGGCTCAATTGTATGTTGAAAAATTAAGACAAACTTTTGAGTATCTTGGTATTTCTGATGCGAAGATGGAAGAGGGCGAGATGCGTTGTGATGTCAATGTATCTATTATGCCTAAGGGTTCTAAGGTTTTTGGTACTAAGGTAGAGATTAAGAACTTGAATAGTATCGCCAATGTTAAGGAAGCTATCGATTATGAAGTTAAAAGACAGGCTGAAGTGTTAGAGAGTGGCGAGGCTGTTGTTCAAGAAACTAGACGTTTTGATGAGAAGACAATGTCTACTGTTAGCATGCGTAAGAAAGAGGGCAGTGTTGACTATAAGTACTTCCCTGAGCCAAATATCCCACCTGTTCGTATTTCTCAATCTATGATTGATGAAGTTTTGGCTAATATGCCTGAGCTTCCAGATACTAAGTTGAAGAGATATTTGGGTGAATATAAGTTGAATGAGTATGATGCTTCTATCATTTTGGCTAATAAGGAATTAGCTAATTACTTCGATAAAGCTATGAGTACTGCAACTAATCCTAAGAGTTTATGTAATTTATTGACTAGTGAATTAGCTGGTTTATTAGCTAAGAATAGTTTGGATATCACTGCTTCTCCTGTATCTTATGAGAATCTTGCGATGTTATCTAATATCTTAGATAAGGGTGAGATTTCTTCTAAGCAGGGTAAGGTAGTGCTTGAGGAAATGTTTAATACTTCTAAGTCTCCTAAAGAGATTATTGAGGAAAAGGGTATGAAGCAAGTTTCTAATGAAGGTGAGATCTTGAAGATTGTTACTGAAGTATTGGATGAGAATCCTCAATCAATTGTGGACTTCAAGAATGGCAAGGATAGAGCGTTAGGTTTTATGGTAGGTCAAGTTATGAAGAAGTCTAAGGGTCAGGCTAATCCAAAGCTTGCGAGTGATTTGTTGACTAAGGAGTTATCTAAAAGATAAAATATAGCTTATGGAAAAGGTTAATAAGAAAGAAAAACAAGTTAAGGGTAAAAAGAAATTATCTAGGGGTGCTTTGGTATTAATTATTTCATTAATTATTATTTTGATTCCTTGTTTAATTTTTGGTGGTATTTTAATTTCTGCTGCCTTAGAAAGTGGTAAGCCAGTTGATGGTAATCGTTTTAAGGGTGATTTAAATCCAGCTATCACAAGTTCTAATACAAGCAACATTAAAAATAGCATTGAGGCCCTAAGTGGTGTTGAAAAGTGTGATATCGAGCTTACTTCTGCTCAATATCGTGTGAATGTAGATACAGTTGATACTTTAACTGATAAGCAAATCGAAGACTTATGTGTTGATATTTACAATATTGTTAATAAGGAATTACCGATGGCTACATATTTTACAGCTTCAAGTTCTGAGAAGATGTATGATTTAGCTGTTAATGTCTACAACAAGATTGATGATGATAATATCTATTACATTTTGACTAAGAATTCTAAGATGGATACTTATTCAGTTCAATGTGTATCTAGTGCTGTTGATGAAGAACTTGCTTCTGATTTAAGAGGTGAGAATGATATTGAAGAGCCTACAGAAAAGGATGATGCCTCATAGTTATATGAGGCTTTTTTCTCATGAAGAATGAAATTATAAGACTTGAATGTGTTGATATAACAGTAGATGGCCAAGGCGTTTGTAAGAAGGATGGATTGGTCGTTTTTGTCAAGGAAATGATTCCAGGTGAAGTAGCTGATGTTAAGATTATTGCCAATAAGAAGACTTTAGCCTTTGGCATTATCGATAAGCTTATCGTGGCAAGTCCTTTTCGAATAAAACCAGATTGTCCAATTAGCTATAAGTGTGGTGGCTGTGATTATCGTTATATCTCTTATGATTATCAATTAGAGCTTAAGAAACAAATATTAGTTTCTACTTATAAGAACGCTGATTTAGATGTAAAGATTCATGATGTCTTAGGAAGTGATGACCCTTTCTTCTATCGTAATAAGGTACAGGTTCCAGTAAGAGATCATAAGTTTGGTTTCTATCGTAAATTCTCAAACGATATTGTTGAATTTGATAAGTGTTATGTTCAAACCGAATTATCTAATACTATCTTTGATGATATTAAAAATAGTTTATTAAATAAGAAGATTGATCAATACTTTAGACATATTTTGATTAAGCATGCTAGAGGAACCGATGAGGTCATGGTTGGATTTATTGTTAAGGACTTTAATATTCCTAAGATTGATGAAGTTACAAATGAGCTTACAACAAAATATGATCAAATCAAGTCAGTTATTTTAAATTTAAATACTCGTAATGATAATGTTATCTTGGGTGATGAAGAGAAAATCTTGTTTGGTAGAGATTATATTGTGGATGAATTTGATGGCTTGAAGTTTAAGATTTCTTTGAAGTCTTTCTATCAAATTAATTACCATCAGATGCAAAAGCTATATGCAACCGCAAGAGATTTAGCTAATGTGAATAAAGATACTAGATTATTAGATTTATTTTCTGGTATTGGTACTATTTCATTGTTTATGGCTAAGTATTGTAAGGAAGTAACTGGTGTCGAGATTGTTGAGGCAGCAGTTGAAAATGCTAAGGATAATGCGAAGTTGAATAATATTACTAATGCGACTTTCTATTTAGATGATGCAAGATGTGATTTGAGCAAATACTTAAAGGATAAGGATGTTCTTATTGTGGATCCTCCAAGAAAGGGTTTGAGTAAGGAATTGATTGATTCAATAATCAAAACTAATATTGATAAGATTATCTATATCTCATGTAATCCCGCTACTCAAGCTAGAGACTTAAATCTATTTAAGGAACACTATGATTTCAGTGATATTTATCCTGTTGATATGTTCCCATTTACTACTTCTTGTGAGACTGTCGTTACGTTGAGCAATAAACTTTCAAAAAAGTAACTGCTTCAAGTCCAATATGTCAAGACAGTGATTTTTAGTTAAGTTGGCTGTCAAAAGTCACTACTGATGATTTTAAGGTAGAACAAATATGTAATGAACTAGGTCTTAGCGAAGAGGAAAGATAGTTAATAAAGAGAGGTGCATATGCTATGCCAAGTGTGCTCGTGGTTGAAGATGATGAAAATTTAAATCGTGGAATTACATTCTCACTGAAAAAATCCGGATATGAGGTTTTTTC
>CAKVAL010000025.1 GCA_934725085.1 uncultured Erysipelotrichaceae bacterium | reverse complement strand
CTAATGTCATTAAGTTAATATGACAAAATATTTAAGATAAACCATAGAAACTTTAAAAATCTATGGTTTTCTTTTTAAAGACGTTATTAAAAGATGTTTCTACATTCATTGTTGAATTATTGATTATATTTAAAAATGAAAACTACATTTATTTAATTTATAATAAAGTTGCTAGTTGAATCTGTAACCAAAGCTTACGAAAGAGTGTCCTTTAACTTTTCTTTCAAAAGATCTACCGGGTCGAATAGGCAAGATCTCTTTGGCTATCAGTTCTAAGAGATTAGGTGGTGCGCCACCTTTTTTCTTTATAAAAGACATTACTAAATGAATTGCCATTGAGATATTTATTTGATATTCATATTTTCTTTCATTCTTTTTAATCTTAGTTTTACCTGCTTCATCAATGATAATCATGGATATATTAAACATAATCATTCTTGCCCAGATTTCTTGTTTGATAAAATCTCTTCGCTTAGAATGTGATGCATTTAAACTTGTTGAATATTTAAGGTGTCTATAAGAAACTT
Organism: uncultured Erysipelotrichaceae bacterium; assembly: GCA_934725085.1. Taxonomy (GTDB): domain Bacteria; phylum Bacillota_I; class Bacilli_A; order Erysipelotrichales; family Erysipelotrichaceae; genus Colivicinus. The sequence continues at coordinate 24,398 of CAKVAL010000025.1, read as the reverse complement.
CTATACCCCATCTAAGCTTATATAGCTTTTCAATATCTTCGCTGGTAAATTCATCTTGAGGAAGGTTTGTTATTAATGTCTCATAAGTTTCATTAACGCCATCAATTTTTATTCGCACAAATCTATATGATGTTTCATAAAATCTATTCTCTTTGTTTATGAAATCGAATTTTTGGTTATTCATTAATGTTATGTATTTATTAGGTTGAGATTTTATTTCATTTGTTTGTAAATTAGTAAAAGTTATATTTACAATCATGTCAAAAGCCCCTTCTTTAGGAAGCAGTTTAAATCTGTTGATAATGCTTGTTTTACTACCTAAATCTTTAGTTCTTATTAAGAAATAACTACCTACATTTCTAATATGCTCAAATAGATTAAACGAATTGTATCCTCTATCTGCTATAAAGATTCCTTTATCACCATTATATTGTTCACACATCTCGATCATCGCGCTGATTTCGTTTTGTGTTTTATTCCCTTGAATAACAGCGTCAAGGTATCGATGATTTAATATGTCATATAAAGCGTTTAAATGAAAAGCGTTACTTGGTCTTATACCTTCACCATTGTTTTTATAAGTATCAAAATCATCGCCATCAAAAGATATTGTGATATTAGAACCATCAACTGCTAAAAGCCTATATCCTTTATAAGTTTTGTTACATAAGAAAGATTTGTTAATTTCATCCATCAAAATTTTAAAAGTTTCTTCTTTTATCTTAGATCTTGATTCAATAAAGCCAGATGCTGATACAACATCGCAATCATAACCGAAGTATTTATACATTTCTTTCTTAATAGATTGTTGTCCCATAGATAAAATTATTTTTATATCATCTATAAAAGATAATTTTTTAGGCTCTCTTGTAAAATATGAATCTTTAGTAAGTAAACAAAGCTCATGTTTATTACTGTCCAACTTTTTCAATTTGTTATTAAGCTTAGAGAATACTTTATTAGAGGATCTAGTCATAAGCCACCTCCATCAGAAGTTTCATGAGCGCTAAAACATATAATTAAGCACAAATTTTGAATTAAAATTTTCATTTTGTAAACCTCGCTTTCACCTTCCTAACGATTAGCGCGAAGTGAAACGAGCGCTCGATTTTGAAAATTTTGTCAATAGTTTTTGAAGAAAAAAGTAAAAAAATAAAAGGTACCCACTATTTTTAGTAAGTACCTAATTGAACTTTGCCATCTAATGCAATTAACTTAATGACATTACGAAAGCTCCTTTATTTAATTATTGTGGTTGTTTACCAATATAAGCTAAGATACCGCCATCTACATAAAGAATGTGTCCATTGACAAAGTTAGATGCATCACTAGCAAGAAAGACTGCAGGACCCATTAAATCCTCAGGAGTACCCCATCTACCCGCAGGTGTCTTTGCGACAATAAATTGATCAAATGGATGACGACTTCCATCAGCCTGCTTTTCTCTGAGTGGTGCCGTTTGAGGGGTAGCGATATAACCAGGTCCAATACCGTTACATTGGATATTAGCCTCACCATATTCGGAACAAATATTACGTGTTAACATCTTAAGACCACCCTTAGCAGCTGCATAAGCACTAACAGTTTCTCTACCTAATTCTGACATCATTGAACAAATATTAATAATCTTACCATGACCTTTTTCAATCATACCCGGAATGACAGTCTTAGATACGATAAAAGGTGCATTCAAATCAACATCAATAACTTGCCTAAAATCTTCAGCACTCATTTCACACATTGGAATTCTCTTAATAATGCCTGCATTATTAACTAAGATATCAATTACACCAACTTCTTCATTAATTTTCTTAACTAATTCATTAACTTCATCTTCCTTAGTTACATCACAAACATAACCATGTGCCTTAATGCCCTCTTTTTCATAAGCTAATAAACCATTTTGTTTCTTTTCTTCATTAATTTCATTAAAACAGATAGTTGCACCAGCCTTAGATAAAGCTGTAGCTATCGCAAAACCAATGCCATAACTAGCTCCAGTCACAAGAGCAATCTTCCCTTCAAGATTAAACTTATTCATATCAAACATTTTTATATTCTCCTTATGAGGGAATAATACCACAAATATACAATTATTTGTATTAAAGTTAAGACTTCATTTCTAATACTGCTTCCTTAATATCATCATAAGAAACACCAAATGTCTTCTTAAGATATGCTAAGTCGCCAACCTCACCAAAACGATCTTTTGCGCCTAATCTTTTTAAGATACAAGGGCAGTTTTCACATAATACTTCACTTACTGCGCTTCCTAAACCACCAATGATATTATGATTTTCAACAGTGATGATAGCTTTTGTTTCTTTGGCAGCCTTAATGATTGCTTCCTTATCGATTGGTTTAATTGTAAACATATCAAGTACTCTAACTGAAATACCTTCTTTTTTTAAATCATCAGAAACTCTAATCGCATCACCTACCGCAAAGCCATTGGCAATGATAGTTATATCACTTCCCTCTCTTATCAAATTAGCCTTACCAATTTCAAAAGTAGAACCATCTTCATAAATCTTATCAACTTTCTTGCGAGACAAACGCATATAGTAAACGCCATATAAATCTTTGGTTTTTATTAAACAATCTTTAAGCATAGTTGAATCACTTGGATCAATGATAGTTACATTAGGTATGCTTCTTAATGTACCAATATCCTCTAGGGCAAAGTGAGTACCACCATTGCTTGTAGCTGTCATACCAGGGTCAGAGCCAATCAAACGTACATTCAATTTTGCATAGGCACAAGACATAAACACTTGATCCATCGCTCTTCTTGTGATAAATGGGGCAAAAGTATGAACATAAGGAATCAAACCAACACTTGACATACCAGCTGCTACACCAACCATATTAGCTTCTTGAATGCCACAATCTATCGTTTGTTCAGGAAACTTTTTTGAGAAAGGAACCATCTTAATAGAATTCATAATATCACCATCAAGATAAATGACTTTCTTATCATTTTCAGCTAATTCCATCATAGTATCCGCAAACACTTCACGCATTTCTCTTGCTTCTGTTTCAATATTATTACAAACTTTATACATTTTCAGACTCCTTTATAATCTCATCCAATTTAGCTATAGCCACTTTATATTGTTCATCTGTAAAGGTCATATGATGATTATAGAAAACATCTTCAGCGAAACTACAATCTTTACCCTTAATAGTATTAAGCACAATCATTGAAGGCTTATCTTTTTGATTCTTAGCATTATTAATAGCGTCGATTATTTCTTTGTGATTATGACCATCTACTTCTTGAGCATACCAGCCAAAATCTTCAAATTTTACTCTTAAATCACCAACATCACAAATATCCTTAGTATAACCATCTAGTTGTTTCTTATTAACATCCACAAAGGCAATCACATTATTTAATTTCCTTGTCCCTGCAAACAAAGCACCTTCCCATACTTGCCCTTCTTGACATTCACCATCACCCAAAATGATATAAGTATAGGCTGGACTATTTAAATATCTAAGACCCCAGGCAATACCCAAGCCAGTTGACATGCCCTGACCAAGTGAACCAGTAGTCATATCTATGCCAGGAACCTTATTCATATCGCAGTGGCTTGGAAGCTTTGTTCCTGCCTTATTAATCGTCTTCAACCATTCATAAGGGAAATAACCCTTTAAGGCTAAAGCACCATAAACACCATAACCACAGTGCCCCTTAGAAACAACTAAACGATCACGGTCTTCCATCTTAGGATTTTTAGGATCAATATGCATTACACCGCCATACAGCACTGCCAACAAGTCAGCCATTGACATTGAACCACCAACATGTCCTGCATGAGCATAAGACATGCCTAATAAAATTGTCTTTCTTATTTCTGCTGCTAATTTCTTATAATTTTCCATAATTATTTATCAAACACACTTTCATAGATTTCTAACATTTCATCTTCACTTAACGAAGTATAATTGTTTGCCAACAATCTTCCTTGATTTTGGACTACACTCTTAGCAAATACTGCTAATTCTTCTTTCTTAACACCATAAATATTCAAAGGATTTCTTTTCAAGATTAAGTCTAATATTTTAAACATTTCATCAAGAGCACTACTTTCGTCACAACCTAGTACATCAGATAAGATAAGATACAAATCATTAATCTTTCCACTTGGATCTTTTTCACGATATTTCTTAAATACTGCCTCAAACATCAACATGTTAGCCTCCCCATGAGGAATATGATATGTACCACCTAGTGGATAACTAAGGGCATGTACAGCTCCACATCCTGCATTATTAAACGCAATACCTGCTAAATTTGATGCATATAAGAAATCCTTAGCATATTTATTCCAGTTTTCACCACTTACCACTTTTTTATAACATCCTAAAATAATAGTCATAGCTTCTTTAGAAAAGATTCTAGAATAATAAGTTGCGTTAGGTGATACAAATGATTCGATTGAATGAATAAGGGCATCAATGGAACTTGTCGCAAAAAACTTATAAGGAAGAGTCTTAACAAGTTCTGGTATTAATGCCGCCTTATCAGGATAAATCAAGTCATCCGCAAGACCTTTCTTAGTCTTTCTTTCGATCATTTCACAAATCGCAACATTAGTCACTTCACTACCAGTACCTACAGTAGTAGGCAAAACATATAGACTTCTTACTTTAGTAAAAGGTATTTCTCTATTGATTACTTGATCAATCTTTCCATCATAATCAAGAATCAAAAATTTAGAAATATCAATTACAGTACCGCCACCAATCGCAATGATTCTTTTAATACTTGAAGGAATATTCTTCCTAATAGTTTCAACCATTACATCAGTAGGTTCTCCCTTTCCATATTCTTCTTGGAAAATAAGATGAGCACTAGTTTTATATTTGCCATCAAAGATAAAACGATTAGTAATGATCAAGTCATCTTCACAAACATTCTCTTTCCTTAGAAAATCTTCCACTTTATCGAACAAACAGATTTCACTTTTTAATACAAACATATCTTTCATGATGTATCCTCCTGCTTCTAGGATATCATAATTGTCGACAATGTAAATAGATTGTCGACAATTATGATGTTTCTTTTTTGAACATTCCTCGTTATAATTGTTTTATGCAAGTAATTAATTCTTTAATGAACAAGTGTGGACTGGCTTCCATTGAGATTTCCAAGATGTTTTTGGAATTGGAAGTTGGATCACGAATTCCTACAGTAACAGAAATTTCTAAAAATTTTTCTTTGCCTAGGGGCACTGTCCAAAACGCAATTAAAAATCTTACAGACCTAGGTGCTATCAAGTTACAAGCGAAAGGATATAAGGGTACAACATTAACTGAAAAAAACACCAGGATACTTTTAGAGATTATTGGCGTTACTGATTTAGCGGGTATTATGCCCTTCCCTTATTCAAAAAGGCATGAAGGGCTGGCTAGTGGTTTAACTAGAACATTAGAAAATAGTGAAATTCCAGTTTATATCGCCTACATGCGAGGCGCTGTAAAAAGAATGAGAATGGTACAACAAGGCCGTTATGATTTTGCGATTGTATCTAAACTATCAGCTGATCGTTACCTGAAAGACCATGATGACTTACAAATCCTTTATAATTTTGGAGAATACTCATACCTGTCTAAACACGTTATTTGTTTCAGTGATGAAAAAGCTACTCAAATAGAAGATGGAATGCGAGTAGGACTAGACGAAGTATCTGCCGATACTTACGATATTACCGTAAGGTTATGTGATGGTAAAAAGGTTACTTTTGTCCCAATGGAATATTACCAATCGGTTGAAAAAGTAATCAAGGGTGAATTGGATGCTGTGGTGACAAATGTTGATGAAATCAAAGATAAGGGTATGCCAGCGTGTTATGTCGATATTGATGACCTATGTGATGGCTATGACAATGAGGCAGTTCTTGTTACCCTGAAGGATTCTTTAATTCCAGATAGCTACTTAAGTGCGTTGATTGATAAAGAAGTTGTTTTGGAAACTCAAAAGTTAGTTTTGGAGAAAAAATTAAGACTTCTTTAATTTTTTAGTAATCTTGTACAAAATAATGTATTATTGAATTAGAAAGAAGGATGAACAAAATGAAAATTGCTTTAATTAATGAATTCTCACAATCAAGTAAGAATCAACAAGTACTAGACGTACTAAAAGAAGTTGTTGAACCAATGGGACATACAGTATTCAATACTGGTATGTCTAGCGAAGATGCTAGTTTAACAGTTGGCCAACCAGGCTACTTAACTTATTTAAACATTGGTGTTCAAGCTGCATTATTATTAAACTCAAAGGCTGTTGACTTTGTAGTAACAGGTTGTGGTACAGGACAAGGTGCTCTAATGGCATGTAACATGATGCCAGGTGTAGTTTGCGGATATTGTATCGATCCAAGTGATGCATTCTTATACTTACAAATCAATAACGGTAACTGCTTGTCATTCCCATTCGCAAAAGGCTTTGGTTGGGGTGCTGATGTAAACTTAAAGATTACATTTGAAACTGCATTCTCATCTCCTGCTGGTATGGGCTATCCTAATGAACCAGGTAGAAAAGAAAGCCAAAACCGTAACGCTGCTAAGCTATTTGAAACTAAGAAGCTAATTGCTAAGCCTCTAATCGAAGCTTTGAAGTCAATTGACCAAGACTTAGTTAAGAACGCTTTAACTCCTCGTTTCTTAGATTGTTTCTATGCAGGTTGCCAAGACGAAGAAATCAAGGCATATGTTGATTCTTTAGTTAAATAGCATGAAAAAGATATTTGCGATACATACATCAAATGTTTCGTACTACGATTTAAAAGAATTGTTCAACAAATATGGAAGTGATATTGAATATCATAATATCGTTGATGATTCTTTGTTAGATGAAGTAAAAGCTAATGGTCATATTACACCAGCTATTATTTCTAGAATGTGCACTTATTTCAAGATTGCTCAAGACTTAGGTGCTGACCTTATTTTCAACCAATGTTCATCAGTTGGAGAAGCAGCTGATATTGCCGCAAAATGTGTCGATATTCCTGTTGTTAAGGTTGATGAAGCTATGGCTGAAAAAGCTGTAAGCATGGGTAAAAAAATTGCTGTTATCGCTACTGTTGCCTCTACAGTTGGTCCAAGCACAAGACTTGTTGAAAGAAAAGCTTTAGAAGCAAACAAGGACTGTGTTGTTGATGATATCTTGGTAGATGGAGCACTAGATATTTTGATGAAAGAAAAAAATGTTGAAAAGCACAATAAACTTGTTATCGACGCTATCAACAAGGCTAGTGAAGACCATGATGTAATCTGTTTAGCACAAGGTTCTATGACTACCCTACTTCCTTACTTAAAAGATTGTAAGGTTCCAGTATTAACAAGCCCAGAACTTGGTGTTAAGAAAGCTATTGAAAAAGTTAAAGGACTCTAATAACGAGTCCTTTTCTAATTCCAAAGTATTACAAATAGAATAGCTAATGCACAAAAGCCATAGCCTGTATACAACATCGTCTTTTCTTCTTTGTTGTAGGGCGTAGACTTATCAGGATTATTCGCAATCCTCTTTTGGTATTTTAACTTAGTAGCTAGTATTAAACCAAAGCCAATAACTAGCGCTATAAATTTCAAATTTCTAAGCATCCTTTTCCTCCTTAACCAAATGTGTTGTTAAACTCTTATAACAAGTTTCTACATCTTGTTCACTTAAATAATCATTCATTTCTTCTAATACCTTAATCGCATCCTTGTAGTATGCAACCTTAGCATCTGTTTTAAAACCGCTAAAATCAACGCCCTTCTTAAAGAAATAACATACTTCGATAGGTAGTTCACCACATTTATCAGTAATACCCTTAATATGCTTATCAACCGTTTCCTTAGGACCCTTAATCTTAAAACGCTTGTTATCATGTTTAACAATCAAGTGCTTATCACTATCTTTACCAGACACCTCACCAATAGAATTAATGATGTAACATACAAGCAGGCCCTTAGTTGTAATAATGGTTACTAACTCATGAACAGGCACATACTTTTCATTTAAGTAAGAATTAAATACGATACGATTAGCACCGATTCTATTCTTAATAAAAGAACTGATTGATGCATCATGTTTTACAGAAAACTTATAATAATATTCAAAGAAATTAGAATAAATATGCTTATAAAACTTATGTTTATACTGATTTTGATAAAACCTAATCGCATTTACAAGCCACATTAAGACCACAGCGGCGCATAATCCATAAATAATTGTTTCCATATATAAATATCCTCACTATATTATTTAATCACAAATATACAAAATTTTATATTCTCTAAACAATTCTTCATACTTTTTTGTAGCTTTTTCATCACTTACGACAATATCTACATCACTTAATGAGGCAAAACTATTAAACATGATCTTATCGAACTTTGTATGATCTAATGCTACACACACTTTTTTACTATGCTTTATAATTTCACTTTTTACTTGACCTTCATAATAATCGTTATTTGTAAGACCAGCTTTATCATCAAGGCCAACAGTCGAAATAAAAGAAATATTAAAATTATAATTTAATTTAGAAACATCAAAGACAAAACTCTTAATATCATTTCGATATTCACCACCCATTAAAATAACTTTAATGTCGTTTCTATTTTCTAATTCTTTTAGTGCTAATAAAGAATGAGTAATAATTGTAAGATTCTTTTTATCTTTGATATAAGGAATAATTTGACAAGCCGTGGTTCCAGAATCGATAAAGATAACATCATTATCACTTATTAAACTAGAAGCTAATTCACCAACTTCTTTTTTTGCCTCTAAAGAATTAACTTCACGATAGGCGATATCAATAACCCCATTTTCATCGTTATAGATAACACCACCATAGACCTTTTTGACACTACCCTTATCTTCCAATTCTTTCAAATCCCTTCTTAAAGTTTGGATAGAAATGTCAAAAGTCTCTAATAGTTCTTCTATCGTAAGCGACTTTTTTTCTTTAATAAAATTCTCAATTTCTAATAAGCGATCGTACTTCATATTTAAATTTTATCAAAATTTACTCAAAAGTTGTTAATAATATTATCAATTTGCGTTATCATATAAATGATTTAAGGAGACTAAAGATGAAATATTTAGATTTTGACCAGAAAAGACCCCTTGATTTAATCCTTATGGGTCGTATCGCAATTGACTTCAATCCTGCAGTTACTGAAGATTTTAAGCCATTAAAAAATGTACACTACTTTGAAAAATATGTTGGAGGCTCACCAGCCAATATTGCCTGTGGTATTACTAAACACGGTTTAAAGGCCGGTTTTATTGCCAAAGTATCTGATGACCAATTTGGTGATTTCGTAACTGATTATTTTAATGAACACGGTATCGATACAAGTCATGTTACAAGATGTACTAATGGTGAAAAGCTTGGTTTAACATTCACCGAAATGCTATCTAGCAAAGAAAGTAATATCCTAATGTACCGTAATAAGATTGCCGATTTACAATTGAGTGTTGATGATATTGATGAAGACTATATCAAGAGTGGTAAAGCCTTATTAATCTCAGGTACTGCCCTAGCAGAAAGCCCAAGTAGAGAAGCAGTCCTAAAGGCTATGATGTTAGCTAAAAAAGTAAATACGCCTATTATCTTTGACATTGACTATAGAGCATATAACTGGAAGAACTTTGATGAAATTTCTATCTACTATTCAATGGTAGCCAAGGAAGCAGACATCATCATGGGTTCACGTGAAGAATTCGATCTAACTGAAAAATTAATTAAAGAAGGCATGGACGATAAACAATCAGCCGCTTATTGGCAAGGACAAAATGCCAAGGTTGTCGTAATTAAACATGGTATGCAAGGTTCAACAGCTTACTTAAATAATGGTGAAAGCTATTCAATTAAACCATTCCCTGTTAAATCAAGAAAAGGCTTTGGCGGTGGCGATGGCTATGCCTCTGGCTTCTTATATGGTATTTATAATGAATGGCCAATGTTGGAATGCCTAGAATTTGGTAGTGCCGAAGCTAGTATGATGGTTAGAAGTAATAACTGTTCAGACGATTTACCAACAACTGAACAAGTTAAAGAATTTATTAAACAAACAAAAGAAGAATATGGCGAAATGATCGCTAGAATCTAGGAGATTATTATGGCAAGAGATTTTTATGTACCTAAACACATTATAAGTGGTGAGAATGCACTAGAGAGTGCTGACTTAAAATTAGGCAAAAAAGCATTAATTGTAACTGACCCTATGATGGTTAAACTTGGTAATGTCACTAAGGTTGAAGCTGCTTTAGATAAACAAAATGTTGAACATGAAGTATTTGATGGCATTACTGGTGAACCGACTGATGTCATGGTAAGAGATGGTGTAAACAAATACAAAGAAAGCAACTGTGATTTCATGATTGCCATTGGTGGCGGTTCTCCTATTGATACTATGAAAGCCATTGGTACTATGGTTGCAGGTAACAAGGATATCGATGATTATATGGGTGTCGCAATTACAGCACCAACACCAACTCTAGTAGCTATTCCAACAACTGCTGGAACTGGTTCTGAAGCTACTCAATTCACAATCATCAACAACACTAAAGAAAATATTAAGATGTTACTAAGTGGTAAAGTATTAATTCCTTCACTAGCTATTATTGATCCTCAATTCACTCTAAGTGCTCCAAAAAGTGTCACAGCTGCTACTGGCTTAGACGCTTTATGCCATGCGGTTGAATCTTATACATCTAGAAAAGCACAAGCTCTTTCAAAATCTTTTTCTGTATCTGCAGTAAAAAGAATTCTAAAATACTTACCTGTATGTTATGAAAATGGTAGTGATATCAAAGCACGTGAAGAAATGTCGCTCGCTGCCCTTGAAGCAGGTATCGCCTTCAACAACGCATCAGTTACCATCATTCATGGTATGTCTCGTCCAATTGGCGCCCTATATCATGTTCCTCACGGCCTAAGCAATGCGATGTTAATCAAAGAATGCTTCTCATTCGCCCTAGATGGTGCTTATAAAGAGTTTGGTGACTTAGCTAAGGAAACAGGAGTTGCCCTACAAGATGATGATGACAAAGTGGCAGCTGAAAAGATGCTAGATGCTATCAATAATCTAGTTTCTATTTGTAAAGTAAGCACCCTACAGGAATTTGGTGTTAATAAAGAAGATTTCATCAACAACATCCCTAAGATGGCTAAAGATGCCATCGATTCAGGTTCTCCTGCTAATACACTTAAAACTTGTACTAAAGAAGATTTAGAAACTATTTACTTAAAAGTAATTAATGCTTAGTAAAAGAAATGCCAATCGGCATTTCTTTTATTTCTTAAACTTTTTAATTAAGGCAGGCAATATCAACATCGTCGCGTTTGCAATCACCATCAACCATACATACACTGTAGCATTTTGATAAGTATATGGAACTACATCCTCTAAGGCACTATAATCACCATGATTTACCCAATTACATACAAGAAGATATTCATATAACATCGCTAAAGATACTAGTACTAATGAGATACTATTGGCAAAATAATAATTTTCATTTTTTCTAACAATCATCACAAAACCAACAAAAGCACTTATAACACTCAATGCACCAAAAATTAACCACATAGATAATCCCTCCTCTTTACCTTATGATAACAAAAAAAGAAGGAGTTAAACTCCCTCAATTTAAATAACAATATTAACCATCTTATTCTTGATGACAAAGTGTTTCTTAATCTCTTTACCATCAATGAACTTAATGACATTTTCTTGTTTTAAAGCTTCGACGTAGATCGTTTCATCATCTGCGTCAGCTTCAATATTAAACTTAGCTCTTACCTTACCATTAACTTGAACAACAATCTCTTTTTCAGCTTGAACTAACTTAGACTCATCACAAGTTGGCCATGCTCTATAAGCTAAATCATTTTTACCTGTTAAGATTTCATACATTTCATTACACAAATGTGGAGCCCAAGGTGACAATAATTGGACAAAATTAACAAGATATTCCTTATATACCTTACCCACCTTATAACATTCATTCACAAAAATCATCATTTGTGAAATTGCTGTATTTAAAGCTAACTTTTCAATATCCTCAGATACCTTCTTAACTGTAAAGTTATAAACATAATCTAAAGAGCCATCATTTTCTTCTGTAATCATGTCATTATTAGTAACCAAACGATAAACTCTTTCAAGCCATCTATGAGCACCCTCTAAACCTTGAGTAGACCATGGTTTATCAGCCTCTAGAGGCCCCATAAACATTTCATATAGTCTTAAAGTATCAGCGCCATATTGTTCTACTACATCACTTGGATTAACAACATATTCAGGGAAACGCTTACCCATCTTAATACCATTAGAACCTAGGATGTAGCCTTGGTGAACTAACTTCTTAAATGGTTCCGCTACCGGTACAATACCCTCATTATGTAAGAAATTATTCCACATTCTTGAATACAATAAGTGACCAACCGCATGCTCAGGACCACCAATATATAGGTCTACTGGAAGCCAATGTTCCATCAACTTCTTATCACATAATTCCTTATCATTATGTGGGTCAATATAACGAATGAAATACCAAGAAGAACCAGCAGAACCAGGCATAGTCGAAGTCTCTCTCTTGCCTTTCTTACCGTGATATGTAACATTTACCCAATCAGTTGCCTTATCAAGTGGTGCACCAGTCTTACTTGGGCCATAGTCCTCAAGTTCAGGTAGAATTAATGGTAAATCATCATCATCAAGAACACCAATAGTACCATCTTCATAGTGGATTACCGGAATTGGTTCACCCCAATATCTTTGTCTTGCGAAAATCCATTCTCTAATACGATAATTAACTTTCTTCTTACCGATATTCTTTTCCTCTAAGTAAGCAATCATCTTATCAATCGCATCTTGCTTATTCAAACCATCAAGGAAACCTGAATTAATATGAAGACCATCGCCAGAATATGCCTCATTTGTGATATCACCACCATCAATTACTTGAATAATATCGATACCAAACTTCTTGGCAAAGGCATAGTCTCTGTCATCATGAGCAGGAACCGCCATAATAGCACCAGTACCATAGGTCATTAATACATAGTCTGAAATCCAAATAGGAATCTTCTTATCATTAACTGGATTAATCGCATAAGCACCAGTAAACACACCAGTCTTATCCTTATTTAATTCAGTTCTCTCCATCTCTGACTTAGAAGCACATTCCTTTTGATACTTAGCCACTTCATCCTTCTTATCAGCAGTAGTAATCTTTGCAACTAAAGGATGTTCAGGAGACAATACACAGTATGTAGCACCAAATAAAGTATCACATCTTGTAGTAAAGACAGTAAAATCTTCATTTGTATCAGCTACCTTAAACTTAACCTCGGCACCAATAGACTTACCAATCCAGTTTCTTTGCATCTCCTTGGTAGACTCAGGCCAATCAAGACTATCTAGATTATCCAATAATTGTTCCGCAAAAGCTGGAATATCCATAATCCATTGTTTCATATTCTTTCTAACAACAGGATAACCGCCTCTTTCAGACTTACCATCAATTACCTCATCATTAGCCAAAACCGTGCCCAATTCTTCACACCAGTTAACCGGCATTTCAACACATCTAGCATAGCCCTTCTTAAATAATTGAATAAAAATCCATTGAGTCCACTTATAGAACTCAGGATCACTAGTAGAAGTCTTCTTAGTCCAATCATATGAAAAACCAAGACCCTTTAATTGATCAATAAAATGATCAATATTTCTATTAGTAAAACCAGCTGGATGATTACCAGTAGAAATGGCATATTGTTCAGCAGGCAAACCAAAAGAGTCAAAACCCATTGGATGAAGTACATTAAAACCCTTCATTCTCTTATATCTTGCGATAATATCGGTTGCAGTATAACCTTCAGGATGTCCTGCATGTAGACCTACACCACTTGGATATGGGAACATATCCAAAACATAGTACTTAGGCTTAGTAAAGTCGTAAACATCTGTTTCAAAAGTCTTATTATCGTCCCAGAACTTTTGCCACTTCTTATCAATTGTTTTGAAATCAAATACTGACATTATAAATCTCCCTCCAAAATAAAAAAGGTGAACCAAGGGCGCAAATGCGCGGTACCACCTTTGTTTCTAACTTAAACTCTTAACGCGAGCTACGATTAATCTTTTTTGCCAAACAAGTTCAACTTATTCTTAATTGTTTTGCACCTTCCAACAACTCTCTATATAAGAAATACATTTACTACTTTTGACGATTACATAACAATAATATGCTTTTTTTAAATTTTAATCAATCATATAATAATTAGGCGAGGAAAATTAAATGAATTGGTATAATAATGCAACTTTTTATCACATTTATCCTTTAGGATTAACTGGGGCTCCTAAGATAAATGATTATAGTGAAACTACACACAGACTAAAGACCCTATTACCTTGGATTGACCATATTAAAGAATTAGGATTTACAGCTCTATATATTGGTCCTTTATTTAAATCAGTAGGACATGGTTATGAGACAACTGATTATAAACAAGTAGACAACAGGCTTGGTGACAATGATGATTTAAAAGATTTTGTAGCATATTGTCACAAGAATGACATTAAAGTTATCTTAGACGCAGTATTCAACCATACTGGAAGAGACTTTTTTGCGTTTAAAGATATCCTAGAAAATAGAGAAAATTCAAAGTATCGTTATTGGTACAACATCGACTTTAATGGCAACAATTCTTATAACGATGGTTTCTACTACCAAAACTGGGCAGGATACGACTTACTTGTTAAGTTAAATGTTAAAAATCCTGATGTCTATAATTATCTATTTGAAGTTGTTAAATATTGGGTAGATGAATTTGATATTGATGGACTAAGACTTGATGCGGCCAATGTCTTAGATAAAGATTTCTTAAGAATGTTAAGGAGCTATACAAACAATTTAAAAGAAGACTTCTATCTAATGGGAGAAGTGATGTTTGAAGAATATGGACCATTCTTAGGTGACAACATGCTTCATTCAGTTACTAATTTCAATCTAGAGAAAGCTTTATATTCAGGTTGTAACGATCATAACTTCTTCGAGATTGCTCATACTGTCAATAGATTATCTAAGTATCCACATCTATATAACTTTGTCGATAATCATGATATTGAAAGAATAATTACTAAATTAAATGATAAGCGTAACTTCTTACCTGTTCATATTTGTTTATATACCCTTCCAGGTATACCTTCTATCTATTATGGTAGCGAATTTGGTATTGAAGGTCATAAGTATCGTGGTGGATCTGACGATGAGATTAGACCTATGTTAAATATTGAAGATTATAAAGATTCATTAATAACTAATCCATATACTCAAATAATTGCGAAATTAAATCACTTTAGAAAAGACAATACTATTCTAACTTACGGTGAATATAAACAAATAGAACTTAGAAATGAGTATTACTCATATTCGCGTACTTTAGATAATGAACAAATCTTTGTATGTCTTATCAACAACAATACTCCACATGATTTCTATTTCGATACTAATGAAACATATCATGGATTATTTAATGATGAAGAATATGTACCTGAAAATGGAAAGATTAAGGTAAGTCTAAAAGCAGGAGGCGAAGTACTATATAAAAAAGGTGTCTCTTTAAAGCTTCCTCATATCGAAATTAAACAAGAAGAAAAAGAAACACCTTTAAATAAAGAGTTTGTAGAATCAAGTAAACCATATGAACAAATGGAAATAAATGAACTACAGGATGCCATACTTGCTAAGATGGCCAAGAATGGCCCCATTAATGATCAAATGCTAAGAAGTGTTAGAGAGAACATTTATCGTGATTCTCTCTTGAACTGGGTTAAATCATTTAACTAACGATTTTATAATAAACATTTGAAGTTAACTTATAAATCACAAAGTATACAATTGAGAAAGATACAAAACAAATAATACTTGTGATAAAGAATAATCTAATATCACTTATCAAGAATAAGCTCAATAGCTTTTCAATCATCGGATGAGCAAATAATAAATGAGATAAAGCACCAACAAGTGGCAAGAAGAATACTGTTAATAGCTGTGAGTTGATGCTTTTTCTAATTTGCCTATCATCAAGACCAAGTTTTTTCATAATCGCAAAACGTTTTTGATCCTCATAACCTTCTACCACTTGCTTATAGTACATGATGCATACTGTCGCAATCACAAAGGCAATACTCAAGCTAATTCCTAAATAGAATAGTGATCCATATAAATTATAAAATTCTGATAAAGAATTTAATGATGACTCAAAGAAATAAGGAGTATCACTTGTATATTCTTCAGCAATCGAATTATATAAAGATAAAGAATCGTTATAAACATCAAATTGAATAATGTAGGTATTCTTACATATACCATTCAAATAATTAGAAATAGGTTCTAAATCATTGACCACAAAGAAATAATTATTAGTTGCAGAAACGGCAGAAACATAGTCTGTAGGCATCTTATTTGCCCTATCGATTACCTTATAAGTATTATCACCAACAACAATACTATCATGTTTATATTCACCTATATATTCATACAACAAACATTCATCATCTTTTAATACATAGTCAGTACCATATATTTTGTTATATTCATCAACATCGATAAAAGTCATATTGGCATAATCTAAAGTTTTACTATCTTCAATTACCCTATTACCTTCAAGTGGTGAGTAAAAATTAATGTTATGATATTCTATTTTTTCTTTAATCTTAAAGTTCTTTGACTCCACAAAAGATGTTATAGTCTCATTAGCATTTATTAATTCATCGTAAGTATCGTAATTATAATTGATAGAATACTCATAAGGAAATAACTTTTTATTAGAACTTTTAGCACCAAAATATAACGATGAAGTAGATGACAACATTACAAGCACCATTGTTGCTAAGATACAAATAGAAGCTAAACCAGAACCGTTTCTTTTCATTCTAAATGACATAGAAGAAACACTGATAAAATGATTTAACTTATAATAATATTTCTTATTATGCGCAAGGATTTTACATAAAGTGACAGACCCGGCAATGAACAACAAATATGTTGCCACAACAACCATAATAACCGCAAAGAAAAACGTTAATATGGCTTGAACAGGATCATCAATACTAATAGCTAAATAATAGGCGAAGGCCAATATTATTAAACCAAGCAAAGCTATTAAGAAATTTGCTCTAGGTGCCTTTTCGCCACTACTATCGGCCTTTAAAAACGCAATGGTGTCATTTTTATAAACACTGATAATAGATGAAACAAGAATTAAAAAGTAAATGCCCAAGAAACAAATTAGAGTCATCATCAAAGATAGTGTAGGTAAGTTGAAAACTATTGAATAAGGTTTAGCTACGATTTTAAAGTAAGCCAATTCTGCAAACTTCGAAAATAAAATACCAACACCAAGTCCTAACACAATAGTAATAATATCAACATAGATATTATCTAGAAATACAATCTTACAAATATCTTTCTTAGCCAGTCCTAAGACATTATATAAGCCGAATTCCTTCTTTCTTCTTTTGAACAAAAAAGAATGAGTATAGAAAATAAAAATCAAAGAGAAGAGTGCCATAACCATATAACCAAGTAACATAATTGATGAAATCACTTCTCCGCCAACAGAACTTATAATTGTTTTAGAGTAACAAAAATAAGAAACGATATAAGTTATCGCAATGATACAAATAGAACTGATGATATAAGGAAGATATAATTGTTTATTCTTCTTAATACCCTCTAAAGCTAAAACGTTATAGATTCTCATTTTCTTTTTCCTTTAATACCAATAAGGTTAAAGTATTTGAAATCTTCTCATAGAATTCACTATTTGTATCATTACCCTTATAAATTTCATGAAAAATCTTGCCATCCTTAATAAACAAGACACTACTTGCGATACTTGCTGCCTTAACAGAATGGGTAACCATCAAAATAGTCTGCCCCATCTTATTAATATCTAGAAAAGCCTTTAATAGCTCATCAGTAGACTTAGAATCCAAAGCACCAGTAGGTTCATCAGCCAAAACCAACTTTGGATCATTGATTAATGCCCTACACACTGCCGCCCTTTGTTTCTGACCACCAGACACCTCATAAGGATACTTACCAAGCAATTCAAAGATACCTAATTTTCTTGCTAAAGGATTTAACTTAGCATTCATATCCTTATAATTATTATTCGCCAATACCAAAGGTAATAAAATATTATCCTTAAGATTAAAAGTATCTAAAAGATTAAACTCCTGGAACACAAAACCAAGATTATCTCTTCTAAAACTTGCCAAATCTTTATCCTTAATGTTATTGATTAACTTACCCTCTAGATATACTTCACCAGAACTAGCCTTATCAAGAGAAGCTAAGATATTCAATAAAGTAGTCTTGCCACTTCCTGACTCACCCATAATGGCGATAAACTCACCCTTTTCAACCGAAAAGTTTACATCCTTCAAAGCTTCTGTCTTATTCATACCAAGTGAAGTGTAAACTTTCTTTAGATTTTTAACTTCTAATAAATTCATAATTTTTACCTCCATCTTGATTCTAAATAAAACCAAAAACAGCTTCCATTTATCTAACTTACAAAAAACTTACATTTTTGTAACATCAATCCCTTGCCTTATCATCCTGCCTTAAATCAATCTTAAAAATACTGCCAACACCAACACTAGAAGTAACACTCAATTTCAAGCCTAAATTAGAAACAATATTGGTACACAAATATAAACCAATACCACTAGAATTCTTATTATCATGACCATTAGAACCGGTATAGCCTCTTTCAAAAATTCTCTTTAAATCACTTTCCTTAATCCCAATACCATCATCTTTTATACACAAACAATTATCTTCAAGATAAATTTCAATACTACCCTTACGGGTGTATTTTAGGGCATTACTGATAAGTTGTTTGAGGACGAATTCAAACCATTTCTTATCAGTAATGATGGTTCTACTTGTTGGTTCATACTTTAATGAAATCTTTCTTTCAATGAATTCCAAACGTAAATAACGAATAGCCTCTTTAATCATTACATCCATATCGATTTCTTCAAAGACATAATCACTACCATCACTAAGCTTTTGATAAGTTAATACCATATCTACATATTGTTCGATATGAAGTAACTCTAACATCAATTTTCTAGATAATTGGCTATCTTCATTTTCAAGCGTCAGTTGCATAGCCGAAATAGGTGTCTTTATTTGATGAACCCACAAAGAATAATAATCAGACATTTCTTTCATAACTTTATGTTTATCGGTTTCTAATTGTCTTATCTTATCTTCTAATTCATTAATTATTTTTTGATAATCCTCATCAAATAAGCAATCAACTTCTTCATATAAGCTTTTATTTAATAGTTCATGTTTATTTTTATACTTATAATATTCATAAATTACATAGACAATAATTATAAACAAGACAATCACGTTAGGATAAATAATAAGTGAAATATCAATATTACACAACATTAACAAACTATCAAAAACTAGTATCACTACCAGTAATAATAAATATACTCTATGATTATCTTTTAAGTACCTCATTCAACAATATACCCTTGTTTTACTCTTGTCTTAATAAAATCTTCGTTAGACAATTCAAAACATTTCTTTCTTAAACGATTAATATTAACAGTTAAAGTATTATCATCGATATAACAATCAGTATCCCATAAAACATTCATAAGCTTTTCACGGGATACTACATTACCCTTGTGTTCAAATAAACATTTAAGAATCTTTTGTTCATTACTTGTAAGAACAATTCTTTTATCCTTATAAGATAAGCTACTATCACCTAAGTTCAAGACATAATCCTTATAGCTAATGCTAGTTCCTATATTGAAATCATAAGTTCTTCTAAGTAGTGACTCAATTTTCGCAATCAACAAATCAAAAGAAAAAGGCTTGGCAACAAAATCATCAGCACCAATATTCATTGCCATAATCATATTCATATCATCATTTTTAGAAGAGATAAAGATAATAGGTACCTTAGATATTTTTCTAATTTCCCTACACCAATAATAGCCATCATAAAAAGGTAAAGAAATATCTAACAAAACAATTGAAGGATCATATTCTCTAAAAGTACTTAGCACATTCTTAAAATCTTCCACTACTAAGCAATCCATATCCCACATCTTAGTTCTATTAAATATTTCCTCAGCTATATACTTATCATCCTCTACCAGCAAGATTTTCTTCATAAATATATGATAAAAGAAAATCGTTTCAAACGAAACGATTTCTTAGAATTTAAATAGATTTAAACCAGTTACTTCATCCTTATAGCGATCAACACTACCATCAATGATGTTAATAAACATCTCACAAGTAGCACTGATTCTAGCCTCATTTAAGTGACCGCCGTAACATTGAGCTTTCTCATCTGCACAAGTAATGTGTAAATGAGAATAATATTCACCATTCATAGTATTGATATTACCTACAAGACTTGTAATCTCAAAAGCACCATCGAATTCATTCTTGTAATACTTTTGTTCAGCCACATTATAAACACCAGCCACAAAGTGATCACAAGCCCCAAGTGCACTAACACTAGCCAACTTGATATTTTCCTTTAAAGCTACTTCCTTTAAAGTCTCAAGAACCTCTTCACCTCTATCCATTCTTAAAACGATAGTATTTTCAAATCTTCTATATTCCATTATTGGCCCTTCTTTCTTCTAGGTGCATGTTTCTGATTAGACAATAATAAGAAACGACCTATTACATAATTCAACACAATAGTTACAATAACTACAATCATAGTTACATAAACAGGATTATCATTAATCATCATAAATGGATAAGGACCAGTAAATGTATTAGATACATTACATACTAACATGATAATTCCATAAATCACTGTAGGAATCAAAGCATACCAGATTGTCTTCTTCTTATTTAATCTTCTATCACCCTCAAATAAAGTAAAAGAGATAACAGATACAATTGGACACAATAAGTTATTAAACAAATGGGAACCCTTAATAAAACTATCCAAGTAGTTCTCACCTGTTGTAGTAGCTACATAGAAAGTACCAACTAGTGTTAATACCAAACAGGTAGTACTCACATATCTTAATGCCAAACAAAGAAAATTTGGTTCTTTTTTTGCTAGGACAATAATTACATATATAATACTTGAACTAAGCGCAAACATGCCTGCATTATCACTGTAGTATAAGAAAGCATTCTTATCTACAATAGAAAAATACAATCCTAGGCTAGCTAACACGATAAGTAAGATATTAGAGCCTAAGGCTAACTTATTATTCTTAGTCATTTATAATCCTCTTTGTAAGTTCTTCTAAATAATTACCATCATATTCTTCAATTCTACCTTCATCAACCAAATTAGCTAATACAGGATCAATTGGAAGCTTAGATACAACATTTAAACCGTATTTCTTGGCGATGTTTTCAGTATCATCTTCTTTATAAATATTAATCGCATGACCACAGTTATCACACTTTACATAAGCCATATTATCAACAAGACCAACAATTGGAGCCTTTACCATCTCAGTCATATTAATAGCCTTGGCAACAACCATAGAAACTAGCTTACTAGGTGTTGTAACCATTACTACTTCATCAACAGGAAGCTGTTGGAAAACAGTTAAGGCAACATCGCCTGTGCCAGGAGGCATATCGATCAATAAATAATCTAATTCGCCCCAATGTACCTCACTATAGAATTGACTAATAACACTCGTAAGTAAAGCGCCACGCCATACAACCGGAGTCTCTTCTGTTTCTAACATCATATTAATAGAAATAGACTTGATACCAGACTTAGAAACATGAGGGAAGATACCCTTATCATCACCATAGATTTCACCTTCAAAACCAAAAGTCTTGGCAATTGAAGGACCTGTAATATCGGAGTCCAAAACACCAACTTTCTTACCAGCCTTAGCAAGTTCAACAGCCAATAAAGATGTAACCATTGACTTACCAACACCACCCTTACCGCTTAATACTGCAATAATCTTGCCAACACTAGAACCCTCACATAGTTCTAATTTTTTAATTTCATGTTTACAATCACCACCACAGCTTTCACAATCGTTTCCGCTGCTGCAGTTTTCACAATCACCATTACAACTCATCTATATTTCCTCCTATTCAAATAAATTTTCATTTTCTTCATCACTGTTAAATTCAGGTAAATCAGGTAACTCATTCAAAGTATATAACTTAAAACTATCCATAAACTCTTCAGTAACCTCATATAATATCGGCTTACCAGGAGCATCACTTCTCCCAGCTTCCCTAATTAAATTACGAGCCTGCAGTTTTCTTAACATCATATCAGCACCAACACCCCTAAGCTCTTCAATTTCAACTCTTGTGATTGGTTGCTTATAAGCGATAATAGCCAAAGTCTCTAAAGCACTTTGAGATAAAGTATTAGGCTTACTAGTATGAAATAAGGCTTGGATATAAGGGGCAACTTCTTGTTTAGTAATAAACTTATAGGTTTTACCATAGTTAACTAATTCAATGCCAAAGTTTTCATTAGAATATTTACTTTGAATACTATTCAAGATAGCCTCACTATCCTCAATGCTCTTGTCTATTACACTTGCAAGTTGTTCAACCTTCAAGCCATCATCACCAACCATATATAATAGTCCTTCAACAATAGCTTCAATATTTAAAGTATCACTCATTGTTTTCACCTCTTCTAAACCATATTTCATCATTATCATCAGTGCTAAATACTAAATAATGATCCTTCGCCATATCTAGAATTGCTAAGAAAGTAACAATAACCTCATGCACATTATGACAATCAGCTACTAGATTCTCAAAATTAAATGTCTTAGGCAGAGTCGATAATCTAGACTTAATCTCAAGAATACGATCTTCAGTTGATATTTCCTTAGTAGTCAGCTTTGTCTCAATCGGCTTAGACAATTCCATTCTTCTTAAAACTCTTGTCATCGCCTTAAGTAAATCATAAGGATTGCCTTCTAACTTTTGATCATCTACTAAATTATTAGTATTGATAGAATCAATAGACAAAGGCTTTGCGAATTGTTCCTGCCTTTGGTTAAACGCCTCTAACAATTCGTTAGATACTTCCTTATACTTTTGGTATTCCAACAACCTTCTTACAATTCTTTCCTTTGGATCTTCCTCATAGTCATCTTCTAATTCTTCAGTCTTTTTAGGTAACAATTTCTTAGACTTATATTCAATCAAAGTAGCTAGCTCTACAAGATATTCACTCTCAATCTCAAGTTCTAACTTCTCCATCGTTTGAAGATAATTAATATATTGGTCAGTCAACACTTCCATATCCAAATCAAAGATATCCAATTGTTGTTCCTTGATAAGATGAAGCATCAAATCAAGAGGACCATCAAATTTTGTTGTCTCTACTGTAAAACTCATAACTAAATCATTATAACATATTGCCATTTACACTTATAATGGTGTATGGAGGATGTACATATGAAAATCGGAATCGCAAATGATCATGCAGCTACTAAAATGAAATTCGAGCTTATCGACTATCTAACAAGTAAAGGCTACGAAGTTGTAAACTATGGCTTTGACACAGAAGATAGTTGTGACTACCCTATTGCTGGTGAGAAACTTGCCAATGGCATCATGAACGGTGAATGTGAAAAAGGTATTGCCATCTGTGGTACAGGTGTTGGCATCTCAATTGCCTGCAACAAAGTAAATGGCATCAGAGCTGGTGTATGTTCAGAAACAAAGACTGCTGCTCTTATTAGAGAACACAACAACGCCCAAATTATCGCCTTTGGTGCTAGAATTGTTGATTTAGACACAGCTAAACAATTAGTAGACACATTCCTAACTACTGACTTCTATGATCCAAACGGAAGACATGCTAGAAGAATTGGCGAATTAAAAGAAATCGAAGAAAGACAAAAATAGAATCTAGTAACTAGATTCTATTTTTCCATTCATCATCTTTAAATCCCACAAGAACAAATTCATCACTTATAAGTAATGGTCTTTTCACCAACATTCCATCACTTGCTAACAAACGCAACTGTTCTTCTTCACTCATAGCCAATAATTTATCTTTAATATTATTGTTCTTATAGACTAAACCACTAGTATTAAAGAATTTCTTAAGTGGTAAACCACTTCTTTGATACCACTTTTTTAATTCATCATATTTAGGATTATCTTCAACTATATGACGTTCTTCATATTTAATATTATTGTCATCAAACCATTTTTTAGCCTTAAGACATGTAGAACACTTTGGATAATATACAAACAACATAAATAAACCTCTTTTTTCCCGACTTTAGAACTTCATTTTCAATAATTTAAAATTTCTTAATTAAATATATCTAGATAAATAAAGGACTTTGAT
>CAKVAL010000024.1 GCA_934725085.1 uncultured Erysipelotrichaceae bacterium | reverse complement strand
GCATAGCTATTTGTATAGATAGTGAATCAAGCACGTTGCCGGTTAGAGAACTCTCGAAAGAGAGTTTTTCTTTTTGTGTAGAATAATAAAAGATTGTCCATCATAAGATGGACAATCTATACGTATTATTAATAGTTCTTTAAATCTAAAATTTCTTCATCTGTTAAATGACGATAATCGCCTATTTCTAATCCCTCTAAGTTTAAATTTTTAAATTGCACTCTTTTTAGATATGTTACCTCACATCCAATAAATTTAAACATTCTCTTTACTTGATGAAACTTTCCTTCAGAAATTGTTAAATAAGCTTTAGTATCACCCAGTATTTCTAATTTTGATGGCTTAGTAACAAAATCCCCTAAATCTATTGGATTTGAAAAAACCTCTTGTGCATCATCCATTATCTTATTATCAACTTCGATATAATATTTTTTATCCACATGATTTTCTGGACTTAACAAGTCATGATTTAACTTGCCATCATTTGTAATCAAAATTAGTCCTTCAGTATCTTTATCAAGTCTACCAACTGGAACTAAATCTTTACGTTTAGATTTAATTATATCCATAATAGTTTCTTGTTTTTTATCTTCAGTAGCACTCAAATAGCCTGCTGGTTTATTTAAAATAATATATTCATATTCAATATAATTAATTACTTTGTCATTTACTGCAATTTCATCATTTAAATTTACTTTATAGTCACTTTTCTTAACAACAATTCCATTTACTTTGATATGGCCTTTTTTAATGAGCTCTTTAACTGAAGACCTTGTTCCGACATTCATATCACTTAAAAATTTATCTAGTCTCATCGTTTAATCCAACCTTTGTCAATTTTATTCTTTAACACTCCATTTTTTGCCTTAGCAAATCCAAGGGGGCATTCATCTACACATACCAATACCATTCCATTTAAATTGGAATTAGTTTCAATAGTTTCTCCTTTTAAGTATTTTTCCACTAGATTATCACTTGATTTTAAATTTAAGACATTATTATATTCATTAATTTTTAAATTCATAGCAAGTTGTTGTGAAGGTTCAAAACCATATTTTGTCTCTTTTCCTAAAAGTAATCCTGATCTCAACACCCGTATCCCTTTAATGTTTATAGGCTTTAAAAAGTATATGTAATCATTAATTTTTTTGAATATACCATCATAGAATCTTTTATTTAATTCATTTATAAAAGATATATCTGTTTTTACCATCACCCGTGATTCACATTTATGAGAATTACCATCTTTTTGTAACAAGCATACATAATGACCTTCACCTTTAATTCTATGTGGAAAAAGTTTTACCCCATAGCCATCATTCGCATCTTTAAAACCGTCATATTTTTCAATAGGCAACAACTTTATATTTGAATTATTATCTAATGCGTATTGAATTATCTCTTCATCTTCTCTTACATCAAAGGTACAAGTTGAATATACTAACTTGCCACCATCTTTTAACATATTAATACAAGCTTGTATCAAACGTTTTTGTATAGGTGAAAAGTATTCACTATCTCTCTCTTTCCACGATTCAATTAAAGCCTTATCTTTTCTAAACATTCCTTCTCCAGAACAAGGAGCATCCAATAAAATCTTGTCAAAATATTTTGGAAAATGTTCCTCTAATTCAATAATATCTTTCGCAATAACGTAATAATTAGAAAAACCAGCTCTTTCTATATTCCTTAATAACGCATTAGCTCTAGAAATTGAAATATCATTAGAAACCAACAATCCAGTATTATTTAACTTATCTAACAATTTAAGACTTTTACCACCAGGAGCAGCGCAAGCATCCAAAACAATATCTCTTTCCTCAATTGGAAGAACTTCTGCAGGCAACATCGCACTAGCTTCTTGTAGATAATACAAACCTGCATAATAATATGGATGTTTAGAAATACTCAAATCATCAAAATAAAACCCATCCTTACACCAAGGAACTTGTTCTAAATTATATGGAAAGATTTCTTTAAATCTATCAACAGAAATTTTACTGGTATTAATTCTCAAACTATGGATTTGAGGACTATCAAAACATGCTAAATAATCCTCATATTCATCTTTTAACAGCGATTTCATCGTATTTAAATACTTATCCGGTAACATAAAAACATTTTAACATTACAAGTGCTATAATTGAGTACATGTTAAGTAAAAGTGAAAAAGAAACTATCGATCTAGGATACAAGATCGGCAAAAAATTGGAAAAAGGAATGTGCATTACTTTAGTTGGTGACTTAGCTGGAGGCAAGACTACCTTCACAAAAGGTATTGGTAAAGCACTTAATATAAAGGAGGTTATAAATTCACCAACATTCACCATCTTGAAAATCTATAACGGTGATCTAAAACTATTTCATATCGATGCCTATAGACTAGAAGGCTGCGAATATGATTTGGGCCTTGATGAATATCTTGATGAAGGAGTTATGATTGTTGAATGGCCTGTTTATTATCAAGATTATTTGCCAAATGAATACTTAGAAATATCTTTTAAATATATTGATGATAATACTAGAGAAATTACTCTTAACCCAATTGGTGAAAAATATAAGGAGCTAGTTAAAGAATGTTAACACTATGTATTGATACAGCATATAAATATTTAACTCTTGTCCTAATGAAAGACGACAAGATTATTGATTCAATCTCTTTTGAATGTTTTAAAAGACAATCAGAAGAAGTATTTGTTTACCTGGATAAATTATTCACTGAATCAGAAGTTGATAAGAAAGATATAGATGCGATGTGCATCACAAAAGGCCCAGGATCTTATACAGGCGTTAGAATTGCGATGACTATTGCGAAAGTTTTATGTCAAGTAAAAGGAATTAAACTATATACAATTTCCACATTAAGACTATATGCAGGCAACCATGAAAAAACTATGGTGATTATGGATGCCAGAGCAAACAGAGCATATGTAGGAGTGTACGACAAAGAAACTTGTTTGCTAGAAGATTGTGCAATGGAACTTAAGGATATCGACACAAAAGATTATAATGTTATCTTAGATGGTTCCCTTGTTGGTAAGGAAGACGTTGCACCAAATATTCCTGAATGTTTCTTGGCCTGCAAAAATTTATTTGAAGAAGTTGAAAATATCAACCATTTAGCTCCTGAATACCTAAAAGAAAGCACAGCATATTACAGATGACCTTTGAGGAACTAGATATTAAAGATCTTGATGAAGTTATCAAGATTGAAAATGAAGTATTTTCAGACCCATGGCCTTATAAATATTTTAAAGAAGACTTAGATAATGAAAATTCTATTTATTATGCATTAAAAGATGAAGACAAAATCATTGGCTACGCTGGACTTTGGTTCATGTTTGAAAATTGTGATTTAGTAAATATAGCGATAAGTAAAACTTATCAAGGACAAGGCTTAGGAGAAAAACTTTTAAAGTTGGTTATTAGAGAAGCTATCTTAAAAGAATGTGAATTTCTGCATCTCGAGGTGCGTACAACTAATACAAAAGCCTATAATCTCTATAAAAAACTAGGCTTTATCGAAACAAGAACAAGAAAAGACTACTATGGTGAAGGCCAAGATTGTCTTGATATGGTGAAAGGATTGTTAGGATTAAATGAAGAAGATTTTAGCGATTGAAAGCAGCTGCGATGAAACAGCTTGCGCGATAATTGATGAAGAATTAAATATATTAAGCAGTGTGGTAACTAGTCAAATCGATGTTCATGCTCGCTTTGGTGGTGTTATTCCCGAAGTTGCTTCTAGAATGCATGTTGAACAAATTTCAACAATAGTAGATGAAGCACTTAAACAAGCAAATGAAAAAGTAGAAGACATGGATGCGATAGCATACACAATGGGACCGGGCTTAATTGGTTCCTTACATGTAGGAGGTATTGCCGCTAAAACATTAGCGTTCTTCTACGATAAACCTTTAATTGGTGTACATCACCTAAAAGGTCACATCTTTATTAACGAGCTGCTACAACCATTAAAATATCCTTTAATGGCACTTGTAGTGAGTGGTGGTCATACTGAACTTGTATACATCGAAAACGAAAATAGTTTTAAGATTGTTGGTACAACATTAGATGATGCGGTAGGCGAATCATATGATAAGGTTGCCAGAGTTTTAGGGCTTGAATATCCAGGTGGACCAAAAATTGACAAACTCGCAAAAGAAGGCAAGAAAAATTACACCCTACCTAAACCAAAGGTTGATGGCCTAAACTTCTCATTCTCAGGTTTAAAGAACGCTTCTTTACAACTTGTAAATAGAATTGAAAGAAATGGCGAAGAACTAAACAAGGCTGATTTAGCATATGCCTTCCAAGAGGCAGCTTTAAATTGTTTGATTGATAAAACAATTAAAGCACTTGAAGAACATTCTTGTGAAATGTTTGTAATTGCCGGTGGTGTAGCATGTAACTCTAGACTTAGAGAACTCGTTACCGAAAAAGTTAAAGGTGTAGAAGTTATTCTTCCACCACTTAAATATTGTACAGACAACGCAACAATGATCGGTGTAGCTGCATGGCATTACTATCATAACCAAAAGTTTGTACCACTTGATACAGCTTCTAAACCTTCAATGTCAATTGAGGACTAATTTATGAAAACTTATTTTCCAATAGACTATAAATCAGATATGACCTTATATGAAACCCAAGAGGCCATATCTTTAATTAAGAAGACATTTCAAAAACATTTAAGCGATGCGCTTCACTTAAAAAGAGTCAGTGCACCATTGTTTGTTGAAAGTGATTCGGGATTAAATGATGATTTAAACGGAGTAGAAAGAGCAGTAAGCTTCGATATTCCTTACGCACACAAAGATGCCAGTGTAGTTCATTCTCTTGCTAAATGGAAACGTATGGCTTTATATAACTATGACTTCTATATGGGCAAGGGTTTATATACCGATATGAACGCTATCAGAAGAGATGAAGCATTAGACAATCTTCATTCGATTTATGTGGACCAATGGGATTGGGAAAAGATTATTGATAAGAAAGACAGAAATCTAGAAACATTAAAGAAAACTGTTAATAATATTCATAAATGTATCCTTGCTACTTTAGCTACATTAAAGATTAAATATCCTAGTATCAAGGTTCATTTGCCTGAAAATTTATACTTTATCACTAGTCAAGAACTACTTGATATGTATCCAAATTTAAGTTCTAAGGAACGCGAATATGAAATCACTAAGGAACATAAGGCGGTATTTATAATTGGCATTGGTGATAAATTAAACAATGGTCAAGCACATGATGGTAGAGCTCCTGACTATGATGATTGGAAACTTAATGGAGATTTAATTTATTATCATGAAGTCTTAGACTGTGCTCTTGAAATATCTTCAATGGGCATAAGAGTTGATGCTGATTCGCTTATTTATCAACTAGAAACATCTAATCATACCGATAGAATGCGTTATAGATATCATCAAATGATACTTAATAATGAGTTGCCATACACAATAGGTGGTGGTATCGGACAAAGTAGACTTTGTATGTTACTTATGGGCAAGGCACATATCGGTGAAGTTCAATCTTCTTTATGGGATGAATATACATTAAAATTAGCTAAAGAAAATGGGATTATTATTTTATAAGTTAATAAAAATAAAATATTCACAAATATGTTCTTTTAACATATAATAGTTAGAAAAGAGAAGGTATTAAAGAAGATGAAAAAAACTCCAAACGCTACTTTGAGAAGATATCCTATTTATCTTAAAGCTTTAAGAAAAATTAAAGAAGAAGGTAAAGACAAGATTATGTCTTCTGAGTTGGCAGAATATGTCAACATTAAATCAACAACTATTAGAAGAGACTTCTCTTTAATCGGTTGTTTAGGTAAACAAGGTTATGGTTACAATGTACAAGAATTAATCGACATCTTCGCGGAAGAACTTGGCGTCAATTATGATGAAAAGATTGTTCTTGTGGGCTGTGGTAACCTAGGTAAAGCCCTACTTAACTATAATAAGTGGGCAGATGTAGTTGGTGAAATTGTCTGTGCATTTGATAAAAATCCAGAAAAATGCAAGGTTAAGATTCCCGTTTACAACATTAATGAAATTAAAGAAAAAAGACCAGAAGGCTGTCGTATTGCGATACTTTGTATCTCAGAAGATGTACAGAATACAATCGATTTACTAGCCGAAGCTGGCATTAAGGGTATTGTAGATTTTACACATGTTCACTACAATACACCAAATGGCGTTATCATTAGAAGCGTCGATGTTGTTTCAATGATTCAAGAGTTAGTCTTTGAAACAAATGCAGAAAATAAATAGGGGAAAGAGATTATGTTAGATTACTATACAATTAGAGAATTATATGAAATTTCAAACTCACCAAATCATATTGAAAGAGATCAAATTGAATATGTTGAACTTGATGGTTGGGTGAGGACAAATAGAGACTCAGGTCAAATTGGCTTTATTGAACTAAACGATGGTACATATTTTAAGAATGCTCAAATCGTTTATCATGATGATTTAGATAACTACAATGAAGTAAGCAAAATGCTTACAGGAACAAGTATTAAAGTTACAGGTAAATATATTTACACTCCTGACAATAAACAACCTTTTGAACTAGTAGCAACTTGCATTGAAATTCTTGGTAAGTGTGATGATACTTATATCCTACAAAAGAAAAGACATAGTTTTGAGTTCTTAAGAGAATATCCTCATTTAAGACCTCGTACAAATACATTCTCAGCTGTATTCAGACTTAGAAGTGTCCTTTCAATGGCAATCCACGAATTCTTCCAAAACCAAGGCTTCGTTTATGTTCATGCACCAATTATTACAGGTAACGATGCTGAGGGCGCTGGTGAAGTATTCACAGCTACAACAAGAGAAGATGGCAAGTATGATGAAGACTTCTTTGGCAAGCATGCATCTTTAACAGTATCTGGTCAATTACATGTAGAAGCATTCGCAATGGCATTTAGAGATGTTTATACATTTGGTCCTACATTTAGAGCTGAAAATTCAAACACAAAGACTCATGCTTCTGAATTCTGGATGATTGAACCTGAAATTGCTTTTGCAGACTTAGAAGATAACATGGACTTAATCGAAGATATGATTAAGTACTGCATTGATTATTGTATGGAAAATGCACCTGAAGAAATGAAGTTCTTCAACACAATGATTGATAAGACTTTATTCGATCGTTTAAATCATGTTAGAAATTCTGAATTCAGAAGAATGACTTACACAGAAGCTATTGATATCTTATTAAAGGCTCCTGTTAAGTTTGAAAATAAAGTTGAATGGGGCATTGATTTAAATACTGAACATGAAAGATATTTATGTGAACAAGTGGTTAAGGGTCCAGTATTCTTAACTGACTATCCAAAGGATATCAAGGCCTTCTACATGCGTGCTAATGATGATGGCAAAACTGTTGCAGCTTGTGACTTGTTGGTACCTCATGTAGGTGAACTTGTTGGTGGTTCACAAAGAGAAGAACGTTTAGAATTACTAGAAAAGAGAATGGATGAACTACATATGGATAAGTCTACTCTTGATTGGTATTTAGACCTAAGAAGATATGGTGGTTGTAAGCATGCAGGTTTCGGCTTAGGTTTTGAACGTATGATGATGTATCTAAGTGGTATGGAAAATATCAGAGATGTGCTTCCTTATCCTAGAACTCCAAAGAACTTAATTTATTAATATGTTAATCACAATCAATTCTGGCACCGTTTATTTCGGTGCCAATGATGTATTTGAGGACATCGACTTTGTCATAAATGAAAATGAAAAGATTGCCCTTGTCGGCCGCAATGGCTGTGGTAAGACAACTTTGTTGAAAGTTCTTACTGGAGAGGTCACTCTAAGTAAGGGCAATCTCATTAAGCCTAACAAACTAAAGGTAGGTTATCTTAACCAGAACTCACTTATTGATTGTCATAATATCGTAAGGGATGAAATGCTTACCGTATTTAAGCCTCTTTTAGATATGGAAGAGGAATTGAGTAATTTATCGGAAAAACTTAAGACTGATCATTCTGATAAGCTAATCAATGAATATAGTAAGCTAGAAGAAGAATTTAAGTCCAAGGGTGGTTATACTTACAATTCTGAAATGGAAACTATTCTATTTGGTTTTGGCTTTCACAAAGAAGATTTAGACAAAAATATTTCTTCTTTCTCAGGTGGCGAAAAGACTAAGCTAGCATTCGCAAAGTTACTTTTAAGTAAACCTGATTTACTTTTACTAGATGAACCTACTAACCACTTAGATTTATCTACGATTGAATGGTTGGAAAACTATTTAAGTAAATATAAAAAAGCAATTATCCTAGTATCCCATGACCGTATTTTCTTAGATAAGATTGTTAATTCGGTTTATGAACTAGAATATGGTCATCTTAAGAAATATGCAGGTAATTATTCTAAATATGTTGAACAGAAAAAGGCTGATTTCTTAAAGGATTCAAAGGCTTATGATCGTCAACAAAAGGAAATCAAAAGGTTAGAAGAACTAATTGAGAAGTTCCGTTATAAGAAGAATAAGGCCGCTTTTGCCCAAAGTAAGATTAAGTATTTAGACCGTATGGATAAACTAGAAGATCCAAAGAAGGCTGATACTAAAGCTTTTAAGGCATCTTTTAAATGTGCTGTTAAGGGTGGCAAGAGTGTTTTGAATATGGATCACTTTAAAGTTGGTTATGATAAACCTTTATTTGAAGTAACTCATGAAATCCTAAGAGGACAGAGAATCTGCGTAATGGGTGATAATGGTTGTGGTAAATCAACTTTACTAAAGACTATTGTTGGTCAAGTACCACCACTTGGCGGTTATATGTTGTTAGGTCATCAAATTGAGATAGGTTATTTTGATCAAAATATCGCTGCTTACAAGAATGGCAATACCGTCTTAGAAGAATTATGGAATGAATATCCTGAAAAGGATATGTATGAGATTAGAAGTACCTTGGGTGCTTTCTTATTCTCTAGTGATGAAGTGTTTAAAGAGGTTTCGGTTTTATCAGGTGGTGAAAAAGTTCGTTTAGCTTTAGCTAAGCTTATGTTAAAGAACGCGAATTTCTTAATTCTTGATGAACCTACAAATAACCTAGATATTATTTCAAAGGAAGCCTTGGAAACAGCATTAAATAATTATGATGGCACAATTTTATTTGTATCACATGACCGTTATTTCATTAAACAAGTAGCTACTTCTTGTCTTGTAGTAGAAGGCGATAAGCTGATTTATTATCCTGATGGTTATAAGGATTATATTGATGCTAAAGCCGAGCCCGAAATTAAAAACACCCAACCTAAGGAAAAGGTTGATTTAAAGGTGGTGAAGGCTCGTCCTAAATATAATCTAAGAAAACTTGAAGAAGAGATTAGTGAACTTGAAAATCTATT
Organism: uncultured Erysipelotrichaceae bacterium; assembly: GCA_934725085.1. Classification (GTDB taxonomy): domain Bacteria; phylum Bacillota_I; class Bacilli_A; order Erysipelotrichales; family Erysipelotrichaceae; genus Colivicinus. The sequence goes on along the minus strand of CAKVAL010000024.1, from coordinate 16,146 downwards.
GGAAGAAAAAAGAAACTTAAGATATGAACCCGAATATTATCAAGATTCTAGGAAGATGCAAGAATTGGATGAAGAAATTGATGATATTCATAATAAGATTCATGCAGCTGAAGAAAAGTGGGAGATTGCCATGGAAGAAAGTGAGAATCATTAATGTTTAATAATAAGTCTAATTTTGATAATTTGTATCATTTGGCCTTAAACAAAGAAGAAAAGAAAAACTTATTTATCAAAATATTGATAATTTCGATTTTGTTTCTATTGTTGGTAATCTTTAATGGTTTTAATCGTTTCTATGGCATGATGATAAATAGAATGTTAATGTTTGTCTATATCTTGCAAATTGTCGATTTATTATCTATTTATTCAGGTATCTATACTTTATTTTTCTATAATAAATATTTAACTGATAGAGATATCAATAAGTCATTAAATAAGTTTCCTACTTATACTAATTTGTTGATTACATTAAATTCCATTAGTATTATTTTAGGAATTGTTTATGTTGTTAAGGAAGGCTTCCGTAATGATGTAATAGAATTTATTTTATTCTTGTTGATTAATATCTTAATGATTATCTTAAGTTTCTATTTTAAGAAGACTGTTGATAATGTTTATGTCGAAAAGAATAAGGAAGAGGAGTGATTATGTTGGATAGAAAATATGCAGATTTAGCTGCTAATAAGGCTATTGAACTGTTGAATGTTGATTCACCAAGTGGCTTTACAGAAAAGATTGCGGATAAGGTAATAGATGAGTTTACAAAGCTTGGTTATGTTTGTGAGAAGTCTAATAAGGGTAATGTACTTGTAAAAGTTTCGTGCCCGGATTCGTGCCCGTCAGATTCGCGCCCAGATTCGTGCCCAGATTCGTGCCCAGATGTCATCCTATTCGAGGCTCATGGTGATACTCTTGGTGCTATGGTTAAACAAATCAAGTCTAATGGTAGATTGTTAGTATCTCCTTTAGGTGGCTTAGTTGCAGCTAATGTGGAAACTGAGAATGTTAGAGTTTATACAAGAGATAATAAAATCTACGAGGGTACTTTCCAACTAGAAAATGCAAGTAGTCATGTTAATAAGGATTTAAGATCTAAAGAAAGATCTTTTGATACTGTTGAAATCGTTTTAGATGAAAGAGTCAACAGTAAGGAAGACGTTAAGAAATTAGGTATTAGTGTAGGCGACTTTGTTTGTGTTGAACCAAGAGCTCATATTACAAGTAGTGGCTATATTAAATCTAGATTCTTAGATGATAAACTATCTGTTGGTACTTTATTAGCTTTTGCGACTTATTTAAAAGAAAACAATATTAAGTTAAATAAGAAAGTTTATTTCTTAATCACTGTTTATGAAGAAGTAGGACATGGTGGTGCATGCATTCCAAATGATGTAACTGAAGCAATCTCTGTTGATATGGGTTGTGTGGGTGATGGACTAGAATGTACCGAAACCCAAGTTTCAATTTGTGCTAAAGACTCAGGTGGTCCTTATGATAAGAGTGTTGTTGATAAACTAGTTAAGGCCGCAATAAAAGAAGATGCAGATTATGTCATTGATGTTTATCCATATTATGGTTCTGATGTAGAGGCTACATTAAGTGCTGGTTATGATGTTAAACATGGCTTAATTGGGCCTGGTGTCTATGCTTCTCATGGATATGAAAGAAGTCATATTGATGGTGTATATAATACTTTAAAGGTTTTGAAAGCTTACTTAGAAGACTGTTAGAAATAACAGTTTTTTAGTATATTGAGTTTAGGAGGATCCCTTATGAAAAAGATAATTATTAAACTTGATAAGAGTAGCTTGTTGATCAAAACTGGTGAATCGTTAGATTTAAAGCTTACCCATGATGATTTGTATGAAGTAATAGAAGACGGTGACACAGTATTTATTACTGAAATTAAGAAGTCTTTGTTTAAGAAAGCTAGGGTAGAACTAGTCTTATCTGATAAGCTTGATAGTTTAGATATCACTAGTAACAGTTATGTAGAACTTAAGGATGTTGACTTTGTGGAAGGTTATATCAAAGGCAATAGTGATGATGTTGAATTAGATAATGTTACAGGGGTTATCTCTAATATCAGCACTACTTTAGGTGATGTTTATATTAAAAGTTCTAAGATAGAACAGATTACCGTCAATAGTGAAGAAGGTGACATAATTATAAATATCAAAGGTAATGAAGAGGATTATCATATTGAGTGTGCTGGGATGGGTGATAGGAAGTTAGCTCATAATTTCTTAAAACTGAATAGTGATGGGAACATTGATTATACTTTTGAATTATAATAATCATTAGGAGAAAATTTTATGTTAAATAGTTTTTTAAAATCAAGAATCAAAGATGGAAAAAGACTAGTAAAGGAATTATCTAATTCTTATGATTATGTAAGTATCTTAGGAAACTACATCAAGACTAAAAGAATCATGGTAAGCACTAGTACTTCTTCTATTGATGATTTAGACAATGAATGTGGCTTTGTCATTAAAGTATATAAGGATGGCCACTATAGCGAGTATTCTTGTGATGATATCAAGGGTTTAAAGGCGGATACTGTAATTAATTCAATAGAATTAAAGAGTCCTTATTTTGCCCATATTAAGATGTTAAGTGAAGAGAAACATGAAGAATCTTATTTAAGAGAAGATGAAAAGCCTTTAAGCGATAAGGAAATTTTTGATTTATTGAATAAATTAAAGAATGATACCCATAAAAAAGACGAAAGAATCATTAATGTTTCTACTGCTTTTGTAAAAAGAGAAACTTCTAAGATTTTCATCTCTAACAACAAGTGCCTTGATCAAAAATATGATTGGTGTAATGCGATGCTAAGTGTAGTTACAAGAGTTGAGAATAATATTCAAGAAAACTATACTTGTGGTACTAATACTAATAGTGCTGACGCGTTAAATGAATTGATAGAACTAAGTGAAGAATGCACTGATATTGCCTTAAGATTATTAAATGCTAAGACAATTGTTCCTGGTAAGTATGAAATCATTACTGATCCTTCTATTTCAGGCCTTATTGCCCATGAAGCCTTTGGCCATGGTGTTGAGATGGATATGTTTGTTAAGAATAGAGCTAAGGCTAAGGGCTTTGTAGGCAAAAGAGTAGCCAGTGATCTTGTGAATATGTATGATGGCGCTGCGTCTTGTGTGAGTGCTGCTTCATATTTCTTTGATGATGATGGCGTAGAAGCTAAGTCAACTTGCATTATTAAAGATGGCATATTACAAACTGGTATTTCTGATTGTTTATCGGCAATGGAACTTGATACTGTTCCTACTGGTAATGGTAGAAGAGAGTCTTATACCCATAAGGTTTATACAAGAATGACTAATACTTTCTTTGAAAAGGGTGATAGTAATCTAGAGACAATGATTAAGTCAGTTAAGCATGGCTATTATTTGTGTCAAACAAATAATGGTATGGAAGATCCAAAGAACTGGCAAATCCAATGTACTGCATCATATGGCTTGGAAATTAAAGATGGTAAGTTTACAGGTGAGATAGTGGCTCCTGTTGTTATTTCGGGTTATGTTGTTGATTTATTAAGTTCTATTTCAATGGTTTCAAACGAAAGAAAAGTAATTGGTTCAGGAATGTGTGGCAAGGGTCATAAGGAATGGGTTTTTGTCTCAGATGGTGGTCCATGTTTAAAAGCGGAGGCTAAATTATCATGATGAATGAAAAAGATATTGTAAGAGTTTTAAAGGCGAATGAAACAATTGCTGATTATGAAATCATTATTAAGAATAAGAAGTCTAGTGAATTGTTTTATGTTTTAAAGAAACTAGAACTTAATAGAGCCATAGATACAGAGAATATCAGTATTAATGTCTATGTTGATGTTAAGGATAAAAGGGGGAAGAGTACTGTTTTATTAACTAGTGCTGATAATGAAAAGTCTTTGAATAAAAAGCTTAATGCGGCTGTTTTAAAGGGTGAAAAAGCTTTAAATGCTTATTATCCTTTAGCTAGCAAACAAAAGGAAGTAAATAAGCCTTTGAAAAAAGATATTGACTTGAATAAGGTAGCTAATAAGGTTGGCGAGACTATTATTAAGGCAGATACTTATGAAGATGGTTATATCAATTCAACTGAAGTCTTTGTGTCTAAGACAAGTACTTTGTTTATCAACTCTAGAGGTGTTAGACAATATAGTGAGCGTACAAATATTGAATTCGAGATTATTCCTACTTGGCGTAATGGCAATGAGGAATATGAATTATATGAATATTATGAATCTAATAAGCTTGATGTAAAAGAGATTGCGGCTGTTGTTGATAAGTGGTTGTTGTTGGCAAGGGATAGAAGTATTGCGAATAAGTCAAGTAACTTAGATAAGAATATTCCAATTCTTTTACAGGGCGAGATGAATGATTTGATTGTAGATACTATCAAGGATAATTCAAGTTATATGTCTACTTTTATGCATACTAATCACTATAACGTGGGTGATGATATTACTTCTAAGTTTGATTTAACATTAAAGGCTAATATTGATGGCTGTTTCAAGTCTTCTTATTTTGATCATAATGGTGTTGCCTTAAGTTCTAAGAAACTTATTAAAGATGGTAAATTAGTTGATAACTATGGTGATATTCGTTTTGGCCATTACTTGAAGCATAAGAAGCCAAGTGGTAATTATAATGTAGCTGAAATTACTAATTATGAGTCTTATGATTATTTAAGTAAGCCACATATCATCATTGAACATTTCTCTTCACCTCAAATGGAAGATAGTTCTGGTTATTTTGGTGGTGAGGTAAGACTTGCTAGATACTTTGATGGAGAGAAGTATGTACCACTTACATCGTTTACAGTTTCTGGTAATATTTATAAGTCTTTAAAGAATGTTAAGTTCTCTAAAGAAGTAACTACTACAAGATCATATAAGGGTCCAAAGTATTTTATTTTCAACGATTTAGATATCTCATAAACAGGTTAACAACCTGTTTTTAATATGTTAAGATTGTGGTTATGAAACAGTTTAAATATTCTTTGGTTCTATTATTTATTGCGTTTATTTGGGGACTAGCATTTTCTTTTCAAAGTTTAGGAGGACAAGCTTTAGGTACTTTTACTTTCTATTCTTTTAGAAGCTATTTCTCAGTGATTATGATGCTTATTTTGTTGGCTTTTAAGAAAGATAAGAAGATTAAAGAAAACTCTTTTTCCATCAAGATAGGCATAATTGGGGGTATTATTACATGTATTGCCTATTTAGTCCAACAAGAAGCACTTCGTTATACAACAGCTGCTAATAGTAGTTTTATTACTTCTACTTATGTAGCTCTTGTGCCAGTGTTGGCAATCTTTCTTGGTAAGAAGACTAATTTAAAGACTTGGATTTGTGTATTCTTTGAGTTTGTGGGCTTGTATTTCTTATGTATCAAAGGTGACTTCGCGATCAATAAAGGCGATTTGATGACAATGTTGTGTGCTTTCTTGTTTGCGGTACATATCCTATTAATCGATGGAGGTAGTGACAAGCTAGATAGTATTATCTTCTGTACTACTCAATATATAGTTTGCGCTATTATGTCATCTATTCTAATGCTTATGTTTGAGATGCCTGTTGATTTTAATGCTGTTAAGGCGTCTTTGGTTCCAATTATCTTTACAGGATGTATCAGCTCAAGTATTTGTATTACTTTACAGGTTGAATGTCAAAAACATATCAATCCAACTGTTGCGTCTTTGATTCTTTGTTTAGAGAGTGTCTTTGGTGCCTTGGGCGGTTGGCTAATTCTTCATGAAAGCCTTAGCTCTAGGGAATTATTTGGATGTGCGATTATCTTTTTAGCGATAGTTTTGTCGCAAATTGATATGAAGAAAATAAAAGCGCTTTCACAAATGTAAAAAGTTTTCATAAAAATTGAAAGAAATGTAAGTGATTTTATTGATAATCAATTTCTTTTACTATAAAATTTGAATTATCAATTATGTAAATAATTGGCAAAGGGAGGAAAAAACATGAAAAAGTTATTAATGGTATTATTAGCTGTTCTTATGGCATTCACACTTGTTGCATGTGGTAAGAATAATGATAATACAGACGATGATGGCGAAGATCAACCAACATTTGATACAAGCGCTGTTGATTTGTCTACATTAAAACTATCTGACACTAAGAATCTAGTTGTTCCTGAAAGCAGAGAAATCAATACACTAGACTATGTAACTACTGCTTTACAAGAAGATACTCAATTCAACGTTAACTTCGTTGATGGTCTTGTTGAAACAGACAGATTCGGTAACTATGTTGGCGCTATCGCTGAAAGTTGGGATCATAATGAAGATTCTTCAGTATGGACATTCCATTTAAGAAAAGGCGTTAACTGGTCAACAAACTCTGGTGAAATTTACGATGAAGTTAAGGCTCAAGACTTTGTAACAAGTGCAAGACACGTTGCTGAATTCAAGTCTGCTACAGTTCAAAACTTAAGCGTAATTTCAGGTTTAGCTGACTATTCAAAAGATGGTGATTATTCAGATGAAGCTTGGGCTAAGGTTGGTGTTAAGGCATTAGATGACTACACAGTTGAATATACTCTTGATACTCCAACTCCTTATTTCTATACTTCAGTAGAATATATGCCTTTCTATCCAATTAATGAAAAGTTCTTGGAATCTATGGGTGATGGTTGTGAATTAGGTAATCCAGATGTTAACACTTGTTCATTTGGTTCATTAACACCAGATTCAATCCTATACTGTGGTGGTTTCGTATTAACTGCTGCTGACTCTAAGTCAAAGACAGTTATTACAAAGAATGAAAACTATTGGGATGCTGATAACATTAAGTTGGATTCAGTAACTTATATCTACAATGATGGTTCAGATCCATATTCTGGTATTAGAGGTTTTGAACAAAATACTTATGCTAGTGCAAGCTTACCTTCAACAAACCCTGAAGTTTATACAGCTTTAGCTAAGAAGTATGCTGGTTACACTTCTACTACATTACCTAACTCAAGTGCATTCGGTGTAGTATTCAATATGAATCGTCTTACTTTCGATAACACTAACTATGCTACAGATGAAACTGCAAAAGAACGTACAAGAGCTGCTATCTTAAACAAGAACTTCCGTTTAGCTATTAAGGCTGCATATGATGTTCCTGCTTATGTAGAAAGCACACAAGCTCCAGAAGTTGCTATGGCTTGTATCAGAAACATCAATAGTGTTTATAACCTAGTTTCTACAAGTGATGGTACTCCTTATGGTAAGTTAATCGAAGAAGCTTATACTGAATTAACTGGTGAAACAGTTAACTTAGCAGATGGTCAATGGCCATGGTTGAGCAAGGAAAAAGCTCTTGCTTACTTAGATGCTGCTGAAGAAGAATTAGGTTTCGAAATTACTGCTGAAAACCCAATTCACTTAGATATGCTAACAATTGAAACAGCTGATAGACTTGTTAAGTCTTCTCTATCTATGAAGCAATCTATCGAAGCAAATACTGATGGTAGAGTTGTTGTTGAACTAGTTATGAGAGATGAAAATACTGTTAAGAATATCGCTTATGTAACTGAAAACTTTGCTGAAGCTGATTTCGATATCTCTACATTCACTGGTTGGGGTCCTGACTTCAATGACCCTAAGACTTTCTGTGACATCTATTCACCAGTTGAAGGTTACTACATGCATGCTATGGGCTTAACTGATGAAGTTATGGCACCAGATGAATATGGTTCAGATGATGCTATCAAGGCTCAATTAGGTTTCGACAAGTATCAAGAATTGCTAGATGCTGCTGATGCTATTACTGGTGATCTAGATGCTCGTTACAAAGCATATGCTAAGGCTGATGCTTACTTATTAGCTAACGCTCTATATATCCCAACAACAATGCAAACTGGTACAATGGGTGTTAAGGTAACTCACGTAGTTCCATTCTCAAAGGTTTACAGTTTAGCAACTTGTGAAGATAAATGGAAGGGCTTAGAACTTCAAGAAGACTTAGTAACTACAGAACAATATGAAGCTGCTAAGGCTGCTTGGGAAGCTGGCGAATAATTAAGCCAAAAGACTGAAAAACTAAATATTAAAGTAGGCGGCCTACGCTGCCTACTTTGCCTGTTTAAAAGAATATTGAATAAGGGAGGAAAAATTTTAAAATGGGAAAGTATATATTTTCAAGAATAATTAAAGCCATTCTTTCAATATTCGCTGTTACATCCATAGTTATAGGGATGATTTTTACTCTAATACCTAGAGAAAAAATTTTCGACAATGATGAAGGGTATCGTAAATTAAAGGGGGATAACCGTCCTGTCTACGTTTATTCAAAATACGATGAGCTTGGTTATCTAGATTATTTATCACTGCAAGATATGTGTAATGCAAAATCAGATGATGTAAAAGCTTGTCTTGTTAATAACAGCGAAGAGAATCTTAGAGTGATTCAAGAATATGAAAACGATGGTTATACTGTTGAATATCTAAGATCAAAGAAAGCTTATGTATATCATGATTTTACTATCTTAGAATTAATCGGAAACTACTGGTCTAAATTTATCAAGATTGATAATAAGAATGCTGTTCAAGATGCTAAGAATCCAGATCTAGAAAGAAAAGTATATTTTGGTACTGATTCTAATGGTGCACCTGCTATTAAGTGCTCTGGTTGTGAACATGAATATTTATTATATTTTGGTGATGGATTCCCATTCATTCATCAAAACTGGATTAGCTTAAATTTTGGTAACTCTTATCCAACTAACAAGGGTATTCCAACAGTTAAGGTAATCAACCAAGGACAAGGTGAACAAGTTAAGAGGGAACAAACATTCCCAACTGGTGTAACAATGGAGAGCGCTATTAACCAACATACTTGTACATATAAATCAAATATTGACCATTTGGATGAAAACAAGTTTACTAATCACTATGCAAGTTGTGATTCTTATTATTCATCACCTTCAATGGTTGGTACTTCATTTAAGTTTGGTATGATCTCGCTTGTTATTGCTTATGTATTAGCTATTCCATTTGGTATTTTAATGAGTAGAAACAAGGACAAGTTCTTTGATAAGTTAGGTATTGCGTTTATCAATATCGTAATCGCTATGCCATCTCTTGCCCTAATTTTCTTTATAAGAGAAATTGGTGTTAAGTTTGGTTTACCTGATAAGTTCCCAATGCTTGGTTTTAATGATGTAAGATCTTATATTGCGCCAATTATTGTATTGTCTTTAATTTCTATGCCATCTTTAATGATGTGGATTAGACGTTATATGATTGACCAATCTACTAGTGATTATGTTAAGTTTGCTCGTGCAAAGGGTTTATCTCAAAAGGAAATCTTTAATAAGCATATCTTAAAGAATGCTATTATCCCAATTATTAATGGTATCCCTGTAAGTATCGTTGCTTGTATCTCTGGTGCGTTCATTACTGAATCTGCATTCGCTATTCCTGGTATGGGTAAGATGCTTCCTCAAGCTATTCAAAAGTTGAATAATAATATGGTTGTCACACTTGTGTTCATTTTCTCTGCATTAGCTATTTTCTCTGTGCTTGTGGGTGACCTTCTAATGACAGTTGTCGATCCTCGTATCCAACTAGCCGCTAAGAAAGGAAAGAAATAATATGACTGAAGTTAATATTAACGAAATCGATTTAAATGATCCAAAGTTGTTCGAGAAAAAGATTGCTGATGAATCTAGTTCTGAACACATTGCAGCTCCAAAGTATTCTTATTGGGGATCTGTATGGAGAAATTTCTTCCATAACAAGTTAGCTATCGCTTTATTAGCTGTTGTTGTTGTTGTCTTCTTATTTGCGTTTATTCAACCTATTTTCTCAGGTTATGACACATTGAAGACTCCGAATATCAATAATAGGAATTTACATTATTTAAGACCTTTCCAAAATTCTGAATTCTTCCTAGGTTCAGATGATAAGGGTAATAGTTTATGGGATGCACTATGGGCTGGTACTAAGAATTCATTATTCTTAGCTGTTATGGCAACATTTATTACTGAATTTTTAGGTGTTGTTGTCGGCATGTTCTGGGGCTTCTCTAAGAAAATTGATGCTGTTATGATTGAGGTTTATAACGTTGTATCAAATATCCCTACAACACTAATCGCCATGATCTTGGTATATGCGTTGGGTGGAGGTATGCAACAATTGATCTTCGCACTATGTATTACTACATGGGTTGGTACCGCTTATTTTATAAGAGTCCAAGTTATGATTATCAGAGATAGAGAATATAATCTTGCTAGTAAGTGCCTAGGTACGCCTACATATAAAATAATTTTAAATAACATCCTTCCTTACCTGGTTTCGGTTATTATTACTAGTGTTTCGAGAGATATTCCATTATTTATCTCAACTGAAGTTGCTCTATCATACATGGGCGTTGGTCTAAGCTATAAATATCCTTCACTTGGTAAGATGATTCAAGAGTATTCACCTTACATGACAAGTGCAGGTTACTTATTCTGGATTCCTGTAGTTACAGCTGCTGTAATTTCTATTTCTTTATATATTGTTGGTCAGTCTCTAGCTGATGCTAGTGACCCTAGAACTCATATGCTATAGAGGTGAATTATGTCAAAAAATGTAATATTATCTGCTAAAAATATTGAAGTAAAATTCAAGGTTAGAAATAGAGTTCTAACAGCAATTCGTAATGTTTCTCTTGATTTTGAAGAGGGTAAAGTTGTTGCTATCGTTGGTGAATCAGGCAGTGGTAAGTCAGTATTCACAAAGACTTTCACTGGTATGATTGATATCAATGGCGAAGTAAGCAATGGTGAAATTATTTTTGAAGGTAAGAATCTATTAGATAACAAAACAGAAGAAGATTGGTTGAATATTCGTGGTAAAAAAATTGCTACTGTATTCCAAGATCCAATGACTTCTTTAAATCCTGTTAGAACCATCGGTTATCAGATTTCTGAAGTATTAATTAAGCACCAAGGAATGTCTAAGGAAGAGGCTAAGCAGGAAGCAATCTCTCTTATGGCTCGTGTAGGTATTCATAATCCTGAACAAAGATATGATGAATATCCATTCCAATACTCTGGTGGTATGCGTCAAAGAATCGTTATCGCCATTGCACTTGCTTGTCATCCAAAGATTTTAATTTGTGATGAGCCTACAACAGCACTAGATGTTACTATTCAAGCTCAAATCATTCATTTGATTAAGGACTTGTCTAAGGAATATGGTTTTACAACTATCTACATTACCCATGACTTAGGTGTTGTTGCTAATGTAGCTGATGTTGTTGCTATTATGTATGCTGGTCAAATCATTGAATATGGTAATGTTGATGAAATCTTCTATAATCCTCAACATCCATATACTTGGGGACTATTGTCATCTCTTCCACAATTAAGCGATAAGGGTGATGAATTGTTCGCAATCAGAGGTACACCACCTTCATTGTTTGAAGAAATTAAGGGCGATGCTTTTGCACCAAGAAGTGATTATGCACTAGCTATTGACTATATCCAGGAACCTCCTTTCTTTAAGGTTTCTGATACTCACTATGCTAAAACATGGTTATTACATCCAAATGCGCCTAAGGTAGAAAAACCTAAGGCTATCTGTAATCTTCATGAAAAGATTTCAGCATTAACCGCAAAAGGAGGCGTGTATGGCGAACGATAATAAAGAAGTACTATTAGATGTCAAGCATCTAGAAATTACTTTCTATCAAAATAAGAAACGTTTTAGAGCAGTTAAAGATGCTAACTTCCAAATCTATAAGGGTGAAACTTTCGCTCTTGTAGGTGAATCTGGTAGTGGTAAGACTACTATCGGTAGATCTATCATTAGATTAAATCCTACTTCAGATGGTGAAATCATCTATAAGGGTAAGAAAATCAATGGTAAGATTTCTAAGGAAGAAGAAAGAGAAGTTGTTAGAAACATTCAAATGATCTTCCAAGATCCAGCTGCTTCATTAAATGAAAGAGCTACAATCGATTACTGTATCTCTGAAGGCTTATATAACTTCAAATTATTTGAAAACGAAGAAGATAGAGAAGCTAAGGTAGATAATGCTTTAAAGTCTGTAGGTCTATTGCCTGAACATAAATCAAGATATCCACATGAATTCTCTGGTGGCCAAAGACAAAGAGTTGGTATTGCTAGAGCAATGATTATGGAACCTGAATTTATTATTGCCGATGAACCTATTTCAGCTCTTGATGTTTCTATTCGTGCTCAAGTATTAAACTTAATGAACAAGTTTAAGGAAGAAAGAGGCTTAACTTATATGTTTATTGCCCATGATCTTTCTGTTGTTCGTTACTTCTCTGATAGAATCGCTGTTATTCATAATGGTCGTATTGTTGAGGTTGCACCAACTGAGGTATTATTCAAGTATCCTTTGCATCCTTATACAATTTCATTGTTACAAGCTGTACCAATGCCTGACCCAATTATCGAAAAGAAAAAGGAACTTGTTATCTATGATGATTCAGGTAGAGACTTGTCTGGTCCTAAGCCTAAGCTTACAGAAATCAGACCTGGTCACTATGTATTTATGAATGATCGTGAAAGACAAGAATATGAAGTTAAGCTTCAAGCTATGGAAAAAGAGGCTAATGCCTAAGCTTTGTGCTATCATTATTAAGTAAGGAGAATCTTTATGAGTTTTACTGAAAAAATAAGAGATTTTATAGCTCCAGCTGAAGAAGAAAATGAATTAGAACTTACTGAAGAGGAAGCATCAGTACTTAGTACTTATGAACAACCAAAAGATGCTACTGTTAGTAAGATTAATTCATCTGCAAATATTGTGTTGTTTGAACCAAGAAATTTTGATGAGGCTGAGGAAATTGGTAGACACATCAAAAACAAGAGAGCTTGTTGTATCAACCTACATAAGATGCCACTTGAATATCGTCAAAGAATTATTGATTTCTTAAGTGGTGTTGTTTATGGTGTTGATGGTTCAATCAAAAAGGTCGGTGAGAACGTAATTCTTTGTTCACCAAAGAACTTAGGTGTTGCTGGCGACATTAATTTAAATTCACAAGACTAAGATTAAGACATGCTTAAATAGGAAATATCAAAGAGAGTCAGTAGGGGTGGAAACTGATATAGGAACTATTTAAGATATCACTTATGAGTTGTAACTAGATAAAAATAGTTACCGTTATTCGCGTTAAGAATTAAGTTAGAAATAAAGGTGGTACCGCGCATATTGCGCCCTTTGGTATCACCTTTTTTAATTAAAAGGAGTATATACATATGGATTATAAAGACACGCTACATATGCCTAATACTGGTTTTGAAATGAGGGGTAACCTTGCTAATAAGGAACCAGGTATCTTAGACAAGTGGCAAAAACAAGATTACTATAAGAGAATCTTAGAAAAGAATGAAGGCAATAAGCCATTTATCCTACATGATGGGCCACCTTATGCTAATGGTAATTTGCATGCTGGTACGGCCATGAATAGAACTATCAAGGATATCATTGTTAGATCTAAGGCTATGGCTGGTTTCTATACGCCATTCTTCCCTGGCTGGGATACTCATGGTTTACCAATTGAGAATGCTATTCAAAAGTTAGGTGTTAATAGAAAAGAAGTTACTGCTAAGGAATTTAGAGAAAAGTGTGCTGAATACGCACATGAACAAATCGCTGGTCAAATGGCTACTGAGAAAAGACTTGGTCAGGTTGCTGACTATGAACATCCTTATATCACTTTAAATAAAGAGTTTGAAGCAAGACAAGTAAGATCATTTGCTAAGATGGCCCTTGATGGTATGATTTTCCAAGGTTTAAAGCCAATCTATTGGTCACCATGGCAAGAAACAGCAATCGCTGATAGTGAAATCGTTTATTTTGATAAGAAAGATACTTCAATCTTTGTTGCCTTCGATGTATTAGATGGTAAGGGTGTTCTTGATGGAGATGAAAAATTTGTTATTTGGACAACTACTCCTTGGACTATTCCTTCAAACTTAGCTATCTGTTTAAATGATTATTTAGACTATTGTGTAGTTAATACTGAAAAGGGCAAATTGATTTTCCTTGAATCAAAGGTTGATGAATTACTTCCTAAGTTTGGTTTAACTAACCTAGGTGTCTTAAAACACTTCAAGGGAAGAGATTTGGAATATGTTACAGTTAAACATCCTTTCTATCCTGAAAGACCTTCTGTTGTTATTTTAGGAAGCCATGTATCTGATGAAGATGGTACCGGTTGTGTTCATACAGCACCAGGTCTTGGTACTGATGACTTTATCGTTGGTAAGAAGTATGGCATTGAACCATTCTCTCCAGTTGATGATAAGGGTTGTTTAACAATCGAAGCAGGTGAGGATTTAGCTGGTAAGTTTGTTGTTGGCGATGAACCTGATGGTGCTAATGTTGCTGTTATTAAGAAATTAGCTGCATGTGGTGCTCTACTAGGTAAAGAAAAGATTACCCACTCATATCCTCATGATGACCGTTTAAAGAAGCCTGTTATCTTTAGATCAACAGTACAATGGTTTGCTTCTATTGATAAGGTTAAGCCTCAATTATTAGAAGCTATTAAGAAAGTTAAGTGGTGTAACTCATTTGGTGAAGTTAGACTTACTAACATGATTGCTTCAAGAAAAGATTGGTGTATTTCAAGACAAAGACTATGGGGTGTTCCAATTCCTATTATCTATACTGAAGATAAGAAGCCTATTATTGAAAAAGAAGTATTTGATCATATCGCTGACTTATTTGAAAAATATGGTTCAAATGTTTGGTTTGAAAGAGAAGCTAAGGACTTATTACCTGAAGACTATACAAACACAGCATCTCCAAATGGTATCTATACAAAGGAAAAAGATATCATGGACGTATGGTTTGATTCAGGTTCATCTTGGAATGAACTAATTGCTAGAGGCTATGATTACCCATGTGACTTATACTTTGAAGGTTCTGACCAATATCGTGGTTGGTTCAATTCTTCTCTTATCGTATCAGTAGCTGTTAATGGTACTGCTCCATATAAGTCTGTATTGTCTCATGGTTATGTATGTGACTCTAAGGGTGAGGCAATGCATAAGTCTGTTGGTAATGTTGTTAATCCACTTGATATCATCAACAAGTATGGTGCTGATATCTTTAGATTATGGGCAGCAAGTGAAGACTTTAAGGCTGATATGAGAATTGGTGATTCTAACTTGAAACAAGTTTCTGACCAATATCGTAAGATTAGAAATACCTTTAGATTCTTATTAGGTGTTACAAGTGACTTTGATGGTAACTTAGTAGCTTATGAAAATCTAGAGCCAATTGATAAGTATATGTTAATTTCATTAAATGATATGTTAGTTAAGGTTAAGAACGCTTATGATAACTATGACTTCGTACAAGCTACTAACACAATGACTAATTTCATGACTAATGAATTATCATCTTACTATTGTGACTATGCTAAGGATATCTTATATTGTGATGAGGGTGAAAGAAGAAGACAAGTTCAATCTGTTCTTTGCCAAGCAATCGATGTTCTAGTTAAACTATGGAGTCCAGTGTTGGTATTTACAACTGAGGAAGTATATAGTTTCTTTAGACCAAATGAAGATAGTGTGCACTATACTCATTTCCCTGAGGAACAAACTTATCAAAATTCTGATGAAGTAAAGGCTGACTTCGCTAAGCTTCATGTGTTAAGGGATGCTATTCTTAAGGCACTAGAAGAAGCAAGACAAAACAAGACAATTGGTAAGTCTTTGGAAGCTCATGTAACATTGAATATTTCTGATGAAGATAAAGCATTGTTAGAAAAGAACTTCAAGGATAAGGTTAATCAATGGTTAATTGTTTCTAAGGTTGATTACACAAGTGAAGATCTCCCTAAGTATGATGACTTTGGCATTAAGGTTGATAAGGTTGCTGGTGTTGTATGTCCAAGATGTTGGAACATCACTGATTCAACTGATCCTGAAGGTCTATGTGATCGTTGTAAGAAGGTTTTATCTAAATAACAACAACAATAAGGGTGTCCTATGGACATCCTTTAGTTTTCCACAAATGTTGATAAAAATGGGAAAAACTTGGGAATGATATATCTTTGAATTTCGTTACAATAATTATCGTTAACTTCTCCTAAAATTTATACATCTATTATAAAAACAGGCTATACAACCTGTTCTTTTATTTTTTCTACA
>CAKVAL010000023.1 GCA_934725085.1 uncultured Erysipelotrichaceae bacterium | reverse complement strand
GCCAACTGAATGCTTAACAAATATATAGGCCAAGAAAGGAAAAATCATAAATTCCTGACCTAAATTTATGATACGTAAATTTATGAAAGTTGGAATTATATGTGCCCCAGGGCTAGAAGAATGTGAAGCATTACTTGTTTACGACCTACTTTATAGAAGTGGCATCGACGTTAAACTAGTTGGACTAGAAGACGAAATAACATCATCACATAATGTTACATTTAGAACAGATATTCACATCGACGACTTTAATTATCAAGATTATAATGCGATAATATTGCCTGGTGGCATGCCTGGAACCTTGAATCTAGAAAACGATTTAAGAGTAAATAAGATAATAGATTATTTCATGGAAAACAACAAACTAATCGCAGCAATCTGTGCCGCACCATCCATACTTAATCACAAATGTCTTCTTAAGCAAGAACGCTTTACTTGCTACCCAGGCTTTGAATGTGGACTAAAACCCGCAAAAGAAAAAGCGATCAAAGAAGGAAACATCATCACCGGCATTGGACTAGGTGGTGAATTTGAGTTTGCCCATCTAATCATCAAAACACTACTTGATGAAGAAAGTGCAAACGAAGTATTTAATAAAATTCAATACTAGGGGGAAAAATGAACGCACAAGAATTTACAGAAAAGTACTACGTAAAAAGAGAAGGAACCAACAGTGTCAAATGGGATAAACCCAACGTTAAAGGTAAACTACCTTTATGGATTGCCGATGCTGACTTTAAGGAACCACAAATCGTAATCGATAAGCTAGTTGAAAGAATTAGACATGGCAGTTATGGTTATTCATTCTTACCAGAAGATTACTTTGATGCTTATATTAAGTGGAATGAAAAACAATCTAACATTACCTACAAAAAAGAATGGATTAGATTCTCTAAAGGTGCCATCGATGGTTTAACACATGTTATTTGCTCACTAACTAATGAAGGCGATGCTATTTTGATGACAACACCAATCTACCATCACTTCTTCTATACAATTGACAACACTAAAAGAACACTAGTTGAATCACCACTTATCAACGACAACTACCACTTTGAAATGGACTATGAAGACATCGAAAAGAAAATAGTTGAAAACGATGTTAAATTAATGATTCTATGCTCTCCATGTAACCCAGTAGGAAGAATCTGGACTAAAGAAGAATTAGAGAAGCTATTTGAAATTACACATAGACACAATGTCATTGTTGTATCTGATGAAGTTCACTCAGAACTAATCATGCCAGGATACAAATTTCTTCCAAGCTTAGCTTTAAAAGAATATGAAAATGACATTATTACTCTAAATGCTGAATCAAAAACCTTCTCATTAGCCCTATTCCAGCATTCACATATCGTATGTCCAAACAAGGAATGGCTAAAGAAAATTGATGAATACCAAGCATACCATGACATCCAAGATCCTAACGCTTTCAATGGCTTAGCTTCTTATTACTGTTATAAGTATGGTAGTGAATGGTTAGAAGGTTTCACAAACACAATCTATGAGAACTACCTATATTTCAAAGAAGAAATGAAAGATTATTGCGATATGCCTGAACTTGAAGGTTCATACCTAATCTTCCCTGACTTCTCTAAATCAATTAAAGAAGCTAATGTTGCTGAAGTATTAGAAAAAGAATGTAACATTCTTGTAAATTCTGGTGTCGCATTCTCAAGAGACTATGGCAGCTATGTTAGAGTAAACCTAGCTACTTCGCTTGATAATATCAAAGAAGCAGTTACTAGAATCAAAGCCTATATAGACGAAAGAAGAGCCTAAACTCTTCTTTCTTTTTATTTAACTAAACTTTCGCTGTAGAAGGCCTTAACCGCCTCTACCATATAATCATTATCAAAATTACCAGCCGTCTCTACACATGAATGCATTGCCAATTGTGCTAAGCCAATATCAACCGACAACATCGAACTATGATTATTAGAGATGTTACCCAAAGTACTACCGCCCCTACTATCACTTCTATTTGCGAAGTATTGATAAGGAATATTATGACGCTCCAATAAATCCTTTAAATAGCCAATACTTAAGCCATCACTTGTATAAGCCCTAGTCTCATGCTTGATGACAATACCCTTATTCATCAAAGGACGATTTAAGGCATCATGCTTCTCATTATGATTTGGATGAAGCGCATGGGCATTATCACAAGACAACATAAAACCTCTTGCCAACAAACGATAATAATCAATGTTCAATAAGTTACAAATTCTATTTAAATTAGTAAACAAGAAATCAGAATCGGCACCCTGTCTTGTGCTTGAACCAATCTCTTCATTATCGAAACAACAATAAACATTAATGTTATTATCATTGAAATTATCAATAAAACCCATTAAACAGTTATAAGCACATTGAAGATCATCTAAATGATTACCTGTAATAAATTCATCATTCTTGCCCCATAAATAAGCACTATTCACAGGATACAAAAACAAGTCATAACTTAACACATCCTTACCACTATCTTCCTTTAAGAAACTTAAAATATCACCCTTTTCTAATGACACCATAGGAAGCATATCAACTTGTGGATTTAAGTTTAAGTTGGTATTAACCTCTCTATTCATATGAATCGCAACAGATGGAATTAAACAGAATGGCTTATCATACTTATAAGAACATGACTTAACACTTCCATCTTCCCTATAAATAATTCTACCTGCAATACTAAGTGGTCTATCTAACCAAGAATAGAAAGTAACGCCACCATATACCTCAGTATTCAGCTTAAAATAACCACCCTCATAGCTACAACAATTTGGTTTCAACACAAATGATGGACAATCAGAATGAGAAGCAGTCAATTGTAAAGAAGGATTCTCTAACTTATTGCCGATATTAAAGGCCATAACACTAGAACCATTTCTAATGATGTAATACTTACCACCCTTATCTAAAGCATATGCATCTCTTTCATCAAGTTCTACATAATGATTCTCATCTAAAATCTTCTTAATACTATCAATCGCATTATAGCTACTAGGGCTATTATTTAAAAATTCAACTAAATTCATTTCACACCTCTTAAATATCTACTGGCATTAATGGCACAATTAGCACCATCGCCACAGGCAGTAACTACCTGTCTTAACTTCTTTTGACGACAATCGCCTGCCACAAAAATATTATCATACTTTGTATAACCATTCTCATCGCTGATGAAATATCCTCTATCATCCAAGTCTAACAAATCCTTAAAATACTTATTATCAGGAACTAAGCCAATAGCCAAGAAAACACCATCACATAATATTTCCTCACCATTAAAACTAACGCCCTTAAAAGAATCTTCCACAATATACTTAATATTTGAACAATTAAAATAAGTAGTGATATTATCATGGCTCTCTAGTTGTTTAATCAAAGATGCTTCACCAGTAAATTCACTTAAATCTTGTAAGATAATCACTTTCTTACAGATATTAGCTAAGATATCAGCCTCAACTAAAGCTGAATTACCCCCACCTACCAAAACTACTGTCTTATCTTTGTATAAACCAGCATCACATACTGCACAAAAATGCACATGCTTACCAATCAGTTCTTCCTCATGTTCAACATTTAAACGACGATGAACACTACCGGTTGCCAATATTAAACTTTTACAAAGAATATCACCACTATCTTTTAAGTTAACAGTAATAACATCACCTGGTGACACTTTAACGCATTCATCAAAGATTAATTCACCACCCAAATTATTAACCTGTTCTAACAACAAGTCACCATATTCATCACCACTAATTTCTTTAAAACCTGGGATATTTAAAACACTTGGCGAACTTGTAATCTGTCCGCCAAATACATCTCTTTCAATAACTGCTACACTATGGCCATTTCTAAGACCATAGATGGCAGAAGTAAGTCCCGCAGGGCCTCCTCCTACTATCACTAAATCATAAACATTACTCATGATCTTTTAAATAATCAACTGCCGCATTAGCACCACAGTACCACTTACCATCAGTATCGATAATTGTAGGTGTCTCTACAACCCCTAGTTTTCTAGCTAACTCAGTATCTACACTACAATTAACAACATCATAATTAATACCCTTAAGTTTTAATCTTTGTTCAGCACCCTTACACTTAGGACAATGATCCTGCACGAAGATTGTTAACTTATTTGGCTTATATTCGTGTTTTGGTTCTTCCTTAACAATCTCCTCTTCAACTTCTTTAGCCTTTAAAACAGTTGAATCATTTGGAAGATACTCTACACGATCCTTAAACTCTTGAGCCTTACCATCATTCCAGTTAGAAATAGGACGATAATAACCAGTAATACGAGACCAAACTTCAGTCTTCTTACCACAAATTGGACAAGTATAAACCTCACCTGTAAGATAACCATGATCTTCACAAATAGAATAAGTTGGAGAAATAGTATAGTAAGGTAACTTATAATTAGTCGCAATCTTCTTAACAAGACTTGCAGCAGCTCTCCAATCAGGTAACTTCTCACCTAAGAAAGTATGGAAAACAGTACCTGAAGTATATAAATTCTGGAATCTATCCTCAATATCTAAAGCTCTAAACACATCATCAGTAAAACTTACTGGTAAATGTGAAGAGTTTGTATAATATGGAACCTTAGAATCATCATTTGCTGTAATAATATCCTTATATTCCTTCTTATCGTGCTTCGCCAAACGATAAGCCGTAGACTCCGCAGGAGTAGCTTCCAAGTTGTATAAATCACCATACATCTCTTGATAAATAACCAAACGCTCACGCATATGATTCAATACTTCTTCAGTAAAATCTTGAGCAATTTCTTCAGTCAAATCAGCTTTTATCCAATTAGCATTTAAACAAGCCTCATTCATACCAACTAAACCAATAGTAGAGAAATGATTCTTGAATGTGCCCAAATATCTTAATGTATATGGATATAAGCCATTCTCTAATAACTTAGTGATAACTTCTCTTTTAATCTTTAAAGACTTAGCTGAAAGATCCATGATCTTATCCAAACGATTATAGAAGTCTTCTCTGTCTTTAGCTAAATAGGCAATACGAGGCATATTAACAGTAACCACACCAACAGAACCTGTTGACTCACCTGAACCAAAATAGCCACCTGATTTCTTTCTTAATTCTCTTAAGTCCAATCTTAAACGACAGCACATTGATCTAATATCACTTGGCTTCATATCCGAATTTACATAATTAGAGAAATAAGGAGTACCATACTTAGCAGTCATTCCAAACAATAACTTATTATTCTCAGTCTCCGAGAAATCAAAATCCTTAGTAATTGAATAAGTAGGAATTGGATATTGGAAACCTCTACCATTGGCATCACCCTCCAACATTACTTCAATAAAGGCCTTGTTGATCATATCCATTTCTTTTTGACATTCTTTATAAGTATATGGAAGTTCTTCGCCACCAACCAAGCAAAATTGTTCAGCCATATCCTCAGGAACTGTCCAGTCTAATGTAATATTAGAGAAAGGCGCTTGGGTGCCCCAACGAGAAGGTGTATTAACACCATAGACAAAAGATTGGATACATTGTTTAACTTGCTTATAAGATAAATTATCTTCTCTTACAAAAGGCGCCAAATAAGTATCAAAGGAAGAAAAAGCCTGTGCACCAGCCCACTCATTTTGCATAATACCCAAGAAATTTACCATTTGATTACACAAAGTAGATAAATGCTTTGCAGGAGCAGATGTAATCTTACCCTTAATACCACCTAATCCTTCTTGAATCAATTGTCTAAGTGACCAACCAGCGCAATATCCTGTAAGCATGCTCAAATCATGAATATGAATATCACAATTACGATGGGCATTAGCTATTTCATTTGGATAAATCTCACTCAACCAATAGTTGGCTGTAATTGCACCAGAATTTGAAAGAATTAAACCACCAACCGAATAAGTAACTGTCGAATTCTCTTTAACACGCCAGTCAATTGAATCAACATAAGAATTAACTAACTTCTTATAGTCCAACATAGTTTCTGATAAATTACGGGCCTTTTCTCTTTGTTTACGATAAAGAATATATGCCTTAGCAACATCAGCATAATTACTCTCAGACAATACCTTTTCAACACTATCTTGAATATCTTCTACATAAACCTTGCCATCTTTTACTTTAGTCTCAAAATCAGCACAAGTTCTAAGTGCCAATAGTTCAACTACACTTGGATGAAAGTCTCTACCAACTGCCGCAAAAGCCTTACCAATCGCATTAGAAATCTTATTTACATTAAAATCAACTTCCTTGCCATCTCTTTTAATCACCTTATACATGTTAGTCCTCCTGAATTCCTCTTACATATACATTATCAATATATTTACTCAATACCTCTTGGTATTCTTTCAACCTACTTTCATCCAAACTACTCAAACCACTTTGAATACAAGAATCTCTACTTTCAAAATTTTGTAGATAATATCTTTTAGCACCCTTTAGCCATTTACCTAATGAATCAAGATCTAAATCCTCATGAAATTCTTTGACAATAGTAGTTCTAAATTCATAATCGACTGCATTAGACTTTAGATACTCAACACTTTTTTCTATTCCACTTAAGTCCATATCATTTAAACCGCAAGTCAAGCTATATTTATCCTTGGTATTCTTAATATCCATGGCTACATAATCCACTAAACCCTCTTCAACCAATTCTTTCAATAAGTCGAAACAATAGCCATTTGTATCTAGCTTAACCATCAAACCCAAGTCCTTAATATGTCTGCATAAGTCATTGATACCCTCTTGTAATAAAGGTTCACCACCGCTTATACAAACACCATCTAGCACATTCTTTCTTTTCTCTAAATATTCAAAAATCAACTTTTGATCAATTTCACCCTCTTGTTCATTCAAGAAAACAAGTGAACGATTATGACAAAATGGGCATCTAAAGTTACAACCACCAGTAAACAAAGTAGCTGCCATCTTACCTGGATAATCTAATAATGTAAGCTTTTGAAGACCATAGATATGAATATTTAAATCATTCTCATAATGAGGATATTCCTTAGCCTTATTATTAAGTCTTTCAACAACACTAACATAAGTTAAATAATCTTCCCTACTAATATCCTTAAACAAATAATCCTGCCAACCTTGTCTAATCATATACAGTTCAGGCATAATGTGATCACACTTTGGCGTTGTATTCAATAACTTCAATCGCTTATCTTCACTACTTAAAGTCATCTCTACAAAGCCTAATTGTTCTAACTTTTGAATAGCCTTAGTAATAGTCCCTTTATCATAAGCTCCAAGAACAGCCAATTCATTCATCGAAAGACCCTTATGTTCATAGATTGCCATCAATATAAACATTTGAGTATAAGAAATATCGTATTTAGATAATACCTTGTCATAATATTTTTGGTTACAACGATTCAAAATCATTGGATCCACATTCATTAATCTTTCCATAGTGTATTCATTATAACAATAAGTTGAACGTTCAACTAATTTAATACACACAAATTTAAAAATCCTTGAAACAATATTTCATGGTTATAATATTTGTATGGAAAGATACTTGATTATATTTAAAGGACAGGTACAAGGAGTAGGCTTTCGCTATACTTGTCAAAGAATCGCAACTGAATTGGATTTAACTGGACAGGCAAAAAACCTCGACAATGGTAACGTCGAGGTTGAGATACAGGGTGATGAAGATCTAATCATGACCTTCATTAGTAAAATGTTAAAACAAGGAAGCTACCTAAGCATAGATGGCTTCAAAGTTAGAAACTTCATTAGAATCGAAGACTATTATCTTAAAAAAATACCATGTAAACAAGAAAAGAACTTTAAGATTCTATACTAAAAAACGATACATGATAATAGAACCAGCCATGGCAACATTTAAAGAATCGATATTATGCATCTGGATCTTAACAGTCTCATCGGTACTATCAAAGACTTCCTTTGATACACCAGATCCTTCATTGCCAAGCACGAAAGCCATCTTAGGGCTTTTGTTTACTTCATCAAGAAACAAACTATTTTCTTTTAAACCAGTGGCATAAATAATATAGCCCTTTTCTTTTAAATCCTTTATTTGTTCAACTAAATTCCCTCTAAAGATGTTTAAATGATAAATAGCACCCTTAGAAGCACTCAAACACTTAGGATGATAAATATCAGCACAATTTTCACTTAAAAGAATAGTATCAAAGCCAAATAAATATGCACACTCCATGATTCTACCAATATTCAAAGGATCAGAAAGTTCATCCAACATCATTATTCTTGAACAATATTCTCTTTTTTCCTCTATTTCCTTGCCAACCCCAATATAGTCAAGGTCATCTCTTTTAGAAATCTTATTTAAAACAACTCTAGATACCTCATAAGCCTTATCAAAGTCAAAAGGCCTTTGACCACAATAAATCAAAGTATCCAAGTATCCTTGTTTATAAGCTTCCAAAAGAACTTCTTTATCAAGGATTAAATAATTACGATCACGATACTTTTTTAAATGAAGACGTGTCCAATCTTTTACCTTTTTATTTTCTAACGATTCAATCATTTCTTTGTCCATATAAAAGTGTTGAGACAACACTAACAGCACTAGCTGCATTCAAACTATTTCTAAAATCATTCCCATAAGGAATATATAAACCAGTATCCACTAAAGATAATAACTTAGATGAGATACCTCTTTTTTCACCACCGATTAAGAATAAACATTTAAAATCAAATCTAACCTTAAAGATATCCTTAGAATCATCACCCCTATATAAAGAATAAAGATGATACTTACTCTTCAAAGACTTAAGATATGCATACTCATCATCTACATACTTAATATTTAATAGTTCATAAGCACCAGCACTAGATTTAATAATCTGAGCATCTAATTTGGAATAATCCCTAGCCTTTAAAATTACATTAGAAACACCCAAGGCATAGATGGTTCTTAACATATATCCAATATTAAAAGGATCTTCAATACCATCAATATAGAAGGCATCACCATCACCTAGTTCATCACTTCTTCTTTCACTCACATCAGCTACAATACCACCAAAGGTCTTGCCTACTTCAAATTTATCGAAAGAAGAACGTTCTAATTCATGAACACTAATATCCTTAGATTCACACAGTCTTCTAATATAATTAAAATCCTTAGTTCTCTTGGCCTTGTCTATATATACCCTATAAACAGCGCGCTTTCCACCTTGGATACAAGCCTTAACAGCGATAGCCCCCTCAACAATCATCATTGACCTTTCTAATCATATCATTCTTACTAACCTCAAAAGGCATACGAATAACCACAAGTTGACATGGCTTATGAGCTTCATTTAAGAAATTCCACTCATCATCAAACATCACTGTATTCTTAAATCTTTCATTATCAACACTTGGACCAAAGACTTCCAAAGTATCATTTATATCAAACATATTCTTAACTTCAACTAAAGCCAAAGAGCGGTTCTTGTCATAAGCCTTAACAAGACCTACATAATCATGAGTAACCCCGCTTCCATTTACACCATATAAGTGTTTAGAATCATCACATTTACCACTCAAGAAACCTGAATCACTCAAACGATTCTCTGCCTTAGTCAATTCATTATTATAGTAAACCAAACGATCATCCTCTAAATGACCATTTTCATACACTTCATCTATAAGCATACGATAAGTCTTTACTACCTGGGCAATATAATATTCAGACTTCATACGTCCTTCAATCTTTAAAGACGCAACACCACACTTAATCATCTCTTCAACATAGTCAGCTGCCCTTAAATCTTTAGAAGACATAGACAAAGGACATTCTGGATCACTAATTAAAGTATCACCTTCATAAACATGATATTTCCAACGACAACTATGAGCACAGCCACCTCTATTAGCGTCTCTATTAGTCATACGATTACTTAAAACACAACGTCCTGAATAATTAGAGCACATGCCACCATGAATAAACACTTCAAGTGGTAAAGAAGACACAGAACTGATAAGTTTGATTTCATCCATTGAAACTTCTCTGCCAAGTACCACGCGATCTGCCCCATACATCTTCAAAACGCTTACCGCATCACTATTAATTGAAGACATTTGAGTTGAAATATGCGCTTCCATTCTTGGATGATGCTTCTTAACATAATTCACAATAAACAAAGAAGATACAATAATCGCATCAACACCAATTTCATCTAAATAAGCTAAATATTCTTTAATTCCCACAAAATCATCATCATGGAAAACGATATTAACAGTAATATATACTTTTACACCCTTACTGTGGGCATATTCTACAATTTCTTTAATATCCTCATTCTCAAAATTAGAAGCGCGAGATCTCAAAGAAAAACATTTACCACCTAAATAAATGGCATCAGCACCATAGTCAACTGCTATCTTAGCCTTAAACAAGTCCTTAGCAGGAGCCAATAATTCAATTTTATTCATTGTCATCCTCCTTTACCTTGCTTGTTTTGTTTTGTAGGTAGCCATTAGAAAATTGATAATTATCGTATTTACTTAAAATATTCTCTTCTAAGAAAACCGCATTCACATCACTAACTCTTTTTACATCTCTTAAAATCGCAAAAATTAAATTAGTATCTTCAATAAAAGTATCATCGATAATAGCTCTTTTTAATAAAGGCTTTAAATCTACAAATTCTTTATACATCAAAAAGATATAGTCAGAATAAATACGAGTACCGTATTCATCCTCTAAAATAGGCAAACGATAATTACGATTCTCTTCAACTAATGTAATATTACGCTTTCCTAATATATCTTTTTCTACTCCTAAATAATTAAAGTAATTAGTCATAAAATGACGCTTAGAATAAGACATCTTAAGATGACCAAACACTTGCATATCACATTTGCCAGGATTATTTGTTAAGATCCTTTTAACCTCATCTAAACTCAATTCCCTAGCCAAAACAGTACCAATACCCTGGCGTAAGAAGAAGTTAATATCCAAACTATTAGTTAATAAAGTATCTGGATCATAGATTAATTTGTCTCCCATTTTAAAAGAACTGGCAACATTAATGATGCCTAAGTCAGTAAAATAAATACCATCAATATCCAAATTCTTTAAAAAGCTAAAATAATCATTCACAACAGCTTTATCATTTTCACTGATAAAGGCATCAAGCGCAATATATCTCTTTAAGCCCTCTTTAAGACAATACTCATTGATTGTATTAATTTCGCTTAAAGAATAATTAAAACGCAAACTTAAAGGACCACCAAACAAAAGACCATCAACGTCATTCTTGGTGTATCTATCTAATCTATCTATTTTTGATAATGTAACAAGAGTCTCCATAGCACAATTCTAACACACTTTTAAAATTCATTAGACGCAACAAAAGGAAAAGCATAAAACGGAATTAATTCCAAAATCTCTTCATTACTAAAATCCTTTTGCGAAACAAGAATACGTCTACCAACAAGCTTAGAATATTTATTCACAAAAACATCCAATGACCTATGATTATTCCTATAAGCCGATTTAACCTCAATAGGAATCACCTTTTTGTGTGAAGCCAATAAGAAATCTATTTCCTTAATATGAGGATCATTATCATCCTTCCAAGTATAATAATAGAAATCTAAGTTATTTGCGGTCAATATCTGAGCAATCGCATTCTCATATAAATAACCTAAATTCGCATCAATTCTATCACTTAACAATTTGTTGTAGATATCATTTTCTACACCCTTGCCATTATTAAACAATTTAGTTACAAACAAGCCCACATCAGAGTAATAAAGTTTAAACTTATCCAATTGTTTAGCCTGAGCTAATTCAAAACAAGGTTGTGTGACATTAAACACAGGAATAACTGTCTTCGAATTAAGTAAGTTAAAAAATCTTTCCTCATCCTTACTAGTCTTCTTCTTTTTAGTAGCCATCGAAATAGAAAAATATTTCTTTTGAAGAGCTAATTGGCTTGGAATCGCATCAAACATAGCACTTGTTTTACCTGAAATATCTATCTTAAACAAGTCATCATTATATAAAGATAAAATCTTACTCTTAACCTTATCAACTCTTTCAAGATTATTAGTATCAATATATTCATTGACTGCTTGAGGCATGCCACCAACAGCTATATATAGTCTGAAACTTTTCATCAATCTTCTATTGACACCATCGCCCAAGGGGATCTTCTTCTTAGCCACTTGTTTAAGAAGCTCACAATTTTCACCAGTAGCCCACAAGAATTCCTCATAGTCCAATGGATGAATAGAAATCTTATGTTCCTCAGAAGGAATGACTATATTTTGAACATTTTGTTTAATTGACAATAACGAACCTGTTTCAATATAAAAATAACGACCATCTTTAACTAAATGCTTAATAGCTTGACGTACTTTTGGGCAAAGCTGGATTTCATCAAAAATAATAACCGACTCTTTTTCATATAAAGTAACATTAGTCATTGTCTGTAGACGCAAGAAAAAATAGTTTAAATTCGCAATATCATCAAATATCTCCAACATCTCTTGAGTAATATCTGAAAAATCTACTCTAATATAAGACTTAAACTCATTCTTCGCGAATTCCTCCGCAAGTGTTGACTTACCAGCTCTTCTTGCCCCTTCTAATAAACAAGCATAGTTATTTGAATACTCATTTTTCCACTCCAATAATGATTGATAAGCTTTTCTCTTAAAAATCTTCATTTTAGCCCATTTCTCCTTATGTTTATTATACATTAAAATACACAAGTTCCATTATTGAAGACTATTTTTATCAAAAAATTTCCATTTTTGAAGACCTTCTAAACGCAAAATATTCCATTTTTGAAAGATAATTATACTCAAAATGTTCCATTATTGAAGAGTTATATCATTGAAACTATATTATTAATACTACTTTTCTTTGCATCAATCACTCTTTGATTACTAGAACCACGATACTTAAGTCTAAAATCCTTTAGTTCATCTACAAATTGACCATCAACCAAGACATCTAAATAATCTAGTACTCTTCGTTGGTTATCATTAAGGTTTTCATAAGTATAGCCACTCCAAAGCCATATAGACTTATCTGGAAGCTTTTCTCTAAAAGCCTTGCAAACCTCTACAACACCATCAACATTTCTCTCATTCAATGGTTCACCACCCAAAACAGATAAACCGCAGACATGGACATCTTTGCCATATTCTAATAATCTATCTAAATCTTCTTGTTTAAATTCTTGACCACCATTAAAATCCCAAGTATCACTATTAAAACAATTTTTACAATGAAAATGACATCCTTGTACAAATAAACTTACACGGATGCCAGGTCCATTCGCAATATCTTTTTTTCTTATTTGTGCATATCTCATATATCCATTTTAGACCAATATTATTCTTTTTAATAAAAATTACTTCTGATCTGTCTTATTGCACCCAAATCTATATACTTTTGGGTGCATATTTAATGATCCTAAATATTATTCCCCAATCCTTTTAAATATTCCTCAACATTTAAGTAGGAAACACTATCAACAATAGAATTATCACCTCTATAAATCACATAACGGCCATTTATTTTTCCATATCTATGTTCAGTCATTCCGCATTTTTCCTCATCTATTAAATGACGATACTGATTACTTACTTGTTCCTTACTATATTTTATTTCATATATATCGCAAGATAATGTTTCGGGATCTTGAACAACCATATCAAATTCGCCAACCGCAAATTGAAGCTTAAATACATCTTTATTCTTTTTAGCTAATTTAGTCTCTAGAAGAACAATTTCTTCCATCATTCTTCCCTTTATCTCACTAAGGATTCTATCAATAATATATTTCTTATCAATGGCAGATAAATCATTAAATCTTTCATCTTCCATTAAGGATTCCACCAAAAACTTTGCTTGAGAATATCTAAGCCCAGGCTGCTTAATAACTATTATTTCATTCTTACTGTTTTTATGTGGAAGATATCTAACGTCAATATATTCAATTAAATCCAAAATCTCAAGATACTCTTTTATCTGTAAAGAATGATCATCTTCAATTTTGACTTTTTGTTCATTCTTTTCAATTATCTCCAAAGCATTCTTAATCCTTTCGACAACCATTTCTTTATCAAGATGAGAATAAATATTTATCGAATTGTTTCTATCAGTCAAAAGATTTCTTGCTGATAAAGACAAATCATTAGACTTAAATTTTCTCGTTAAAACTTCTTTAATAAATGCATGATTTATATCCTCTATAATCCTATTAATTGCACCTGTCAATTCGTTCTTTTCATATAAATCATATAATCTCCTAAAATGAGAACCGTTGTCATAATACTTAAGTGAATGTTGGATATTCTTTGCGATAGAACTATCAATATATTGGCTCGTGCTTTCCCTACTTGCAAATATTGAAGCATCATTGTAATTGATACCGCTCATACTCATTGTGCCACCATATTGTATATACTCTTCTATTCCTTTAATACCTAATACATTTTCAAATTCTCTATATGGAATAAAAGTTGTATGAAGCATAATACATCTATCATACAGTTGTTCACTTTTTGTGATGGCAAAACCTAAAGAATCAGTTCCAGAAAGCACAATTTTCATACCACAACTTGCATAAATATCCGAAAACAAAGCCGCACCATCAATAAAGTCTTCCATCAATGTTACTTCATCTATAAATATATATTTAAACCCATTTTTCTCTAATAATCTAAGGTCATCGTTTATTTTATATAAATCATCATTAGCAGAAACCTGTATAAAGGCTGCTTTTCTGATATCAGATTTTGACATACCCAAAAGTATTTGACGAATCAATGTAGTTTTACCCGTTCTTCTTAAACCATACAATATTAAAACTTTATCATGTATATCACTATAAACATAATCATTTAATTTTTGGAAACATTCTCTTTTTTTAAAGTTTTTAACAACTAAACTAAAATTTATTAGATCTTCACCAGTAATCACGTTGGTATTAAACACATTATTAGTGCTAGCTATCTTAACTTGTTTTTCCAATTCCTTTAAAGTTTTTTCCAATTGTTTACGTAATTCTATTTCTTCTCTCAATTTAGGAAGTTCTTCTTCGCTTACATACTTCTCATATCTTTTACCATTAATATAAATACGAAGATAATAATAATCTTTACCAGTTGTCTTGTTTCTCTTTCGAGCTAAATTACCAATTGGTAAATCACTAATCTGCCCCTGAATATTTGCTATTTCTCTTAATATATCCATATCATTACCTTCCTTTATACCCATTATACCCTATATAGAATTTATGGGGTATAAAGACAATAAGAAAAAAATCGCCAGCATAGCCAGCGACTTCATTCAATTATTCACATACATTATCTAGATGCAATACTCTAGATCTTATCTCATCAGTTCTACCTTGATTCCAATAATGAGAGCCTAGATAACCACAAGTACGTCTTGTTACCTGCATCTTATTTTGATCACGATTCTTACAATTTGGACATTCCCAAACTAGCTTATGAGTCTTTTCATCCTCAACAACCATAATCTCGCCATCATAACCACAATTCATGCAATAATCAGACTTAGTATTTAATTCACCATACATAGTATGATCATACATATATTTGATTACTTCTAAGATTGCCTCGATATTATTTTGAAGATTAGGTGTCTCAATATAAATTACATTACCACCTGGAGATAATTCTTGGAACTTACCATCAATATCCAACTTATCAAACGCATCAATATTTTGGAAAACAGGAGTATGACTTGAATTAGTCACATAATCTCTATCATGACCATCAAGTTTTACAAACACATCATCACCAAACTTCTTCTTAGCCATCTTTGCAAATTTATAAGTAGTAGTCTCAAGAGGCGTACCATATACCGAATAATCAATATTCTCTTCCTTCTTCCAATTAGCACACTTATCATTCAAGAAATTCATGACACGCATACCAAAAGCCTCGCCCTCTTTATCAGTAAGATTCAAGCCTGTCATATACTTAACGCACTCATATAAAGCTGCATAACCAAGTGAAGCAGTAGAATAACCACCATATACTAACTTTTCCAACTTCTCATGAGGTTGTAGTCTTGCCAAAGCACCATGTTGCCACAATATTGGAGCCACATCACTAGTAGCACTAGCTAATCTATTGATTCTAACCTTCAAACCTGTATGACATAATTCACATCTATCATCTAATAATTTCCAGAACTCACCCTCATTACGATTAGAACTTAAAGCCGCATCAAACAAGTTAACTGTACATACGCCCATATTGAATCTACCCCAATACTTACCCTTATTTGGATCATAATTTAAGGCATTCGCAGGATTACCCTCGATTCTATCTGGTGTTAAGAAAGATCTACAACCCATTGGACCATAACAATCTCCTACACCAAACTTATTAATCTTAAGACTCTTCATCATCTTCTCAGAAACATAGTCTGGAACTAAACGCTTAGCAGAACACTTAGCACTCAATTCTGTTAAATACCAATATCTAGAACCTTCGGTAATATTATCTTCTTCCAAGACATAAAGAAGCTTAGGGAAAGCTTGGGTAACATAAATACCCTTTTCATTCTTTAAGCCTTGAATTCTTTGTTTCAAAAATTCCTCGATAATCATAGCTAATTCGTCTTTATATTCATCAGTTTCATTTAGATACATAAATACTGAACAGAAAGGTGATTGACCATTTGTTGAAGACATTGAATTAATTTGATAATTGAAAGTTTGAACACCATCTTCAACTTCCTTCTTAATTTGCTTAGTCGCATAATCTAAGGCAGCAGGAATAGATGCATAAACATCACTATCCATTCTTGTATCTTCGTTAATCAACGCATTCAATTCTTGTTCAAGCACTTCCTTCACAAAGAATTTGTAATGTCTATAGAAACTAGATCTTACAAAAGGTGCTAAATGAGTCAAAGTAACTGTTAAACCACCATAACTAGAAGCGCTAACCGCAGTCATGATTTGAGTTGCAATAGTACTTGCTGTAATAAAACGATGTGGCTTTTCAATCATTACCCCATTTAAAACTGTGCCATTTTGAAGCATATCCTCAAGATTGATAAGCTCACAATTATGTCTTGCGAAATCCGCTAGATAATCCATATCATGTTCATGGATGATACCCTCATCATGAGCCTTAACCACATCCTTAGGTAGTAAGAATCTTCTAGCAATATCAGTATTCACAATACCCGCAATATAGTCACGTTGTGTAGTAACAAGTCTTGCATTCTTATTTGAATTCTCTTCATTCCAATACTCTGACTTACCATTAATCAATTCAAAAATAGATTCATCAGTTGTATTTGATTCCCTAATTAATTTATGACGATAACGATATTCGATAAATTGTTTAGCCAACTCGTAACAATCATATTTCATCATCGCTCTTTCAACGATATCATTAATCTCCTCTACAGAAACATTATGATTATTTAAAAGCTCCTCAACCTCATTTTTAGTCGCCTCAAAGATTACTTCAATTTCTGCATCAGAAGCCTTCTTCTTAATGTCATGATTAGCACTAGTGATAGCTACTCTTATCTTCTCAGGGTCATAAGCTACCAAATTGCCCTTACGCTTTTTTATTTGATTCATAATTTGTTTCTCCTATAGTTAGATTATAGTTGAATGTTCAACCATTACAATTATAATGACCGAAACAATAAAAGGATAGGCTAACTTATAAAATTGTAAACAAAATTATGAATAGGATTTTCATTAAATAAAGTTTCATCATTTTAGGTGTTGACAACACATTTTTTAAAAAACTTCTTGACTATATACTTACTATATAGTTTAGTATTAGATATTGTTAAATCAGGAGAAAATATGAACTGTTTTGAAAATAAAATGAGCTACCCTCAATTTCTAAAATACCTAGTACCATCGGTACTAACAATGATATTCTTATCATTCTATACTGCCATTGATGGTTTCTTTGTATCCAAATACGTTAGCTCAGATGCTCTAGCTGGCATCAACATCGTAATCCCAATAACCTGTATAATCTTTGGAACATCCGTCATGTTAGCAACAGGATCTGGAGCTATTATAGGTGAAAAACTTGGCCAAAAGAAACAACAAGAAGCCAACGAAATCTTCACCTTCATCAACATCGTACTATTGTTGTTGTCAACTATATTCACCATCTTTGGTGTCGTATTTTTAAAACCCATTTGTATCTTCCTTGGAAGTAGTGAAAAACTATTAGAACACGTACTACCATATGCCCTAATAATTTTCTTAGGAAGCATACCCATGTCCTTTAAACTATTCTTTGAATATCTTGTAAGAACCGATGGCAGATCTGACATTGGCATGATCATGTCATCAATTGGACTTATCTTAAATGTGGTATTCGATTATATACTAGTTGCCATATTCAATTTAGAAACCATAGGTGCAGCTTTTGGCACCCTATCATCAATTTCAATAAGCATGCTTATAGGATTAGTATATTTTCTTAAATTTAGCAACATTAAATTCACCAAACCCAAGATAGATTGGAATGTTTTACTTAAATCATGCGCCAACGGAAGTAGTGAAATGTTAACAGAACTATCAACTGGTATCACTACATTCTTATTCAATATTATAATTTTTAAATATTTCCAAGAAGATGGTGTAGCAGCTGTAACCATAATCATGAACATCTACTACTTCTTCATTTCCTTCTACATGGGAATCGCAGTAGGTGCAGCACCAATCGTTAGCTATAACATTGGATCTAAAGACTATGACAAAATAAATGGAACAACCAAATATAGCTTCATAACCATTATTATTACCGCAATAATTGTTACTGCCATCTCATACATCTTTGGCAAAGACATCATCCATATCTTCGTAGAAAACGGACATGTATTTGACATAACATGGTATGGCCTAAAGATATTTAACCCAATATTCTTATTCATTGGCTTCAATGTCTTTATCTCAGGCTACTTCACAGCCTTAGGTAACGGCCTATTATCAGCCATTGTATCAACACTTAGATCATTAATCCTTGTAGTTATTTATATCCTAGTACTGCCCACATTCATGAGAGTTACTGGTGTTTGGTTAACAATGCCACTTGCAGAACTAACTACAATGTTTGTATCTACTTATCTATACAAGAAACACGGCAAATCATATATGATTACGCCTAACCTACAAGGAGCTATTAATTGATAGCTCCTTTATTTTGAACTACCGAGAAATCCTCGGTAGTTGAACTATACTCAAAATTAACGTGTTATTTTCCAACAATTCACCCTCATCAAAAATATTCTTAAGATGCTTAGATATCACCGTTCTATCCCTTTGAAAAAGTTCTGCCATCTGTTGTTTAGATAACCATACATTCTCCCTATCATCACTTACATTTACTTCCAACTCCAATTCTCCATTCTTAAACACAATAATTTCATTTTCCATTTCTTACACCTCACTTATAAGGTGATTATAGAAAGGAAATGGATGTTATTATTCCCAACATATTCCCATGTTTCTGCCACTTTCAATGTGGAAAAGTGGCAGAAACAAAAAGGTTGCCCATATTAATATAGACAACCGATTCAATTTAATTGCTAACAGTATTAATTAGATACTCTTTTGCATAGTGATCTTCCAATCACTACCAACACCAATGTTATATGCCTTGGCAAATGAACCTTGGTTAATCGCAACAGCGATATGATAAGAAGAGTTCATATAAATAATAGGAGTTGAAATTGGTACATCCGCAAAAGACTTGCCATAGTTGATTGTATTTGTATAAACACAAACATCTCTGTTAAAAATCTTTACTAGGACATTATCACCAAACTTAAATCCACACTTCTTGAATTCTTCATATGGGATAGAAGTCCATAATGAACCAAAACGAACATCAAGGATATCAATTTGACCCTTAACACCATTTTCAATCTCTTTGCAACCATATAGTTCTAATTCAACAACATCTTCAACATTAAGCTTTGGACCAACACCTTCCATATCGATAGTATTAGAAGCAAGTCTAGCACCAGTATAAGCATAAACATCACGACCATGGAAAGTATAAGATAATTCAGAGTTCTTTAAACGATTAACTCTTTCTTCAATCTCTCTTACTTCCTCAATGCCAACAAACTTATTAATATGAGTCAAAGTACCATTATCTGGAGTAACAATATATTGACCAGTTTTAGTCTTCGCTACAACTGACTTACGAGCACTACCAACACCTGGGTCAACAACTGATACAAACACTGTTCCTTCTGGCCAGTAACCAATTGCTTGGAAAAGTCTATAAGAAGCATCAAAGATGTTATATTGAGGAATATTATGAGTCAAATGACGAATATTCAAGCTTTGAGAAACACCAAAAGAAACACCTTCCATAGCACTAATAGCGCCATCATCCAAACCGAAATCTGTTTGAAATACTAATAAATTATTCATGTTCAAATACCAACTTATAACCCTTTCTAAAATCTAAATCATAATTCTTACATAAATTGCCAACTACCTCAGCTAAAGCCATATTATTTAATTCGTTATTGTAAATCATAATAGACTTAGCAGGAGCCTTACCGAATGAATCATAATAAGGAAGATTCCAACTATAAACTACCTCATCATTTAAATAAATAGTAGTCTTAACATTGTCACCCATCTTAAAACCCATTTCCTTAAATAAATCCAATGGGATATTAGTCCAAAGATTGCCAAAGTTAGGATCATTAATCTCAAAAGTACCCTCTAACTTACCATCAACAATTTGCGCCTTATGCAAATCATGTCTAACAATCTCTTCAACTGGATAAGTAGGACCAACTTCCTCAAAACTAATCTTGCCACTAGCTAACTTAGCTGCACAATAACCAAATAAATCACGGCCATGGAAAATAGAAACATAACCATTATCATCACGATGAAGTCTATTAACAGTCTCATCAATCTCTCTTACTTCCTCAATGCCCCACTTGTTATAAACATGAGTCAAACTACCATTATCTGGAGTAACGATGAAATAACCATTCTTAGTCTTGGCAACACAAGCTCTTCTAGCAGTACCAACGCCTGGGTCAACAACAGACACAAAAATAGTGCCCTTTGGCCAGAAATCAATATATTGATACAATCTGAATGATGCAGAATAAGTATCATATTGAGGAATTTGATGTGTAGCTGTAATACACTCAATATCTAAATCAACACTCTTAACAACACCCAACATTGAAGGAACAGCACCTTCTGCATAAGTGAAGTCCGTTTGGAACACCAACATCTTCTTCATAAATTAAATCTCCATTTCAATAAATCTTTCAAAAGTCTTGTAATAAATTTCCAAAGCCTTAACACAATCATCAAGTTCCACATATTCATCAACCTGATGAGCTAAGTTTTCTTTATTAGGCATATTCATACCAAAGGTTACACAATGCTTAAACACCTTAGAATAAGATACACCACCTGACACATAAGGTCTTAAACCATCATGCATAACACTATCATAAACATCTAACATCTCCTTGATATAAGGATCATCCAAACTATTCAAAGTTGGAGGATCATCATAATCCAAAGAAACATTAAACATAGCCTTTTCTTTAAATTTCTTAGTCAACTCAGCGCTTGTTAAAGTAGCAGGATATCTTGCATCAACCTGACCATTAATCTTACCATCTTTAATAATTAAACGGCCCAAGTTAACAGTCAAACAAGTATCAAACACCTCATCAACCTTAGAATCTAATCCGGCACCATAGTCCTCACCCAAGATATCATAAAGATTCTTACACAAGCTATCGCCACATACCTCAGCTAAACCCTTCAACAAGACATTAATCGCATTAACACCATCAAAACATCTTGAACAATGCACTGCCACACCATCTACATGAATAACAGTCTTGCCATTAACACTAGTTACATTTGCCTTCTTATCTAAGAAATACTCTCTTAACTTTTCAGTATACCTATCATCCTTA
This sequence comes from uncultured Erysipelotrichaceae bacterium, assembly GCA_934725085.1. Lineage (GTDB taxonomy): Bacteria > Bacillota_I > Bacilli_A > Erysipelotrichales > Erysipelotrichaceae > Colivicinus. Next base: position 4,940 of record CAKVAL010000023.1, on the reverse strand, counting down.
AGAGTACAGTTAACATAAGGAGGCACCACATTGCACTGGATACCACCATCAAGTGACTCGATAACACCATCATAATCACCACTTATTGTCCACATCAAAGCACCCTTCTCGCCAATTACCATAGGGAAAGTACCATCAGGCGAAAACGCAAACAATGGTTTCTTAACCACTGAACAATAATGACGCATATCATCCATCGTACGCTCTTCGTCGCTTCCTAGTACTACCCTAATCTCTCTTTTTACATCCGGATACTTATTTCTTAATTCTCTCAAAACTAAATAAGACAAGAAAGCAGCAGTCTTCATATCTTCACTGCCACGACCATAAAGTTTACCATCTTTAATCACAGCACCAAAAGGATCATATGACCACTTATCATCAACGCTGACAACATCCAAGTGACTAACTACATCAATTCTTTCATCTTCATTATCAACATAGCTGATAGATATAGCCTTGTTATCATAATCCTTAACTATAAAACCATCTTTTATAGCCAAGTCCTTCATGAAATCCAAAGCCTCTTTGCAACCCTTTCCATAAGGATGTAAATCATCAACAGTATTCTCATCATAAATAGAATTGATCTTCAACAAATACCTTAAAGTTTCAAGATTATCATCAAATATTTTCTTATAATCCATATAATTACCAATAAATCCACATCTTAGTAGGGAAAGTAACTACTCTAGAATAAATAGAATAGAAAATTACAAACGCAAACACAATAAGATAGAAGGCAATAAAAATCTTCTCGCCCTTAATAATCTCATGCTCAGCATAATAAGTTCTCTTCTTATGCTTACCAAAACCTCTTAAATCCATCGCATTGGCAATATCATTAACTCTATCAAAAGATGTGATAACCAAAGGAATCAAAATCATAACCGTTTGTTTCAAACGCTCAAACGGAGAAGCCTTCTTCTTATCTAGTTCTAGACCTCTACATTGCATAGAGATAGAGATATTCTCATAATCTCTAGAAATATCAGGAATATATCTAAAGGCAATCTCAACAATAGAACCAAACTTATAAGGAAGACCAATAGAAGTCAAACCAGCAGCCATCTCACTTGGCGTAATTGAAATAATAAAACACATTGAAACCAAGAAAGAAGTAAGCATCTTCAAAAGTCTAACTCCTAGATACCATAAAGTACCCCTTGTAACCACTAGATAACTATTAAACGCAAACAAGACTGTATCATCATTTGTTAGTGATAAACCATAATGAGGATCAGCCAACCAGAACAAGAAGATATTAAAGACATTCATCAACACAACAATGATAATAATAATCTTCAAAGTCTTCCACTTAGGCTTTAGTGAAATTAGACCAATTAGTGCAAGTACAAATAATGGTGCAATCAAACGGAAATCAAAAGACATCATTACATAAACAATTAACACAATAAAAAGTCTAACCTTAGTAGTACCTGTCAAACGATGAAGAAAAGTTGAACCAGGAGTAAGATTAATAATATCACTATGATTCATGTCTTCTTCTCCTTTCCTCGCTAATAAACGAATCAATCATAAGTTCTGGCTTAACACCAATTCTCTTTGCCAAAGTATAAAGTGAAGTTTGTTTAAGATTAGCCATCTCAATAATCTCATTATTAGACAAGATCTTATAAACAGAATCATCACCAACACACTTTCCTTCCGCAAACACGATAGCCCTATCAGTATATTCAATAGCCAAGTGCATATCATGAGTAATAAACAAGATAGTAATACCATAGTCCCTATTTAATTCCTCTAAGAATGACATAATTTCGGTATATACCTTATAATCTTGTCCTGCAGTAGGTTCATCAAGCACAATAATCTCAGGCTTCATAGCTAAGATAGAAGCGATAGTAACTCTCTTCTTTTGACCATAGCTTACAACACCAACTGGCCAATTACGCATAGGCCACAAGTTACACATCTTTAAAGCCTCTTCAATTCTCTTTTCGATTTCTTCGTCACTATAGCCATTTAGTTTTAGTCCCAAAGAAACCTCATCTTTGATGATATCCTTAACAAGCATCTGATTAGGATTTTGCATAACATAGCCAATCTTTTGGCCAATTTCCTTAATAGAATACTTTAAATAATTCTCACCATTTAAAAGTATCTCACCATCAAGTGGTCTAATAACCCCACACAACATCTTAGCGATAGTAGACTTACCAGCACCATTTTTACCAACAATCGCAATCTTCTCGCCCTTATAGACCTTAAAAGATACATCATCAAGAACCTTCACATTACGATTCTTATACTTATAAGAAACATTCTTTACTTCTAGTAAGCATTCATTGCTCTTTTTCACATCACTAGTCTTAACACTAGTAAAATAAGAAACTAGTTTATCCTTATACTTATCAAGATTCATAGAGAAGATATCACTTGGATGATCATCTTCACTAAACTTACAAGAAGCCATATTCAAAGCACTTAGATAAAGCGGCTCTCTAATGCCATCTTTTCTAAGCTTTTCACTACATAATAATTTATCAGGAGTAGTATCGGCGATAATCTTTCCATCACACATCAAAATAATACGATCAACAGGTCTATATAAAACATCCTCTAAACGATGCTCAATAATTAACACTGTCTTCTCATTTTCCTTTTGAATCTCATCAATTAAAGCGATAGCTTGATTACCCATTTGAGGATCTAGCGCAGCTAGAGGCTCATCAAACAACAAAATTTGGACATCATCATGCATGATACCAGCAAGAGAAACTCTTTGTTTCTGACCACCAGAAAGATTATATGGAACAGACTCTAAGAAATCTTCCATATGAACAATGGTAGCCGCATCCTTAACTTTCTTAAGCATCACGTTTCTTGGAACCATATTATTTTCTAAAGCATATGCGATATCTTCGCCCACCGACAAACCAACAAACTGGGCATCAGAATCTTGTAATACTGTTCCAACAACCGAACTTAATTTAAAAATGCTGGAAGTAGACGACTCTACTCCAGCAATTTTACATGAACCCTTTATTTCACCATTAAAAGAGAATGGAATAATTCCATTGATACAATTAGCAAGAGTTGACTTACCACAACCAGAAGGACCTAGTAATAATACCTTCTCTCCCTTGTAGATAGTTAAATTGATATTCTTTAAAGTAGCTTCGTTTTGAGATTTATAACGAAAACTAAAATCCTTGAACTCAATTATAGGCTCTTTTAACATAATTATTCTTTAGTTAGGTTTGTAGCTTTTGCGTTTCTTGCAGCTAATGCCTTAAGAATAGGAATACCAGCAACAACAAGTACGATTGTATTAGAAATACCGCCTGTTAAAGATTGAATGAAAGTAATAGTTAATTCTGATTGATATAACAATGCAGAGAAAATAGGTGTAACAACACCAAATGCTAATGCATTACCAACAACTGCAACGATTACATAGATAATCATTTGCTTAACATCAAACTTACCGTTTTCGATATCAGCACCATATAACTTTAAACAACCAACACAGAAGCCTAAGAAAGCATTACCGATTGACCAGTCAAACCACATGCCCCAGCCACCGATTAAGTCAGCTAAACAGTTACCTAAGCCACAAGCTAAAGCTGCAGGTAGAGGTCCGAATAAGCCACCAACGATAACAGGAACAATCATAGCTAAAGTTAAGTTTGTGTTTGTGAAAACCTTAATAGAAGCATAGTCCATTAAGACACCAAACAATGCAACACCGATCGCAACACCAACAATTGTCTTAGTATCCCACTTACCAAGAAGAATCTTACCAACACTTTGTTTTTCCATTTGAAAAATCTCCTCCTAATTTTCTGTCCACCAAATAAATAAAGCCCATCAAAATAGATGGGCATACCTATCATTTCCCAAAAGCCTTAATATTAAAGCTAAAAAAGAACTAATGAACAAAAATATCATACCATTAAAGCCAAAAAATTCAATACCTTATTTAATACTAAACGAATTATTTAACACTTCACTTCCATATATGAATAAAACTTTAGAATCACCATCAATATTAAGCAAATCACTACTGTAATATCTTAGATCAATTAATTCTATTTCACTAAAATAAGGAATCAACAATGGCGCAATACTAGATGTATATGAATCTCTAAAAATAATCAATTTTCTATCCTCAACATTCTTATTCACAATCTTTAAATAAGCCTTAGGTCCATTTAAATAAATACTATATGGATCTAATGATTCTAGTTCTGATACATTATAAACATCCAATAAGTCTTTATCTTCAACACTATAGACCTTTATACTATTCAACAAATCATTAGTCAAATAAGTAATCGTATCAGGCTTCATACTTATAGCCATCTTGGCATATAAAGAACCATAGAACTTATCATATGTATTAAATGAATACTCTATATCTTTTTCATCTACATCACACAACTCTAGTATCTTACTAACAACACTACCTAATTTATCCTGTTTTAGATGAATATCAGTATGATAATAATCTGATAATGACAACAAATCTTTCAATGAGTGATAATTATCCATTCTTACCCCAAGATACTCATCAATCTCTTCACTCACATTATCCAAACCAGCATAATGATTCTTTAAAGGAATAGCTATAAATTCATAGTCATTAATATCAAACCTTCTAATAATATCATTTACTTTAGCAACTACATTATCCAAAGACTTATAATTAGTCTCTGTCAACTCAAACAAGTAATCATCCTTAATAGTCACCTTATTATTAATCGAAATATTAAAAAGATTATAGTTCACAAAACCCTTAACTTCCCTAAAGTCTTGTCTAAAGATAAAATGATCACTTAAATATTTATCTAAATCATCAAAGAAATTATTATTATTTATTATTTTAGGAAAAGCCTTCAACTTCCTTCTTTCATAAATGGATATTTCTTCCTTATTAAAAAGACTTATAAAACCAAATAAGCTAATAAAAGATA
>CAKVAL010000022.1 GCA_934725085.1 uncultured Erysipelotrichaceae bacterium | reverse complement strand
TACTAACAATCAAATTGAAGCTGTTGGGTAAAATAATGTGTCGTTTTGTGGGTAAATTATTGTGTCGTTCTACAAATAGCCATTTAATTTGAAATAACGACACATTATTTTAGCCAAGGTTATAAATGCTTCTTTTTGATTGACAAAAGTATACGGGGGGGGGGTAACATGAAAGCGGTTATAAATAAATTTCGGGTAGATTTGGAAATTAATTTATAAGCAAGCTAAATTATTATAGGGAGGAAGAAAAACATAATATGAAAAAGCTTTTAAACGTTATGTTAGCAACTTTTTTAGTGTTTACAGTTATTTCTTTTGCTGTTTCTGCTGAAGATGGTGCAACTAATGAAGGCAGTGTTGCTGTAGCTACTGGTAACGAGCCTGGCAATCCTGGACAAGAAAACGAACCAGTTAGCATGAGTGCTTATCAAGACGAAAATGGTAGCTTGATTATTAAGGGTCCTAAAAACGATATAGCTAAATTGGCAGATGGTTTAGTTGAAAGTGACAATGGTGTAACTGGAACTCATGTTATTTATGCTTCACAAAAAGAATATGGTTATTGGGGAATTATTTCAAATGTTGTAAGAAAATGGGGCGATCAAGTATATGATTCAAGAGTTTTTGAACAAGTTGATAGCACTACATTGAAATTATCAAAAGATGTTTTGATTAAAAATGGCTTTGTTAATGGTACTTATGAATTTAGATTAACTGTAGATGATGGAAAAAATCATAATGATTTTTATTTTGATAAAGAAGTTTATTTAGACTTAGGAGTTCAAGCTGTTCCTAATCAAGAAAAAGAACTTGAATTAGTTGGTAAAGCACCTAAGGCTGTTGTTGGCAGAAGCACTGAAATCAATGAATCTGAATATACTTTAAAGGGATCAAGTGGTAAAAATGCTGATTTTAATTTGTATTGGGCTGAAAAAGACTACTTGAACGATGGCAAGACAGCTGTTTATTTTATGACACAAGATGAGACATTTAAAGCTGGTAAAGATTACTATCTTGTTGTTGCATATAAGTACACAACTAATAAAAACACTGACATTAAAGCTAGTGAAATTAAAATTTCAAATTCAGAATTAAAATTTGAATTCGATAATAATGGTGGTGGTGCCGCTTTAGGTACATATTTAATCACAAAAGATTATGCAAGCTTCGTGAGTAAGGTGACTGTCACTAACAACCCGGATGTTGCAACTGTGAACAAAGGAGATGTTGTAAAGGAATTTACTGCTCCAACAGGTAACTTTATGAGCTTTAATGTAACATCAGTAGAACCTGAGGCTGATGCTGAAGTTATCGCAAAAATTGAAGCTAGAAATGTTATTCCTGAAGTTAAAACAATTAAGAAAGATGAAAAGAGTGTTACTTTCTCAGTAAAACCTATCGATGCTACTAGTACTACCAAGGAAGAATTAGATACAAAGGGTATTTGGGTAACTTTCTCAATTAATGTTAAGGGTATCTTTGCTGAAGGAACAAAAGTAAGAGTTCTTCACTATAAGGATGGTGAAACTGAAGCTTGTGAAACATTAGAAGGTGTTGTAGACGGTTCAGGTGATATTGTTCTATCAACTAAGAAAGGTTTCTCAACATTTACAGTTGTAGCAGCTCCTAAGACTTCTAACACAACTAGTTCAACAAAACCAGCTGGTGCGAAAGACACTAATGGTGATGGTGTAATTTCTTGTGATGAAGAAATGGGTTCAAAGAACTGGATTTGGTCTGAAACTAAGAAGGCTTGTGTTTACAAGGTTTCAAATACTAGTGTTAAATAATTGACATCTAAATGAATTATTAAGCACTGTCAGTTAATGGCAGTGCTTTTATTGTCAAATAAAACCCCTAGATTGTCTAGGGGTGGATATAAAAGCTTTAGCGTAGAGATAATGACCTATTATTATTTGCCATAATAAAACCCCTTACTATAATTATTTTGTGGTCTGCAAACTACAAGTAATTATAAATAAGGAGGCAATATAATTATGGCAAATAATAAAGACGAATTAAATACTTTATCTCATACAAAGTGGAATTGTAGATATCATGTTGTATTTGCGCCAAAGTATAGAAGAAAAGTATTTTATGATGCAAGAAGACTTGAAATTATAAAGATATTTAAAGATTTATGTTCTTATAAGGATGTAAATATTATTGAGGGTGAGGCTTGCCCTGATCACATCCATATGTTACTCGAGATTCCACCTAAATATTCAGTATCTAGTTTTATGGGATATTTAAAAGGCAAGTCGAGCCAAATGATATATGAAAAGTGGGGTAATATCAAATATAAATATCGAAGCAGAGAATTTTGGTTTCGAGGCTATTATGTGGATACAGTAGGTAAGAATAGTAAAAAAATTCAAGAATACATAAAAAACCAATTAGATGAAGACAAAATAGCCGAGCAACTTGAATTAGAATTCGAAGATCCTTTTAAGAAAAACAAATAGAGTGCACTTGCAGACCACGTACCTCTTTAGAGGTGGCTAGATGAGGAGGACTATGCCCGTTAATTAAAACCACCAGCTAGGCTGGTGGATACTTATTGTTATGAAGAAAAATAGAGATAAGATTATAAGTTTTATTTTAATAGGTTGTTTATTTGTTTTTTACTATGTTTTAGTTGAATATCGTAATGCACATAAAGATATTGAAACAAATAAGCTATTAAGTACTGTGGTTTTTAATAATAATATTGATTTTAGTTTACATTTTGAAAGTGATTTTGATTATTACAATGAAAGTGAACTTATTGAGTTAAAAGAGAAGTATCATTCATCCGCAATAGTTAATTTTGATGTGGTTGGTTTTATTGATTTTCCTAGTGGTTTATTTAGAAGAACAATAGTTCAAGGAATAGATAATTATGAGTATTTAAATAAGGATTGGACAACAACTAGTTATTCGGAATACGGTTCTGTATTCATGGATGCTGATGATTCTTTGGATGGCACTCGTATAAGAATCTATGGTAATGACAGTATCTATTCATTAGGTGAATTAATGGTGTTAAACGATGAAGAAGTGTTAAAAGACAACAAAGTATTGTCGTTTGTATTAGAAAATGAAATTAGATATTACGAGATTGTTAGGATTGATGATTTTGATGCATACGAATTTGATTCTAATGGTGATAATGAATTAATCATTGTGATAACCAATGAAATAGTCATTGTAGCTAAGGAAATAGGAAGAGAAACAATATAATGGAAAATAAGATTCATAAGTTTGGACAAAAAGTATTATATTTTTATTTATTTTTTCTTTTTGTAGTTATGCCTTTGTATTGCAAAGGTGGTTACAATGTTATGAGTACTACAAAGTGGAATTTCTTTTGTTTAGTTTCTTTTGGACATCAACTAGGAAAGATATTTATTCCAGGATTTTTAATAATTCTAAGTATATGTTTTTTAATTGAAGTAATCTTTTTTAAATCTTATGTAAAGAAGTTTACTAAGGCCGATTTGATGATTTTGTTGTATGGAATTATTGTTTTGGTTTCTGGCAAGATTGCTTTTTATGTTGCGACTTTCTTTGTGACTGATTCAAGCCAAGTTGTTATTGGTTATCCAGGCTGGTTTATGGGTGAGATTGCTCAATTAACTTTTGTATTGATTTATTTTTTAACTAAAAGATATTGGGATGGAAATAAAGGAATAATTGATTTGGCCATTATTGGTTCTTCTATTGTATTTTTCTTGGCGGTATTAAATCGTTTTAGTATTGATGTATTTGGTTTTTGGGATACTATAGATAGATTTATAAGAAATGATTATGTTTCGACTGTAGGAAATATTAACTGGTATGTTTGTTATTTGGTGGTTTTGTTTCCTTTGAGTATTTATTCATATATTGAAAGTGATAATAAGATAAGAAAAGTATTGTATGGAATTGCCATTATGATTGGTGCTGCTACTTTGGTTACTCAGGGTTCTGATAGTGCGTTCTTAGTTTTGGCTGTTTTAGCTTTATATCTTTTGAAAAATGAAGATGATGATAAACTTGTTGAATTATTGCTTATCATCAGTGGTTCTTGTATATTGATAGGATTATTACAAATTGTATTTAGTAGTCATGCATATATTCCTAATAGATTAAGTGGTTTAGTTACTAAATCAATAATTCCTTATGTGTTATTTGGCTTAGGGATTCTATTTGTATTTAAAATTGATTTATTTGATAAGTTTAAAAAAATAGTATTTAAAATGATACCGATAGTATTGTTGCTAGTTGTTGTATATATAATATTAAATACTTTTGATATATTGCCTGAACAGTTAAGAACTTATGGCTATTTTAGAATAAGTGATAGTTGGGGCAATAATAGAGGAAACATTTGGAGAGTTGGTGTTATTGCTTTCTTTAGGTTTGTTTTTGATCATCCTTATGTATTGTTCTTTGGAGCGGGTCCTGATCAATATGCAAATATGATTTTTACTTATAAGTATGAAGAGGTTGTGAAGACAAGAAGCACAATATTTGTTTCTTGTGCTCATAATGAATTCTTGAATACTTTATGTAATTATGGAATATTGGGCTTTGTTAGTTTTTATATGTTTTGGTATTTTGTGGTTTTTGATAAGAAAAGAGAAAATACTTTATTTAATAGAATGTGTATATGCGCAATTATTTGTTACTTAGTGAACAGTTTTGTGTCTATTCAACAAATTGTTGGGGCACCATATTTGTTTATTATTGCGGGTATGTTACAGTCACAAAAGTCTGAATTTTAGGTGAAATAGGGTGCTTTATTTTAGCGATATTATATAATTATGTCCTATATGGAAGGCTTGAGAAAAAGAGTTCTTATTGGAGTGTCAGGAGGGCCAGATTCAATGGCTCTTTTAGATATGATGAAGGATAAATATGAAGTATATGTAGCTCATGTTAATTATCATCATAGAGATAGTGCTTTACGTGATGAATTGATAGTAGAGGATTATTGCAAAAAATATGATATTCCTTATTTTAAGAAGGATTATGTAGAGGTAGATGGTGGTAATTTCCAAGAGAATGCACGTATTTTTAGATATGAGTTCTATAAAGAAATTATTGATAAATATGATCTTGATTGTGTGATGTTGGCTCATCATAAAGATGATTTGATTGAAACGTATTTGATGCAAAAGAAACGTAATAGTCATGTTTATTATTATGGTTTAAAAAGAAGTGTTAAGAACTTTGGGATTAAGATTGTAAGACCATTGTTGAAGTATACAAAGGGTGATTTGAAGGATTATTGTGATAATCATGGAATTGTTTATGGTATTGATGAATCAAATTTAAGTGATGATTACCAGCGAAATAGAATAAGACATGAAGTGATTGAAAAGATGTCTTTAAGAGAAAAGAATTTACTTGTTAGAGAAATTAACTTATTGAATAAAGAGAATAATAAATTAAATAAGGAATGTGTATCTTTTATAAATAAGAGAAATAAAATTCCTGTATCTGAATTTCTTTTGTTTGAAGATAAGATTAGATTATTAAGAATATTCTTGGGTGTTTCTATTTCTAGGAAACAGGCTAATGAATTAATAAGACAAATTAGTACTACTAAGTCTTTTGAGGTTCTTATTGAAGATAAATATCTATGTTTAGAGTATGGCTATATCGAGGTTTATAAAAAGAAAGATGATTATTCTTATGAACTATTGGATATAAAATATTTTAAGACAAAGTATTTCAAGTTATGTAAGAGTGGTAAGACCATTGAGAGTTTTAATGTAAGTGAAGATGATTTTCCTTTAACTATTAGAAATTATAAAGAGGGTGATAGCATCAAGTTGCGTTATGGTACTAAGAAGATAAATCGTTTCTTTATTGATAATAAGATATCTTATAGGGAGAGGAAGATGTGGCCTGTGGTTGTAAATAGTGCTGGAACTGCTATTTTTGTGCCAAATATAGGCTGTGATGTCAATCATTACTCTAAAAATGCTAACATGTATATGTTAAAATTATAAAGTTAACCGAGGTGAATAAATATGCATAACGATGTAAAAAAGATTTTAGTTTCTAGTGAAGAAATCACAAAGAGAGAACAAGAACTTGCTGATGAAATTAGCAAGTATTATAAAGAAAAGAATAGTGTTCCTGTTATTGTAGGATTATTAAAGGGATCAGTTCCATTTATGATGGGACTTGTTATGAAACTTGATATCGATTGTGAAATTGATTTCATGGATGTTTCTAGTTATTCTGGTACTAATTCTATTGAAGTTAAAGTTATTAAGGATATTGAAGGTTCAGTTACTGACAGAGATGTTTTAATTGTTGAAGATATCGTTGATACTGGTAAGACTTTAGAGAAGGTAACAGAGATGTTCAAGAATAAGGGCGCAAAGGAAATTAAGATTGTTACTTTGTTGGATAAGCCTGCTAGAAGAGAGAAGGCTATTGAGGCTGATTATATTGGCTTTGTAGTTCCCGATGAGTTTGTGATTGGTTATGGTTTGGACTATAACCAAAAGTATCGTAATTTACCTTATATTGGTGTAATTAAAGAAGAAGCTATTTAAATAAATGGAGGTATGGTGTGATTAAACCAAATAACAAAAATAATAAACCAAATCCTAGTACTTTTATTCCTTATTTGATTGCGATTGTGTTCTTGGTGGCTTTGTTTTTTACAAATCCAATGTCTTCAAGTACAGTTACAAGAATTGATTATTCACAATTAAATAAAGTATTAGAGACTAAGACTGTAAGTAAGGCTACTTTATTAGTTGATGATAATATCATTAATGTTAGTGGTACTTATACTGTTGATGGCAAGGAAGTAAGTTTTACAAGCGATGTTCCAAAGACTGAGACAACTACTGATGAGCTTATTTCTAAGTTAAAGGATTCGAATGCAAGTGTTAAGGTTGAGGATGCTAATGAAACTAGCATTATCTTATCTTTACTTGGTTCTATTTTGCCTATTGTATTGTTTGCAGGACTTGGCATGTTAATGATTTCTAAGATGGGTGCTGCTTCTGGTAACAATAAGGCGTTTGAATTTTCTAAGTCTAGAGCTAGAAAAGAAGATAACATCAAGGTTAAGTTTAAGGATGTTGCCGGCTGTGATGAAGAAAAAGAAGAGATGGCTGAAATTATCGAGTATTTAAAGACTCCTAAGAAGTTTGCAGCTATGGGTGCTCGTATTCCTAAGGGTATCCTTCTTGTTGGTCCTCCTGGTACTGGTAAGACTTTGTTGGCTAAGGCTGTTGCAGGTGAGGCTAATGTTCCTTTCTATTCTATTAGTGGTTCTGACTTCGTTGAAATGTTTGTCGGTGTTGGTGCTAGTAGAGTTAGAGATATGTTTAAGCAAGCTAAGGCCACAGCTCCTTGTATGATTTTCATTGATGAAATTGATGCAGTAGGTAGACAACGTGGTGCCGGTATGGGTGGTGGCCATGATGAAAGAGAACAAACTCTTAACCAAATGTTAGTTGAGATGGATGGTATGTCTGACAACAATGGTGTTGTTGTTATTGCGGCTACAAATAGACCTGATGTACTAGATCCGGCTTTATTAAGACCTGGTCGTTTTGATAGACAGATTACTGTTTCTTTACCTGATTTAAAGGGTAGAGAAGCTATCTTAAAGGTACATGCTCGTAATAAGAAGATTGCTGATGATGTAGACTTGGAAGCTTTAGCTAGACGTACACCTGGTTTCTCTGGTGCAGATCTAGAAAACGTATTAAATGAAGCTGCTATTTTAACAGTAAGAGAAAATAAGAATTTAATCGAGACTCAAGAGGTTGATGAAGCAATCGATAGAGTTATGATGGGTCCTGCTAAGAAGAGTAGAACTTATGATGAACACACTAAGAAGTTAGTGGCATATCATGAGGCAGGTCATGCCATTGTTGGTTTAAACTTACCTGATGGTGCTGTTGTTCAAAAGGTTACTATTATTCCTCGTGGTAGTGCTGGTGGTTATAACTTGATTACTCCTAGAAAAGAAAAGATTTTAAATTCTAAGAAGGAATTAGTTGATACAATTACTTCTTATATGGGCGGTAGAGCTGCTGAAGAAATCTTCTTCTCAGATATTACTACTGGTGCTTCAAACGATATCCAACAAGCTACAAGAATCGCGAAGGATATGGTTACAACATATGGTATGTCTGATTTAGGTCCTGTTCAATATAACAGTGGTAATTCAACTGTTTTCCTTGGTAGAGACTATAATTCACCTGCTAACGCAAGTAGCCAAGTAGCTTATGAGATTGATATCGAAGTTAGAAAGATTATTGATTCATGTCATGAACATGCTAAGCAAATCATTAATGAACACAAGGATGATTTAATTAAGATTGCTGATGCACTTATTGCGAACGAAACAATTACTGCAGAAGAGATTAAAGATGTTCTTGATGGCAAATTGGTTGTTGTTGATAATCGTTTAGTTAAGAAGGAAAGTTTAGAAGAAACTAAGACTGAAGCTTTGGGCAATGAATCTGAAGCTGAAGTTAAGGAAGAACCTGTAGTTGTTGAAGAGAAATCTGGGCACGAATCTGGGCACGAATCTTCTGAGCACGAATCTGAATCTAAGCCTAAAAAGACAACTAGAAGAAGAACTACTACAAAGAAGAAGACAGATGAATAGTATTGATAGTTTAATTCTTGGTATTAACAAGTTTATTGAGGATGATGTTCAATATAACTCATATGAATTTCTTGCTTGGTATTCTGATGTTGATGCTTTCCTTGAAAAAGAATATGGTAAGACGTCTTTAGCTTATAAAGAGTTTAAGGATATCAAGTTCGCTACTAACATGTATGAGGATACTGATTGTACTATCGTAAACAAGAAGGCATGTAAGGATGGACTTGTGGAAGCTAAAAAACTTTTAGAAAAATTGAAATAGGAGCGATGCTCCTTTTTCTTTTGGATAAACATCGTCGAAAGATATTAATAGTTAGTTCTTTGTTTGGCAGCCCTGTTTAAAATAATCGAAAAGTATTCTTACTCTAGAAAGTTGAATTGCGATTTTTTCATGATGATATAATGTCATAAAAGGGGCAATTTATGGTTGAATTAAATCCTTACAGGTATCGAAACGGAGATTTCTATAAACTTGTTTGATTTTGATTATTGAAATCATTTTGAAAAGGAGTTTGTACATGAAGAAAATATTAATTATTTCACTTTCAATTGTTCTGATGTTTGGCTTAGTTGCTTGTGACAAGAATGTTGAAGGAGAAGAATCCATAAATAAAGAAGAACCGGTTGAGACCCATCATCCAGATGCACATCACACAGATGAACATCATTAATTGGGTTTATGTTTCTAAAATAAAACTAAGGCTTGATTTTTGATCAAGCCTTAATATTGTCTATTTTTTGATTCTAACCAAGCATCATAGAATCAGATACAACACCTCCTGCTGTATCGAACTTGTTTAGTAAATCTTGGACGGTTAGCTTTTCTTTTTCTTTGCCTTCTGCCTCAAAGATGATTTTACCATCACACATCATGATGATTTTATTTCCGTATTTAAGGGCATCTTTCATATTGTGAGTAACCATAAAAGTAGTTAGATTGTTTTCTTTGATTAGCTTATCTGTAATTTCTAATACTTTATTAGCAGTCTTAGGATCTAGGGCAGCTGTATGTTCATCAAGTAGTAATAGTCTAGGCTTTTGCATAGTTGCCATAAGCAAGGTTAGGGCTTGTCTTTGACCACCTGATAATAATCCTACTTTGGTTGTTAATCTGTTTTCTAGGCCTAAATCTAATTGTTTTAATAGTTCTTTATATTCTTGTCTTTCTTCGTCTTCAATACCGATTTTTAGGCCTCTTTTCTTACCTCTTCTTTTGGCAAGAGCCATATTTTCTTCTATCCACATAGTGGCAGCTGTGCCAGTCATTGGATCTTGGAAGACTCTACCGATATATTTGGCTCTTTGGAAGTCTTTTAGTTTAGTGATGTCATGTTCATCAATCATGATTTTTCCATCATCTATTGGCCATATGCCGGCAATAGCATTTAATAATGTTGATTTACCAGCACCATTAGAACCGATTACGGTCACAAAATCACCATCGTTTAATGTAAGAGAAACACCATTAAGTGCTTTCTTTTCATTGATAGTATTAGGGTTGAATGTTTTATAAATATTTTCAACTTTTAACATGATTTTGTTCCTTTCTTTAAATTAGGAATAGCTAAGAAGATAGCTACTACAATGGCTGTTAACATTTTAAGGTCATCGGTTGATAGACCAAGTTTTAAGACAAATTGGATTACTAGGTAATAGATGATAGCACCTAGTACACAGGCAAATAGTTTTAGGGCAAAGTTTTTAAATACCTTGTCAAATATTTGTTCACCAATAATAACAGCTGCCAAGCCAATAACGATGGCTCCTCTTCCCATGTTGATATCCGCAAAGCCTTGGTATTGAGATAATAGGGCACCTGCTAGGGCAACTAAGCTGTTAGATATTACAAGGCCAATTACCTTTGTTTTGTCAGTATTGATACCTTGCGATCTTGCCATGAATTGGTTGGCTCCTGTGGCTCTTATAGAACAACCAAGCTCAGTTCCAAAGAACCAATATAGAATAGCTATTACGATGGCTACAAATAGAATGACCACGATAATAGGGTTTCTTAAAGATAATTCTCTAACGTATCTTGATGATACTATTAAGTTATATTTATCAACACTGATTGGTAGGTTTGATTTAGAGAATGATGTAGTACCAAAGCCCATGATATGTAAGTTAATAGAATATAGGGCTAATTGTGTCAAAATACCTGCAAGGATTGCGGGTATTTTGAGTTTAGTGATTAGGATACCTGTTATAAGTCCTGCAAGCATACCGGCAAGAATTGAACAGATAAGGGCTAGCCACATTGGACAACCGTTTACTAAGAGGATTACGCATGTTGCACCACCTGTGCATAATGAACCATCTACGGTTAAGTCGGCAATGTCTAATATTTTATAAGTGACATAAATGCCAATGGCCATTATGCCCCAGATTAGACCTTGGGCAATGGCACTTGGCATTGAGTTAATTAATCCTAGTAGCATAATTATTCTTCGATAGCTACGTAGTCTTCAGGAATAGTGATTCCTAGTTTTTCAGCATTTGTCTTGTTGAACTTCTTAACAAATTGAGGTGCAGATTCAACTTCCATTGTAGAAATATCAGCTCCATTTAATAGGATATCAGCTGCCATTTCACCAGTCTTGAAACCAATGTCGTAGTAAGAGATAGTAAGAGTAGCAACACCACAACCTGAACAAATACCTTCTTCACCAGTGAATACTGGAACACCTGCAGGAAGTACAACGTTGGCGATAGCTTCAGTATTAGCTGCTGCTGTATTGTCGGTTGGGATGTAGATTACATCAACTTTATCGCTTACTGCTTTTTCAGTTACGGCTGTAATATCATTTGAATCGTTGAATACATAGTTAACAGTTTCAATTCCATCTTCTTTTAAGAATTCAGAAATCTTATCTACTTGGTATTGTGAATTAGCTTCTGCTGAACAGAATAGAACACCAACTTTTTTAGCTTCTGGGAATAGTTCTTTAATCATGCTTGCTTGTTCATCAAGTGGAGCTAAGTCAGTAGTTCCTGATACGTTAGCTGGTACACTGCCACCTAGTACTACATCATATACAGTAATAGAAGTTCCAAGTACTGGGATTGTATCAGTTGCAGCACTAGCAGCTTGTAGGGCTGGAGTGGCATTGGCCATGATTAGATCAACACCATCGGCAACAAAGTTACCTACGATTGTAGAACAGTTAGTACTTTCACCACTTGCGTTTTGAACATCAACGTTTGTGATGCCATTTTCCTTTAATGCATCTACAAAGCCTTGAGTTGCCGCATCAAGAGCTGGGTGTTGTGTTGTTTGGACTATGCCTACCTTAATAGGATTCGAGCCCTGATTCGAGCCCTGATTCGAGTCCGAATTACATGCACATAGTGCAAATAAACAAATAGTAGCTAATAGAATTGTTAATAATTTTTTCATATGTTTTCTCCCTTCATCAATTAGCTTGAGGGACAAAAAAATCGTCCCCAATAAGGACGACTTATAATCGTGTTACCACCTTAATTTATTATCCTATTACTAGAATAACCTCACAAACCTCCAACAAGGTCCTAAGCTATAACGGGCTTTCCCGTAGTTTCCTAGCTCCATAAAGCTTTCTTATACCCCCACATAATCGTTTACACCTACCACGATCTCTCTTTAAATGCCAAAGTAGAATACTCGTTTACTTCAACGCAATTTCATTCTAAAACTAGTGTCAACTTGATGTCAATAATATTTTAAGAAAAGTTTTCATTTTATATGAAAATATTTTCACCACCTTTCATTAGAATCAAAAGTTTGAGCTAAACTCCAGTCTTCGTTTTTGTCTATACAAAGAATACTAAGTGTCTCATTAATCTCATTCCATTTTCTTTCTGAGATTAAAACAGCATTTTTTCCTTTATCATTGATGATTGTTAGTGGAGCGTTATTTATATTAACATCATCGATAAGTTTATCTAGTTGTTCTCTAGCTTTGAAAATATCAACTGTGATCATAGGTGATTTCCTATTTATTATTTGTTTTGCCTTTATAAATTTTAATGTTGTCACCAATGTATTGGATGGTTACAAATAGTAAGATACAAGATAAGAATACAATAATGAAGTTGTGACTACTAGACATTAGAGCGAATGCTTGTAGTACTTGAATAATTACTGTAAGTATTCCAAGTATGATAGCCAATAATGATTTTTCTTGTTTTTTTAATAGTCCAATAACACCAAGTAGGATAAGTAGTCCATCAACACCGAATAGTAGTCCTTTTCCAAGTGGTGTTAAGACGTTTAATAATTCCTTTTCTAATAAGAACATTAGTGATAGTAAATGTAATGCGCCAAGTGCTATTTCAAGTGTACTTGCGATTTTTAATGTTTTTTTGATATCGTTCATAATTTTCCCCTTTGTTTAATCATTATATAATAAAGAAATGAAAGAAATAAAAATAAGACATGAGGGAACATTGCTGGAGTATTTGATTGATGATTTACATTATTCAAGAAATGTCGCAAAGAAGATTTTAGCTAATAAAGTAAAAGTTAATGGTGTCGCTACAAGTAAATTTGATTATAAGCTTGATATAGGTGATTTGTTGTTGATAGGTGACAATACAAAGAAGACTGATTTGGATATTATCTATGAAGATGATGACTTTATTTGTATTAATAAGCCCGCTGGTTTGTTGAGTATTAGTAATGACAAAGAGAGGGAAAGAACAGCTTATCATTTGGTTAGAGAATATGTTAAGTCTATTGATAAGCATAATATGATTTTTATATTACATCGACTAGATAGAGATACTAGTGGGGTTTTACTTTTCTGTAAGAAACAAAAATTAAGGGATGAATTACAGGAAAACTGGAATGATATTGTATATAAAAGAGGCTATTATGCCCTGTGTGAGGGTGTGTTTGATAATGCTAGTGGTCATATTGAAAATCGTATTGCCTATAATAAATTTAATATGGGTTATGTGAGTGAAAAGGGTTCTTTATGTATTACTGATTACAAGGTGATTAAACAATATAAGGATAGTGCTTTGGTTGATGTTGATATTAAGACAGGTAGAAAGAATCAAATAAGAATTACTTTTAAGGATATTGGACATCCTATTGTTGGTGATAAGAACTATGGTGGTAGAAAGGCTAAAAGATTATATCTGCATGCCTATGAATTAGCTTTTAGATACAAGAATAAAGATTATGTGTTTAACAAAACTATCACATTTCATCCCACTACCTCCTAGGTAGTGGGATGAAATGTATTGATATACGATATAATATTAATGATGAACATAGCTTATAAATATCGTATCTATCCTAATAAAAAACAGGAATCATTGTTTATGAAAACCTTTGGTTGTTGTCGTAAAGTATGGAATCTTATGTTAAATGATAAGATTGAAAACTATAAACAAACAAATACTTTTGGTATGTTTACTCCAGCTATGTATAAGAAAGATTATCCTTTTCTTAAAGAAGTAGATAGTCTAGCTTTAGCTAATGTGCAGTTAAACTTACAATCAGCTTTTAGAAATTGTTTTGATAAAAACAGAAAGACAAATAATAACTTTCCAAAGTTCAAGTCAAAGCATAAGGCTAAGGAAAGATATACAACTAATAATCAAAAAGGTACTATCGCCATCATTGATGAAAAATATATTAAGTTACCTAAAATTGGTAAAGTTAAGATTAAACTTCATCGTCATCCAAAAGATAATTGGAAGTTATGTAATGCGACTATTTCAAAAGAAGCAGACAAGTATTATGCTTCAATTGTTTTTGAATATGATGAAGAAGTAATCAATAAAACTATTAATAAAGAAAAGGTTATAGGCTTAGATTATTCATCGGATGCTTTATATGTAGATTCTAATAATAATAAATGTGATATGCCTCATTACTTTAGAGAAAACCAATCTAAATTAATAAAGGCGCAGAAAAGATTATCTAGAAAAATAGGATCTAATAAGGGTGAAACTAAGTCTAAGAATTATCTTAAACAATTAAACAAAGTAAATAGGGTTCATACTAAAATAGCTAATCAAAGAAAAGACTTTCTTCATAAGAAATCAAGAGAGTTAGCTAATACTTATGATGTTGTAGTTGTTGAAGATATTGATATGAAAAATATCTCACAAGGTCTAAGGCTTGGTAAAGCTACCATGGACAACGGTTATGGTTATTTTCGTGATTTACTTAAGTATAAGTTAGAAAGAAATGGTGGAGCACTAGTTAAAGTAGATAAGTGGTATCCATCAACCAAAACATGTAGTTGTTGTGGTAACAAAGTTAAATCAATTCCTTTAGGACAAAGAGTCTATATTTGTGATAAGTGTAATACTGTAATTGATAGAGATTATAATGCTGCACTTAATATCAAAGATGAAGGAATAAGAATATTAGGCTTATAGGCTAGGAACTAGCCAAATTTACGCTTGTGGAGACTATGTAAGACTTATTATAAGCAACAGTCTATGAAGCAAGAAGCTCCCATTTTCTTAAGTGGTGAGTAGTTCACGAGTGATATGCCTTCTTTGTTTAGACAAAAAGAACTATAATTGAGGTGGTGAAGGAGTTTTAAATATGATTATACAAAGTAAACAAGTATGGGTTGCTGACCAGTTCTTTCCTTTTCAATTAGAAATCGAAGATGGTAAGATCAAGGAAATGTATCCTTATGGTACAAAGGAAGTTGATAAGGATTATGGAGAATTAAGAATTGTTCCTGGTTTTATTGATATCCATTGTCATGGAGCTTATACATTTGATACAAATGATGCTAATCCTGAAGGTTTAAGAAACTGGAGTGAGCATATTGTTGATGAGGGTGTTACTGCTTTCTTGGCTACTACTATTACTCAATCTGAGGAAGTTTTGACTAATGCGGTGAGAAATGTAGCTGATGTTATGGAAGAGGGTTATAAGGGTGCTGAAATTTTAGGTATCCATTTTGAGGGTCCTTATTTGGATATGAAGTATAAGGGTGCTCAACCTGAACAATATATTGTTAAGCCAACTGTTGAACAATTTAAGAGATATCAAGAGGCTGCAAGAGGCCATATTAAATATATTACTATGGCAACTGAGCAAGATGATGATTTTGCTTTGACTAGATATTGTAGTGAAAATGGTGTTGTAGTTTCTATTGGTCATAGTGCTGCAACTTATGAACAAGCTGTTGAGGCTTATGCACATGGTGCTAAATCAATGACTCATGTTTACAATGGTATGACTCCATTTAATCATCGTGCTAATGGTTTAGTTGGTGCTGCTTATAGAATTAGAACAATGTATGGTGAGATTATTTGTGATGGTAATCATTCTACTTATGCAGCTTTAAATAATTTCTTTATGTCAAAGGGTCCTGATTATTCAATCATGATTTCTGATGCGCTTATGGCTAAGGGTACTCCTATTGGTTCTAAGCATATCTTTGGTGGTAATGAGATTGTTATTTATCCTGATGGTTCTGCTCATTTGGTTGAGGCTGGTAATTTGGCTGGTTCAACTTTAAATATCAATAAGGGTTTAAGAATTCTTGTTGAGAAGGCTATGGTTCCGTTTAATTATGCGATTAACGCATGTACTATCAATCCTGCAAGATGCTTAGGTGTTGATGATCGTAAGGGTTCTTTACAAGTAGGTAAGGATGCTGATATTGTTGTGTTAAATGATGATTATTCAGTAGTTCAAACTTATTGTAAGGGTGAAGCTCAATTATAATTTATAATGATAGAGGTACCATCTGGTACTTCTATTTTAGAAAGTGAGAAATATATGGGTTTATTTGGTGGTTTATTTAAGAAAAAAGATGAAATCGTTGCGATTGCGGATGGTAAGGTAGTTGAAACATCTTCTGTTAGTGATCCTGTGTTTGCCCAAGAAATGATGGGTAAGACATTGGTATTTAGTTATGATGCTGATAAGGTTATTTTACATGCACCGGCTAGCGGTACTTTAACAGTATTGTTTCCTACAGGTCATGCCTTTGGCATTACTACTGATAGTGGTGTGGAATTGTTGGTTCATTGTGGTGTAGATACAGTTAATGCTGATGGTGGTTTTAAGGTTTTAGATAAGAAACAAGGCGATAGGGTTAATGCTGGTGATCCTATTGTTGAAGTTGATTTAAAGAAACTTAAGGAAACATATGATATGAGCACAATGCTTGTTATTACAAATCCAAATGGTAAGACTTTCGAGTTTGTTGGTCCTTGTGATATTAAGCTTGGCGAATCAATTATTAAGTAAAAGAAAGGTTGTTCATTTGAACAACCTGTTTTTTTTAGAATAAGTCTTTTTGATGAGTTGCGTATAAGTATTCATCAATTGTATTGCCGATTCTGTCTAATACTAATTCCTTAGGATCGTTCTTTAGAACACCTTCTCTAACCTTAGTATATTGGATAGGCATGAATTGAGATAATAGATTTAATGGGCAACCATCTTTTAAGTTATCTAATAATGTATCAATAGCTGCTTTAACTGCATCAGTTGAGTAGTAGTATCTTGATCTATCTGAGAAAGAATACTTACGCTTTAATGCGATTTCAGCATCTGTACCATGATAGTGCTTCTTCCAGTGCTTGTCATTCTTTAACATTTCTTCATCAAGAACTTCTCTGAAGTTAGATGGAGTCTTGCCATTAGCCTTGCATGCTTCATCTTCAATAAATGATAGAGCATATAGGCCTTCTCTTGCAGCGAATGTTAGACCTGGGCCAACTTTTAGAATAGCAACGCCATCTTCTACCATTTCTCTTAATTTAATCTTTGTTTGGTAGTCAGTTGAATGACCTTCAAATACTAAATCTGGAATAGTTCTGATTGCCTTAGCAAGTTCAACTGCCTTAGAACGATCATATTCTGTACAGCCTGAGTCTTTTTCTTCAACACCTGGTTGAACTACGATGCCAAGTACTCTATCCCATACATCACTGATTCCTTCTTTTTCGAAAGTATCTTTGAATGTGTTCATTGTAGCTGTGAAGTCTTCAACTTTAGTAACTTGAACGCCTTCATCAACTGCAGCTTGAGAACCACCAGGGATTGGTACTTCACTACCAACGATATATACTGGTTCAACAGCATCTGGGTTAGTTTCTAATAATTTCTTATAAGCATTTTCAGCTACCTTTACTAAATGAACGCCTCTTCTTGCGATTGTTTCATCAGATAGTCTAACGTTTGGATCATCATCAGCAACTTTCATTGAAGTATCTACGTGAATCTTTGTGAAGCCAGCACTTACATAAGCATCGATTAATACTTCTGAGTTTGCCATAGCTTCTTTTTCATTTAATGAAGTCCATGTTAATGGGCCTAAGTGGTCACCACCTAAGAAGATTTTATTTTTGTCAAAACCAAGCTTGTCAGCGATTTCATATACATAGTTCTTGAAATCGATTGGTTTCATACCTGTGTAACCACCGAATTGGTCACATTGGTTAGCTGTTGATTCGATTAGAACACAACTGTTGTCTTCTAGCCCTTTTTTTAATACAGCTTCAATAACAAATGAGTTTGCAGAACAAGCAGAATAGATACCAACTGCTTTGCCTGATTTTTGAATTGTAACAATTTTAGTTAAAGCATTTTGCATGAAAATTATCCTCCATAAGTATTATAAGAAATCAATAATGTGAGTTAAAGTTAAAACTAAAATATGCAAAATATATGATGAAATTGACAAAACTATTGTTGATAATTTAACTATAATTGAGGTAGTGAAGGAGTAAAAATATGATTATACAAAGTAAACAAGTATGGGTTGCTGACCAGTTCTTTCCTTTTCAATTAGAAATCGAAGATGGTAAGATCAAGGAAATGTATCCTTATGGTACAAAGGAAGTTGATAAGGATTATGGAGAATTAAGAATTGTTCCTGGTTTTATTGATATCCATTGTCATGGAGCTTATACATTTGATACAAATGATGCTAATCCTGAAGGTTTAAGAAACTGGAGTGAGCATATTGTTGATGAGGGTGTTACTGCTTTC
Source organism: uncultured Erysipelotrichaceae bacterium (assembly GCA_934725085.1). Classification (GTDB taxonomy): domain Bacteria; phylum Bacillota_I; class Bacilli_A; order Erysipelotrichales; family Erysipelotrichaceae; genus Colivicinus. Next base: position 11,409 of record CAKVAL010000022.1, on the reverse strand, counting down.
TTGGCTACTACTATTACTCAATCTGAGGAAGTTTTGACTAATGCGGTGAGAAATGTAGCTGATGTTATGGAAGAGGGTTATAAGGGTGCTGAAATTTTAGGTATCCATTTTGAGGGTCCTTATTTGGATATGAAGTATAAGGGTGCTCAACCTGAACAATATATTGTTAAGCCAACTGTTGAACAATTTAAGAGATATCAAGAGGCTGCAAGAGGCCATATTAAATATATTACTATGGCAACTGAGCAAGATGATGATTTTGCTTTGACTAGATATTGTAGTGAAAATGGTGTTGTAGTTTCTATTGGTCATAGTGCTGCAACTTATGAACAAGCTGTTGAGGCTTATGCACATGGTGCTAAATCAATGACTCATGTTTACAATGGTATGACTCCATTTAATCATCGTGCTAATGGTTTAGTTGGTGCTGCTTATAGAATTAGAACAATGTATGGTGAGATTATTTGTGATGGTAATCATTCTACTTATGCAGCTTTAAATAATTTCTTTATGTCAAAGGGTCCTGATTATTCAATCATGATTTCTGATGCGCTTATGGCTAAGGGTACTCCTATTGGTTCTAAGCATATCTTTGGTGGTAATGAGATTGTTATTTATCCTGATGGTTCTGCTCATTTGGTTGAGGCTGGTAATTTGGCTGGTTCAACTTTAAATATCAATAAGGGTTTAAGAATTCTTGTTGAGAAGGCTATGGTTCCGTTTAATTATGCGATTAACGCATGTACTATCAATCCTGCAAGATGCTTAGGTGTTGATGATCGTAAGGGTTCTTTACAAGTAGGTAAGGATGCTGATATTGTTGTGTTAAATGATGATTATTCAGTAGTTCAAACTTATTGTAAGGGTGAAGCTCAATTATAATTAATAAGTAAAATTAAAAGCAATCAAGTAAATCCTTGATTGCTTTTATTGTTAATACATCTTCATGAACTTCTCTGTTTCTTGAGATAAAGACTGGTAACATTCCTGCGTTTTTAGATCCAAGAACATCAATCTTATAGTTATCTCCAACATAAACACATTGATTTGTTTCTAAGCCTAATTGTTTAGCAGTGTATTCAAATATTTCTTTATCTGGTTTTCTATGTGTGAATTCTCCAGAAATAAGTGAATAATCTAATAAATCATAGATGTCGATTGTGCTTAGTTTTCTTCTTTGTGATGTTTTGTTGCCATTTGATAAGATGGCAATTTTATATTTCTTTTTAAGCTCCGTTAAAGTTTCTCTTACATCGTCATATAAGAAGGCAATACTTCCAGATTCATCTGACCATTCTTTATCTAGCTGTTCAGGTGAAACTTTAGTTACCTTGTATTTTTCAGCCCATTTTTTAAAGACTACTATTCTTTCAACAGTTCCATTGTTGTCCCATTCAATGATGTCTTTGATCATCTCTTGGATTAGTGTTTCATCTTCAAATAGTTGATGAAACTTACGATCTAGCATTTCTTTAAAAGCTCTTTGTCTATCGATTAGAGTGTTGTCTAAGTCAAATATTATGGCTTTGATCATTTTGTTTTTCTTCCAATAATGATTGTTAAATATTTGATAGCAATTGCGAAGCATACGATGGCAATTGCGATTGAGCCAAAGAAGATTGAGTTGTTTTCAACTGTAAAGGCAGTTACTGAAATTACTAATAAAATAGCTAATAATGCGAATAGCACTATTTTCATATAGATAATAGAATCAGGTGAACTATATGAAGTTGGTTGGTGTTTCTTTTCTGGTTTGAAACTAGCATATGTTGTGCAGTTTCCTAAGAACTTGTAGAAACGATATGTTAATAGGGCAGCACTGCCAGCCATGGCGATTAATGATACCCACCATGGGAATTCAAATAGTACGTAGCAGAATACACCTACTAGAGCTACGTATAGTGGAATGTTGTTTAACATTTGGAATGTTTTTTCTTTGGCTGGCGTGATAACATAGCCTTTTTTAGTGAATGGGTCTAGGTAGACTTTTTGTCCTTTTTTGTCCAGGTAAATATTTATTCCTTCTAATTCTTTTTGTTTTGTATTTTTCATATATTTAATTACTCCTAGACTCTATTATAAGTGAAATTATTTGGTATTATGGGCATTTTGTTGTCTTATTTATTTTTCTATTTGTATTTTTTGTTGATGGGATATTAAATAGGGAATAAATTGGTAAAATGATTTCGAAGAAAGAAGGAATTTTATATGATTTTTGATCGAAATGAAGAACAATGGAAGGAAGTTGGAAGTTATTGGACTTCTAAGGAAATCCACCAACAACCTGAAACATGGCTAAAGACTTTTAATCAAGTTAAGGCAGAAAAAGATGCAATTGCTGCTTTAATTAACAAGGTTATTAGCCAAGATGATTATGACATCATTTTAACTGGTGCTGGAACAAGTGAATTCGTTGGTAATTCAACATTCCCATTCCTTAGTCCTTTAAATAATTTCAAGGTTAAGTCTTATGGTACTACTGATATCGTAGCTTGTCCTGAGGATTATATTTCTAGAACTAAGCCAACTTTATTAATTTCTTTTGGTAGATCTGGTAACTCTCCAGAATCAGTTGCTGCTGTTGAGGCTGCAAATGTTGTTTGTGAGAATATCCATCATTTATTCATTACTTGTAACCATGAGGGCGCTTTAAGTAAGTTTGCGGTTGGTAAGGATAACTGCTACGCTATTAACTTAACTCCTGAAACTCATGACCAATCTTTCGCAATGACATCTTCTTATTCTAATATGTATCTTGCTACAGTATTATGTTTCATGCTTGATAAGTTAGATGAAGTTGAACCTATCGTTAAGGATATCGTTGCTAAGACTGCTAAGTTCCATGAAGAAGGTTTCGAAGTTTGTAAGAAGATTGTTGATGAATTTGATTTCTCAAGAATTGTTTATCTTGGTTCAAATTGCTTAAAGGGTGTTTCTCAAGAGTCTGCTTTAAAGCTTTGTGAATTAACTGCTGGTAAGATTATGACTACTTTCGATACAACTATGGGCTTCAGACATGGCCCTAAGTCAGTTGTTTGTCCTGGTTCTTTAGAAGTAATTTACTTATCTGATGATCCATATACTAGAAAGTATGACTTAGATATCGTTAAGGAAATGGCTCCTGAAAGAAATGGCAATAAGATTTTAGTTGTTTCAAGTCATGATGATGCTGAGGCTAGAGAATTAGCTGATTACTTTATTTCTTTCGATAATGTTGCTGAATATAATAATGTATTCTTAGGTCTTGAATATGTAAACGTAGCTCAAATTATTGCTGTTTACAAGTCAATTAAGACTGGTGTTAAGCCTGATACACCATGTCCAAGTGGTACAGTAAATAGAGTAGTTAAGGGTGTAACTATTTATCCATATTCTAAATAATAAAGGGAGGGAATAGAAAAATGATAGGTTTAATCGTTACTGGACATGGTCATTTCGCTACTGGTTTAACTAGTTCAATTGATTTGATTGCTGGTCCTCAAGAAGATTATGTTGCTGTTGACTTCGATGGTGAAGGTACTGAGAAGTTAGAAAATGATTTAAAGGCTGCTGTTGAAAAGCTTTCTGCTTGTGATGGCATTATCGTTTTCTCTGATTTAGCTGGTGGTTCACCTTTCAAGACTGCTGCTATTGTTACTGCTGGTAATCCAAAGGTTAAGGTTATTGCTGGTACAAATCTTCCAATGTTATGTGAGATTTCTATGGCAAGAACTATGATCAATGATTTAGATATGCTAGTATCTTCAGCTTTAAGTGTTGGTAAGGATGGTGTTCAATTATTTGAAATGCCAACTGTTACTAATGATGAACCAACTGATGGCGAAGGCATCTAATTAAGTATTTAATAATATTGATAATTAAATGAGTCACTTCTTTATGGAGTGGCTTTTTTAAAGATGATAAATACAAATTAGTCTTTTACATAATATTTTGGATATATTTTTAAAATAAGAACTTCGAATAAAAAGTATAGAATAATTAGCTCTTAAGTGGACAAGTATATGGTTAAATTTGATATAATTTCATTGAAAGTAAGGGAGGAGCTAACGATATGAGTGAAGTAAAAAAAGATACTAATAAAAGTAAATTAGTTATCAGTATTGTATGTTTAGTGGCTTTAATTCTTGGAATTATCTTGTTGTGGGTTTTTAAGGTGATTGATATTTATACTGCAGGAACTTTGCTAGTAGCTCTTGGCGTTGCCTTTTATTGGGTATTTACTAGTATCTACTACAAGGATTCGATAATGGGTGGTAAATTCCATGATCATTTTAAGAATATCAATGATTAAATAGCTAGTTATATACAAAACATGCAGATGAATTATTTAATAAGCTAGGAGAAAATTTATGAATAATAAGAAAGTAGGGATATTAGGTTTTTTGACTGGTGTGCTTGTTTATTTGGCAATAAGTATTTTTACACCATTGGATTATAAGGCTCAGGCTATTTTAGGAACTGTTCTCTTTATTGTTTATTTGGGCTTTTGTTATTTTACAGGCATATTTAAAAAGAATTAATTGTAGTAATCAAAATAGGCTTCCGTATGGAAAGCCTCTTTTAACTAATTGATTTAGCATAAGATGTAGGGGTGACCCCATATTTTTCTTTGAATACTCTTGAGAAGTAGTGAATTGAGGAGAAGCCACAAATTCTAGCTATTTCAGATATAGAGTATGTAGAGTCTTTTATCATTTGTTTCGCTTTAGCAAATTTTAAATCTGAAATGTATTGTTTAGGTGATACATTTAGATTTTTGATAAACAATGTTTGTATTGTTGATCTAGATATTGAAAAGTGATAACAAATATCTTCAACATTTATTTGTGAATATATATTTTCTTGAATATATAGGGCAATTTCTCCTAATAGTTCATTATCGTATTTTTGTTGCATCTTAGTCATTATTGGCTTATTTGATGGTGTTTCGTTTAAGTTGGTAAGTAAGGATACAACTAGTACTTGGACTAAAGAGTTTAGAATCATTGGTGTGAAGTGATCGTAGTTGTTACTAGCTTTGTTGAATCTTGTTAAGTAGTCTACGTCTCTTTGGCTAGCTTTGAAGATTCTATTTTTTAAGATGTTGGCATCCTCTTTGTCAATGTCCATGTCAAATACTATTGTCAAGTAAGAACAAGTTGTTGTTGTTCTTTGGGTGTGTTCTTGTCCTGGTGCATAGAAAATTATTTCTTGAGGGTTTAATTCAAATTCTTCATCTTCAATTTTTGTGATTAATTTTCCATCGTCAACGTAGGTAAGTTCCCAAAAATCTAGTGCTTCACCAGGGAAGTTGTAGTTTGATCCTCTTACTACATAGTAGTCACCTAGTATTTCTTTTACGTGTAAGTTTGTTTTCAGTGAATTGATTGTTACTGGTTCTGGGGCAGTAAAAATATTGTTTTCAAAGTTTTTGTTCGAAACTTCAATTACTGAGTGTTTAGAAATAGTTAAGAAGGTGAAGTATAAATTAGGGCTTATTTTACAGATACGGTGAATTACGAAGATTTTTGGTTTTATATTTAAGTCTTCTGTAATAGCAATTGCAGCAATCCCTTCTCTTACTGTCAAATAGAATTCGCTATCGTTTTTATAGAATTTATTAGATTCTTTTTCTTCAACTGTCATGTAAAAGCGTCCTTCTTCAAATTTGTTTTTGAAGGTGGTTTCGTTAAATACTTCGCCATATGTTTGAAAATCGATACCTGTTGTTTTACTAAATATTGACATACTTATATTTTATAATAATTTGTCTTTATTAGCTTTAAAATGTTGTTGAAAAGCTAAATATGATAAGAAAAAGTAGTGAAAAGGATAAAAAATGGTAGAATTTTAGTTAAAAATACCAAATTATGTTAAATTATGTTAAAAAAGTAAACATGATAACTAAAAAAGAAAAATCAATGTAAACGATTTCAAATATAATGGAATGCGTAGGGACATTATTAGGTTTCCTCGGGAAGAAAGAAGGTAATATTTATGCCAAACATCGTATTGACAAGAATTGACAACCGTCTAATTCATGGACAGGTTGCAACTCAATGGACAAGTTCAGTAGGTGCAAACTTACTACTAGTTGCTAACGATGCTGTTGCAAATGATGCAATGCGTCAAAGCTTAATGAAGATGGCTTGTCCTGCTCAAGCACAACCAAGATTTTTCACTATTGAAAAAACTTGTGCCATCATTAACAAAGCTGCAGATTCTCAACATATCGCTATTATTTGCGAAACTCCAGAAGATGTATTAGCTTTAGTTGAAGGTGGAGTTCCTATTAAGTCTGTAAACATCGGTAACATGCATATGTCAGAAGGTAAGCGTCAAGTTGCTACTTCTGTTGCTGTTGATGATACTGACGTTGCAGCATTCAAACGTCTACAAGAATTAGGAGTAGAACTATATATTCAAAGAACTCCTTCAATTGCTAAGGAAGACGTTAACAAACTATTCAAATAATTTTGAAAGGAAACAAACATGAACGTAATTCAAATCGTATTATTGGCTGTTGCAACATTCATTTTTGCAATTGACCAATTCTCACTTACTGAAGTACTATATCGTCCAATGGTTGCTTGTCCTATCATCGGCCTTATCTTAGGTGATGTTAAGACTGGTTTAGCTGTTGGTGGTACTTATGAACTTATGATGATCGGTAACATGCCAGTTGGTGGTGCTCAGCCTCCTAACTCAGTAGTTGGTGCCGTTGTATCTATGATTTTCGCTACTAAGGCTGGTATGGATGTAAATACTGCTTTAGGTACAGCTATCATCTTCTCTTTATTCGGTCAATACGTTGTAACTCTTGTATTCACTGCAATGTCAGGTGTTATGGCTAAGGCTGATAAGGCTGCTGAAGATTGCAATCCTGCAGGCATTACTCAAGTAAACTTAATCTCTTGCTGCTTACTTGGTGGTTTATTCGCAATTATTGCTGTTATCGCTTATGTTGGTGGTACTGCTTTAGCTGGTCCATTACAACAATTATCTGAAAACGCTAGCTGGTTAATGGGTGGTTTCTCTGCTGCTGGTGGTATGATGAGATATGTCGGTTTCGCTGTATTATTAAAGATTATGTTAGCAAACGATATGTGGGGTATCTACTTCGCTGGTTTCGCTGCTGCTGCATTATTCGGTAACGTTTCAGCTACTGCTGGTGCAACTTTAATCTTAGTAGCATTCGTAGGTGTTGCAATCGCTTTATACGACTACAATACAAATATTAAATTAGGACAAGGAGGTTCTTCTGATGGCATCTAATGCAACTCAATATAAGGATTTAAAGCCTGCAGAGGCCTTAGATAAAAAGACATTAAATAGTATTGCTTGGAGATCTTGTATGTTACAAGCTTCATTCAACTACGAAAGAATGCAAGCTGGTGGTTGGTGCTGGACTATTCTTCCAGGTCTAGAAAAGATTCATACAAACAAAGAAGATTTAGCTACTTCTATGGGTCATAACCTAGAATTCATCAACACTCACCCATTCCTAGTTACTCTAGTATGTGGTATCGTTCTATCTCTAGAACAAAACAAGACTGATATCAACACAATTCGTGCTGTTAGAGTTGCTTGTGCTGGTCCTTTAGGTGGTATCGGTGATGCTCTATTCTGGTTCACATTAGTACCTATTACTGCTGGTATTACAGCTAACATGGCTATTAACGGTAGTATTGTTGGTCCAATCCTATACTTTGTAATCCTATTTGGTGTTCAAATGGCTTTACGTATCTGGTTAATGAACTGGTCTTACAACTTAGGTACTTCTGCAGTTACTACATTAACTGCTCATGCTACTGAATTCACTCATGCAGCTTCTATGCTAGGTGTATTCGTAGTTGGTGCTTTAACTTGTAACTATGGTGCTACTTCATTGGGTATGGTTATTCCAAACGGTGATTCTCCAATTGATATTCAAAAGTTATTAAATGGTGTATTACCTCAATTAATCCCATTGTTATTAACTTTAATGTGCTACTCTCTAATCAAGAAAAAAGGTTGGAGTGCAACTAAGTGTATCGGTCTATTATTAGTTATCGGTATCGTTGGTTGTGCATTCGGTATTTGGGGTGGTACAGAGTATAAGGCACTTGTGCATGTACCTTGGCACGCTTTCTAAAAAGTTAAGTGTTTAAGCACTTTCTTTCCGAAAAACTACAGAGTGTGTGATTATTCACACACTCTTTTCAAAAAATGAGGTCTATATGAAATATACTATCGTTGCTATTGTTGTTGTAATAGCGATTGCTATTGCTGTTGGTATCGCTATTTTCAAGAAAAAGATTTCACATGAAATTGTTGTTGCTATTGAAACAAATGATCATAATGAATTTAATTCTATATTAAGTAAGAAAACTACACAGTTCCTTTTTCCAGCCGCTTATCTAGATTCTATTAGACTAAATGAGGCTATGATAAGAAACGATGTTAATGAAATAGATAGATTATTAGAGAAGTTCTCTAAGATTAAGCTTTCTGAAGCCGATAAGGAAAAGATTTATACTCAAGCTTATAACTATTATCTTTCTGTTAAGAGCTATAAGAAGTGTGGTATTTGGAAAGATAAGGTTCATGAATTAAAGAACGATCAAATCGTTAATGAAATTGATAAATCTTATGATATTTATGTAGCTAAGGGCTATAAGTACTTAGATGAAATGATTGAAGAGCTTGAATATATTGAGCCTGTAAATAGAGGTGTTAATGAATTCTTAATTTCTTTAATGTATAAGAATAAGAATGATAAGGAAAATGCCTTGAAATATGAAAAATTATCTAAGGAACATTTAAAACAATTTGATGAATTAAACAAGAAATAAGTGTCACTGCGGTGATGCTTTTATGTATTAAGTATTTATGACGGTATTAACTTTTTTGTATAATTAAAGTATATAAATTACAAAAGACGAGGAGTACTACATGTATTTAAACTTAATTGGTTATTCAAGTATGTTAATTTTACTAACTATGTTTTATCTCAAAAAACCACATTATTTGAAATTAATACTTGTTATTTCATATGGCTTGTTATATCTTGTTCATTGTATTAATTTAATTAATGATTCAGTCTTTAACTATAAACATTTTATAATTGTTTTGCTTACCATAGCTATATTGTATTCCTATTATAAGATTGATAAAATAGACAAAGATAATAGTCCTACTTAATTAGTTATCGAAATAAAACATGACTGCGAACTTATTTTGACAGGTTTCGGTCATGTTTTATTATGTATTAATCATAAGAATAAATTGAATAAACTAATAGTGAAAGTTGTATTCTCACAAAAAATCACATAAAAAGTTCATCTTTAAGTACTTATCTTAGAAGTAAAATTATTCTTAGAAAAGAGGAAATGATATGAAAAGTGTTATTGTTAATGGTTATCGTAGTTTTGCCAATGCTGAAAAGCCTATGCCTGAAGCTGGTGGCAAGTGGGTTACTATTAAAGTAAAGAATTGTGCTATTTGTGGTTCTGATAATTCATTTTGGACTGGTTTAGCAGGTGGAGATGATTTTACCTTAGGTCATGAATTCTCAGGTTATATTGAAGATCCGGGAGAATATGATTTTAAGAAGGGTGAAAAAGTCTGCGCTGCTGAATTCAATTCTTGTGGTGAATGTGAGTTCTGTAAGAATGGTCAAGAACAATTATGTGCCCAAATGATGGCTGAAAATCCTGGTGTATCTGCTCCGGGTGCATATGGAGAATATGTAAGAGTTCGTGGTGACTATGTAATTAGAATGCCAGAAGATATGCCTATAATTTTAGGTTCAATTTGTGAACCAGTTGCTGTTTCTTTACACGGTGTTAAGTATTTAAATATTAAAAAGGGTGAAGATGTTCTAGTTTCTGGTAATGGTCCAATTGGTATTTATGCTGCTTTATGTGCAAAATTATTAGGTGCTGGTAAGGTAATTATGACAGGAAGAAGTGAATCAAGGGTAGCTTTTTGTAATAAGTTTGATTTTGTAGATAAGTGCTTAAGCGTAAAAGATCCTGATTATGAAAAGAAATTAAAGGAATTAATGCCTGTTGGCGGCTTTAAACATATTATCGACTGTGTTGGTGTAGATAATTATGATGAATTAATTTCTTTAGGAAGCAGTGGTGTAACTATTGTTGTATTGGGTATGCATGCTATGGAGGCAAAATTCTCAACTATTCCTTTATTCTTAAAAGAAGGTTCAATTAGAACTGGTTTATATTTCTCTTGGGAAGACTATAAACATGCTTTTGAATTGATTAAGAATAATCAAGACGTCTTCATGTCAACTATTACTTCAGTAATTCCTGCTGATGCTGAAGATGTTCAAAAAGCTTTTGAAAAGTTGTTTACATCTGGTTCAAATGACGAATGTAAGATTGTAATTGAACACAAAGATTAAAATATAAGGTATCGCAATTGCGATACCTTATTTAACTAATATAGATCCACCAATGAACTCTCTTATGATTGAATTATTAACGATTTGATCATCATCTTCAATAGAATCGATAAATCTTAAGAAAGACAACATTCTTTGAGCTTCCCCGTATTCGGGCTCATCTCTTGTAACTTCCTTAAATAAGCTTTCTGCATATTTCTTTAATACTGATAGTTCATAGATACAGTTTGAATTAAAGAAGACATCTGCTTGATTAGTGTTAGGGAAGATATTCTTCTCTTCTCCTTCTCTTACCTTAGGCCATTCATTAAGTGCTTGTTTAATTGTTCTGCCTCTAAATTGATGGTCTCTTACAATTCTTCTAAGCATTCTAGCATCAGTTGTTGAAATCTTATTATGAGAATCAATACCAACTGGAGTTAGAGGTGAGATATAAATCTTGTATTTATCCTTATCGTCAATTCCTTGTGTAAGAATTGGGTTTAGAGTATGGATACCTTCAATGACAATGACTTGATCTTTAGCTAATTTGGTTTTTCTTTTTCCAAATACCTTGGTGTTATTGATAAAGTCATAAGTTGGTAGGTCTACTTCTTTACCTGATAACAAGTCCTTTAGATTAGATAAGAACAAGTCTGTATCTACTGCTTTGATTGATTCTAAATCTAATTCCCCATTCTCATCAACTGGTTTTTCATTTAGTTCTACAAAATAATCATCAGTTCCTAAATATAAAGGTTTAATACCTAATACTCTTAATTGAATAATTAATCTATTGGCAAATGTTGTCTTACCACTACTACTAGGACCACATATTAAGAGTACATGAGCTTTTCTCTTGTTTATTTCATCAGCTATTTGAGCAATTCTTTTTTCATGTAGAGCTTCTTGCATAAGAAAGATATCCTTAGTCTCGTTATTAATTATCTTCTTATTTAAGTCACTACAATAATTAATACCCATTAGTTTACCCCAATGAGTTGCTTCCTTGAATGCTTCATACAACAATACTTGGTCACTATATT
>CAKVAL010000021.1 GCA_934725085.1 uncultured Erysipelotrichaceae bacterium | reverse complement strand
CTTTCTATAAGTATACAAAAACCCAAGGATGGGTTACACCTTTTTATTTGAGTGTCCACTCCTTGGGTTTCAGTTTAATTTGCTATCTTTTTAAGTTATTCACAAATTCTTCAATTCTATTAAGTGCTTCCTTAAGATCTTCAAGCCTAGAAGCATAAGAAATACGAATATTATTGACACTATTTTCACCAAAGGCTGTACCAGGCACTACCGCAACTTGTTTCTCTTTAATTAATCTGATAGAGAAATCGTGTCCATTTAAACCAGTAGAAGAAACATTAGGGAAACAATAGAAGGCACCCTTTGGTTTAGCACACTTAAGACCCATTTCATTAAGTCTAGCTACAACATAGTTTCTCCTTCTTTCAAATTCTAATTTCATTCTTTCGATATCTTTATCACTACCTCTAATAGCCTCAATACCACCATATTGAACAAACGTTGTAGGTCCCATAATAGAATAATCACGAATGCTCTTGATACAATCAATGATTTCCTTATTACCACACATATAACCTAAACGCCAACCAGTCATCGCAAAAGCCTTAGAGAAACCTGATATTAATAAGACTTGATCTCTTATTTCAGGATAAGAGGCAATTGAATAATGTTTCTCATCATAACATAGTTCTGCATAAATCTCATCAGAAAAAACCATGATATTCTTTTCCTTGATAATAGGAACGATCTTATCCAAATCTTCCTTTGTCATAACACCACCAGTAGGGTTACTAGGGAAATTCATAAGAAGGACCTTAGTCTTAGGTGTAATTGCCTTTAAAAGATCTTCTGGTGTTAACTTAAAATCATTCTCTTCCTTTAATTCAACACACTTAACCACGCCACCACTCATCGTAACCAAAGGTTCATAGGCAACATAAGCAGGCTTTAAGATAATAACCTCATCACCATCATTTAGAATACATCTAAAGGCGATATCAACAGCCTCACTAGCACCCAATGTTACGACGATTTCATCACTACTATATTCAAGTTCAAATCTTCTATTTAAATAATTAGAAATCTCTTCTCTTAAAGTCAACAAACCACTAGAAACAGTATAGTGAGTTTTATTATTCTTAAGGGCATAAATAGCCTCTTCTCTAATATGCCAAGGTGTATCAAAATCTGGTTCACCAATAGACAAAGGAATGATACCCTTTTGACTAGCACATAATTCCTGTAGCTCGCCAATCGAACTAGCTGGAATCGATCTTACTTTATTATTTATAAATTGGTTCATAGTGTTACCATCAAACGATCATCTTTTTTAGCTTCACCATCAAGGACAACACCCTCAACCTTATACTTAGATAAGATGAAATAAGTCTCAGTTCTAGTTACACCATCAATAGGTGATAAGTGATGAGCCACAAAGCTAGCTACTTCCTTCATAGTCTTACCATTAATAATAACGATAAACTCAGACTTACCTGACATAAGATACATAGTAGACACTTCATCAAAAGAGTATATTTCTTTTGCAATATCATCATAACCAGATTCTCTTCTAGGAGTACAACCTACTTCAATTACAGCAGTAACCTCCTCACCATTAGTCTTATCATAATTGATAATTGTATGATAACCACAAATTACCTTTCTTTTCTCTAAATCCTTAATAGTCGCTCTTAAAGTTTCTACATCAGTATCTAATTCCTTAGCTAAATCATTTAAATCAAATCTCGCATCATTCTCGATAGCCTTTAATAGTTTTTCTTCATTCATTTTAAAATCTCCTTTGTACGTAATATATCTTTATCAACTTGTGCCTTAACCTCATCTAGCGAATTAAACTTATGGATGCCCCTTAGTAGTTCCATTAGTTCAATAGTAATAGTCAAACCATAAATATCTCTATCAAAGTCAATAATATTAACTTCTACCGTCTTAGAATTATCTACCGTTGGTCTACTTCCTACATTACAAACACCTAAGTATCTTTCATCATTTATATAAACATAACAGGCATAGACACCGTATTTGATATCTTCACTTAAATCATTAATATCTAGATTAGCAGTTGGCATGCCTACTTTCTTGCCATTACCTAATCCGTGTATAACTTCTCCTTTAATTTTGAACATATTTCTATTTTAGAATAAACTTTGTGAAAAATATGAAAGTTTTTACTATATCTTTACAGTAAATGTAACATTTTCTTTACAAGACGGTTTTAAAGTAATAACTGTAGGGAAACCTATGGAGGAAAGAAATGAAAAAAATTATTAAATTATGCTTAGCATTACTTGTAATGATGAGCTTGGTTGCTTGCTCAGGAAAGACAAGTACAGATGATGAAAATGTAAATGGTGGTTCAACCACAACTGAAACCAAGACAGTATCAACTGATGGATCTACATCAATGGAAAAGGTAATCGGTGCCCTTGGTGAATCATTCATGAAAAATAATGAAGGAGTTAACTTCACATACAACCCAACAGGTTCAGGTAGTGGCATCACTGCAGTAAGCGAAGGAAGATGTGATATCGGTCTATCTTCAAGAGCTCTAAAAGATGAAGAAAAGGCTAATGGTCTTGTTGAAACAGTATTGGCATATGATGGTATCGCTATTATTGTAAACAATGACAACCCTGTCACAAACATCTCACTTGAAGACTTAACAAAGGTTTATACTGGTGAAATTACAAACTGGAAAGATCTTGGTGGTAATGACGGGGAAATCGTCTTGATCGGTAGAGAAGCTGGTAGTGGTACTCGTGATGGCTTTGAAACAATCACTGACACTAAGGATTTATGTAAGTATCGTCAAGAATTAACAAGTACTGGTGATGTTATTACTACAGTATCAACAAACCCAGACGCAATCGGTTATGCTTCTCTAGCTTCTGTTAAAGACAGCGTAAAAGCATTAACTATTGATGGTGTAAGTCCAACTGAAGCTACTATTAAAGATGGCTCATACCCAATCCAAAGACCATTTGTATTAGTTACTAAAAGTGGTGCCACATTAAGCGAAACTGCCCAAAGCTTCTTTGACTTTGCAACAAGTGCTGATGTAAGTGAAATAATTACTGCAGCAGGTTGTGTTCCTGTTAAATAGTTAGGTGATAGGGGGCTATTGCCCCCTTATTTATTATGGTGCAAAGAAAAAGGCTACAAACCTAGCGATACCAACGCATTACAGGCATATGTAGCCGAACACCCAAAAGCCTAATGGCTTACGGTGGTTAAGGGGCGCAACCCTTAACCACCACTATTATATCAAACGTAAAAATAAAGGAGAATAAACAAATGAAATTTACAAAAAATAACGAATTTAATTCACTAGAAATCAGCTTTGAAGAAAAGCCAAGCGAAAAAGTAAGAGAAATATTGAAAGCTAACCATTTTAGATGGCACAGTGTTAAAAAAGTGTGGTATGGATATAAAACACAAGAAGAGATTGAAAAAGCTCTAATATGAAGACAAAAAGAATTATAGAAAGTGTGATACACGCAATATTCTTGATCCTTGGACTAATCACGGTAGCCTGTGTTCTACTTATTTCTATCTACCTAATAGTAGCTGGTATCCCCGCCATCTCTAAGATAGGAATTGTAAAGTTCTTATTTGGGACAAAGTGGGCACCAACTTATGCTAGTCCTGAATATGGAATCATGCCATTTATCCTAGCAAGTATCTATGGTACTTGTGGAGCCATTGTAATAGGTGTTCCTATTGGCTTCTTTTGTGCCATATACTTGTCTAAAGTTGCAAGCAAGAAAGTTAAGAATATTGTGGGACATGCCATCAGCATGTTAGCAGGTATCCCCTCAGTTGTTTATGGTCTAGTAGGCATGCTTATACTAGTACCAGGTATTAGAAAAATATTCCATGTACCAGATGGATCAAGCCTATTAGCCGCAATGATAGTCTTGGCTATCATGATTCTTCCATCAATCATCGAAGTAAGCATCACATCCCTTGATGCCGTACCAAAGGAATATGAGGATGCCTCTTTAGCTTTAGGTGCTAATGAAATCGAAACCTACTTTAGAGTAAGTGTAAAGGCTGCTAAAAGTGGCATTATCACATCAATTGTTTTAGGTGTAGGTAGGGCAATAGGCGAGGCAATGGCTGTTATGATGGTTAGCGGTAATGTGCCTAATATGCCTAAATTATTTGAATCAGTTCGTTTTTTGACAACAGCAGTAGCTAGTGAAATGTCCTATGCAGCAGGACTTCAAAGACAAGCATTATTCTCAATTGCCCTAGTTCTTTTTGTGTTCATAATGTTGATAAATGCTTGTTTAAATTTGTTCTTAAATAAGGAAGCTAAGTAGTATGACAAGAAGAAAAATATATGCAAATGTAATGAAACTTTTGATGTATGTTTCAGTAATTATGACCGTTGGACTAGCTTTATTTATGATTATTTATGTCTTGGCAAAGGGTCTACCAAATGTTACCTGGAACTTATTGTCAACATCACCAAGTTACTTGAGTGATTCAATAGGTATCCTACCAGATATTTTAAATACTATCTATATTATTATCGCTACCCTTGTTGTAGTATTACCACTAGGTGTTGGTGCTGCTATCTATCTAAATGAATATGCTACTAATAAGAAACTAGTAAGTGCAATTGAATATGCCACTGAAACCTTATCAGGCATTCCTTCGATCATCTATGGTCTAGTTGGCATGTTATTGTTTTGCGAGTTCTTAGGCTTTCAGACATCGCTCCTTGCTGGTGCCTTGACCCTTGCGATTATGAACCTACCAACCATCATCAAGACAACACTTGAAAGTTTAAAGACCGTATCAAATAGTTATCGTGAAGGTGCCTTTGGACTAGGAGCTGGCAAGTGGCGTGTTATTAGAACCGTAGTACTACCAGGTTGTATTGATGGTATTGTGACTGGTTGTATCCTTACAATCGGAAGAATTGTAGGTGAAAGTGCTGCATTATTGTTTACAGCAGGACTAGCCCATAATTTAAATAGTTTTAAAAATAGTTTAAGAAGCTCTGGAACAACTTTAACCGTAGCCCTATATGTATATGCTAAGGAAAGAGGAGAATTTGGTGTAGCCTTTGGCATAGCAGCTATTTTAATGATTCTAACTTTAGTAATAAATATTTTGGCGGAAATAATTGGTAATTCAATAAAAAGGAAAAGCTTAAATGGATAATGAAAAGATAATAAGTGTAAAGAACCTAGACTTATATTATGGTGACCACAAGGCCCTAAATGGTATCAGCATGGACATTGAAAGAAATTCCATTACTGCCTTCATTGGACCTTCTGGTTGTGGTAAGTCTACTTTCCTTAGAACTTTAAATAGAATGAATGATCTTATTCCCAATGTAAAAATTGATGGTGAGGTCATCTATGATGGTAAGAACATCTATGATAAAAATGTTGATATTTATAATTTGAGAAAAGAAGTGGGCATGGTCTTTCAAAAACCCAATCCCTTTCCAATGAGCATCTATGATAATGTTGCCTATGGTCCTAGGACTCATGGCATTCATAATAAGGAGAAATTAGATCAAATTGTTGTTGAATCTTTAAAGAAAGCAGCTATCTATGATGAAGTTAAAGATAATTTAAAAAAGAGTGCCTTATCTTTATCTGGTGGTCAGCAACAACGTCTATGTATTGCCAGAGCCCTTGCTGTTAAACCTAAGGTTCTACTAATGGATGAGCCAACAAGCGCCCTAGATCCTATTTCTACAGGTAAGATTGAAGAATTAGCGTTGGAACTTAAGAAAGACTATACAATCGTTATTGTTACCCATAATATGCAACAAGCGTTACGTATTTCTGATAAGACAGCCTTCTTCTTGCTTGGTGATTTGATTGAATATGATGATACTCAAAAGATATTCTCAATGCCTAAGAATAAGAAGACTGAAGATTATATTACAGGAAGGTTTGGATGATATGCGTGAATATTTCGATAATGAATTAAAACAATTAAATTATGAACTAGTTGATATGGCCAATATTGCCGAGTCGATGATTCAAAAAGTCAACAACAATATTGGTTCTTATAGTCAAGAAGAATTAGATGATGTGAAGACTTACTACCAAAAGATTGATCGTAAACAGCGTTTCATTGAATCTGAATGTATGAAACTCTTGCTTCTTCAACAACCGGTTGCCAGTGACTTAAGACAAATCAGTTCTATCTTAAAGATGATTAATGACCTACAAAGAATCGGCGATCAGGCTGAAAACATTTCTGAAATCTTAGCGATTACTAATAAGACTTGTGTTAGTAAGAATGATAATGTAAAAGAAATGGCTAACCTTTGTGTAAAGATGCTAAGTGATGGTGTAAATTCTTTTGTGAACAAGGATTTAAAGCTAGCTAATAGTGTTATCGGCATGGACGATAAGGTTGATAATAATTTCAATATTGTAAAAAAACAATTAATCGATATTATTCATAACGATAAAAATGATGGTGAATATGTCATTGATATCTTGATGTGTGCCAAGTATTTTGAGAAGATTGGTGATCATTGTGTAAATATCGCCAAATGGACCGTTTTTTATCTAACTGGTAAGCATATTTAGATGTAAAGTCATCATTTTACATAAAATTTACAATTGTTTGTGGTAAGGATAACATTTGTTAGGTAACATTAAATTGTAAAGAGGAAGTGTAAAATGATGATTTTTTGTGTAGAAGATGATCGTGGAATAAGAGAATTAATGACCTATACCCTAAATGCTTCTGGTTATGATGCTCTTGGTTTAAAAGATGGTAAAGAATTAGATGAGGCTTTAAAAAACGAGAAGCCTTGTTTAATAACCCTAGATATTATGCTTCCAAATGAAGATGGTATCTCTATTTTAAAGCGTCTTAAAAATGATGAAAGATATCATGATATTCCCATAATTATGGCTAGTGCTAAGGGCGAAGAATATGATAAGGTTATTGGCCTAGACTTAGGTGCTGATGACTACTTGGCAAAGCCCTTTGGCATGATGGAGATGGTATCACGTATTAAGGCTGTGTTAAGAAGAAGTGAAGTGACTAATAAGAAACAAGAATTAAGAAATGGTCCTATTTATTTAAACAATATTAAGCATATAGTGATTGTGGATGGTAAAGAGATTGAATTAACGCTTAAGGAATATGAATTATTACTACTATTTATGAACAATATTGGTATCGTCTTTACAAGAGAGCACTTGTTAGCTTCTATTTGGGATAGTAATTTCGTGGGGGAGAGCAGAACCATTGATGTTCATGTAGGAACTTTGCGTAATAAGCTAGGCAACTTCGGTTCTTGTATTAAAACACTAAGAGGCGTTGGATACAAAATGGAGGCAATTTATGAAGAAAAAGATATTTAAGTCAACTTGTCTTGTTGGGATAATAACTTTAGTTTGTTCATTACTATTGATAATGAATGTTTTATATGAATATTTTACAAGTGTCCAATTAAGACAATTACAGTTGGATACCACTTTTGCAGCTACTGCCGTTGAAAGAGAAGGTTTGGATTATTTAAATAGTTTGGATAAGACCGAATGTCGTATTACTTGGATTTCCAAGGATGGTAAGGTCTTGTTTGATAATGAGGTTGATGCAGACAAGCTTGAAAATCACCTAGAGAGAGAAGAAGTTAAACAAGCTATTGAAAAGGGTGAAGGCACAAGTATCCGTTATTCGGATACGATGTTATATAAGTCTTTATATAGTGCTCGTTTATTAAATGATGGTTCTATTATTAGAACATCTTTGTCTCAATCATCTATTTGGGCCATTGCGATCAGTATGATTCAACCATTATTAATTGTGGTTTTAATTATGATTATCTTGTCTTTCTATTTAGCTTATAGAGTTTCTAATAGGGTAGTAGAACCTTTGAATGAGATTGATTTAGATCATCCAGAGACCTTCGAGACTTATGAGGAATTAGAGCCTCTTATGAATAGACTTACTTATCAACAGAAGCAGATTCATAATAAGGAAGAGGAGCTTAAACAGAAGCGTAATGAATTTATTACGGCAACCGAGAATTTAAATGAAGGTTTGGTACTATTGAATAAAGATGGCGTTATTCTTTCAATTAATGATTTTGCGTGTAAGTTATTAAACATTTCATCATATGCGGTAGGTAAGGACTTATTGTTGTTTAATAATTCGATTGAAGTTCAAGAATTGTTGAATAAGGCATCAGCTGGTAATAAGACTGAGATGGTAGTTCCTATTAAGGATAATGATTATGAATTCTATGCCAGTCCCATTGTGTCTAAGGAAAAGGTTAATGGTATTGCCTTACTTATCATTGATATTTCAGAGAAAGAAAAGGCTGAACAAATGCGTAAAGAATTTACAGCCAATGTTTCTCACGAATTAAAGACACCGCTTCAAAATATTTCGGGTTGTGCTGAATTATTGAGTAATGGTTTAGTTAAGAAAGAAGATATTACGAAGTTTTCTAATCAGATTTATAGCGAGTCTAAACGTTTAATGACTCTTATTGATGACATTATTAAGTTGTCTTTCCTGGATGAAGACAATAATGATAGTGTTGATTATAAGGACGTTGATGTTTATAAGTTATGTGAAAGTGTAAATAATGATTTAGCTCTTGTAGCCAAGAATTGTAATGTAAATTTAAGCTTAAAGGGTGATCATTTTATTACTAATTCTTCATCTAGACTTCTATATATGGTTATCTATAACTTGGTAGATAATGCGATTAAATATAATCGTCCAGGTGGTTATGTTGATGTTAGTGTATCTAATGAAGGCATCATCAAGGTTAAGGATAATGGTATAGGTATTCCTGATGAATCAATAGATAGAATATTTGAGCGATTCTATCGTGTAGATAAGTCTCATTCTAAAGAAGTTGGTGGTACCGGTTTAGGTTTGTCCATTGTTAAGCATGCAGTGATGACTCTGGGTGGTGATATTTCGCTAAAGTCTAAGCTAAACAAGGGCAGTGAATTTACAATTGTTTTACCAAAACTATAATTTTACATTTACTTTACATTCCCTTTTTATATCTTTAACAAGCCTTTGTTAAATTGAATATGGAAAGGGATTTTTATTATGGATTTATTTGATGTATTAACTTTAATAGGTGGCCTTAGTTTGTTCTTGTTTGGAATGAACATCATGGGTCAGGCACTTGAAAGAAAGGCAGGTAATAAGCTTAAGGATTTACTTGCGAAGATGACTAATAGTAAGTTTAAGGGCTTTTTAACTGGTCTTGTGATAACGGCTGTTATTCAATCTTCTAGTGCTACTACTGTTATGGTTGTTGGTTTTGTGAATTCGGGTTTAATGACTCTAAGACAGGCAATCAATGTCATTATGGGTGCTAATATTGGTACTACGATTACTTCTTGGATTTTGTCTTTAGGTGATATTGATGGTAGTAGTATCTTAATTACTTTATTAAAGCCTACATCTTTCACGCCAATCCTGGCACTAGTGGGAATTATCTTTTATATGTTTCTTAAAGATGATTCTAAAAAGGATATTGGTTCTATCTTATTAGGTTTTGCGACATTGATGTTTGGCATGGATACCATGTCTAATGCTGTATCAGGTCTTGCGAATGTTCCTGGTTTCTCTAATTTGTTTATTTTGTTTACTAACCCATTGTTGGGTGTGCTTGTTGGTGCTTTATTAACAGCTATTATTCAATCTAGTTCGGCTTCGGTTGGTATCTTACAAGCTCTATCTAGTACTGGACAGGTTACTTATGGGGCTGCAGTTCCTATTATTATGGGACAGAATATTGGTACTTGTGTTACTTGTTTGTTATCTTCTATTGGTACTAATAAGAATGCTAGAAGAGCGGCTGTTGTACATTTGTTGTTTAATACGATTGGTACAGTGGTGATTCTAACTTTATTCTGTATTATTAAAACTTTTGTCTATATTCCTTTATTAAGTGAACAGGCTTCAATGTTTGGAATAGCCCTAACACATTCTATTTTCAATGTCTTATGTGTAATGATTTTACTTCCAATGTCAGCTTTACTTGAAAAATTAGCTTTAAGAATTATTCCTGATGATAAGACTAAGGAGAAGTATGATGAACTTGATACTCGTTTGTTTGTTACGCCAACCTTAGCTTTAGCACAAGCTAAGTCTAGTTTAAGTGATATGGCAGATACTTCTAGAAAGGCTATCACAATGGCTTTGAAGTCAGTTAACAATTATTCTGATAAGTTATATGAGGATATTCTTAAACAAGAAGACAAAAATGATAGATATGAGGATAAGATTGGTACTTATTTGGTTGATTTGAGTTCTAAGAATACCTTAAGTGAAAGTGAGAGTAAAGAGGTTTCTAAGATGTTGAAGATTATGGGTGACTTAGAGAGAATTGCCGATCATGCGATTAATATTGGTCAAGCTAGTAGAGAACTTAGGGATAAGAATTTGTCTTTGAGTGAGGATGCGATTAAGGAAATGGATAATATGCTTAGTGCGGTTAAGGAGTGTGTTAATCTTTCTTTATTGGCATTTGAAAAGGATGATTTAGCTATTGCCCTAAAGGTACCACCGCTTGAAGAGGTTATTGATGAGCTTAAGGCCAAGCTTAGAGCCAATCATATTGATAGGGTTAAAAGAAGACAATGTTCAATTGAAGCAGGTTTTATTTGGTCAGACTTGTTAACAAATTTAGAGAGAGTTGGTGATCATTGTAATAATATTGCGACCGAAATCATTGATGATTTAAATTATGATAATCGTTATTTCCATAAGACTAAAAGACATGCTTCTGATGATGCAGGGTATGACGCTATGTATAGGGATTATTCTTTGAAATATGGCAATTTAGTTTAAATATTAAAATGTGCTTAAATTTGTGCATTTTTAGATATTTAAGTTAAAATAATTGTATGGCAATACGTACAAATAAAGCAATTATAGAAACTTTTGAAAAAATGTTAGATGAGATGCCTTTTGAGAAGATTACGGTTTCTTCTTTGGCAAAAAGATGTGAAATCTCTCCTAATACATTTTACTATCACTATGAGGATATTTATGATCTTCTAGAGAAGTGGTTTGCGATTAAAAGGGAAGAGTGGATTGATTTGCACGATTGGAAGAAGTCTTTAAAGATGATGGCGGATTCTTGTAAGGCTAATAAGAAAAGGTTTTATCATATTTATAATTCTTTGTCTCGTAATTATCTAGAGCGTATGATTTTTAGATATGAGAAGGATGTTATCGCTGAATATTTCGATACTATGTTTAAGGATAAGAATGTCAGCGAGGGTAAGAAGAATGAAATTACCGATTTCGTCTTATTTGGTTTAACTGGTGCTTTCTTAAAATTTGTCTGGAATGACATGAAAGAGGATACAGATAAGTTTGTGGATAGTATTGCAGATCTAATTGATGGATATGTAACTTATGCGGTTAATAAGTTGTAGGCGTTGGGTTTCCGATGCCTTTTTTATTGGAGGGTCTTAAATGAAAAAGATGTTGTTGTCAGCGATAATAATGATTCTATTACCATTCTTGGTTGTTACTTTTGTCAAGGGTGATAATGGTATGGCGATTTGTTTTGCCTTGTTTTATGCGATTAATCCCTTATTTTCAATATATCTTGGATATAAGGCAGATAAGTGGATATATCCTGTAGTTAATTCATTACTATTTATTATGGGTACCTGGATATTCTTTGATATTGGTGAAATAGCTTTTGTCTATTATGCGATAGTGTATTTATTACTTGGTTTGATTACGATGTTTATTAAAAACAAATGTAAAATATAGTTGACATTTAATAGATGTGTTAATATACTGAAGATGTAAAATATATTTTACATTATGTAAGGAGTTTATTATGAAAAACACATCTCAATTATTGTTATTTGCACTTATTATAATTCAAGTATTTAAGATTCTTGCCTATGGTAAGGGTGAAAAGGATCATGGTGGTTTTGATGAACGTCAAGAGCTTGTTAGAGGCAGGGCCTTTAAGTATGGTTTTCTAACTATGTTTTTTCTACAAACCTTTCTTATCTTATGGAAAGAGACTGTAGATAATATTCCGGTTGAATTTGGTTTGTTGATGATGGCTTGTCTAATGGTAGGCTGTCTTGTGACTTTGATATATTGTATCTATAAGGATGCTTATTGGGAATTAAGACAAAAGCCATTACCATTTATTGGTATGTGGTTATTTATTATGGTAATAGCTATATATGGTATTAAGAACAATGAACTTGTTGTTGATGGTGTTTTAACCTGGGATGGTGGCATCTATGTGCTTGTTGGATTATTGTTTATAATTATTTTAGTTAATGTCTTAATTAAGATGTTTATTGATAAGAAAGATAATAAATTATATGAAGAATTTAAAGATGAAGTCAGCTCGCGCAGCTTTAGATTTATCACAACAAGAATTGGCTGATAAAGTTGGTGTGTCACGACAAACAATTAATGCGATAGAAAAGGGTGATTATAATCCTACTATTAATTTGTGTATTGCGATTTGTAGAATATTAAACAAAACACTAGATGAATTGTTTTGGGAGGAATAGGATGAAGTGTCCATATTGTGGTGAAGAAATGGTAAAGGGTGCGATTATCAGTTCTAGAGGTTCTTCTTTTGTAAGTGAAGATGTTGACTATAAGATAATTAGATTTAGAAAGAAGTCTGATATAGATTTGTCTGATAATGAAGAAGCTTATCGTTGTTTTGTTTGCAAGAAAATTATTATCGATAAATGACCTCTTTTTTTAAAGGCGGCGGTTTTTTTCAAAAAAATTAATTGTTAAAGGCGATGTGCGAAAAGTATAAAAGTATTGAAGCATATTTAATGGGTCAACAATTGTATAATTATGTTGTGAGGTGACCCTATATGTTAAATTATCATGAAGATGAAAAAACTGAATTGAAAAGAGAATTGATTGACGAGGTTAAGAGTGAGATAATTGCTTTTCTTAACAGCGAAGGTGGAACTATATATGTGGGTGTTAATGATGACGGAAGTGTCGTTGGTTTCACTGGTGATAAAGAAAAAGATATGCTTGATTTAAAAATTGGAGGATGGATTCAAGACGCTTTTTTTCCGAAACCATCTGGTTTAATAGAATACTCTTTTAATAATGATAATGTGCTAAGGATTAAGATATCAAAAGGTAAAAACAAACCTTATTATTTAAGAGAAAAAGGACCTAAGCCATCAGGGGTCTATATAAGAGTTGGCAGGAGTAAACGAAAAGCTACAGATGATGAAATTCTTCGAATGATTATGGAGACTAATAGGTATAGCTATGAAGAAGATACTTCTAATGAACAACAACTTTCTTTTAAATCATTTGAAAAGGAACTTAATGGCAATGGAATAGAATTAACAGAACGATTGATGAATTCTCTTGGTTTTAGAAATAAAAACAACGAATATACCAATTTAGCATTGATGTTGTCTGATCAATCTGATGTGATTGTGAAACTTGCTGAATATGACACTGATATGAATTTTAAAATCAAGAAAAGCTTCAATGGGTCATTGATTAAAATTTTGCGTGAAGTTGAAGAACAAACTGATCGTTTAAATGATACAAAAGTTGTAATAGATGGTGGGTCGTTTAAAAGAATTGAAACAAAATCATATCCTGGAGCTTCAATTCGTGAAGTTGTTATGAATGCTTTTTGTCATGCTGACTATTTCATAAGATCAAATATTAAAATTGAATTTTTCCCAGATAAGTTTAAAATAACGAGTCCAGGAGGAATTTTTAATGCATCCATGGACGAAATTATGAGTGGAATACAAACATATCGTAATCCGAGACTAGTTCATGTGTTTGATAAGATGGGATTAATTGAAAATTTTGGTACAGGAATACCGAGAACAATTTTAAGCTATAACAACTATCTTGTTAAGCCTGAATTTAAAGCGACAGAAAATTATTTTATTGTAACTTTGCCAAACGTTAATTATGAACAAAATGACCCGATAAATGACCCGATAAATGACCCGATAAATGACCCGATAAATGACCCGATAAATGACCCGATAAATGACCTTGGGCTTGAATTGTTAAGAACTATAAAGGACAATCCTGGTTTAAGTTCGATGGAACTTGTTGAAATTGTAAATAAAAATATGCCTGATGTTACTTGGAATATGGTTAAAAATGAAATAAAAAGAAATTTATCTAAGTACATCGAACATAGGGGTTCTAATAAAACTGGTGGTTATTATCTTAAGAACGATGAAACTAAAAATTAATTAATAGAAAGAAAGGATAACTTATGAAGGAATATAAGTGGGTTAGTATAGGTTGCGGTGTTATAGCTAATGAGCTGGCTAAAAGTGGTGTAAAACTATATGGTGTAGCTAATAGATCATATGATAAGGCTGTTGCTTATGCGAATAAATATGGTGTTGAAAAAGTTTATGATGATATTGATGATGTATATAAAGATAAAGATGTAGATATCATCTATATTTCAACGCCTCATAATACTCACATTTCTTTCTTAAGGAAGGCAATGAGCGCTGGTAAGCATGTTTTGTGTGAGAAGTCGATTACACTTAATTCTAGGGAATTAGAAGAAGCAGTTGAGTTGGCGAAGAAAAATAACGTGGTATTGGCTGAGGCGATGACTATTTATCATATGCCTTTATATAAAGAATTAAAAAGAAGAATTGATAATAATGAATTTGGCAAATTAAATTTAAT
Organism: uncultured Erysipelotrichaceae bacterium; assembly: GCA_934725085.1. GTDB lineage: Bacteria > Bacillota_I > Bacilli_A > Erysipelotrichales > Erysipelotrichaceae > Colivicinus. Next base: position 15,947 of record CAKVAL010000021.1, on the reverse strand, counting down.
CCAAATGAATTTTGGCAGTTTCAAGGAATATGATATGAATAATCGTTTCTTTAATAGAAACTTAGCTGGTGGGGCAATGTTGGATATTGGTGTCTATGCTTTGTCTTTTGTGCGTTATTTCATGACTTCTAAGCCTGATCAAATATTGTCTCAAGTTAAGTTTGCGCCAAGTGGTGTGGATGAGATGGCTTCTATTCTTTTAAAGAATAAGGAAGAAGAGATGGCAACCGTTATTCTTTCTTTACATTCGAAGCAGCCAAAAAGAGGCACTATTTCTTTTGAAAAGGCTTATATCGAAATATATGAATATCCCAGAGCCCAAGAAGCTATTATTACTTATACTGATGATGGCCATAAGGAAGTGATAAGTGAAGGTTTAACTTCTATGGCATTGAAATATGAAATAAATGATATGGAAGCTACAATTAATGGAAATAATGATATGCATCTAGACTATACCATTGATGTGATGGATATGATGACAAGTATCAGAGAAGATTGGGGTATGAAGTATCCTGAAGAGGAATAAATAATGGAATATATAAGGGTCACAAAAGAGAATATTGATAATGAACATATTTGTTGTGCTATTTCAAGTAATAAGGATGTACAAGTGATTTCTAAGAAAGAATGGTTAAGAGATAGGTTTGATGATGGACTGGTATTTCTTAAAAGTGCTGAAAGAGGTAAATGTTTTATCGAATATATACCAGCCGAGAATGCTTGGAATCCTATTGATGCCAAAGATTATATGTATATTGATTGTCTTTGGGTAGCCGGTTCTTTTAAGGGACATGGTTATTCTAGCGAACTGTTAGAAATGTGTATTAAAGATAGCAAGGAAAAGGGTAAGAAGGGTTTATGTATTCTTTGTGCTAACAAGAAGAAACCATTCTTATCAGATCCTAAGTTCTTAAAATATAAGGGCTTTATGCCTTGTGATGTAGCTGATAATGGTATAGAACTATGGTATCTACCTTTTGATGGTGTAAGTGGTAAGCCAAGATTTAAAAAATGTGCTAAACATGTATCAATTGATGAATTGGGTTATGTTTTATATTACACAAGTCAATGTCCATTCAATGCTAAGTATGTACCAATGTTAGAAGAATGTGCTCTGGAACATAATATTCCTTTTAAGGCTATTCATATTACAAACAAGGAACAAGCTCAAAATGTTCCTACACCTATTACTACTTATGCTTTGTTTCATGATGGTGAATATTTAACAAATGAACAAATGAATGTTAATAAATTCTTGAGGTTAATAAAATGAAATATCTATATTTACATGGTTTGGGACAAACAAGCGCTAGTTGGAATAATGTAATAAAAGAAACTGAAGTAGCAAACGATAGTGTTAGCTTGAGCTTAAATAATATGAAGCATGCTACTTATGATGAGTTGTATTCGGATTTAACTAAAGAATGTGATAAGTATGATGATATTGTTTTATGTGGTTTATCACTTGGTGCGGTATTGGCTTTAAATTATGCCTTGGATTATCCAAATAAAGTAAAGAAACTTGTGCTTATTGCGCCACAATATAAGATGCCAAAGCTTTTGTTAAAACTTCAAAATATAATGTTTAGATTTATGCCAGCTTCTAATTTTGATTCCATCGGTTTCAAGAAAGAAGATTTTATAAGCTTATGTTCTTCGATGACTAAATTAGATTTTAATCATTCACTTGATAAGATATCTTGTCCTGTGCTTGTTGTTTGTGGAGAGAAGGACAATGTGAATAAGAAAGCTGCTAAAGAGCTTGTTAATCATTTAAAAGATGCCAAGTATTTAGAAATATTAAATACTGGACATGAGGTAAATGTTGAATCTTATAAGGAATTGGCTGTTGAGTTAAATAAGTTCTATCAAAAAGGTATTGATTAGCTCAATACCTTTTTAATCATTTCAAATAGTTCTGGTTTTAAAGAATCAATATCACCAGGGAAGCCATCAATAATTGATGAATAACTAATGGAACACAACATTGATAGTAGAGAATAGATACGTACTAGCATTTGATGTTCACTGATGTTTAACTCTTCAGCATATTCTTTAATATCTTCCCTAATAGTCTTCATTGGTTCTTCATCAGTAGTGTTGAATTCTTCTTCACTGATTGGCCAGATGAAGTCTTTTTTTATTACTAATAGAGTATCATGATCTTTCTTGAAGAATTCTAATAAGAAGTCAGCCATTTCGATTACTTTACTTACAAAGTCGGTGTCTGTGTCTTTTATCTTCTTATAGAAGTCATCTAATATCATATATGAGAACTTTTTAAGTAGTGCTCTTAGTATGTCTTCTTTATCAGTGAAGTATAAGTAGAAGGTGCCTTTGGCTATATTAGCTTTTTCACATATTTGGGCAATGGTGGTGTTTGATACGCCATTTTTTGTGAATAGTTCATAGGCTGCATCTAGTAGCCTTTTTCTTTTTTCTTCTTTTTTTGTCGCAATAATTCCTGCCATGCCTATATTTTACACTTTATTAATCTTTTGGGAAGAGAAAAGAATAAATAAATGACTTTTGGTCACTTTTATGTTGACATTAGCTTATGGGTATGTATAATTAGTGATGAAATGACCATTGGTCATTTATATTGTGGAGGTTTAAATGAAGAAATTTGCTCATTTTGTGGTTAAGTTTTATAAGCAGATTATCATCGTTTCTATTTTATTGTTGATACCTTCAGCGATAGGTGCTGTTTCTACAAGAATCAACTATGATATCTTGACCTATTTGCCAAGTGAACTTGATTCAATGATTGGTGAACAATATCTAGAGAATGATTTCAATCTAGCTTCTAGTGCCATGATTACGGTTGAAAACATGCCTACTTCCAACTTATTAGATTTAAAAGAAAGAATCGAAAATGTTGAGGGCATAAATGAAGTATTCTGGTTATCTGATGTATTAGATGTAAGTGTATCCAAGGATATCTTACCTGATGATATTTATGATTTTATGTTCAATTCCCAAAAAGATGCGACGATGATGATTGTTAGGTTTGATGATACAGCGGCATCTAAGCCTACGATGAATGCGATTGCTAAGATTAAAACAATTTGCCAAGGTGAGGCCTATATTGGTGGTATGTCAATTATTTTGCAAGATACTAAGGCTTTGGTCGATCAAGAGTTACCTATATATATTTTAATTGCGGTGGCTGCTTGTATTGTAGTCTTGTGGCTTGGTTTAAAGTCCAATATCCTACCGTTCTTGTTTATGATAGGACTAGTGTTCCCAATTCTATATAACTTTGGTACTAATATTATCTTTGGGCAAATTTCTTATATTACTGAAGCTTTGGCTACAGTATTACAACTTGGGGTAACTCTTGACTATTCAATCTTCTTGGTTAATAGATGGAGAGAAGAGAGAAAGCTTGTTGATAATGACTTTGATGCGATGGAGAATGCGATTGTCAATACTGGTACTTCAATATCAGCATCTAGTTTGACTACTGTAGCTGGTTTTATTGCCCTATGTTTCATGCGTTTAACATTAGGCAGAGATATTGGCCTAGTTATGGCGAAGGGTGTAATTCTTGGTGTACTTAGTACAATTACTATTCTTCCAGCTTTGATTCTTGCGTTTAGAGACAAGATTTGGAAGTGGGAACATAAGCCCCTTATTCCAAAGCTTGAGAAGGCATCTTATTTTGTGACAAAAAAATATAAGACAGTAATGGCAATTTTCTTTGTGGTGTTTGCCTTGTTTGCGCTAGCTTATCCTAAAGTTGATCAATATTACACTTTAACTGATTCACTTCCTGATGATATGACGGGTAAGGTCGGCAATGAGAAGCTTAAGGAAGATTTCAATATGAATTCAAGTTACTTTGTCATCGTTGATGAAAATCTTAAGTCTGAGGATGTTAAGAAGATGACTAAGGAAATAGAGAACTTGGATGGCATCACTTCTTGTTTAGCAGTCGAAAAGTTTATTGGTGGTGCTATTCCAAGTAGTGCTTTACCAGATGTCTTAATGGATACTTTTGTGTCAAATGGTCATGAGCTTATTATGATTAATTCAACGCTTAATGCGGGTACTGATGAGATTAATGAACAGATTGATACTTTGAATAATATTGTGAAGAAATATGATCCAAGTGGTGTGGTTACAGGTGAGGCTCCAATGACTAAGGATTTAATCGAGATTGCCAATGTGGATTTCAATAATGTTAATTGGATTTCTATTGCGTTTGTATTCATTATTATCGCAATAAGTCTTAAGTCATTTACCTTACCTATATTATTAGTTGCGGCAATTGAGTCAGCAATCATCATCAATATGGGCACATCATATTTCACTGGAACTAGTCTTCCATTTATCGCAAGTATTGTCATTGGTACTATTCAACTTGGAGCAACTGTTGACTATGCGATACTTATGACTACCCGTTTTAAGGAAGAGATGGTGAATGGACATAACAAGTATGAGGCAGCTCAGATTGCAGTTTATAACTGTTCTCAATCTATTTTGACTTCAGGTTTAACTTTCTTTGGAGCTACTGTTGGTGTGTCTTTCATTTCTAAGATGGAACTATTACAAAGTATTTGTTTATTAATCGCAAGAGGTGCTTTGTATTCGATGGTGGTGATTATATTTGTGTTACCTTGTTTCTTAATTGTATTCGAGGGTCTTATAAGCCATACGACAAAGGGATGGCCTAAAAATAAAAAGGAGAGCGTATAAATGAAAAGAAATTCTAAAATCTTATGTGCAGCTTTATCTTGTCTTATGGTTTCAAGTTTGATGGTTCCAGTTAGTGCACAAGATGAAGTTGAGAAAAAAGAGAGTGTATATACTGTATTAAATACAGATGGATCTATTAAGTCGATTACTGTTTCTGATAATTTACATAGTGATGGTGGTTTTAAGGATTATCAAGATAAGTCTAATCTAAATGATGTGGTTAATCTTAAGTCTAATGATCCTGTTGTTAGTAATTCTAATGGTTATGTTTGGAATAGTGATGAGAAGGATATTTATTATCAGGGCACTTCTAAGGAAGAGTTGCCTTTAACTTTCAAGATTACTTATAAGTTAGATGGTAGTGAGTATAAGGCTGAGGATTTACTTGGTAAGAGTGGTCATTTAACTATTAGTATTAAGGTTAATAATAGTTCTAAACAAACATATAACGTGAAAGGAAAGACTTATAATCTTGCAACTCCTTTCGTCACAGGCTTAACTGCTATGTTTGATGAAGATTCATTTAAGAATGTTACTGTTGATAATGGTACTGTTACCTCTGATTCTTCACATAGTGTAGTTGTTGGTGTTATGGTGCCAGGGCTAAGAAGTGGTTTAAGTCAAATTTTGGATGCTGACTTAATTCATAAATTAGATGATTTCTTAATTGATGATATTACTATTGAGGCTGATGTGACTGATTATGTTTCTCCAACTATTATGATGGCAGCGGCTACAAGTTCTGACCAATTAAAGGATGAATTTAGTGATGTAGATGGTGTTAGTTCAATCTTTGATAAGTTAGATGATCTTAAGGAAGCGACACATGAATTAATTGATGGCAGTGATAGTTTATATGATGGTGCTGTTAAATTAAATGATGGAGTTAGTACTTTAAAAGATGGTGCCAAAAAGTTAAGTGATGGCGCTAAGGATTTGTATGCAGGTGCAACTGACTTATCAAATGGTGCAAGCACTTTATATACTGGTTTAAATACGTTGTCTTCTAATAGTGAAACCATTAGTAATGGTGTTAAACAAGTTGCGGATGGTATCTTGAGTACTGTTAATCAAGGTTTAGTTGCCCAAGGATTAGGCGAAGTAAGTTGGGATAATTATGCTGATAAGTTTGCGGAGTATTTAAATGTTAGTGATGAACAGATTGCTGGTGCTAAACAAACTATTATGACAAATGCTAATGTTGATGAGACTACAGTAAACATCTTGATTTATATGGCTGCTACAGATACTAGTGATAAGGCTTTTGAAGATAAGATTGCAGATGCTGGTGCAACATTGACAAAGGCTAGTACTATTAAGAATTCAAGTGCTTTTGTGGATGCCAATACTATCGGTTTAGATGATGCAAGAGTACAACAAGTGTTAACCAGTATTAAGACTCAAATGGCTAATAGTCCAAGTAGTGAACAATTAGATGAAGTATATGCAGGCGTTGTATCAAAGATTGTAGGTTCTTTGGTCGCAAATGGCGTTGATGAAACTACTGCTACAAGTATTGCACCGGTAGTGCTTGCTTATGCATGTGAAAATCCAATAGATGCTGATGTGTTGGGTGCTACTAATATTGGCAATGCGACTACTAAGGTAATGGGTGGAAGTATGCCAAGTGGTGCTGGTGATCCTAGAAATGATGATGCTGTAGTTAAAGTATTAAAGGGTGTTTATGCATCTATTGTAATGACTACTGATAATGCAAGTATATATGCAACTATTATAAATGCTTTAGTAAGTAGTGGTGTTGATGAAAACAGTGCTCCACTAGTATTTGCGTACGGCGTTACAAGCCATGATGGATATGATGTAACAAAGGATACACCTACTGTCTTCTTTAGTGAAAATAGTGGTGACTTAGCTTTCTTAAGTAATGTACAAACTACTATGGCTAAGGCGACTAGTGAAGATGGTCAAAAGTTAGTAAAGGCAACACTTAGCGAGGTTGTTTCTAAAAAGACTGATGCAGCTTTAACTCCAGTATTAACACAATTAAATCAAATCAATGCGTTAGTACAAGGTGTTAATGCCTATACTGCAGGTGTTGATAGTGCATGTAAAGGTGCTAAGGCTTTAGCTGAGGGTGCTTTAAAATTAAATGACGGTACTAAGACTTTAAAAGATGGTGTTGATACTTTAAATAGTGGTGTTAATGATCTAAAGGATGGTTCAGCTAAGTTGGCTGATGGTGCTAAGTCATTAAAAGAAGGCATGATTAAGTATAATGATGAGGGTATTTCTAAGTTGACTGAAAGTTCTAGAATCACATCTCTTGAAAATGCTTATGACTTGTTAGAGACAATGCCTAATGATAAGGATAACTATAATAACTATTCAGGTATTAGTGATGATACTGAGGGTTCAATTAAGTTTGTCTTCAAGGTAGAAACTCCTAAGAAGGCTAAGGAAAGTAATGATACTACCGTAGTAGCAGAAAAGACTACTTTCTGGCAAAGAGTTGTAAATCTATTTAAGTTCTAATATAAACACAAAAGGCAGGTTACCTGCCTTTTGCCTTCTTGTTTAATAATTCATTCATTATTGTCATTAACAATAAGAACAGTAATAAATATATCGGTAATAACTTGATTGATAAATGTCTTGCGATTGAGCCAAATAATGGTGGCATTAGACAGGTTCCTATATAGGCACTAGCCATTTGAACACCGATGATGACTTGTGAATTGTCGGCACCAAAATGATTTGGGGTTGAGTGAATAATGCAAGGATATATTGGGGCACAACCTAGTCCAATTAGGATAAAGCCTAATAGACTATAAGACAAGAACATTGAAACGATTCCAATAAAGATAATCACAATGCCCATATGAATCATTTGTTCATCCTTTAGTTTCATGGCGATAAAACCGTTGATGCCTCTTCCGATTGTGATTCCAATACAAAATAATGAGGCAAATGTCGCGGCTGTTTTAGCATCTATTCCTTCTGCTAAGTTTAAATAACTACTTGCCCACAACATTGAAGTTTGTTCGATTGCGCTATAACAAAAGAAACAGATCATGATTTCTTTAGCACCAGGTATATTAAGTATTTCTTTTAGACTTAACGGTTTAGTGCTTGTGGCAGTGTTGTCTTGTTTCTTCCACTTACCAAGGCTTGTGATAAGTATTATTGTAAGTATTACTTGTAAGATAGAAATGATAAGATAACCATCATTCCATGGTTTATTGTTGGTTAAGACAAGGCCCATGATATAGGGGCCAAGTGTAGCGCCTATCCCCCACATACAGTGTAACCAGCTCATATGTTTGCTGGAAAAGTGTAGGGCAACATAATTGTTAAGTGAGGCGTCAACGCTTCCTGCTCCTAGTCCATAGGGAATTGCCCACAAGCATAGCGAAATGAAATTATGGCTGATAGAAAAGCCAAATAGGGCAAGGGCTGTTGTTCCTACACTTAGTGCGGTTACTTTACCAGTACCATATTTTTTAGTTAGACGATCGCTTGAAAGACTTGAAATAACGGTTCCTACCGCAATTATCATTGAGATAATTCCAGCATAAGAAACAGGTACTTCAAATTCTAGATAAATATTAGGCCAAGCTGAACCTAGTAGGGCGTCAGGTAGTCCTAAGCTAATAAAAGATAAATATATAATTCCAAGTAAAAACATCATAATAATTTCTTATAAGATAAGTCTATCGCAAAAGCTCCAAGTGGTGCTGTTAAGACAATGGCAAGTACCGCTACTGTTAAGACGATATCGCCACAGGCTAAGCCTAATGATAGTGGTATACCACCAATGGCTGCTTGTACAGTAGCTTTAGGAGTGTAGGCTATCATCGCAAATAGTTTTTCTTTCTTGTTTAGTTTAGTTTTTAATAAACAAATAAAGACACCAAACATTCTAAAGATTAAAGCTAATATTATAAGTAATAAGGCTTTAAAACCCACATGAGTTAGATAATTGATGTTGACGGTAGCACCTACAAGTACAAATAGAAATACTTCAGCTCCTACCCATAACTTTCCATATTTAATTGATAGTCTTTTGGCCACTACTTCCCTGTTTCTTTTTAAACCTACTCCTATAAACATGATTGAAATAAGGCTTGAAAAGGTGATTGAAGTAGTTAAGAAATCTTCTAGTACTACCAGTAATAACGAGATACTTAGGATAATAAGGACTTTGGATGTATCTCTTATATGAATGTTTTTAAAAAAGAAAGCTAATACATATCCTAATAAAAGTCCTATAAGGATACCTAAGATAATGGATATTGGGATATTGATGAAGCTCATGATATTAGCGCCTTGTCCTTGTATCATACCTATGAAAGTTGAGAATAAGACAATGACATAGACATCATCTACTGAGGCACCTGCTAATATAAGTCCTGGAATATCTTTATATCCTTCATCCATTAGTTTGACCATTCTAGGTACTACTACAGCAGGTGATACGGCCGCAAGTACTGCTCCCATAATGGCTGCTTCTAATGTGGTGAGTCCTAATAATTTGGGCGCAAGTAATACAATACCAATTAGTTCAAATGTTGCAGGTAGAAAGCACATTAAGAAAGCAGGTCTACCAAGTTTCTTTAAACCGGATAAATCTAAACCTAAACCAGCTCTTGTTAGTATTATTATTAGAGCTATTTTTCTTAAGTCAGCTGATATAGCTAAGATATTAGGATCTAATAGATTTAAGACATAGGGTCCAAGTATCATGCCTGTTATTAACATACCAAGTAAACTTGGAAGCTTTAGTTTTTGACAGATATATCCTAATGACATACCAACAATTAGAATTAATGAAATACTTAATAACATAATTTCCCTTTCTAAAAACACAAAAAGCTGAAGCCCTCTGCGTTTTAAAATATGCAGAAGTCATCAGCTTTATAAGCGGTTTAAGCAAATGCTTAGGGAGAACCTCATTCCCTTGTTTAATATTATACAGCCGTATGTAAGATTTCTCTGATGATTTTTTTATCATACATTATTTCTTTTAATTCGCTGACATCATCAATTTCTTTATCGATACCATCAAAGTATTTTCTTACCTTATTCATTAAAGGCTGATAATCTTTATGCAGTTTTGTTTTCTTGTTGTGGTAGGCATCATTATAGTAAATATAGATAAGTGTTTTAATAATTGATAAACAAGAATTTTCAATCCAAAACTTACAAGTATCATAGTTTGGTAGATATTGTTCAAGAAGTTTAGTGATTATTTCTCTACCATCTTCATTGTTTTGGTAGATGTCTACATAAGTGAAGTCAAATTGTTTAATGAAATCTTCATTAAAGTAATCAAAGGCGTCACCATTAATAATCTTAATTGGTTTGTTTGGAAACTTGTCTTTGATTAAATTGAATAGTTCAATTACTTCTTTTTCTCTTTCGATTACGGTAATTGATTCAACCTTATCATTAAGTAGTGCCATATAGATAAAATAACCAATGCCTAGTCCAAAGGTTAAAACCTTACCATGGGCCATTTCAGCATATGGGTCGTTGGTTCTAAATTCTGAGATAGAGGCCATCATCCATTCTTTGTCTTTTTGTTTAAGAAAAGGCATTTCTACATCATCCCTATAGGCTCTTAGTATCATATAGTCTTTTAGTTCTTTGTCTTTATCATCTTGGATTTCATCGATATTAAATAAATAGCCTTTCTCTATAGTTACTGTTTCATAGCTAAAGCCCTTTTGGTTACAATTTTTAAAGTCGATATTTTTAAGATAGGGATTATTGATATATTCTTCCTTATTTATAAATAAAGAATCAATTTTATCTTGTTCCCCACTGGCTATTATTTCTTTAATAGCTTCTTTTTCAACACTTGGTTCTACATACCCATCTAGGTAATCGTTTTGGTAATTGGCATCAATGTTTGATTGTAAACGCTTTAGATAGCTTTTAATTTCCTTTGTTTGTTTAATTCTCATGTTTATATTGTAGAATGTTTTGGGAGGATTTTTATGTTTAGTGCAACTTTAAATCAAATGCTTTTTTTATTTTGTTGTATATTAGTTGGTTTTTTCTTAAAGAAAAAGAAACTTTTAGGTGACAATTGTGAGAGCGTTATTTCTAAATTAGAAAATTTAATTTTAATTCCATGTCTATTGATGCAGTCATTTTATACAAACTGTACTTTTGATAGTTTGAAGAATAATGCGGAATTATTGTTCTATGGACTTGGTTTTGTCTTGTTACAAGTGCTATTGGCTTATATTCTTGCGCCTATTTTTAAGCCTACTGCTGATGAAAAGGGTATTTTTGTGTATTCTTTATCGGTTGTAAATTTCTCTTTTATGGGAAATTCATTGGTGGCTTCTTTGTTTGGTGCTGAGATGTTATATAAATATTTAATTTTCTCAATGCCTCTTAATGTCTTAGCTTTCTCTATTGGTTATATGTGGTTGTCTGGTGAAAGCTTTAGTTTTAAGAAATTATTGAATCCAATTATGATTTCCATGATTATTGGTATTGTCATTGGTTTGACTGGCATTCAGCTTCCAATCTTTATTAAACAAAGTATTTCAAGTTTAGCTAATTGTTTCTCACCATTAGCTATGATTCTAACAGGTCTTGTAATTGGTGGTTATGATATTAAGTCTTTATTAAAGAATAAGAGAGTTTACTTGTTAACTTTAGTTAGATGTATCTTATTGCCTTTAGTATTGTTGAGTGTTGTTAAGTTTATTGGCTTAAGACAAGAAATTATTACATTATTAGTATTTATTTGTGCAATGCCTTTAGGCTTGAATACAATTGTTGTGCCTAGTGCTTTTGGCAAGGATACAACTCTTGGTGCTAGTATGGCTTTGATTTCTAATATCTTAGGTTTAATTAGTGTTCCTTTGTTTTTGTTTATGTTTGTGGTGTAAACTAGTGTTATGAGTTTAACTGCAGGAATTATTGGACTACCTAATGTTGGTAAGTCAACTTTATTTAATGCTATTACGAATTCAAGGGTTGAGGCAGCTAATTATCCTTTCGCTACAATTGAGCCTAATGTTGGTGTTGTTGAGGTTAAGGATCAAAGACTTATTAATTTAGCTGAAATTTTTGAACCAGAAAGGACTATTTTCACAACTTTTGAATTTACGGATATCGCTGGTCTTGTAAAGGGTGCAAGTACTGGTGAGGGTCTTGGTAATAAGTTTTTAGCTAATATCAGAGAAGTGGATGCGATTTGTCATGTTGTTAGATGCTTTGAAGATAATGACATTCAACATGTTTATAATCGTGTGGATCCCGTTGATGATATTGAGATTATTAATTATGAATTGATTATGGCTGATATGGCTACTTGTGAGAATCGTATTTCTAAGGTAGAGAAGAAGGCTTTGACTACTAAGGATAGTGAGGCTATGTTTGAGTACAATATCTTGAAGAGAGTTCATGATGCGCTTGGTCAATCAAAGTTAGTTCGTTCTTTAGAGTTTAATGATGAAGAGTGGGCTTATTTGAAACAATTCTGTTTCTTGACTGCTAAGCCTGTTATTTATATTGGTAATATTAAAGAGGAAGAGATTAATGATCCAACAACTAATCCTCATTATGTAGCTTTATGTGAGTATGCTGCTAAGGAAAATAGTGAGGTTGTGGCGATTAGTGCTCATATTGAGGAAGAATTGAGTGATTTGGATAAGGAAGAGAAAGAGGCTTTCTTACAAGATTTAGGTATTAATCATTCAGGTCTTGATGAGTTGATTTTGAAGGCTTATAAGACTTTGGGTCTTAAGACTTTCTTTACAGTTGGTAAGGATGAGTGCCGTGGTTGGACTTTCACTGATGGGATGAAGGCTCCTGATTGTGCTGGTGTTATTCATACTGATTTCAAGAGAGGTTTCATTAAGGCTGAGGTTTATGCTTATGATGATATGATGGAGTATAAGTCAGAGGTTAAGCTTAAGGAAGCCGGTAAGATTCGTCAAGAGGGTAAGGAATATGTCGTTAAGGATGGCGATGTAATCTTCTTTAAATTTAATGTTTAATAATTTTAGATACTAACTCGTGTTGGTATCTTTTTTTTATGAAAAAATTGCACTAAACTTGTATTAGTGGGGAAAAGCTGTATGAAAACATTAGATCAGATTGAAATTGGAAGTAGTGCAAAAATTATTGAAGTTGGGGGTAGTGGTGCCCTTAGACAACATTTTTTAGATATGGGTATTGTCCCTGGTGCTGAGTTTACGGTTAAGAAGTTGGCACCAATGGGTGATCCTATGGAGATAGAGATTCATGGTTATGAATTGACTTTAAGACTTCAAGAAGGCGAGAAGATTAAGGTTGAGCCTATCAAAGAGAGAACAAGAAAACATGTTAGTATAGAGCGTGTTAAGGATAGTGATCATCCAGGCTTGGGTGAAGAGGGTAAATATCATAATGAAGAGGATGATTTAAAGAAGTTGCCTGATGATGAATTAATTAGTTTTGCGCTTGTTGGTAATCAAAATTGTGGTAAGACTACTTTGTTTAATTGTTTAACTGGTGAGAATCAGCATGTTGGTAATTTCCCAGGTGTTACTGTTGATAGGAAGGATGGTTCTATTAAGGGTTATCCTAATACGGTTATTACGGATTTGCCTGGTATTTATTCGATGTCTCCTTTTAGTAGTGAGGAGATTGTTTCTCGTAACTTTGTGCTTGAACAAAAGCCTAAGGCTATTATTAATATTGTTGATGCGACAAATATTGAAAGAAACTTATATTTGACTATGCAGTTAATTGAGATGGACAGGCCAATGGTTGTTGCCCTTAATATGATGGATGAATTATTGGGTAATCATGGTTTTGTCAATGTCAATGATTTGGAGAATATGTTGGGTGTTCCGGTTATTCCTATTTCTGCTGCTAAGAACGAGGGTGTTAACGAACTTATTAAGCATGCGATGCATGTGGCTAAGTATCAAGAACTTCCTAAGCGAATTGATTTTTGTGATGAGAATGATCATGGTGGCGCGCTGCATAGATGTATTCATGGAGTATGTCATTTAATAGAGGATCATGCGCTTAAGGCTGATATTCCAGTTAGGTTTGTGGCTACTAAGGCTATCGAGGGTGATGAGCTTGTGATTGATAAGTTGAAGCTTGATCAAAATGAATTGGAAACTCTTGAGCATATTATTAAGCAGATGGAAAAAGAGAGAGGTCTTGATGCTAGTGCGGCGATAGCTGATATGCGTTTTGAGTTTATTGAAAGATTATGTGAGAAGACTGTTGGTAAACCACAAGAGAGTAAAGAGAGAATTAGAAGTGAGAAGATAGATAGGGTATTAACTGGTAAGTATACAGCTATTCCTTGTTTCATTCTAATTATGTTGGCTGTTTTCTATTTAACTTTTAATGTGATTGGTGCTTTCTTTCAAGACTTGTTGGCAATGGGCGTCGATAAGTTAACGTTTCTAGTTAGTAATTTGTTGACAACTATGAATGTAAATGCGGCTGTTAAGTCTTTGGTGGTTGATGGCATTTTTAAAGGTGTAGGTTCTATTTTGAGTTTCTTGCCGATTATTGTAACTTTGTTCTTTTTCTTATCGATGATGGAAGATAGTGGTTATATCGCAAGAGTTGCCTTTGTGATGGATAAGTTACTTAGAAAGATTGGTTTGTCTGGTAAGAGTATTGTGCCTTTGCTTATTGGCTTTGGTTGTACGGTTCCTGCTGTAATGGCTACTAGAACTTTAACAAGTGAGAGGGATAGAAAGATGACGATATTGCTTACTCCTTTTATGAGCTGTAGTGCTAAATTACCTATTTATTCTTTCTTTGTGTCTATTTTCTTTAAGGGCCATGGTGGTTTTATTATGACTGGCTTGTATTTCTTTAGTATTTTAATAGGTATTTTGATGGCTCTTTTATATAGAAATACGATGTTTAAGGGTGAACCAGTTCCGTTTGTAATGGAGCTTCCTAATTATCGTTTACCAGGACTCAAGAATGTTAGTCAATTGTTGTGGGAAAAAGCTAAGGATTTTATTGATAGGGCTTTTACTATTATCTTGTTAGCTACAATTGTGGTTTGGTTCTTACAAAGCTTTGATTTGAAGTTTAATCTAGTTAGTGATTCTTCAACTTCATTATTAGCTATGTTGGCAAATGGATTAGTACCTTTATTTAAACCTATTGGCTTAGGTGATTGGCGTATTTGTACATCATTTATTACTGGTTTTATGGCCAAAGAGAGTGTGGTTTCTACTTTAGGTATCTTGGTTGGTAATAATATTACTAGTATCTTAAGCGCTGCATCTGTTTATTCTTTATTAACTTTTGCGTTGTTGTATACACCATGTGTTGCAGCTATAGCTTCTATTAAGAGGGAATTAGGTCTAAAGTGGGCTATTTATGTTGTGGTTTATCAATGTGTAATAGCTTGGGTGGTTTCTTTTGGAGTGTATAGATTGGCATTGTTGTTAATATAAAAAAGAATTAAAGGCGGTTGTATTATGAGAGCGTGTGTGCTATCATAATGTTGCTCTAAATAAATTCGTTCGTTTAAAAATGTTAGATGTATACTGTAGAGTTTTACGAAGATAAAAACGGAAACAGTCAAGTTCTTGAGTTTGCAGAAGAATTGCGTGTTAAAGCTATTACAAATAAAGATGCACGAATTCAATATAAGCAAATGAGTATGTATTTTGAACTTTTGAGTTTAAAAGGCACCAATATGAATGATAATATTACCAAACATATTGAAGATGGAATTTGGGAATTAAGGCCAGGTATTAATAGAGTATTCTATTTCTTTTATAACAATGATACCTATGTTCTTCTTCATCAATTTCGAAAAAGAACTCAAAAGACGCCAAAATCTGAAATTGAAAAGGCAAAAAGAGAAAGGGAAGATTATTTAAAAAAGAAAGGGGTTTGCAGATAATGAAAACATGGAGTGATTATAAGGAATATGTAAAGAATGTTGATCCAGAAGCTTTTGAAGATATAAAGGAAGCGGAAGAATTAGCTTCTATCGTGTCTGCAATGGTGTCACGCAGGAATGCTATGGGAATATCTCAAAGAGAATTAGCTGCTATGTGTGGTATTCCTCAATCTTCTGTAGCAAGAATTGAGTCTTTTAAGACAACGCCAAATATAAGTACTCTTATAAATATCTTTAAGCATTTGGGTCTATCACTTACTGTTACAGAGATGAATTAGCCGTCATTAAAAGTCAGAGAAATCTTAATGTCATTTAGCTAAGGCCTACAAATAAAAATTGAATTAAGTCGGTAATCTAAAAATAGACCCGACTTTTCTTT
>CAKVAL010000020.1 GCA_934725085.1 uncultured Erysipelotrichaceae bacterium | reverse complement strand
TTTGATCCTAGATTAATGCTTCATAAAGTGGTTAAGCAATTTAAAGGTAAAAGTTCTCATATATTAAGAGAAGAGTTTCCATTTCTAAAATCAAGTATGCCATCATTATGGACTAGAAACTATTTATCTTGTTCTGTTGGTCATATTAGCGAAGATGTAATAAAAGCATATATAGAAAGTCAACAAAGAAGAATTAGATAGTAAGGAGAATCGTTATGGCTAAAAGTAATACATCATCATATGTGGTTACATACGAATTAGCTTTTGATAATGATAATCCTTCTAGCGTATTAGATAAGTTAGAAAAGATAGCTAAGGCCATTTATAACGATTGTTTAAATGAATGTTTAAAACGATATCACAAATTGATACATGATAGAAAATATCAAGAATTATTAAAAGAATATAAGGCTTCTAATAATAAAAAAGAATTGAATAAACAATTAAATGATATAGCTTTAAGTTATGGATACTCTGAATATAGTATGCATGAATACGTTAAAAAGCCTTATGAATACTTTAATAAAAAGCTAGGTTCTCAGGAATGTCAAAAAATAGCCACAAGAGCTTTTAAGGCAATCGAGAAATTAAGATATCATCAAGCTGATAAAGTTACCTTTAAAAATAAATACGATAGTTTTTCAATAGAGGGAAAATCATCTACCTCTAAACTTCATTATTGTGATGATGTTTTAGCTATTAGTTATGGTAACTATAAGTTTAAACTAAAAGTTAAAAGAAATGATATTTATGCTCAAACTGCATTATTAGATGAAGTTAAATACGTTAGAATTTATCCTCAACACATAAGAAACAAGAAGAGATGGTTTGTTCAATTAATATTTAAGGGAACACCACCAAGTAAGAATAGACAATATGGTGATAACTTTAAAGTACAAGGTATTGATATAGGTACAAGTACTATAGCTATTGTAAGTAATGAAAAAGTTTATTTAAAAGAACTAGCACCTAATTGTAAAGAGAATGAACATAAGATAAAAGTCTATCAAAGAAAGTTAGACCGTTCTAGAAGAGCCACTAACCCTAATAACTATAGTGAAGATGGAACTATAGCTAAAGATAGACATAATTGGTATAAATCTAAGAGTTATCTAAATACTCAATCAAAACTAAAAGATGAGTACCGCAAATTATCTGTTAAAAGAAAACAAGCTCATGAAATATTAGCTAATCAAATAATAGCTGAAAGCCTTGATATTCGTGTTGAGGAAATGAACTTTAAAGGTCTACAAAAACGAAGTAAGAAAACCACTGTTAATAAAAACGGTAGGATTAATTCTAAGAAAAGATATGGCAAAACAATAAAGAATAGAGCTCCAAGTATGTTTTTATCTATCCTTGATAGAAAGCTAAAATATTACAATTTAGAATTAAAGAAAATCAATACCTATAAAGTAAAAGCCAGCCAATATAATCCAATAGATAGAACCCATAAAAAGAAACAATTAAAGGATAGATTGATTGAATTAAATGAGGGAATAATAGTTCAAAGAGATTTATTGAGTGCTTATATCATAGCTCATACAAATGATGATTTAGAAACAATAGATGAAGTAAGCTGTTATGATGATTTTAATACCTTTAAGAAGCTTCAAGACAATGAGATACAAAGATTAAAAGATAACAAACAGCTTGGCTGGTATATACATTAAAAGCGTTAAAAAGCCGTCTGACTAAACGGCTTAATAGAATATTCAAAAGCATATAACGACAAATGTATTTATTAAATACAGGCGTTAGTTAATGATGTGCATCTTCTAGCAAGATAGGATATTCGATCTAGGCGAAATCGGCTAGTGATAATTCCTAGTAGAATTATAGAAACCGATGTAGGCTAGAATCCCGTGACTTAAGTCATCGGGAGTAGTCAGCTATCTTATAGAAAATTGACAACCACAATAGTTTTGATGATATAGATGAAGTTCTTTATTTAGGGCTTCATTTTTATTTATACCATCACCTTTCTTGAAATCAGCATGTAAATATTTAACACTTGGATACTTCTTTTCTAGAGCTTCACCTATTTCATTAATATATTCAGCATTTTTACGATTAGAAATAGACATGACTGTAGTGAAATATTCATAGTGATATTTATCAGCATACTTAAAACCTTCTTCCATTCTTAATCCATAACAGATCTTGCATCTTTTGCCCATTTCTGGTTCTTCCTTGAATGGTTCAAGTATTTTTCCATACTTGTCATAATCATACCTATCGACAATAAGTTTAATTTCCTTATCGCCTAGATATTCAAGATATTGGTTTAGAGCATCTAGTCTTTTTAAGAATTCTTCATATGGATAAATATTAGAATTGGTAAAAAGAATGCTTATCTTAAAATATTGTCTTAAATATATTAAAGGATAGACAGAACATACCCCACAACAAATATGCAGTAGTAATGTTGGTCTATGGTTTAAGTGGTTTATTTGATTTAGTTGTTTCTGATAGTTATTCATTTGTGATAAACATTGAATCGCCAAATGAGAAGAAACGATACTTGTTATCTACCGCAACCTTATAGGCATTAAGAATCATGTCTCTTGATGTAAAGGCTGAGATCATCATAATAAGTGTTGACTTAGGCAAGTGGAAGTTAGTGATTTGACAATCAATAGCTTTGAACTTATATGGAGGGTAGATGAAGATGTTTGTTTCTTCATGACACTCTTTAAATTCACCATACTTAGCCATAACACTTTCAAGGGTTCTTGTTGAAGTAGTTCCTACCGCAATGATTCTTCTTCCTTCTTGTTTGGCCTTATTTAAGACATCAGCAGTCTCTTTTGACATATAGTAAGACTCATAATGCATATGATGATTTTCAATTGTCTCTTCTTTAACAGGCTTGAAAGTACCTAAACCTACATGAAGTGTTACATCAACAATTTGAACGCCCTTCTCCTTAATTCTCTTAATAAGATCTTCAGTAAAGTGTAAGCCAGCTGTAGGACAAGCTGCAGAGCCTAAGTTTTGGGCATAGACATTTTGGTATCTATTGTTGTCTTTTAACATTTCATGAACATAAGGTGGCGTAGGCATAAGACCAATTTCTTCAAGTATTTCAATTAGAATACCCTCATAGATCATTTGGATAATTCTAATACCCTCATCTCTTACTTCTAGGCATTTACCTTTTAACTTGTCTGAGAAAGCAATGATGGTACCTACTTTAATAGCCTTGGCATTACCGCATAAACATTCACAAATTGAGTCAGCACCTATCTTTAGAATAAGTACTTCTACCTTAGCTCCTGTTTCTTCCTTGGTTCCATATAATCTGGCAGGAATAACCTTAGAGTTGTTTCTTACAAGGACATCACCTTCATGTAAGTAATCGATGATGTCAAAGAAGTGCTTATGTTCAATTTCACCGCTGTTTTTATGTAAGACTAATAGTCTTGATTCATCTCTTTTATCAACAGGGTGTTGAGCAATTAATTCTTCTGGTAAATAATAATCAAATTCTTCAAGTTTCATTAAAAGCCTCTTTCATCAAAACCATATTTATTTAGAATGTCATTCTTATATTGACTATAACGGTCTTCCTTAATAGCCTCTCTTGCTCCTTCTACAATTTTAATTAGAAATCTTAGATTATGAATTGATAGAAGGTTGTTGGCAAGGCCTTCGTTAGCTCTAAATAAGTGGTTTAAGTATGCCTTAGTGTAGTTTCTACAACATTGGCAATCACAAGTTTCATCAAGCGGTGAGAAGTCATCTTTATAGATTTGTTTTCTAATATTGATACGACCATTAGAAGTCATAAGGGTACCATGTCTTGCGATTCTTGTAGGAAGAACACAGTCAACCATATCGACACCTTTTTCAATTGCCACAAGAATATCATTAACGGCTCCAATGCCCATTTCATATCTTGGCTTATCTTTTGGAAGATAAGGAAGAGTATAGTCTAGCATATCATAGTGAGTCTTCTTGTCTTCACCTACTGATGTGCCACCGATTGAATAGCCGTCAAAGTCCATTTTGGCTAATTCTTCAGCACAATATTTTCTTAAATCTGCATAGTTAGAACCTTGAACGATGCCAAATAAGGCTTGGTCGTCTCTTGTATGAGCTTCTAGTCCTCTTTTGGCCCAGCGAAGGGTTCTTTCTACTGATTGTTTAGTATATTCGTAGTCGCTTGGGAATGGAATGCATTCGTCAAATGACATAGCAATATCAGAGCCAATCTTTTCTTGGATGTGGATTGAGTCTTCTGGTGCCATGAATAGTTTTGAGCCATCAAGGTGTGATTTGAACATTACGCCTTCTTCTTTGATGTCACGTATTTTTGCCAAGGAGAATACTTGGAAACCACCACTGTCTGTTAGGATAGGACCGTTGAAGTAGTGCATGAAATTGTGAATGCCTCCTGCTTTGTCTACGATATCTTCGCCAGGTCTTAGCCATAGATGGTAGGTGTTAGATAGAATAATTGAAGCGTTTATTTCTTCTAGGTCTCTGTAGTCTAGAAATTTTACGCTTGCTTGGGTTCCTACGGGCATGAAAACTGGTGTTTCCAGTTTGTAGCCGTTTATTTCGATGGTGCCATATCTAGCGTTACCATCTTGGTGCAATAAAGTATATTTAAGATTTTTCATCCCCACTATGATAACACAGGCTATAATAATCGTATGGAATCTAAAGAATTAAAGCGTTACAATTTGCCAGAAGATCGTCAATTATTGGGTGTAATTGACGCAAAACCTAGTTTAATCTTGTTTATAATCTTTTTAGTTGGCTTATTTTTGTTGGTAATTAGACAATATGTCTTAGGGACTATTGTGATAGCTGTGGCTACTTTATCGTTTGTTTTGTTGCCATCGAGAGTTCTTATTGAATTTTATTATGATTATTTAGTTTTATATAACCATGCTGATAAGAATGATTGTGAGATGATTTATTATGATGAGGTTGTAAAGTGGCGTTATATTTTTGGGATGACCTATGATTATGTAGAGCTAACTTTAGTTGATGATTCCACTCATGTGGTCGATGCGTATTCAAGGACGGAGTTTGAATCTTATTTAAATCATTTCATGAAGGATAAAAAGGATAAATCGAAGCGTAAAAAGTGATATCATAATATAAATATGAAAAAAGAATTTGAGAATAATGCCTATTTTTGGCAAAAGATTGATGCTGCATTTATATCAGGAGACTATAAAAAAGTATATGAAAAGGGTTCTAGACATCCAATGTATCCTTCTTTAATTTTTCCTGTGGATTATGGTCACATAACAACAAATGATGATGAATTATGTTCAATGAAGGCTTTTAAGGGTGAGGGTAATCAAACAGTGGATGCTGTTGTTGTTTGTGCAAATTTGTTGGAAAAAGATCTTTCAGCTATTTTGTTGATTGGATTAAACGATGAACAAGAGGAGGAAGTATTGAAATTTTTAAATAGTACTGATTTCCAAAAGGCTGTGGTCATTAGAAGAGGAAAGGAAATCCCATCTTGGGCAATTGTGGAATAGATATGTTATATACTATTGAGAATGATTTATTAACTTTGAGTGTTTCTACTACCGCATGTGAGATGCATAGTTTAAAAAGAAAAGGCTCAGATTATGAATATTTGTGGAATGGTGATCCTACTTATTGGAAGGGAAGAAATCCGTTGTTGTTTCCTCAAGTTTCATCAACTTCTACAAAGACAAATATTATTGATGGTAAGGAATATCCTATGGGTAATCATGGTTTTGCCCGTAATAGTGAATTTGAATTAGTGAGTCAAGAAGATGATAAACTTGTATTCTTATTAAAGGACAATGAGGAAACACATAAACAATATCCATTTAGTTTTGAGATCTATGTTACTTATTCTTTAAAGGATAATTCTGTATTAATTGACTATGAGGTAGTTAATACAAATGATAGAAAGATGCCATTTGGCTTTGGTTTACATCCTGGTTTTATGGCTAGTGAGGGTTTAAAGGAATCTTATATTACTTTCAATAATGGTAATAAGCTTGAATTGAGTTATGAGTTGTTTGATAAGTATCCTACTTACTTTGAAGAACCAACGCCAAGTAGTGCTACTTTGCACACTAATGGTCATAAACTTACTCTTGATTTTGAAGGTTTTAAACATTTGGCTATTTGGTCTCCTAAGGCTCCATTTGTATGTATTGAACCTTGGATGAATCTTAATGTTAGAGATGATAGACCATTTGAGGAAAGGGAAGAGAATATCATACTTGATCCTAATACTAGTTTCAAGATTGGATATTCAATTACTGTTGATTAGTATTTATCCTTATATTTTGAATATTGTTTTTTTAAATCTCTTGTTATAATACAAATAGGAAGAGGAATATATATGCGATTGATGATAGCTATCATCACATATCTAGGTACAAAACTGGTGTTTTTAAGAAGGTGCAGTTGATTTTAGATTGCACTTTTATTTTGGTTTTATAGAATTGTTTCTAGTAAACAAAGGAGTGATTTATGATTAATGATAGAAAAATATATAACAGCATTTTCTTTACTTCCATCTTTTTTGTGACTTTGGTTTTAGCAACGGCAAAATTTTTAGGTAGTGATTTTTGGTATAGACTCACAAATGTCAGAATGGATTATTTGGCATTATTTGAAGATTTTGTGTTTTCTTTAATTGTTGATGTGCTTGGAGTCTTTATTGCGATATTCTTCTTAGTGTTGTTTGTTAAGGATGTCAAGAAAAGTGATAATCCTGTAGAGATGATAAAAAACAAAATAAATGAAACTAAAAAAGAAATCTATTTTACATTGATACTTACATTAGCTTGTTTTGTTGTTGGTCTTTTTGTTGAAATAGTTGGAATTTTTAATATGGTTTTTATTCCTACTATTCTGGTTTTTGTGCTAACAGCTTTTGTCTTTTTCGCCTTGTTAGAAAACTATGCCTTGAAATAGTTTGCTGTTGATTATTCAAATTAAAAGCGATGATTTAATCATCGCTTTATCTAGCTTTAGCTTCTTCCATTACCTTGATACCAGCAGAACAGCCAAGTCTATCAGCTCCTGCTTCAATCATCTTCATGGCATCATCATAAGATCTAACACCACCTGCTGCCTTAACCTTGCATACGTTACCTACTGTCTTTTTCATTAGGGCAACATCTTCAGGGGTTGCACCATGTGTTGAGAATCCAGTTGATGTCTTAACAAATTCAGCTTTTGCGTTCATTGAGCATTTACATGCTTCAACCTTTTCTTCATCAGTTAATAGGCATGCTTCAATGATTACTTTAACGATTGCTGGTTTACTAGCTTCTACTACAGCTGCAATATCTTTAGTTACATAATCATAGTCCTTGTCTTTTAAAGCGCCGATGTTGATTACCATGTCAACTTCTTGGGCACCATTTTCGACAGCTGTTTTAGCTTCAAAAGCCTTAGATACAGTGTCCATAGCTCCTAGCGGGAAACCTACTACACAACATACTTTTACATCGCTTCCTGCAAGTAGTTCTTTAGCAAGTGGTACGTAGCATGTATTTACACATACTGATGCGAAGTCATATTGTCTAGCTTCTTGGCATAGCTTTGTGATTTGTGCCTTTGTTGCCTCAGGTTTTAATAAGGTATGATCGATATATTTGTTTAATTCCATAATTCCTCCTTTGATTAAACTTATTTATTAAATAATTCTTTGAATTCTTTTGGCGCTGAAGCCTTAAATGTTAATAGCTCTTTAGATATAGGGTCGACAAAAGATAATTTAGAGGCATGTAGGCCAAGTCTATTAATAGGTGATAGACCATCACCATATTTATCATCACCGATGATTGGATGATTAAGACTTGCCATAGCTACTCTGATTTGATTTTTACGTCCACTGTCAATGTTTACTTGAAGTAGAGAGTAATCCTTATTTTTATTTAAAACTTTATAATGAGTGATAGCTAACTTACCACTGTCGGCTACATACATCATGTTGTTTTTGTTTTCTTTTAGATAATTCTTGATAGTGCCACTATCATCATCAAGTTTGCCATTGATTATTGCGATATATTCTCTTTCACTGACGTCTTGGTTCCAATGTCCTTTCAACATTGAATGTACTTTGATGTCTTTGGCAAACACTAGAACACCACTTGTTTCCTTATCGATTCTATGAAGTACGTAAGGACGAAGTTTTGGATCTTTTTTCTTTAGATAATCTTCTACAAAGGTATATGCTGATTCTCTTTGATTATCAGATTGTACCGACAACATACCATTTGGTTTGTTGATGGCGATGTAGTAATCGTCTTCATAGATAATATATGGTTTGATGCTGAAGGGGCGTGGTTCATCCTTTTCCTTCTTTTTACTTACTTGTTTTTGAACAACTGGATTCTTAGCTATTTTAACTTCATCATCTTTTGCGAGTGGATAGTTGAATTGTCTTACAACACTACCATTTACTAATACTTTATTACTTGATAGTAATGATTTAACAGTATTTCTTGATTCAGGTAGTTTTTGTAGTAAATATTCAAGAAGCTCACAAGAGTGATGGACTTTGTTGGTATAGGTATAACGAATAGGAACCTGTTTAGTATTTTCTTTCTTCATCATTAGAATTTTATCATAATGATTTATAATTTATTTATGAGAATACTAACGAGTGAGTCAATGTCAATGTGCGATAGAAGGTCTATGGATGATCAAAAGGTAGATGAGATTTATCTTGTGAATAAGGCTGCTAGGGCTTGTTTTGATAATTTGAAGGATAAGATAAATTTTGATTCTAAGATAATTGTTGTCTGTGGTAATTCTAATAATTCTAGTGATGGTTTTTGTTTAACCGATATTTTGATTAAAGAAGGATATGATGCCAAGGCTTTATATTTGTTTGACAAGTCTAAGATGAATAAGACTTGTAGCTTTTTCTATAAGGAAGAATTAGTTACTAAGGAATTATGTAATCCTGATGTGATTATTGATTGTATTATTGGCAATGGTTTAAAGGGTACTTTAAGGGAAGATGTTGTTGATTTGATTAACAAATTAAATAATACAAAGGCTTATAAGATAGCCATAGACTTGCCAACCGGCTTGAATAGCAATACTGGTAATTATGATCCAGTTTGTTTTAAGGCTGATTTAACTATTGCGATAAACAATCTTAAATTAGGTCATTTATTAAATAGGGGACCTGATGTATGTGGTGAAATAAGGATTGCTGATATTGGTTTAAACGATTATGAAGACTTAGAACATGTGGATACTATTAAGCTAGATTTAAAACATAAGCGTTTAGCCTTCAGTAATAAATATGACTATGGTTGTGTGCTAGTAATTGGTTCTAATGTATCGATGTCAGGCGCTGGTATTATGTCTTCTATTTCAACTTTAAAGTCAGGTGCGGGTCTAGTTACTTTAGCAGTACCTAGTGATAATTATGATATTGTGGCCATTAAGGCGCCACTAGAAATAATGGTTAAGAAGTTAGAATATGTTGATAATCTATTAATTAAAAAGGATACGGTTGTCTTTGGACCAGGTCTTGGTAGAAGTGAGGATTATAGTAGTTTATTAAAAGAACTACTTAAAAGAGATATTAATCTAATAGTTGATGCGGATGGTTTATATCATTTGTCTAAGATTGAAAATATTAAGGAAATAAAGAAGTGTCGCTTGTGTATTACGCCTCATTTTGGAGAAGCAGCTACATTGTTAGGCAAAACTATTAAGGATGATCCATTTAATGCGTTTAAAGAATTGATTGATAAGTATGATTGCATGGTTGTCTTAAAGGGACATAATACTTTGGTTGGCGACAAGAATCATTATTATTTATCTTTATATGGTAATAGCGGTATGGCAACAGCTGGTAGTGGTGATGTCTTAAGTGGTATTATCGCAGGCTTATCTTTAAAGAAATTAGATTTGGATAAGGTATGCCAGGCTGTAGCTTTGCATGGTTTTGCGGGTGATGAAGCTAGTAAGATGTATGGTGAAGATAGTTTAATAGCTTCTGATATCTATAATTCTATTTATTTGGGATTTAAATAATATATTTGTTACAATACTTGTGACGGAGGTAGACTTGGTCTACAAACTAGTGAATCGATTTAATTGGTTCACTTTTTTTGTGCGTTTTTTGATTATGGTAAAAGAAAAAGCCGAGTAATCGGCGTTATCATGGCTTGTACTACCTGTGAGACTCGCTAATGAAGATTAATATACTTATGTTTACTACCTGCGAGAAACTGTATATTAACAATATTTATTATATAGCTATGAATAATTATTTGGCTTATTTTAAGCCATAATATTTAGAATAATCAATATCGTTATAAGCTTCTTCTTTTGTGACTTGAAAACTATAAATCGCTATTTCAGGGTTGTTTGGGTTGATATATTTCATAACATTTAAATCACCTTGATGAAATTTTAGAAATGATGCAGCGCTACAGTACAGCTTTGTTGATTTATCGATAAAAAATGTCACAACATAGTAAACTTTCTCTTCTTTGTTATAAAAAACCAAATCACAATTAAAAGCATTTGAAGTAGTTTGTTTGAATTTTTTAACAACTTTACTGTGAATGAAAATATTGTTAATCTTGTACATTGTTTCTATTCTTGGCAACAAAATTGTTTTAAATTTTGTTTGATTCAATTTTTTAATCATTTTAATGTCGATCTCTTCGTTTCTAATTTTGTCCCAGGCATAATTTCCTTTTAATTTTTCATCGAAGTGATGCAATCCTATTAAATGAGCGAAATTAGCTTCTGTGAATTTTAAAACCAATTGTCCAACTTCGGTTTGGAATACAAAGTTTTTATAACATAATGTTTCTAAATAATAATTTTGGATAGAAATAAAAGAATTCATAGCGTACGTTAAATATACAGCTTAAAATTCGATAAAGAAATACTTTGACGTAAATATGGGAATAACTTGGGAATAACCAGAAAAAAACGGATAGTTTTCCACAAAATGTTGATAACTATCGTTACTTATGCACATAAAAAAACTCCTTAACAGGAGCTCGTTCTTTATTCGGTTCATCCACTTCCGTACAGTCGCAGGCCTCTCGTCGCATTTCTTGCATATATTTTACGTCCCTTCGCAAGCAGGGAACCCCAGAGAACCAGTCCGAGATTGGAATTTCACCATCTAAGGCGCAATGCCTTCATCTACAATATAACATAAACATAAAAATAATCAATGATTTTTATAAATTCAACTTTTTGTCAAAAATATTGAAATAAATGTGTAATTTATGTGAAAAAAATCAAATATTTCTAAAAAATATTGTTTTTTAATAGATGAAGTAATAAAATTTTTCCTATATTAAGAGGAAGGTATTGATTATGGAATACGATTTCAAAGATTTTGGTTCATGTTTATTCAGTGAAAGTGAAATGGCAAAAAGATTACCATCTCCTGTATTTAGAAAGTTTAAGGAAGCAAGAGATCATGAGACACCACTAGAGATAGAGATTGCTGATGCGATTGCTCACGAAATGAAGGATTGGGCGCTTGAACACCATTGTACTCACTATACCCACTGGTTTCATCCTTTGACTGGTTCTACTGCTGAGAAACATAATTCTTTTATTGAAGAAAAAGATGGAGTTCCTATTTGTAGGTTTTCAGGAAAGTCTTTGATTAAAGATGAACCTGATGCTTCTAGTTTTCCAAGTGGTGGCCTACGAGCAACCTTTGAAGCTCGTGGTTATACATATTGGGATGTTGAATCTCCTGCATTTATTAGGGGCCATGTTTTATATATTCCAACTGTCTTTATTTCATATACTGGTGAATCATTAGATACTAAGGGGCCTTTACTTAAGTCTATTGATGCAGTGAGTGATGCGGCTAGTAGGATTGTTAATAGTTTTGGTGATAAGACAGTTAAAAGAGTTATTCCATGTGTTGGTTTGGAACAAGAATATTTCTTGGTTGATAAGGCTACTTTCTATCAAAGAAGAGACTTGTATTTAACAGGCAAAACATTATTAGGTGCTATGCCTCCTAAGGGTCAAGAGTTAGAGAAACATTATTTTGGTTCTATTTCTCAAAGAGTTAATGATTATATGGAAGAAGTAAATAAGGAACTGTGGAATCTTGGCGTGTATGCTAAGGCGGAACATAATGAAGTGGCTCCTGGTCAATTTGAGATTTCTCCTATTTTCTCTAGTTTGAATGTGGCAATTGATCAAAATATGATGATGATGGATATCTTACAAAAGGTAGCTTTGAAACATAATTTGGTTTGTTTACTACATGAAAAACCTTTTGATGGAGTAAATGGTTCTGGTAAGCATAATAACTATTCTTTAGTTACTGATGATGGTCAAAACTTATTTGATCCAGGTAAGGATCCTCATAATAATGTACGTTTCTTGTTGTTTACAGGGGCACTTCTAGAGGCAATTGATGATAATGCGACTTTAATTAGATTGGCTTCAAGTGATGCTGGTAATGACTTTAGATTAGGTGCTAATGAAGCTCCTCCTGCCATTGTGTCTGTTTATTTGGGTGATGTGATTGAGGGTGTATTTGATTCTATTGTTGGTAAAAAGCCTCAAAGTTATGTTAAGTCTGGTTTAAAGGAATTTGGCATGTCTACTATTAAGAATCTTCCAAAGGATAATTCAGACCGTAACCGTACTTCTCCTATTGCGTTTACTGGTAATAAGTTTGAATTTAGAATGTTAGGTTCAAGTATGAATGCTTCTTTCTTGAATACTGTTATAAATACTTCTTTAGCTAAGGTATTGGATGAAATAGCTGATGAATTAGATAAGGTAAAGAACAGACAGGATGTAAGAGAAAAAGCTTTAGACATTATCGCTTCTATGTATAAGAAACATAAAAGAATTGTTTTCTCTGGTAATGGTTATAGTGGTGAGTGGGTTAAGGAGGCTGAAAGAAGAGGTCTTCCTAATGTTCCTACTTTCATTGAATCTATTAAGTGTTTTAGCGATAAGGATTGTATTTCTACTTTTGAGAAATATGGTGTTTATACTGAAAAAGAAATCATGGCAAGAAGTGAAATCATGTATGAGTCTTATGTTCATGTAAGAAGTATTGAGATTAGAACTTTGACTGCGATGATTTATCAAAATATTATTCCTTCAGCTATTAAAGAATTAAATTTCATTACTACTTCAGGTAATGAATATATGTCTTCTTCAATGAGAACAAGGGCTGAGAAGTTGTCTACTTTCATTGATGAGTGTTCTTTACTTGCGGGTCAAAGTGAGGATGAATTAAAAGCGTCACTAGATGAAGCAAGTTTCTTAGAAAAGGGTATGCATATTTTAAAGAAGGTTATTCCTTTGACTGAAGAATTAAGAAAGACCGCAGATAAGATGGAACATTATATTTCTATTGATAATCTTCCTTATCCAAGTTATGAGAAATTGTTCTTTGATACAGATTTCTAGGTAATGATTTATGGAAAACATTGATTATAAAACATTGGGCTTTAGTTATCATGAAATTCCTTATCGTTTTGTAGCTAAATATAAAGATGGCAAGTGGGATGATGGTTGTTTAAGTGATAATTCAAATGTCGTTTTAAATGAGAGTGCGGCAATACTTCAATATTGTGGTCAAGTATTCGAGGGCTTAAAGGCTTATAGAACAGTTGATAATCGTGTTGTTTTGTTTAGACCGGATATGAATGCTAGAAGGTTGCATGATTCTGCTGAAATGATGCAGATGCCGCCATACGATGAAAAGCGTTTTGTGGATGCGGTCAAGGAAGTGGTTAAGGCTAATATGGACTATGTGCCACCATATAGTAGTGGTGCTAGTCTGTATCTAAGACCATATATATTTGGCACTGATCCAATTTTAGGGGTTAAACCAGCAAGTGAATATGAATTTAGAATCTTTGGCTCTCCTGTAGGTCCTTATTTTGCAGGTGATAAGGCTTTAAAGAAATTGTTTGTATCTTCATATGATAGGGCAGCCTCTCATGGTACTGGCAATATTAAAGCTGGTTTAAATTATGCTATGTCACTTCGTCCTTATGTTTGTGCACATAAAGCAGGCTATGATGAGAATTTATATTTAGATAGTGCAAGTAGAACATATATTGAAGAGACAGGCGGCGCTAATATCTTGTTTATTGATAAGAATAATAAGGTAGTTACACCTAAGTCAGATAGTATTCTTCCATCTATCACAAGAAAGAGTATTCTTTATGTTGCGAAACATTATTTGAATCTTGAAGTAGAAGAAAGACCAATTAATATTAATGAGCTTGATAATTTTGTGGAATGTGGCTTATGTGGCACGGCTGCAGTTATCGCTCCTGTTGGCAGTATTACTTATAATGACAAAGAATACGAATTTAAGACAGGTCCTATTGTTGATAAGTTAAGAGATATGTTGTTAGGTATTCAAAAAGGTGCTGTCGAAGCACCTGATGGATGGGTTGTTGAAGTTAAATAACTTGTTCATAGTTAAGGCCGTAGATACTATGGCCTTTTTCTTTTAGGGTGGCTGTTATACAATCATTTGTCTTTTTAGCGGCATGAATAACACTTTCACTGAAATTATTAGTTTGTATCATCTTGGCACATAAGAATGAGGCAAAAACATCTCCTGTTCCATGTAGTTCATCTTTTACTTTGTTGTTTAGGATGTGGAAGATTTCATCATCATCCTTTACAAGATAACCGATCTTATCATCTTTATGGATAGAAGTAATAACTACTTTTTTATTATTAAACTTCTTGATGATTTCTACTGGATCTTCATTGATATTACTGTTGGTTAATAAACAGGCTTCTGTAAGATTGGGGCTGATGTAGTCAGCCATGTCTACTAATTTTTTTAATGATTTTTGGTAATTGTCATCAAAACATTTAAAACGATTACCATTATCGCCTAGTACGGGATCAACAAATATTTTTACTTCTTTATCTTTTAGATAGTCACAGATATAGTCTATTTGTTTATAACTATTGAAAAAGCCTGTATAGACAGTATTAAGTTTAATATCTTGTTTAGTCCATAGTTTTGTGAAAGATTCTATTTCTTTACTACAGTCACTAATTAAATAATCTTTAAAATATGTTTGATTAGATAGGATGCAGGTTGGAAGGGGAATTGTTTCTATTCCGTATGTTGATATGATGGGAATAGATACGGTTAGGGAACATTTTCCAATACATGATAGGTCGTTTATCAATAATACTTTTTCCATAGTAAGATGTCCTTTCTATCCTATATATTTTAACTTCGTCAGAAGAAATTAGTATAATTATTTTCATATTGATTTAGATAAAATAATTTCTATCAGCATTGTTTTGAAAGTCCATGACAAATAGTAGTTTAGTGGCACGATAATAGTAAGTCTTTTCATTTCATCATAAGCCAGATTTAATTTGTGACCGTATTCAGCTGTCCAACATCCTGTGCAGTGTAGGTTACAGGCTGATGTTGGGTCTAATAGTATTGCCCAAGGAATGTTACAGCCGTATTTATTACGACATTCTTTTTTTACATCCTGTTAATGATGTATTGGCAAAGAAATGTTTTAGAAAGTATTACGGGGTGCTTAGTTAATTTTTTGTTTTTAGGTTAATGTTGAATGTGTTTACTAACAATGGACAAATGGGGGTGTGAATGTCTAATATTTAATCAAAAGTGTGAAAGTGTTTAGTATTTTACACTTGTGTGTTTGCATATATGTGTGGGTAAGGTGATATAATACCCGTGTTGTAGGTAGTACAACAAAAGGAGAGTTAAAATGAAAAAACTATTAACTATTATGTTATCAGTACTTATGGTTTTTGGTCTTACTGCATGTGGTAAGGATGAAAACGATAACAATACTGATGGTCCAACTAACGGTGGCGATGTTGTTGAAGTTACTGCTAAGGATGATTATGCAAGTTTCATGGCTGCTGATGTTGATGCTGAAGTAGAAGTTCTTATGTATGTTCAAGCTCATCAAGCTTGGTGGGAAAAAGATGGCCAAGGCGTTATGACTTTATATGGTATGGATAAAGATGGTGGTTATTTTGTATATGAAGCTAAGATGGACAAGGAAACTGCTGATTCAATCAAGGAAGGTACTTTAGTTAAGGTTACTGGTGTTAAGGCTGAATGGGCTGGTGAGGTTGAAATCATGGACGCTACTGTTGAAGTATTAGGCGAAACTAAGACTTTTGAGGCTAAGGATGTGACTGATGTTGTTGCTGATAGCGAAAAGTTAGCTGAATATATGAATCAAAAGGTTGCAATTAAGGGTCTTGAGGTTGTAGAAGTAACTACTAAGGATTCTGAATATGATCCAGACTTATATATTACTTGTAAGTTAGGTGATACAGAAATTAATCTTTGTGTTGAAAACTACTTAACTAGTCCAGATACTGAAGTATATATGACAGGTAAGGATTTAACTGCTGGTACAATTATTGATGTTGAAGGTTTCTTATACTGGTATGAAGGTGCAAACCCTCATGTAACTTCAATTTCTGTTGTTAAATAATTAAATTGAATTTTAGGTCATCTATATATAGGTGGCCTTTTAATTTGTGTATATTACGCTATGTTTTAGTGTATAATATTAGTGCAATTTATAAGGAGGAAATTTTTAAAATGGCTGTTAAAGTTGCGATTAATGGATTTGGCCGTATCGGTCGTCTAGCTTTCCGTCAAATGTTTGATGCTGAAGGTTATGAAGTAGTTGCTATCAACGATTTAACATCTCCTAAGATGTTAGCTACTTTATTAAAGTATGATTCTGCTCAAGGTGGTTTCTGTGGTAAGTTTGGTGAAAACAAGCACACTGTAGATTACAAGGAAGCAGTTATGGAAGAAGATGGCAAGACTGTAAAGGTTCCTGGTTCTATCACTGTTGATGGTAAGGAAATTACAATCTATGCTAATCCTAAGGCTGAAGAATTACCTTGGGGTGAATTAAATGTAGATGTAGTATTAGAATGTACAGGTTTCTATACTTCTAAGGCTAAGGCTGAAGCTCATATCAAGGCTGGTGCTAGAAAAGTTGTTATTTCTGCTCCTGCTGGTAACGATCTTCCAACTATCGTTTACAATGTAAACCATGAAACATTAACTGCTGATGATCATGTTATCTCTGCAGCTTCTTGTACAACAAACTGCTTAGCTCCTATGGCTAAGGCATTAAATGACTATGCTCCAATTTCTTCAGGTATCATGACTACTGTTCATGCTTACACTGGTGACCAAATGATTCTAGACGGTCCTCAAAGAAAGGGTGATGTTCAAAGAGCTAGAGCTGGTGCTGTTAATATCGTTCCTAACTCAACAGGTGCTGCTAAGGCTATCGGTCTTGTAATTCCTGAATTAAACGGTAAGTTAATCGGTGCTGCTCAAAGAGTTCCAACTCCTACAGGTTCTACAACATTATTACATGCTGTAGTTAAGGGTACTGACGTTACTGTTGAAGGTATCAATGCTGCTATGAAGGCTGCTGCTAACGAATCTTTCGGTTATACTGAAGAAAAGCTAGTTTCTAGCGATATCGTTGGTATGAGATTCGGTTCATTATTCGATGCTAACCAAACAATGGTTGCTAAGATTGATGAAGATACTTACCAAGTTCAAGTAGTTTCTTGGTATGATAACGAAAACTCTTACACATCTCAAATGGTAAGAACTATTAAGTACTTAGCTAGCCTATAATCGCTAATTAACTTTTTAGAAATATTAATAAAGGGACAGCTTTGGTTGCCCCTTTTATAATGCTAATAATGTGCTAAAGCATTAAAAATTCAGTTATTTTTCACAAATTAGTCATATACTGTTTATTATGAAAAATAAAATTAGAAACTGGCTATATAAAGTGATGTATGGCCGTAATGGTGTTGATGTGTTAGGTAGGGATTTATCTTATCTAGTTATCTTTTTGATTGTCGTTAATTTATTTCTTCGTGGTTATGCACGATTAATTGTTACAATAATTATATGGGTATTGATTGTTTATACCTATTTTAGAATGTTTTCAAAGAACGTTTATAAAAGAAGAAGCGAGTCTAATAAATATGAAAGTAAGAAGAAATATATTATTACTCGTATAAAACAAGCTAAACAATATCGTT
Organism: uncultured Erysipelotrichaceae bacterium; assembly: GCA_934725085.1. Classification (GTDB taxonomy): domain Bacteria; phylum Bacillota_I; class Bacilli_A; order Erysipelotrichales; family Erysipelotrichaceae; genus Colivicinus. Next base: position 12,952 of record CAKVAL010000020.1, on the reverse strand, counting down.
TCTTTGATTGTCCTAATTGTAAGACTCATCTAAGGGTACCTAGAGGGTCTGGTAATATAACTATTACATGTAATAAGTGTGGTACTAAGTTTGATAGAAAGGCTTAATAAGTGCAAGATCCATATACAGTTCTTGGTGTTTCAAGAGATGCAAGTGAAGATGAAATAAAGGCGGCTTATCGTAAGTTGGCGAAGAAATATCATCCAGATTTAAATCCGGGTGATGCGGCTGCTGCTGCAAAGATGAAGGAAGTTAATGCGGCATATGATCAGATTAAGAATCCTGATCAATATCGTCAACAGCAGGCTTATAGTAATCCTTATAATAATTCTTCTTATCAGAGTTCTTATCAATATTATGATAATGCTGAATTTGAAGAGTTCTTTAGGGAGGCTTTTAGGCAGGCTCAACAACAACAGTATTACCAAAATACTAATAGAACTAATAATAATGGTAATAACCAATATTATTACTATAGGACTTATAGAAGACCTAGGTTCTCTTTGTTTAGACTAATAATCACTTATATGATTATTATGATTTTACTTAGAGGTTGTGTTGGTTTTCTTACTTTACCGTTTAGTATATTTGGTAGTGTTCCTAATGAATCTAACCAGGTTACTGAGACTAGAAATACATAAAGTATGGCTATTCATTAAGTTGAATAGCTTTTTTTGATTATAGAAATAAAAAAAATACCCAACTGGGTATTAATTTAATAAGTGGCGTCCACGGGGCGATTCGAACGCCCGACCGTTCGCTTAGAAGGCGAATGCTCTATCCACTGAGCTACGAGGACATTTTGTGTACTCAATTAATATACCAAATGTGGCAACATATTTCAATATATATTTACAAAAATCTTAAATTGTTTATTGATGATGCACAAGTTAAATAGTATAAAAAAAAATACCCAATTGGGTATTAATTTAATAAGTGGCGTCCACGGGGCGATTCGAACGCCCGACCGTTCGCTTAGAAGGCGAATGCTCTATCCACTGAGCTACGAGGACATTTCCTTAACGCATATCTATATTACTATAGTGATTGATAAATTTCAATAGATTTTTTACTTTTCTAGACAAAAGTTGGCTTAATACTAACAAGCAAAATATTGCATGTATGGACTTATATTTTTGTTAGTGATCCATTTGTTTTGTTAAACAAAAGTAAAATACGAAAAATAAAGTCTAAGTAAAAAATACTATAAATCAGTACAAAAAAATGTATATTTAAAAGTGAATAATTTTTTTTAAAAAAAATTAAAAAATTTTTTTAAACTTATTTGAACAAGTTGATGGGATTTTAATATTCATTTTTAGGGCACTTTTTGAATATTGTTAAAAAATGGGGATTTTTAGCAAGAATTCTTTAACAAAAAAGTTGAATGTAAACGCTTGCAAAAATTTAGGGGAATGGTATTATATAGACATATGAGGAACAGGCGTATTTATTTACATGAAATAGCTAAAAACAGCACACGATATTAGGGAAGTATTTCTATAACTTTTAAAGGATTTCCTATAAATCGATGTGCTTTTTTTATAAAAAAGGAAATAACAAGATATATTGGTCGCGAACATTATATCTTGTAGCATAGGGCGCTAGCGCTTAACACCCGACGCAGTGATTTTCAAAAAAAGAATAGTGAGAGGTAAAAAATTAAAAATGAAAGGTATTCATGTAACTAGTGAAATTAAACCACTAAAAAAAGTATTATTACACAGACCTGGTAAAGAATTATTAAATCTTACACCAGATACACTTGGCGAATTATTATTCGACGATATTCCATTCTTAAAGGTTGCTCAAGAAGAACACGATGCATTTGCTAAAATTTTAAGGGACAATGGTGTTGAAGTAGTTTACCTAGAAGATTTAGTTGCTGAAGTATTTGATGCTGATTCATCTGTTAGGGAAAAATTCTTACACCAATTCATTAGCGAAGCTAACATCAAGACTGAACATTGGCACAAAATGTTGTTCGATTTCTATAACAAGATTGAAGACAATAAGGAATTAGTATTAAAGACTATGGAAGGTGTTAACCTTGCTGAAATCGATTATGATGTTAATAACTCTTTAGTTGACTTAGTTGATGGCGGTAACAAGATGCTTGTTAAACCAATGCCTAACCTATACTTCACTCGTGACCCATTTGGTTCAGTTGGTGATGGTGTATCTCTAAACAAGATGTATTCTGAAACAAGAAATAGAGAAACAATCTATGCTGAATATGTATTCGATTACCATCCAGATTTCAAGGGTCTTGTAAGCAAGTGGTATGATAGGTATGATCCATTCCACATCGAAGGTGGCGATATCCTTAACTTAAATGAAACTACATTAGCTATCGGTATTTCTCAACGTACAGAACCAGATGCAATCGATCTATTTGCTCATAAGGTATTTGCTAATCCTGATTGCAAGATTGAAACTATCTTAGCATTCAATATCCCAGTATCAAGAGCATTCATGCACTTAGATACAGTATTTACACAAATCGATGTTGATAAGTTCACTATCCACCCAGGAATCTTAGGACCTCTAGAAGTATTTAAGATTACTAAGGGTGAAGCTGAAGGTACTATCAAGGTTGAAAAGATGACTACTGAACTAGAAACAGTTCTAGCAGAAGCATTAGGTGTTGAAAAGGTTACTCTAATCCAATGTGGTGGTGGCGACCCAATCGCAGCTGATAGAGAACAATGGAATGATGGTTCTAACACATTATGTATCGCTCCAGGTGTTATTGTATGTTATGAAAGAAACGATGTAACCAACGAAGTATTACGTAACTATGGCTTAAAGGTATTAACTATGCCAAGTGCTGAATTATCAAGAGGTCGTGGAGGCCCTAGATGTATGTCAATGCCTCTAATCCGTGAGGACTAATTAAAAAAATTAAAAACATTATTATTTAAAGGAGATTAAATTATGCCAGTAAACTTAAGCGGACGCAATTTCTTAAAATTGCTAGATTTCACTACAGAAGAAATCGAATATCTAATTAAATTATCAAAAGAATTCAAAAACTTAAAATTAACTAACACACCTCATAAGTATCTTGCAGGTAAGAACATTGTATTATTGTTCGAAAAGACTTCAACAAGAACTAGATGTTCATTCGAAGTTGCAGGACGTGACTTAGGTATGGGTGTAACTTACCTAGATCCAGGTTCTTCTCAAATGGGTAAGAAAGAATCTATCGAAGATACTGCTAGAGTATTAGGTAGAATGTACGATGGTATCGAATACCGTGGTTTCGCTCAAAGCATCGTAGAAGAATTAGCTGAAAACGCTGGTGTACCAGTTTGGAACGGTTTAACAACTGAATTCCACCCAACTCAAATGTTAGCTGATATGTTAACAATCGAAGAAAACTTCGGTAGATTAAAGGGCTTAAACTTTGTATTCATGGGTGATGCTGGTAACAACGTTGGTAACTCATTAATGGTTGTTTGTGCTAAGTTAGGTGTAAACTTCACTGCTTGTGGTCCAGCTAAGCAAATGCCAAACCCTGAACTTGTTGAAGAATGCAAGAAGCTTGCTGCTGAACATGGTTCTACAGTTACATTAACTGAAGATGTTGAAGCTGCAACTAAGGGTGCTCATGTAATCTATACTGATATTTGGGTATCAATGGGTGAACCTGATTCAGTTTGGGAAGAAAGAATTAAGTTATTATCTCCTTATCAAGTTAATGCTAAGGTTATGGCTAATGCAGATCCAGAAGCAATCTTCATGCACTGCTTACCTTCATTCCATGACTTAAAGACTACAATCGGTAAGGATATCTATGACAAGTTCGGCTTGACAGAGATGGAAGTTTCAGATGAAGTATTTGAATCTAAACAATCTAAGGTCTTCGACGAAGCTGAAAACAGAATGCATACAATCAAGGCTGTTATGTATGCAACTCTTAAATAATAATGGCTAAAAAAAGATTAGTAATCGCTCTTGGGGGTAATGCTTTAGGCAATACCCCTGAAGAGCAATTAGCTCTAGTTAAAAACACTGCTACAACAATCGTAGACTTAGTCGAAGAAGGATACGATGTTATCGTAGGTCACGGTAATGGTCCACAAGTTGGTATGATTAACTTAGCTATGGAATATTCTGCTAACAACGGCGGTAAGACTCCAGCTATGCCATTCCCAGAATGTGGTGCTATGACTCAAGGCTACATTGGTTATCATTTACAACAAGCAATTGGACGTGAATTAAATAAGCGTCATTTAAACAGAGAATGTGTAACAGTGGTTACACAAGTTGTCGTTGATAAGAACGATAAGGCATTCGAAAATCCTACTAAGCCAATTGGTGCTTTCTATTCTGAAGAAGATGCAAAAGCTATCATGGCTGAAAAAGGTTACATCTTTAAAGAAGATGCTGGTAGAGGATGGCGTAGAGTTGTACCTTCTCCAAAACCAGTTAGAATTGTTGAATTAGATGTAGTTGAAAAGCTAACAGAAGCAGGATTTGTAACTGTTACTGTTGGTGGTGGTGGTATCCCAGTTGTTGAATCTGATGATGGATACGAAGGTGTTGCATCAGTTATCGATAAGGATAGAGCATCATCAAAACTTGCTTTAGATTTACATGCAGATATGCTTGTAATCTTAACAGCTGTTGATCGCGTTTGCATCAACTTTAATAAACCTGACCAAAAAGCTTTAGCTGAAATGACTGTAGCTGAGGCTAAACAATATATTTCTGAAGGACACTTCGCCCCAGGTAGTATGCTACCAAAAGTAGAAGCTTGTCTAGAATATGTTGAAAATACAGAAAACGGTCAAGCATTAATCACTTCTCTTGAAAAAGCGAAGGCTGCATTAAAGGGCGAGACTGGTACTGTAATTCATAAATAATCTTTTAGATATAAGGAGGGGAAAATATGTCTGAAAAGAAAAAGAAGAAGGGTGGTATTACATCATTTAGTATCCTTCTACTAATCATCATTGCATTAGCAATTATTTCTCACTTCGTTCCTGGAGTTGAGAATCCTGCTACTTTAGCAGACGTTGTTATGGCACCATTTAATGGTTTCCAAGATGCAATTGAAGTATGTGTCTTCGTTCTAGTGTTGGGTGGCTTCTTAAACGTAGTTACAAAGACTGGCGCATTAGACACAGGTATCCGTGTACTTGTTAAGAAACTTAAGGGTAAAGAAATCAGAATTATTCCAATTTTGATGGCTGTATTCGCAATCTGTGGTTCTACATACGGTATGTGTGAAGAAACTGTAGGTTTCTATGCTCTAATTTGTGCAACAATGGTTGCTGCTGGTTTCGATACAATCGTTGGTGCTGCAACTATCTTATTAGGTGCTGGTATCGGTTGTCTAGGTTCAACTGTTAACCCATTCGCTACAGGTATCGCTTCTGATGCTATCGTAGCTACTGGTGTTGAAGTAAACCAAGGTAATGTAATGTTACTAGGTATTATCTTATTAGTTGTTTCTTATGCAATTGCTGTAACTTATGTTATGAAGTATGCTAAGAAAGTTCAAAACGAAAAGGGTTCTATCTTATCTGCTGGTGAAACTGAAGCTATGATGGAACATTATGCTCAAGGTGATACTTCTGAAGATGAAAAGCTAACTGGTAAACAAAAAGCTGTTCTAATTATCTTCGCATTAACATTCGTAGTAATGATTCTATCAGTTATCCCTTGGGATGGTTTATTCGGTGAAGAATGGCATGAAGCTGTATTCGGTTGGTCTGCATTCTTAACTGGTGACCCTCTAGGCTTCTGGTGGTTTGGTCACTTAGCAATGTGGTTCTTCATGAGTGCTATCGTTATCGGTTTAATCGGCGGTCTTGGTGAAAAGGGTATCGTTGACGCTTTCATCGCTGGTTCTGCTGATATCATTTCTGTAGTATTAATTATCGCAGTTGCTCGTGGTGCTTCTGTAATCCTATTCTCTACTGGTTTAGGTGAAGTTATCCTACAATCTTCTGCTAACTTCTTAAGAGGTGTTCCAGCATTCGTTTATGCTCCACTATCTTACTTACTATACTTATTATTATCATTCTTGATCCCATCAACTTCTGGTTTAGCAAGTGCTTCTATGGGTATCATGGGTCCTCTAACTGCTCAAATCGGTTTCAACCCAGCTGTAATGGTAATGATCTTCTCTGCTGCTTCAGGTGTTATCAACCTATTCACTCCAACTTCTGGTGTTGTTATGGGTGGTCTATCAATCGCTAAGGTTGAATATAGCACTTGGTTAAAGTGGGTACGTAACTGTATCTTAATGATTATGTTATCTTCAGCTGTAATCCTAACAGTTGCAATGTTAGTAATGTAATCATTCATTAAAAATTGAAATTTCCTAATTATTAAAAAAATTGTAAAAGGTCTTCTTAATTGAAGGCCTTTTCTTATGGAATGATAAAAAAGTGCCAAAGAAGACAAATATACATATAATGCTTTATTTATAGGCATAATTTTCACTTAACAATAAAAATTGATTATGATATTATCTTAAGTATGAATAAGATAGAGACTAAATTAGTAAGCGTTATTAGTGACGCAGTAAAAAAGACATTCGACCTTGATTCAGTAGAAGGATTAGTTATGGTTGAAATTCCTCGTGACAATGCCAACGGTGACTACTCTAGCAACATTGCTATGCGTTTAGCAAAGTTATTAAAGAAGAAACCATTCGATATTGCTAATGAATTAAAGGAAAACCTAACTGATGATGTTATTGATCATGTTGAAGTTGCGATGCCTGGTTTTATCAATTTCTGGATGAAGAAAGGTGCTATTGCAGATGTAATTAACACAGTATTTGATAAAGGCGAAGATTATGGTAAGAGCGATTTCGGTAAGGGCGAGAAATACTTAATCGAGTATGTAAGTGCTAACCCTACTGGTATTCTTCACTTAGGACATGCACGTGGTGCTGCTTGGGGTGATTCAACTGCTCGTATTATGAAGTTTGCTGGTTTTGATCCATTAAGAGAATACTACATCAATGATGCTGGTAACCAAATGGACATGCTAGCTTTATCAATTGAAGCTCGTTATAGAGAAAGTTATGGTCTTGACTTTGAAATTCCTGAAGATGGTTACCAAGGTGAAGACGTTAAGAATGTTGCTTTAAAAATTAGAGAAGCTGATGGTGACAAGTGGTTGCATGCACCAAGAGAAGAAATGTTAGCTTACTTTAAAGAAGAAGGCGAACGTTTAGAAATGGAAAGAATCCGTTTAGACCTTGAATACTATCGTTGCGAATTCGATTCTTGGATTTCAGAAGCTAAGTTAGTTGCCGAGGATCGTGTAACTAAGGCTGTTGCTAAGATGGAAGAAATGGGTCTAACTTATGAAGAAGACGGAGCTTTATGGTTCAAGTCTACTGAATTTGGTGATGATAAGAACCGTGTATTAAGAAAACAAAATGGTTTCTATACATACTTAACACCAGATATCGCTAACCACATTTATAAGGTTGAAAGAGGCTACAGCAAGCTTATTAACCTTTGGGGCGCAGACCACCATGGTTATATTCCTCGTATGCAAGCTGCTCTAACTGCTTTAGGTTATCCTAAGGGCACTCTTGAAGTAGACTTAATTCAAATGGTAAGACTTGTTGAAAATGGCGAAGAAGTTAAGATGAGTAAGCGTACAGGTAATGCTGTTACTATCAGAGAATTATGTGATGATGTTGGTGTTGATGCAGCAAGATATTTCTTCTTATGTAGAGCACTAGACACTCAATTTGACTTTGACTTAGGTTTAGCTAGATCACAAACAAACGATAACCCAGTATATTATGTACAATATGCTTATGCTAGAATTTGTTCAATTCTTAAGAATGCTCCAAAGTACCATAGACAAGCTGAATATACTTTACTAAATACTGCTAAGGAAACTGACTTATTGAAGCATATCAATGAATTTACTGATACAGTAAATGATTGTGCTGTTCATAGAAGTCCTAACAAGTTATGTAACTATGCTCAAAAGCTTGCTGGTTACTTCCATTCATTCTATGGTTCTTGCAAGGTTATCGATGAGACTCAACCTGAATTAATGAATGAACGTTTATGTCTATTAGAAGCTACTAAGATTACTCTAAAGAATTGTCTTGAATTATTAGGTATCGAAGCTCCTGAAAAGATGTAATCATAATTTTTAATTAAATTATTAATTGTGTATTAAACCCTTTTTGGTCAATTTTAGATAAGTAACCAAAAAGGGTTTTTTAATAAATATTAGTCTTGTTTGTAATATACAATAACAGTATATGGAGGTCTATTATGGCTAAAAAAATTAGAATCCCTGATTATACATTAGGTGAAGAAATAACTAACGCAATAACTCATGGACTAGGTGCTATCTTTTCGATTGTTGCCCTTGTCTTGATGATAGTTAAAGCGGCTCATGATAAAAATACGGCATTATGTTTTGTAGTTTTGGCGGTATATGGAACCTTTATGTTTATTACATATATCATTTCGTGTATCTACCATGGTCTATCTCCTAGACTAAAAGGAAAAATAGTCTTAAGAGTAATTGATCACTGTGATGTTTATTTATTAGTACTCGGTAGTATTACAGCAGTCGCAATACTAGGAGTTCAGGGAATCTATGGTTGGATTTTATTCACTTGTGCCTTAGCTGTAAATGTGGTAGGCATTGTCTTTACCGCCATTGATGTTGATAAATACTCAAAATTATCAGTATTGTGTCATTTATTATCAGGATGGTGTGTGTTATTCTTTGTAAGACCATTAATCGCCAATGTATCAGTTAATGCCTTCTATTTAATATTAGCAGGCGGTATTTCTTATTCGTTAGGTGCAATTTTATATTGGCTAGGCAAGAAAGTAAAATACATGCACTCAATTTTCCATGTATTTGTGCTTGCAGGTAGTGTCTTACAATGGCTTGCGATATACTTATATATGATTTAGGAGAGTGTGTATGTTTGAAATTAGAGAAGATATTTTAGAAGAATATGCTGCTTTGGCAGTAAAAATTGGTGTTAATGTACAAGAGGGCCAAACAGTTGTTATCAGTGCTCCTGTTGAAGCTTATAAGTTAGCTAGAAAATGCGGCGAAGTAGCCTATAAATGCGGTGCTGCTAAGGTTTCTTTTGACTATTATGATGACGCTAAAAGCTTATTAGACTACACTTATATGTCTTTAGAAAACTTAGAAAAATTCCCTAAGTGGCAAGTTGAAAAAACAGCAAGTTTAATTGAAGAAGGATACTGTCGTATCGCAATTATCGGTAGTGATCCAGACCTTTTAAAAGGCTTAGATCAAGAGAAAATCAAAGCCTCTAGAATGGCTCGTATGAAGGCTTTAGCTGACTATCAATACTACTTCATGAATTCAGTAGGACAATGGACAATTGTTGCTTATCCTGAGCTTAATTGGGCTAAAAAGGTATTCCCTGAATTAAGTGATGAAGAAGCTATGAATGCTTTATGGGAAGCTATTTTGATGACGTCTCGTGTTAAAGTAGGTGAAACTGTAGATAACTGGAAGAAACATGATGATGAGTTGGCAAAACACTGTGCATTATTAAATGAATATAACTTTAAGTCATTACATTTTAAGAACAGCTTAGGTACTGATTTAACAGTTGGCTTAATCAAGAATCATATCTGGCAAGGTGGTGAAGAAGTAGCTAGCGGTATGTATAAGGTACCATTTAACGCTAATATTCCAACTGAAGAAGTATTCACAATGCCTGATTGTTACCATATTGATGGTAGAGTATGTTCTACTAAGCCTTTATCGTATGGAGGTAAATTAATCTCTTCTTTTGAATTAACATTCAAAGATGGTAAGGTTGTAGATTATAAAGCTGAAGACAATGAAGATGTATTAAAGACTATCTTAGATACTGATGAGGGTTCTAAGTCATTAGGTGAAGTTGCTTTGATTTCCTATGATAGTCCTATTTCAAATAGTGGCATCTTATTCTATGATACATTGTTTGATGAAAATGCATCTTGTCACTTAGCATTAGGTGCATGTTATCCAACTACTGTTAAAGATGGTGAAAAAATTAGCAGTGAAGAATTACTAAAATTAGGTGGTAATGATTCACTTAACCATGTTGACTTTATGTTTGGCAGTAAGGATATGTCTATTATTGGTGAAACTTATGATGGACAAGAAGTTGTTGTCTTCAAAGACGGTAATTTTGTCTTCTAAAGCAAGTCTTTAAGTGTCTTATTTTTAAGATAATCACAAATTAATTCATGAAGCTCATTACAAGTATTTAATACTGTACATGAGCTTTTTTCTTCACATTGACCATTCTTATCAACACAATGACAAGGACTCGTCTTAAACTCTTCTTCGGTAATAATTAAAATATCGAATAATGAATATTCTTCCGGACTTTTACATAAACGATAACCACCAAACTTACCCTTACATACACAAACCATCTTATTCTTTGCCAATAAACACATGATACATTCTAAATATTTTCTAGAAATATTTAATCTGGTGGCAATGGCTGAAAGCGGGATGTATTCACATTCATCTTGATGTTTAGCGATATCTACTAAAGCTCTAATAGCGTTAGTTCCTTTTGTTGATATTAACATACTATAATTTTAGGTTATTTAATTCCTATTGACAAGGTAGGATATAGAAAATATAATTTGAATTGCCTATATAAAAGGTAGGAATTAAAAATGGATGAACGTTTAATAAATATTATTATCAACTCTTTTCCTAAAATACTAGAACTAGGACTAAAGGTAACCATACCTGTTTCCCTAGCTTCTTTTATCTTAGCTTTTTTAATATCAGTACTTGTAGCCTTTATTCAATTTGCCCATATAAAGGTATTAACTCCATTATCTAGATTCTATGTTTGGATAGTTAGAGGTACACCGCTACTCGTACAACTATATATTTTCTTCTATGGTTTACCATCTTTAGGTATAAAACTAGATCCGATTGTATGTGCTATTTTAGTTTTAGGATTAAACGAGGGTGCTTATATGTCAGAAACTATGAGGGCATCACTAGAAGCGGTACCAAGTGGTCAAATGGAAGCTGGATATTGTGTAGGTATGAATTATCTACAAATTATGATGAGAATCATACTCCCTCAAGCATTACGTACAGCTTTCCCATCTTTAATGAATTCCTTTATTGCGTTAATTAAAGATTCATCAATGGCATCAACTATTACAGTTGTGGAGATGTTTAGACAGGCTCAAATAGTTAATGGTAGAGTATTTGAACCATTTGTCTTATATCTAGAAGCAGCTATTATTTATTTGTTATTTTGTTCAATTATATCTATTGCACAAAAGAAAATTGAGAAGCGTTTAAACTTCTATGGAGGTGTTAGATGATTGAAGTAAAAGATTTACATAAGTCCTTTGGTGATAACGAAGTCTTAAAAGGCATCAACTTTAAGATTAATGATGGTGATGTGATTGCGATACTTGGATCTTCTGGGGGTGGTAAGACAACCATCTTACGTTGTATCAACTTTCTAGCTAAGGCTGATAAAGGCACTTTGGTTTTTGATGACAAGGAATATGACTTAGCTAATATGAAGAAAAGTGATATAGCGGCTTTACGTATGAAAACGGGTTTTGTGTTTCAAAACTATAACCTTTTCTTAAATAAAACAGCTTTAGAAAATGTCATGGAAGGTTTGGTTACTGTTAGAAAGATAGATAAACAAAAGGCAAGAGAAATAGCTACAAGTGCCCTAGAAAAAGTTGGTTTAGGTGATAAGCTTGATTATTATCCAATCTCTTTATCAGGTGGTCAACAACAACGTGTATCGATTGCTCGTGCTTTGGCTTATAAACCGGAAGTTATTTATTTTGATGAACCCACAAGCTCTCTAGATCCTGAATTAACTAATGAAGTATTAGGGGTTATGAAAGACTTGGCTAAGGAAAAGGTAACAATGGTAGTGGTAACTCATGAAATGGCCTTTGCCCGTAATGTATCTAATCGTATTATTTTCTTAGATGAGGGTGAAGTAATTTGTGATAGTGATACCGATTCATTCTTTAATAATCAAAAGAATGAACGTATTAAACGTTTTATAAATAATGTGGAAGGAGATTTTTAATGAAAAAGATTATTGTGTTATTGGCTTTACTATTAAGTTTAACTGCTTGTGGTAAGCAACAAGAAGAAGAGGAAAAGAAGGATTTATTAGCTACTATTAAGGAAAGAGGAACTCTAGTTGTAGCAACTGAGGGTGACTGGTCTCCATATACTTATCATGATGAAGAAACTAATGAATTAGTTGGTTTTGACGTAGAACTTGGTAAGATGATTGCGGATAAGTTAGGTGTTAAAGTTGAATATAAGGAAACAGACTGGGATTCAATCTTAGCTGGTGTTCAATCAGGTTCTTTTGACTTAGGTATCAATGGTATTACTTATTCTGAAGAAAGAGCAGCAGCTTTTAATTTCTCAACACCTTATCTATATGATCAAACAGTTCTAATTGTCTTAGAAGATAACAACGATATTAAGTCATTTGAAGATATTAAGGGCAAGATTAATACTAATTCACCTGGTTCTAGTTATGCACAAATGGGTGAAGAATATGGTGCAACTACAAAGTATATAACTACTTTTGCGGATACTATTCAATTACTTCAAAGAGGTGATGCGGATTGCACAATTAATTCTTTATCAGTATTTAATGATTATATTAGAGAAAAGGGCGATAATGCAGGCATCAAGATTGTAGATGAAACAGAGCCTGAAAAAACAGTTGTTGCCTCTTGCAAGGGTGACTACAGCAAGACTTTAATCGAAGAAGTTAATAAGATTATTGAAGAATTAAGAGAAGATGGCAGCTTAAGCGAGCTTTCTAATAAGTATTTTGGCTATGATGCAACTAAAAACCCTGTTAAGGTTTAGCGAAAATGTCACCTATTGTGAATGAATTTATATTTATCACAATAGGTGATTTAGTTTACTTTTT